>JAKFDH010000164.1:0-59317 GCA_036676245.1 Massilia sp. | reverse complement strand
CGGAGCAAAGGTGGCATGGGTTCCTGCCTGCGCAGGAACGACGTCGGAGATTGCATTTCACGTTTCACAGCGTCGACTTCGGCAGCGCAGCGGGTCAGCTAAGGGGCAAGGAAAAAGTCAACAGATCCATGCTGAGCTTGAGCTAAGAAGGCGCCATCTTCGACCACAGAGCATACTCAGCATGGATCCCTGCCTTCGCAGGGATGACGTTGGTACATGTGCCTTTGGTTCCAATTTCGCGAATTCGGAACCCGCACGTTTCCGACTACCCGTGCAAATGCCGGGCCGCCGCCAGAAAATCAATCTTGGTGATATCGGCCAGTTCCAGCACTTCCGCCTTATTGAACTGCACGAAATTGCGGTCGATCGAGCGCACGTAGGCGGGATCGTAATGCTCGACCAGCAGCTGGTCGACCAGCTCCGGCATCTGGCCGCCGTTGGACAGCGCGTGCCAGGCGCCGATCTTCTCGCGCCCGTGCAGCTTGACCAGGCAGTCGAGCTGCGCGTTGAGCAGGGCGGGGCTATCGGTGAAGTGGTGGTAATCCTCCATCAGCAGCCGCACCCGGTTCGGCCGCGACAAGGTCAGCGACACGCAGGGCGACTGCCGCATCGCGTCCATCACGGCGTCCGGCACCCGCAGCTGGCCGACCTTCTTGCTCTCCGACTCGACGAACACCGGCAGCAGCGGGTTGAAGCCGCGCAGCTTATGCCAGATCATCGACTCGAACATCTTTTGCGAGGGCTGCGGATGGCTGGGCAGGTTGCCCAGCACCGAGCCGCGGTGCGCGGCCAGCTGCTCGAGGTCGAGCACCTGGGCGCCGATCGACGCCAGTACCTCCAGCAGCCGGCTCTTGCCGCTGCCCGTGGTGCCGCAGATGACCTTGTACTGCATCGCCGGCGGATCCGCGAGCGCCGCGCTGACGTGCGCGCGGTAGGCCTTGTAGCCGCCGTCGAGCTGGATGACGGGCCAGCCGACCTTGGCCAGGATGGTCGCCATCGAACCGCTGCGGTTGCCGCCGCGCCAGCAGTAGACCAGCGGCTTCCATTCGCGCGGCATGCCGAGCCAGTTTTCCTCGAGGTGGCGCGCGACGTTCTTCGCAACCAGCGCCGCGCCGATCTTCTTCGCCTCGAAGGCGTTGATCTGCTTGTACATGGTGCCGATGCGGATGCGTTCCTCGTCGTCGAGCACCGGGCAGTTGATCGCGCCGGGAATGTGGTCCAGCGCGTACTCGGCGGGGCTGCGCACGTCGATGATCGCGTCGAAATGGTCGAGCTGGGGCAGCACGTGCATGAAGTTCAACAGGGCCGGGTATCTCAGTGTCATTGTGCTTTGACCAGTTTCGAAAGTTGTGGCCAGATATTGGCGAGGATGAAGGGATGCGCCTGCGCATTCGGGTGCAGCCGGTCGGCCTGGAACAGGGCCGGTTTCTCGGCCACGCCCTCGAGCATGAAGGGCACCAGCGGGGTCTTGAGCTGGGCGGACAGGCCCTGGTACATCTTGAAGAAGCGTTCGGTGTAGTCGCGCCCGTAGTTGGGCGGCATGCGCATGCCCACCAGCAGCACCTTGCCATTGTTCTGCTGGACCAGCAGGATCATCGCGCGCAGGTTCGATTCGGCGGCGGTGACCGGCAGGCCGCGCAGGCCGTCGTTGGCGCCCAGTTCGATGACGACGATGGCCGGCTTGTGCCGGGCGATCAGTGCCGGCAGGCGGGTGCGGCCGCCGCTGGTGGTCTCGCCGCTGATGCTGGCGTTGACGATGGCGGCGTCGAATTTTTCGCGCCTGAGCTTGTCCTCGAGCAGGGCAACCCAGCCGGCGCCGCGGCTCAGGCCATACTCGGCCGACAGGCTGTCACCGAGCACAAGCACCGTTTTTGGTGCAGAATAGGCGCTCGCCGACGCGGCCAGCATGAGCAGGGCGCCGAGCGACCATTTTGCGAGATAATCAAGCATGCGTGACATTCCAGAAGCTTCCCATCAATTCGTTAGCAATTCGGCAGCAGGGCAGCGCCCAGCGATCGAGGTGCACGACCTGTCCAAGCGCGTGGCCGACGCCAGCGGTGAGCTGACGATACTGCACAGCGTGGATTTTACAGTGCAACCGGCCGAGACGCTCGCCATCGTGGGCGCTTCCGGTTCCGGCAAGTCGACCCTGCTCGGTTTGCTGGCCGGCCTCGATTCGCCGTCGAGCGGCAAGGTCATCCTCGATGGGGACGATATCTTCGCGCTCGACGAGGACGGCCGCGCCAGCCTGCGCAAGGCCAAGCTGGGCTTCGTGTTCCAGTCGTTCCAGCTGCTGGCGCACCTGAACGCGCTCGAGAATGTGATGCTGCCGATGGAATTGCGCGGCGAAGCGGACGCCAGGGCGAAGGCGACCGCGATGCTGGGCCGGGTGGGGCTGTCCTCGCGCCTGCGCCACTATCCCAAGTACCTGTCCGGGGGCGAGCAGCAGCGCGTGGCGCTGGCGCGCGCCTTCGTCACCGAACCGCCGCTGCTGTTCGCCGACGAGCCCACCGGCAGCCTCGACGCCGCCACCGGCGAAGCGGTGATCCAGCTGATGTTCGAACTGAACCGCGAGCGCGGCTCGACCCTGGTGCTGGTCACGCACGACCCGTCGATCGCGGCGCGCTGCGCGCGTACCATCACGATCGCGGCGGGCCGCATCGTTTGAGCGGCGTTATCAACGTCGTTCCTGCGCAGGCAGGAACCCATACTGAGGTTGATTTTAGCCGACGCTATTCCTGAGCATGCTCGGCATGGGTTCCTGCCTGCGCAGGAACGACGCTGGAGCGGCATGAGCCACTAGAACGCCTCCCACTCTTCAATCCTGGCTCCGCCATTTGCGATGCGCTTCGGCGCAGGCCGTACGGGCTGCACCGGCTTGCGCGCCGGCGCGAGCGAGGTAACGCTGGCGCCGCTCGCGGCGCCGGTCTGGAATACGCTGACCACGCCGGCCAGGCTGACCGCCTGCTCCTGCAGCGCTTCGGCCGCCGCTGCCGCCTCCTCGACCAGCGCCGCGTTCTGCTGGGTCACGGCGTCCATCTCGATGATGGCGCGGTTGATCTGTTCGATGCCCGCCGTCTGCTCGGCACTGGCGGTGCTGATCTCGGTGATCACATCGCTTACCCGGCGCACGCTCTCGACCACCGCCTGCATGGTCGCGCCGGCCTGGTCGACCAGCCTGGTGCCCGATTCGACCCGTTCGACCGAATCGCCGATCAGCTGCTTGATTTCCCTGGCGGCGGCGGCCGAGCGCTGCGCCAGGTTGCGCACTTCGGACGCCACCACGGCAAAGCCGCGCCCCTGTTCGCCGGCGCGCGCCGCTTCGACGGCCGCATTCAGCGCCAGGATGTTGGTCTGGAAGGCGATGCCGTCGATGACGCCGATGATGTCGACGATCCTGGTGGCCGAGGCGTTGATCTCGCCCATCGTGCGCACCACCGCGGCCACCACTGCGCCGCCTTCGCCCGCCGTCTGCGCCGCCGATTGCGCCAGCGTGTTGGCCTGGCGCGCGTTGTCGGCATTCTGCTTGACGGTGCTGGTCAGCTCTTCCATCGACGAGGCGGTTTCCTCGAGCGAGCCGGCTTGCTGCTCGGTGCGCGAAGACAGGTCCTGGTTGCCGGCGGCGATCTGGCCGGAGGCGGTGGCGATGGTGTCGGTGCCGCTGCGCACCTGGCCGACGATGTGCAGCAGGCTGCCGTTCATCGTGCGCAGGGCGTCGAGCAGTTGCCCGGTTTCGTCGGTGGTCGTCGATTCGATGCGGCTGCTCAGGTCACCCGCAGCCACGGTCTGCGCCACGCGCAGCGCCTGGTTCAAGGGTCGCGTGATCGAACGCGTGATCCACCAGGCCAGGGCCGCGCCAAGGATGGCTGCCGCCACGCCCAGCGCCAGCATCGTGCTGCGGGCGCTCGCGACATCGTTCCTGATCTGCATGCCGCCGTCGTGCACGGACGTCGCCTGTAGCGCCAGCAACTGCTCGATCGGGGCCTGCAAGGCGTCGAGCGCCGGCAGGGTCTCGCTGCGCATCAGGGCGCTCGCTTCTTCCTTCCGGCCTTCCTTGAGCAAGTTGCCGACCTTGCTGAACGACGCGACATAGGCGCCGCGCCGCTGCGCGAGGGCGGCCAGCTGGGCGCGCCCTTCGGGCGCCGTCACCAGGCGCGCCAGCGTGGCGAGGGCGTCGTCGATCACTTTCTTGTTCGCGCCGATGCTCTGGAAGATGGGCGCCATCTCGCCGGCGTCGGCCACCAGGAACAGCTCCATCGTGCGCCGTGCGTTGGCGCGCGTGGTCGCGTTGATCAAATGGGCCGCTTCGACCTTGACGATGTCCTGGTCGATGACGCGGTCCGCGTGCGCGCCAACATTGCCGAGCCGTAGCAGCTCGACCAGGATGAGCGCTGCCATCATCAACAGCACGATGCCGAAGGCGGCGCCCATGCGCACGCCGATTTTAAGGTTAGAAATATTCACTGAAAAGAGCTCACTAGGATTGACGGTTTAGCGCAAACATGACCGGCGTCTGAGCCCGGAGGGTTGCGTAAGGACAACATTGTACCGTTTGGAAACGTTTCTTGCTGTAGGCGGCCAGGTTTAGGGATCCAGGCCAACGCACGTCGTCCCCGCGTTCGCGAGGACGATGTCGGTTAGCGCCGTTTTGATTTTCGCGTTTACGACTTCGGCGGCTAGTACGACTCCCATTCATCGTGGCGGGCGCCTGCGCTGTGCGCGATACGCCTGGGCTCAGGCCGCTCGTCGCGGGCTGGCGGCACACTCTTTCGTACGCTGCGGGCAGTGGCGATCCTTGTCACGGTGGCGTCGTTGGCGGCGCCGGTGTTGAAGGTGCTGACGGTGCCAGCCAGGCTGCCAGCCTGCTCCTGCAAGGCCGCCGCCGCCGCGGCAGCCTCTTCGACCAGCGCCGCGTTCTGCTGGGTCACGGTATCCATTTGC
Source organism: Massilia sp. (assembly GCA_036676245.1). Classification (GTDB taxonomy): domain Bacteria; phylum Pseudomonadota; class Gammaproteobacteria; order Burkholderiales; family Burkholderiaceae_D; genus Telluria_A. Next base: position 54,376 of record JAKFDH010000164.1, on the reverse strand, counting down.
ATGATGGCCTGGTTGATCTGGTCGATGCCCGCCGTCTGTTCGGCGCTGGCGGCGCTGATCTCGCCGATCACATCGCTCACCCTGCGCACGCTGTCGACCACCGCGGTCATCGTCGCACCCGCCTGGTCGACCAGCCTGGTGCCTGCCTCGACACGCTCGACTGAATCGCCGATCAGCTGCTTGATCTCCTTGGCGGCGGCGGCCGAGCGCTGGGCGAGGTTGCGCACTTCCGATGCGACGACCGCGAAACCACGCCCCTGCTCGCCGGCGCGCGCGGCCTCGACGGCGGCATTCAGCGCCAGGATGTTGGTCTGGAACGCAATGCCGTCGATGACGCCGATAATTTCGACGATCCTGCGGGCCGACTCGTTGATCTCGCCCATGGTGCGCACGACTTCGGCGACGATCGCGCCGCCGTCGCTGGCGGTCGTGGAGGCCGACTGCGCCAGGGTATTGGCCTGGCGGGCATTGTCGGCGTTGTGCTTGACGGTGCTGGTCAGTTCTTCCATCGACGACGCGGTTTCCTCCAGCGAGCTGGCCTGCTGCTCGGTGCGCGAGGACAGGTCCAGGTTGCCGCTCGCGATCTGGCCGGAGGCCGTGGCGATGGTGTCGGTGCCGCTACGCACCTTGCTGACAATGTTGAACAGGCTGGCGTTCATGTCGCGCAATGCAGCGAGCAACTGGCCGGTTTCATCGGTATGGGTGACCTCGATGCGGCTGGTCAGGTCGCCCGCCGCCACGGTCTGGGCGACGCGCACCGCCTGGTTCAGCGGACGCGTGATCGAGCGCGTGATCCACCACGCCAGCGCGGCGCCGAGAATGCCGGCCGCGATGCCGAGGCTCAGCATCAGATTGCTTGCGGTGTCGATGTCGCCATTGATCTCGTTGCCGGCGGCGGCGACGACCCTCTTTTGCAGCGCCAGCAGCTGGTCGACAGGCGCTTGCATGGCATCGAGGGCGGGCAGGGTTTCATTCTTCATCAAGGCGGATGCTTCGTCGCGCTTGCCCTCCTTGAGCAGACTGCCCACCTTGCCGAACGAGGCCACATAGGCGCCGCGCCGCTGTTTGAGGCTGGCGAGCAGTTCGCGCCCCTCGGGCAAGTAGACCAGCCGCTCGAGCGTCGCGAAGGCATCATCGATGAGCTTTTTGTTGGCGCTGATGCGTTCGAAGACCGGCGCCATTTCGCCGGCATCGGCCGCCAGGAACAGCTCCATCGTCCGGCGGGCGTTGGCGCGCGTCGTCGCGTTGATGATATTGGCGGCGTCGGCTTTGACGAGATCGCGTTCGATGATCCGGTGCGATACCGTGCCGATATTGCCGAGGCGAACCAGACCGACGACAATCAGTGCTGCCATCATCAGCAGCACGATCCCGAACGCTGTGCCCATGCGCACGCCGATTCTTACGTTTAAGATGTTCATTTGATCAGGCTCCCTGTAGCTGGCGCGCGCCGGCGAGCGGCGCAAGGCGTGACTTTTTGGTAAAGGCAAGGGCCGGGGGCTGGGGCCCATCCCGGTCGCGCAGATTCAATGCCGCAAAGCATGGCCAGGGTTTGGGGCCAAGGCAAGTGAAGAGTGGTAACGCAACCAGAGCGTTCAAGGCTACCGAAAAAAGTTGTGCAACGCAAAATTATTTTGTTCAACTTTGTGCTAATCGTGGTGATTTAACCGACTCCCGAATGAGCCGATTGTGCGGCGCCGCAGCGCGGGTAACATTTCGCCATCGCATCTGGTTCCCTCATTTTCGCGGGAACCGTGACTTGAGCCCATGTTCACCGACGGCACGGCGGCATGCACGGTCTGGAGCGAATCGATCAATGTCATGCTGCTGACGCATGAGAAATGGCGGACCTTCACGGACCGCCCGATCCCGCCGGCCATGTGTGGGAAATGGCCTGGATGGATATGTCGTCGATGGCGCCGGCGCAGTAAGTTCAGGCACTGCGCAGCGCGGCGCCGAGGGCGCGCACCGCACTGGCGATCTGGTCGACGTCGGCAACGCCGAACCCGATGCACAGGCCGCGCTGGCTGATCGCGCCCATCGCGTAGGCCGGCAGCGGCATCGCGCCGGGCAGGTGGATTTGCGCGCACTCGATGATCCGCTGTTCCATCGACGGGTCGGTGATGCGGGTGCTCAAATGCAGGCCGGCGTTGCCCGGACTGACTTCCATCCAGCCGGCCCAATGGGCTTGCGCGCCTTGCTCGAAGGCGCGCCGCCGCTGCGCGTACACGCCGCGCATGCGGCGGATATGGCGCGCCAGGTGCCCCTGTTCGATGAAGGCGGCCAGCGTCGCCTGCGGCACGATGTCGCCGCCGCTGCCGGCAATGCGCTTGATGTCGAGCAGGGCGGCGCGCGCCCATCCCGGCGCCACCACAAAGCCCTTGCGCAGCGTCGGGAACAGGCTTTTCGAGAATGTGCCGACGTAAAACACGCGCTGTTCCCGGTCCAGCGTCTGCAGCGCGTCCGGCGGGTGCGGGTCGTACAGGTACTCGCCGTCGTAATCGTCTTCGATCACGACCGCGTCGAGCGCACGCGCCCGGGCCAGCAGGGCCGCGCGCCGGGCGGGCGACATGACGGCGCCGGTGGGTGACTGGTGCGACGGGGTGACGCAAATGACCTTGACGCCATCGGGCACCGCGTCGACCTGCATGCCTTGCGCATCGACCGGGATCGGGACCAGGATGGCCCCGGCCGCAAGGAAGGCCGCGCGCAAGGCCGGATAGCCCGGGTTCTCGACGGCCACTTTCGTTGCGCCGGCGACGACCAGCAAGCGCGCAAGCAGGTCGAAGCATTCCTGGGCGCCGCAGGTGATGACGATGTCGTCCGCGCCGCAGGCAACGGCCCGTACATGCGCCGCATGGCCGGCGATGGCTGCACGCAGCCTGGGCAGTCCCTGCGCCAGGCCGTAGATGAAGGGCTGCTGCGCCGCCGTGCGCTGCGCCTGCGCAGCAAGGCGGCGCCAGGTCGCATGGTCGAAATCGCGGTTCTCGGGGGTTCCGACGCGGAAGCAGCGGTCGGGCAGCGGCGCATCATAGGCCACGCGCGGCGGCGGCGTGCGCCACGCCGGCGCAATGCGCGCATCGGTATCGCGCTGGGCAACGGCCGCCAGGCGCGACACCGGGGCGCAGGCTGCACCGGGGAGGGAAACCACCAGCCGCGCGCCCGCACGCCCGCGGGCAAACCCGGCAGCGACCAGCTGGTCGTAGGCGGCGATGACGGTATTGCGGCCCACGCCAAGGTGCAGGGCAAGCCGGCGCGACGAGGGCAGGGCGTAGCCCGGCGCCAGGCGACCTTCGAGGACCGCGGTGCGCAGCTGGCGGTGCAAATTCCTGGCCAGGCCGCCGTCGCCTGCATCGCCCGGCAACAAGTTGAACGGCAGAAGTGGTTCCATCGATTTAGGCAGAATTGGCGCTATTGGGGAGCCGGATTGTCTCATAGACTATTTTTCATGAAAACATTTATCTGCAATACCTGCGGCACCCAGTTTGCCGCCTCCCCCGTGCCGCCGCGGTCCTGCCCGATCTGCGAGGACGAGCGCCAATACGTGGGCTGGCAAGGCCAGGGCTGGACCACCCATGAGGAGCTGGCCGAACGCTACACCTTGCGTATCGGCGAGGACGACGGGCTGCTGGCCATCGAGATGCAAGGCTTCGGGATACCGCAGCGGATGCTGCTGCTGCCGACCAGTGCGGGCAACATCCTGTGGGAATGCCTGAGCCTGGTCACGCCCGGAGCGCTGCAGGCGCTGCGCGCTGCGGGCGGCGTCGACCGGATCGTGATTTCGCACCCGCATTTTTATTCATCGATGGTGCGCTGGAGCGAGGCGCTCGGCGGCGTGCCCATCATGCTGCATGCGGCCGACCGCGAATGGGTCCAGCAAGCTTCCCCGGCCATCGCATTCTGGGACGGGGACTTCCTGTCGCTGGACGAGAGCGTGACCCTGGTACGCACCGGGGGCCACTTCGCGGGCAGCACGGCGCTGCACTGGAACCGCGGGCGCGGGGCGCGCAGCGCGCTGTTCCCCGGCGACTCGCCGCAGGTGGCGCACGACCGGCGCCATGTCGGCTTCCTGTATAGCTATCCGAACTACATGCCGATGCCGGTCAGCGCCGTGCGCACGATTCAGCAACGCCTCGCGCCGTTCGAGTACGAGGACGTCTACGGCTTCAGCTGGGGGCGCAACATCATCGGCGGCGGCCGCGCGGCGGTGGATGCCTCGTTCGAACGCTATTTCAGGGCGATGGACCGGCCAGGCGCGTGACGCGACTGGAGCGCAGGGGGACGCGGGATAAAACCACCGTCGTCCCTGCCTTCGAAGGCAGGGACGACGTTGACACGGATTTCTCAATGCCCAATATTACGGCTTCGGGGAAAGCGCTTTCCGCTCAGCTGCCACCATGCGCCAGCTGGTTGTGCTGGGTGCGAATCGCGGGCAGCAGTTCGCCCGCCGTCAGGCCGATCGGGCCGGTCCCCTGGGCCACCAGCTGGTCGGCGGCCGCGCCATGCATCCACACCGCGCCCAGCGCCGCCTCCCATGCCGGCCAGCCCTGCGCCAGCAGGCTGCCGCACAGGCCGGCCAGCACGTCGCCGGTGCCGGCCGTGGCCAGGCCCGGATTGCCGGTCGGGTTGATCGCCACGCTGCCATCAGGGCTGGCGATGACGCTGCCCGATCCCTTGAGCACGACGACGGCCTTGAACCGTGCGGCCAGTTCGCGCGCCGCCGCGATGCGGCCTGCCTGCACCGCCGCGCTGCCCGTGCCCAGCAGGCGCGCCGCTTCCAGCGGATGGGGCGTCAGCAGGGCGCCGCCCTGGTGCGCGGCCAGGCGCGCCTGCAGGTCGGGGCTGGCAGCGACCAGGTTCAGCGCGTCGGCATCGAGCACCAGCGGGCAGCCGCCGTCGATCGCCCGGCCCAGCAGGCGGATGGCGTCGGCCGAATCGCCCATGCCGGGACCGAGCACCAGGGCGGCCGCCGCGAGGTCGATGCTTTCGGCGTCGCGGAACATCAGCTCCGGCTGCATGCTGTCGAACGATGCGCCGCGGTCCAGCGCGCCGACCAGCACGCGTCCGGCGCCGCCGTACAGTGCGCCGCGCGCCGCCAGCACCGGCGCGCCGGCCATGCCGTGTGCGCCGCCGATCACGGCCACCGTGCCGAAGCTGCCCTTGTGCGAATTCTGCGCGCGCCGCGCCAGCCGGTGCGCGAACAGCTCCACGCTGTTCAGGCAAGCCTGGGCGGGCGGGAACAGCGCGCTGTCGATGCCGAGCGCGGCCACCATGACCTTGCCTGCATATTCGCGGCCCTCGCAGGTGTGCAGGCCCGGCTTGTTGCCGATGAAAGTGATGGTGTGGGTGGCGCGCACGGCGATGCCGTCCGGGCCGATCACGGCGCCGCTGTCGGCATCGAGCCCGCTGGGCGTGTCGAGCGCCAGCACCGGCGCCTGGCCGCCGAGCGCATTGACGGCCGCTGCGATCGCGCGCGCGGCGCCCTCCAGCGGACGCGCCAGGCCGATGCCGAACAGGCCATCGACCACCAGCGACCAGGCGCCGCCGGACGGCAGCGCGTCGATGAATTCAGCCGCACTGGCCTGGGCGCGCTCCAGCGCCTGGACCGTTTCCGGTGCGCTGGCGCGGCCGCCGGCCAGGTGCAGCACATGGACTTCAATTCCGGCCTGCGACAGGTTGGCCGCCACTTCGAGCGCGTCGCCGCCATTGTTGCCGGGGCCTGCCAGGACCAGCACCGGCAAGCTTGCCGCCGCCGTATGCTTGCGCTGACCGATCAGTGCCAGCGCCATGTTGGCCGCGGCCAGCCCGGCGCGCTGCATCAGTGTGCCGGCGGGCAAGGTGGCCGATGCCGCAGCCTCGATGGCCCGAATTTGTTCTACGCTGAATAACGTCGTCATGCTTTCTCCCTACCTCGATTCTTCCATTATCGCCGCACAACTGTGTTTTTCCGACAAACTTTCCATTTCGGGCGACTACAATATGCCCTTGGACAGCGAGCGTGGAGGCCCGACACATGGATTGGCAATTCTGGATTGACCGGGGCGGCACCTTTACCGATATTGTGGCGCGGCGGCCCGATGGCACGCTGCTTACCCACAAGTTGCTGTCCGAAAATTCGGAACAGTACAGCGATGCCGCCGTCGCCGGCATCCGCCACTTGCTTGGCCTGGCTGCGGGCGAGCCGATGCCGGCCGGGTCGATCGAAGCGGTGAAGATGGGCACCACGGTGGCGACCAATGCGCTCCTCGAGCGCAAGGGCGAGCCGACCGCGCTGGCGATCACGCGCGGTTTTCGCGACGCGCTGCGGATCGCCTACCAGAACCGTCCGCGCCTGTTCGACCGCCACATCGTGCTGCCCGAACTCCTGTACCGCCATGTAGCGGAGATCGACGAGCGGGTCGGCGCCCATGGCGAAGTACTGGTGCCGCTGGACGAGGCCGCCACCCGCGCCGCGCTGCGGCAGGCCTACGACCGCGGCCTGCGTTCGCTGGCGATTGTCTTCATGCACGGCTACCGCTACAGCGCGCACGAAGCGCAAGCGGCGCGCATCGCACGCGAGATCGGCTTTACCCAGGTCTCGGTGTCGCACCAGGTCAGTCCGATGATGAAACTGGTCGCGCGCGGCGATACGACCGTCGTCGACGCCTATCTGTCGCCGATCCTGCGCCGCTACGTCGACCAGGTGGCGAGCCAGGTGCCGGGCGTGAACCTGCAGTTCATGCAGTCGAACGGCGGCCTGACCGATGCGCGCGCCTTCCAGGGCAAGGACAGCATCCTGTCCGGTCCGGCCGGCGGTATTGTCGGCATGGTCCGGGCCAGCCAGCTGGCCGGCTTCGCGCGCGTGATCGGCTTCGACATGGGCGGCACCTCGACCGATGTGTCGCATTTCTCGGGCGAGTTCGAGCGCGTGTTCGAAACCCAGGTGGCCGGCGTGCGCATGCGCGCGCCGATGATGAGCATTCACACGGTTGCCGCGGGCGGCGGTTCGATCCTGCATTTCGACGGCAGCCGCTACCGCGTGGGCCCGGACAGCGCGGGCGCCAACCCGGGGCCGGCCAGCTACCGGCGCGGCGGCCCGCTGGCGGTCACCGACTGCAACGTGATGCTGGGCCGGATCCAGCCGCAGCATTTCCCCCGCTTGTTCGGCCCGAGTGCCAGCGAAGCGCTCGACCTCGATGCGGTGCGCGCCGGCTTTGGCGCGCTGGCGCGCGAGATTGGCGCTGCCACCGGCGTGTGCCCGGAACCGGAACAAGTGGCGCAGGGCTTCATCCAGATCGCGGTTGGCAACATGGCCAATGCAATCAAGCAGATCTCGGTGCAGCGCGGGCACGACGTGACCGACTACGCGCTGACCAGCTTCGGCGGCGCCGGCGGCCAGCATGCCTGCCTGGTGGCCGACGCGCTGGGCATGAAGACGGTATTCGTGCACGCGCTGGCGGGGGTGATGTCCGCCTACGGCATGGGACTGGCCGACCAGAGCGCGATGCGCGAAGCGGCGGTCGAGCTGCGCCTGGACGCGATCGGCGCGGCCGGCCTGTCGGCGCGGCTGGACGCGCTGGGCGAGGCCGCCGCCGCCGAGCTGGCCAGGCAGGGCGTGCCGCAGTCGCGCATCTCGCTCGTGCGGCGCGTCCACCTGCGCTACGAAGGCACCGATTCCGCGATCGTCGTCCTGCATGGCGACGCGGACGGCATGCGCGGGCAATTCGAGGCCGCCTACAGGAAGCGCTTCTCGTTCCTGATGCCGTCCAAGGCGCTGGTGGTCGAGGCGGTGTCGGTCGAGGCGATCGGCAAGTCCGATGCGCCGGCCGAGACGGCGGAAGCGCCGATGGCCGGCGGCAGCACGCCGCAGCCGGTCGAGACGGCGCGCATGTACAGCGCCGACGCCTGGCGCGATACGCCCTTGTACCGGCGCGCCATGCTGCGGCCAGGCGACGCCATCGCCGGACCGGCGATCATCGCCGAGGACAATGCGACGACCATTGTCGAAGCGGGCTGGCTGGCGGAGATGACGCCGCACCGGCACATCGTGATGACGCGCACCGAAGCGCTGCCGGAGCGGCGCGCGATCGGCACCAGCGCCGACCCGGTGATGCTGGAGATCTTCAACAACCTGTTCATGTCGATCGCCGAGCAGATGGGCCTGCGCCTGCAGAACACGGCCTATTCGGTCAACATCAAGGAGCGGCTCGACTTCAGCTGCGCGCTGTTCGATGCGGCAGGCAACCTGATCGCCAATGCGCCGCACATGCCGGTGCACCTGGGTTCGATGGGCGAAAGCATCAAGACCGTCATGCGCGCGAACGCCGGCAAGATGCGGCCGGGCGACGTCTACATGCTCAACGACCCCTACAACGGCGGCACCCATCTGCCGGATGTGACGGTGATCTCGCCGGTGTTCGACGACGAGGGGCGCGAGATCCTGTTCTACGTGGGATCGCGCGGGCATCATGCCGACATCGGCGGCACCTCGCCCGGTTCGATGCCGCCCGATTCGCGCACGATCGAGGAAGAGGGCGTCCTGATCGACAATTTCAAGCTGGTCGACGGCGCCAGCGGCTTGCTGCGCGATGCCGAGGCGCGCGCCTTGCTGGCGGGCGCGCGCTACCCGGCCCGCAATCCGGACCAGAACATGGCCGATCTGCGGGCACAGGTGGCCGCCAACCAGAAGGGCGTGGAGGAACTGCGCAAGATGGTCGCGCATTTCGGCCTCGAGGTGGTGCAGGCCTACATGGGCCACGTGCAGGACAATGCGGAAGAGGCGGTGCGGCGCGTGATCACGGCGCTGCGCGACGGCGAGTACACCTACCAGCTCGATAACGGAGCGCAGGTGCAGGTGGCGATCCGCGTCGACCATGCAAGCCGCAGCGCGACGGTGGACTTCAGCGGCACCTCGGGCCAGCAGGAGAACAACTTCAATGCGCCGTCGGCGGTGTGCATGGCGGCGGTGCTGTACGTGTTCCGCACCCTGGTCGACGACGAGATCCCGCTCAACGCCGGCTGCCTCAAGCCGCTGCACGTGATCATCCCGCCGGGTTCCATGCTCAATCCGCACTATCCGGCTTCGGTCGTGTCCGGGAATGTGGAGACGTCGACCTGCATCACCAATGCCCTTTACGGGGCGCTCGGCGTGCTGGCCGGTTCGCAGGGGACGATGAACAACTTCACGTTCGGGAATGCGCAGTACCAGTACTACGAGACGATTTCGGGCGGCTCCGGGGCCGGTAACGGCTTCGACGGCACCGATGTCGTGCAGACCAACATGACCAATTCACGCCTGACCGACCCGGAGATACTCGAGTTCCGCTTCCCGGTGCGGCTGGAGAGCTACGCGATCCGGCAGGGATCGGGCGGGGCGGGGCGCTGGCATGGCGGCAACGGCGGGGTGCGCAAGGTGCGCTTCCTGGAGCCGATGACGGCGGCGATCTTGTCCAATAACCGGGTGCATGCGCCGTTCGGGATGGCAGGCGGGTCACCCGGGGCGAAGGGGATCAACAGGGTGGAACGTGCCGATGGCCGCGTGGAGCAGCTCGCGCACATCGGCAAGGTGGAGATGGGGGCGGGGGACGTGTTCGTGATCGAAACCCCCGGAGGCGGCGGCTACGGCGAGCCTACGTAGAAATCGAGACGCCTGAAGCCCCAGCGAAATAACCAACGTCGTCCCTGCGAAGGCAGGGACGACGCTGGTGAGGGTTTGGTGATGCGGGAGGCGCCGGATCCGGACTAGGTCGAAATCCCGTACTTCCGCTTCGCCTCCAGGTAGTCCTTGTCCAGCACCCCCAGCAGCGGGTGGGTCGGATCGAGCTTGCGAATGGTCTCGATCTGCGTGCGGCAGACCTCGGCCAGCGCATGGTCCCAGCCCAGGTCGCCCAGTTGGCGCAGGATGGCGTTGGCCAGCGCGTTCATTACCTGCATGTGGCCCGGCGCCATATGCAGCGCTTCCTGCAGCGTCTGCACCGCGCCCTTGAGGTCGCCCATATTCGTCTTTTCGGCCGCCAGCGACACCAGGACCTGGGCCTGCGCCTTGAGCTCGTGCCCGATGTTCTCGGCCAGGTCGGTGCGGCCGGCTTTGGCAAACACGCCCATCGCCTGCTGCATCGATACGCCGCTGTCGACATCGTTCATCACCGCCAGCATGACGTCGGTCGCCTCCTTGTCCATCTTGTTCTTCAGGCAGGTCTTGACCAGCCCGATCTTCAGGTTGCTCGACAGGCCACTGCTGGTGCGAACACCATTGACGGCGCTGTGCAGTTCGGCCACGGCGGCGGAACCATCACCGGCCGCCTCGTGCACCAGGGCCATCGCGATCGATTTGCAGACGTCGATGTTGGCGTTGCCGCGCAGGGACTTCTCGAGGTCGCGCAGGGTGCCGTTGGCGCCGGCCGCGTCGCCCTTCTTGAGCAGCGCCTTGATCAGGTTGACATGGTCTTCCGGGTCGCGGAACTCGGAGTACTTGGCCTTGGCGACGACCTGCTTGAACGACCTCTCGGCCAAGGTCACGTCCCCGGTTTCGAGCGCCACTTCGCCCAGCTTGCGCAGGCGCCGCACCATGTGCGGCGAAATGGCCACCGCATCTTCGAGCACGCGCTGGGCGCGGCCGGCCACGCCGTTCAACTCGTGGCAGTGGGCCAACAGGTCGTAGGCGGCCATGAACTTGGGATTGTCGGTCACCAGCTTGGTCAGCACCACCTCGGCTTCGGCGGCGCGGCCCTGGGCCAGCAGCGTGCGCGCCAGGCCCAGTGTGGCCCAGCCGATCGGCTTGGCGGCGATGATGCCGGTGTAGATTTCCTCGGCCTCGGCCAGCTCGTTGAGGCTGAAATGCAGTTCGGCGCGCAGGCGGGCAAAATCGACGGCGTAGCGCGGATGCCGGGTTTCGGCGCCGCCGGCCGCGCGGATCGCCTCGCGCAGGTTGCCCATGCCGATCAGCTGGTAGGTCGGCAGGAAGGCCGCGCGGCGCTCGATGGCGCGCGTGATGCGCTGGCTAAGCACGTCGACGGTGAAGGGCTTGAGGATATAGTCGGTCGGCGTCAGTTCGGCCGCGCTGACCACTTTGCTGTACACGCCCTCGGAAGTGATCATGATGAAGATCGTCAGCATGCCGATCAGCTTGTGGTGGCGCAGGTCTTCCAGCAGCTGCTGGCCATCCTGGCCGTCGTCGGAGCCGCTCCCCAGGTCGTATTCGCACAGGATGATGTCGTAGGAGCGCTTTGCCAGCTGCTTGATGGCGGTGCCGGAACTGACTGCAAACTCGATCTTGGTGATGCTCGACTGGTTCAGCATGTTCTGCAGGCTGCCCCGCATACCCGGGTTCGGGTCGATCACCAATACCGACAAATTGCTGTTATCTTGCATCGTTTTTACTCTCGCGTGCCCGTTGAATGGGCTGATAAGGGGTTAACGGCCTGGCAACGGAAGTCTTAACCGACTCGGATCTCGTTAAGATACGCTACCAATGGGCAAGCTGGCAATGGTGCGACGCGGTATAATAGCGGCCTAAAGGAATTCAGCATCTTTCAGCCTTGACCGCATTCATGCCCTCTCTCCCTTTAAACCGCAGCCACGCTGCATCAACCACGATCCCACCATGTTGATACTGCCGGGTTCCAACGCCCTGTCTTCCTTCCGTAGCCAACGCCTCCTGACGCAACTGCAAACGGTCGCCCCGTCGATCGCGGCCGTGCAGGCACGCTTCTACCACTTCATCGACAGCAGCGCGCCGCTGGCGCCGGCCGATACCGAGCGTCTCAGTGCGATGCTGGTCTACGGCGAACCTGCCCAGGCCCCGCTGCATGAAGGCGCGACCGAAGAATTCTTCGTAATTCCGCGACTGGGCACGATTTCACCGTGGGCGTCGAAGGCGACCGATATCGCGCATAACTGCGGCATGGCGCATATCCACCGCATCGAGCGCGGCATCGCCTATGTTGTGCATCTGAAGAGTGGACTGCTGGGCACCGGGATCGGCGCGCACAAGAAGCTGACCGAGGCCGAGACCGAGGCCGTCGCCGGCCTGCTGCACGACCGCATGACCGAGAGCGTGCTGCGCCACGCGGACCAGGCCTCGAACCTGTTCAACGAGCTCGAAGCGCGTCCGCTGGAATCGATCGACGTGCTGGGCGCCGGCAAGCAGGCGCTGGACAAGGCCAATACCGACCTTGGCCTGGCCATGTCGGAAGACGAAATCGACTACCTGCACGAAGCCTTCACCAAGGCCGCGCGCAACCCGACCGACGTCGAGCTGATGATGTTCGCCCAAGCGAACAGCGAACATTGCCGCCACAAGATCTTCAACGCCGACTGGATCGTGGACGGCGTGAAGCAGGAAAAGTCCCTGTTCGGCATGATCAAGAACACCCACCAGCTGCAGCCGAAGGGCACCATCGTCGCCTACAGCGACAATTCGTCGATCATGGAAGGCGCGACCGTCACCCGCTTCTACCCGCGCGGCGCGAACCATGAATACGCGGCATCGACCGAACTGACGCACACGCTGATGAAGGTCGAGACCCACAACCACCCGACCGCGATTTCGCCGTTCCCTGGCGCTTCGACCGGCGCCGGCGGCGAGATCCGCGACGAAGGCGCGACCGGCCGCGGCGCCAAGCCGAAGGCCGGCCTGACCGGCTTCACCGTGTCGAACCTGATGCTGCCGGACGCGCACCGTCCATGGGAAACCGCGGCCAGCGTGACGGCGCCGTTCGGCCAGCGCGCCGCGGCTGCGGCCTACGGCAAGCCTGACCGCATCGCCTCGGCCCTGCAGATCATGATCGAAGGCCCGCTCGGCGGCGCCGCGTTCAGCAACGAATTCGGCCGTCCGGTCCTGGGCGGCTACTTCCGCACCTATGAGCAGAACGTCGGCCACCAGGTCGCCGGCTGCGCCGACACCGTGTATGGCTACCACAAGCCGATCATGATCGCCGGCGGCATCGGCAATATCGCCGGCCAGCATACGCACAAGAACGACATCCCGGTCGGCAGCCTGCTGATCCAGCTGGGCGGCCCCGGCATGCGCATCGGCATGGGCGGCAGCGCCGCCTCGTCGATGGCGACCGGCACCAACACCGCCGACCTCGATTTCGACTCGGTCCAGCGCGGCAATCCGGAGCAGGAACGCCGGGCCCAGGAAGTCATCAATGCGTGCTGGCAGATGGGCGCGGACAATCCGATCATCTCGATCCACGACGTCGGCGCGGGCGGCCTGTCGAACGCCTTCCCGGAGATCACCAACGACGCCAAGCGCGGCGCGATCTTCGACCTGCGCAAGATCCCGCTCGAAGAAAGCGGCATGGCGCCGAAGGAAATCTGGAGCAACGAATCGCAGGAGCGCTACGTGCTGGCGATCTCCCCGGACAGCCTGCCGCTGTTCGCCGCCATGTGCGAACGCGAGCGCTGCCAGTTCGCCGCCGTCGGCGTGGCCACCGAAGAACGCCAGCTCAAGCTGATCGATCCGGAACTGGGCAACAACCCGGTCGACATGCCGATGGACGTCCTGCTCGGCAAACCGCCGAAGATGCAGCGTGACGTGCGCCATGTGCAGAATGACTTCCCGGCCATCGACCTGACCGGACTTGAACTGGCCGACGTGGCGCAGCGCGTGCTGCTGCTGCCGACCGTGGGCGACAAGACCTTCCTGGTTACCATCGGCGACCGTACCGTCGGCGGCACCAGCGTGCGCGACCAGATGGTCGGCCCATGGCAGGTCCCGGTGGCCGACTGCGCCGTCACCGCAATGAGCTTCGAAGGCTACCTCGGCGAAGCGATGGCGATGGGCGAGCGCACCCCGCTGGCCGTCATCGACGCCGCCGCTTCGGGCCGCATGGCCGTCGGCGAAGCGGTGACCAACATCGCCGCCGCACCGATCAAGGATATCTCGGACATCAAGCTGTCGGCCAACTGGATGGCGGCCTGCGGCCAGCCGGGCCAGGACGCCGCGTTGTTCGACACCGTCAAGGCGGTCGGCATGGAGCTGTGCCCGGCGCTGGGCATCAGCATCCCGGTCGGCAAGGATTCGCTGTCGATGCGCACCACCTGGCGTGACGGCGACGCGCAAAAGGCCGTCACTTCGCCGGTATCGCTGATCGTGTCCTCGTTCGCCCCCGTCTACGATGTGCGCGGCGTGCTGACCCCGCAGATCTGCATGCAGTCCGGCGAGACCGCGCTGATCCTGATCGACCTCGGTCGCGGCAAGAACCGCCTCGGCGCCTCGGCGCTGGCGCAAGTGACCCAGCAGCTGGGCAACGCCACGCCGGACGTCGACAGCGCGAACGACCTGAAGGGCTTCTTCGGCGCGATCCAGCAGCTCAATGCCGACGGCAAGCTGCTGGCCTACCATGACCGTTCCGACGGCGGCCTGTTCGCCACCTTGTGCGAGATGGCCTTCGCCGGCCGCAGCGGCCTGTCGATCAACCTCGACATCCTGGCAATGGAAGGCGAACACGCGGCCGACTGGGGCGACGCCAAGAACTGGGCCGGCCAGGTTTCGGAACGCCGCAACGAACTGACGCTGCGCGCCTTGTTCAACGAAGAGCTGGGCGCCGTGGTGCAGGTGCGCGCCGACGACAAGAGCGCGGTGATGAACGTGCTGCGCGAGCATGGCCTGGGCGCCTGCAGCCATATCATCGGCAAGCCGAACGACCGCGGCGTGATCGAATTCACGCGCGACGCGAAGCTGATCTACACCGAGCGCCGCAGCGCGTTGCACCGCCTGTGGAGCGAAACGAGCTGGCGCATCGCGCGCCTGCGCGACAACCCAGTGTGCGCCGATGCCGAATACGACCGGCTGCTGGACGAAACCGATCCAGGCATCTCGCCGGTGATCACCTTCGACCCGCTGGACAACGTGGCCGCACCATTCCTGGCCACCGGCGTGCGCCCGCGCGTGGCGATCCTGCGCGAGCAGGGCGTCAACTCGCACATCGAGACGGCATGGGTCATGCACCAGGCGGGCTTCGCCGCGGTGGACGTCCACATGAGCGACCTGATCGCCGGACGCGTTAGGCTTGACGACTTCCAGGGCATCATCGCCGTCGGCGGTTTCTCGTACGGCGACGTGCTGGGCGCCGGCGAAGGCTGGGCCAAGACGATCCTGTTCAACGCCCAGCTGGCGGAGCAGTTTGCGCGCTTCTTCAACCGCGGCGACAGCTTCGGCCTGGGCGTGTGCAACGGCTGCCAGATGATGAGCAACCTGAAGTCGATCATTCCGGGCGCGCATGCCTGGCCCAAGTTCACCCGCAACAAGTCGGAGCAGTTCGAAGGCCGCTTCGCGATGGTGGAAGTGCTCGATTCGCCATCGATCTTCTTCGGCGGCATGGCCGGGACGAAGACCGCGATCGCGATCGCGCACGGCGAAGGCTATGCGGACTTCTCGCAGACGGGCGATATCAACGCGGCCATCAAGGCCATGCGTTTCGTCGACAACCGCGGCGAAGCGACCGAGGCGTATCCGTTCAACCCGAACGGTTCGCCGCAGGGCTTGACGGCGGTGACGACCGCGGACGGGCGCTTCAGCGTGATGATGCCGCACGCCGAGCGCGTATTCCGCACGGTGCAGCAGTCGTGGCACCCGGAAGGCTGGGGCGAGGATTCGCCTTGGATGCGGATGTTCCGCAACGCCCGCAAGTTCGTGGGGTAAACAACCCCGAAGGCCGATATCCGCCATGTTTGCGTCAAGGTATCGCACGCATGGCGGATGTCGGCCTTTGGCCTCCTCCGCCCTACGGTCAGCGTCTGTTCAGGAATATCGGCGCGACGAACGCAAAGTCGTTCAGATTGACATCAGGCGAGGGCGCGGGCCGGCCTTTGCAGCGAATCGGGGATAGATGAGTCGAAACCGACCCTCGGCGGGTCGATGGCGACGGTACGGAAGATCTTGGGCAGCGGCTTGACGGCGTTCGGCAGCAGGGCCGACATCGACGGCGCCGGGGCGCAGGCGGCGCCGGCGCAGCACTTGAGCTGGTCCGGAGCGGGCTTGGCCTTGTCGCAGCACTGCGCCCCCTGCATCTGCTGGGGGCAGGGGTTGACGGTTTTTTCGGTTTTTTCGCTGGCCGCAACGACGCCGGCGAATGCCTGGAGGGGCAGCAGCACGAGCAACAGGCAGGCGGCAAGTCGGCGGATCGTTTTCGACATGAGGCAATCATACCAAGAAAAACCGGGAATAGTACGTCCCACACCGAAGCATTTTGTATCAGGCTCCCGGTATAGTGGCTTCATTGACAACAGGAGCCGACATGACCATTACCTGCTTTATACGTTACGAAATCGATCCGTTCCAGCGCGCGGCGTTCAAGGAGTACTGCGACAACTGGGGCCGCATCATTCCCCGCTGCGGCGGCAACCTGGTGGGCTACTTCCTGCCGCTGGAAGGCAGCAACTACGAAGCCTGGGGCCTGGTCGCCTTCGACAGCCTGGCCGCCTACGAGGCGTACCGCGCGCGCCTGCGCAGCGACGCGGAAGGCAAGGCCAACTTCGCGATGGCACAGGAGAAGCGCTTCATCCTGCGCGAGGAAAGGACCTTCACCGAAGTGGTCGATGCGGCATTCCAGAAGGCGGCGCAATGATTGCCGTCATTTTCGAGGTGGTGCCGCGCGAGGGGCGGGTGCAAGACTATATGGACGCTGCGGCGCGCCTGAAGCCGGTGCTGGAGCGGATGGACGGGTTTATCTCGATCGAGCGCTTCCAGAGCCTGGCCCAGCCGGGCAAGGTGCTGTCGCTGTCGTTCTGGCGGGACGAGCAGGCCGTCAAGGGATGGCGCAATACGGAAATGCACCGGCAGACGCAGGCGGCGGGGCGCGCGGGGATCTTCGAGGATTACCGGCTCAGGGTGGCCAGCGTGGTGCGGGATTACGGGATGTTCGAGAGGGAGGAGGCGCCGGAGGACTCCAGGCGCTACCATGGACCAGGGGCGTAATGGAAACCACCCCGGCCGAAATACGGTCCAAATGAAAAACGCCCCGTGAGGGGCGTTCTGTTCTTACTGGATCTTGGCTTTCTTCATCAGCTCTTCGCGGTACGCTTGCAGCTTGCGCTGCTGCAGCGAATCCGATACCTGCTGCTTCACTTCTTCCAGCGCCGGGATCTTGGCGGCACGGGTGTCTTCCAGCTTGATCACGTGGTAGCCATATTGCGTCTTGACCGGGGTCTCGGTGATCGCGCCTTTTTGCAGGGCGACCATCACTTTCGAGAACTCAGGCACGAAGCTGGCCGGGCTTGCCCAGTCCAGGTCGCCGCCATTGGCCGCGGTGCCGTCCTTGCCTGCCTTGGCCAGTTCCTCGAACTTGCCGCCGGCCTTGAGCTTGGCGATCAGGCCCTTGGCTTCTTCCTCGGTTGCGACCAGGATGTGGCGCGCGTGGTATTCCTTGTCGCCGACCGTGGCCTTGTACTTGTCGTACTCGGCCTTGATCTCGGCTTCCTTGATCGGGTTCTTCTTGACGTAGTCAGCCAGCATCGCGTTGATGACGATGCTCTGGCGTGCATTTTCCAGTGCCGACTTGACTTCCGGACGGGTGCCGTAGCCTTGCTTGTCCGCTTCCTGGATCAGCACTTCGCGCCCGATCAGGTCGCGCTTGATGGCTTCGCGCAGCTGCGGCGTGTCGGTCTGCTTGCCCTGGGCGACAACTTGCTTGACGAACTGGTCCAGCTTGGCGGCCGTGATTGGCTTGCCGTTGACGGTGGCGACATTTTGCGCGAAAACCGGCGCAGCGGTGAGGGCCATCAGGGCTAACAGCAGGCGTGCAGGCTTCAAAATCATTATGCAACTTCCTTTAAGAATCGTGGACTGCCGGCGCACCTGGCGCCGGCAGGCAGTCCATTACTGGACCTTGGCTTTCTTGACCATTTCTTCCTGGTAGGCTTGCAGCTTCTTCTGCGCCAGCGCTTCGGAGATCTGCTGCTTCACTTCTTCCAGTGCCGGCAGCTTGGCTGCGCGGGTGTCGTCGAGCTTGACGACATGGAAGCCGTTCGGCGTTTGTACCGGATTCTCGGCGACCTGGCCTTTTTGCAGGTTCACGAAGGCATCGGCGAATACTTTCGGGAACGAGTTAGGCGCTGCCCAATCGAGGTCGCCGCCGTTGTTCGCGGTGCCCTGGTCCTTGGAGGTCTTGGCCAGGTCTTCGAACTTGGCGCCGCCTTTCAGCTTGGCGATGACGGCCTTGGCGTCGGCTTCGGTCTCGAGCAGGATGTGGCGGACATGGTATTCCTTGTCGCCGGTCGATGCCTTGAACTTGTCGTATTCGGCCTTGATGTCGGCGTCGCTGATCTTGTTCTTGCCCAGGTAATCACGCACCAGGGCGTTGATGACGATGGTCTGGCGAACGTTTTCCATCTGTTCCTTGACAGCGGCGTTCTTGTCGTAACCTTGCTTGATGGCTTCCTGCATCATCACTTCGCGGGCGATCAAGTCTTTCTTGATCATTTCGCGCAGCTGCGGGGAATCCTGCTGTTGGCCTTGGGCAACTACTTGCTTGACCAGCGCTTCCACGCGCGACGATGGGATGGCCTTGCCATTGACGACAGCGACGTTTTGCGCGAACGCAGGGACGGCGACGAAGGCGATAAGAGCTAACAGCAAGCGGGCTGGCTTAAAAGTCATTATGTAATTCCTGGGAAAGTTACTTGGACAAGATAGTGATAGGACTGATTTAAATTGATTTTTTTACTATGCGGTTCAATTGTCGGATAGATTTCTTAAGAAACCCTGAAAAATCAGGCCTTTGCCAGCAGTTCGGACGGTGCCAACGCAGTGATGGCCAAGGCATGAATCTCAGTGTGCATCATATCGTGCACGGAATCATACACGAGTCGATGTCGCATGACTAATTTGAGGCCTTCGAAACGAGCGGAAACTATTTTAAGGCGGAAGTGGCTGCCGCCGGAGGCCGCCCCGGCATGGCCGGCGTGCAGTGCCGATTCGTCGACCAGTTCCATTTCCGATGGCGCCAGGGCAGCCTCGAGCAGGGCGCGCAGGCGCGCGCCGCGGTCCGCATGCGCGCTCATGCTTCTTCCTCCTTCACGTACTTCCACAGGAACATCGCCTGGGCGATGAAGAAGGCGAAGAAGATGCCGGTCGCGCCGAACACCTTGAAGCTGACCCAGGCGCTGGTATCGTCCTTGAACATGACGAAGGCGACGAACAGGTTAAGCAGGCCGATGGCGACGAAGAAGGCGATCCAGGCCGCATTCACCTTGTTCCACAGCGGCTCGGGCGGGTTGAAGATATGGCCCATGGCCTTTTGCGCCAGGTTTTTCTTGAAGAACAGCTGGGCAACGATCAGGGCCAGGGCGAAGGCCCAGTACAGGATGGTCGGCTTCCACTTGATGAAGTTCTCGTCGTGCAGGTAGATCGTGAGCCCGCCCATGACGACGATGACGGCCGCCGATACCCACAGCATGCCGTCCACCTTGCGCTTGCGCAGCAGCAAGTAGCCGATCTGCAGGGCAGTGGCGATGATGCCGACCACGGTGGCCAGCATGATCGGCGCCTGGTCGGCCGACACGAGGCCGCCCGACACGAACGCGCTCAGGTATTGGGCGGCGACGAGGCCGGCTTGTTCCTTGTTGCCTTCACCCCAGCGATACACGCCGAAGAACAGGATGATGGGGAACAGGTCGAACAAAAATTTCATGGCGGGACGAGTAAAAGGTTAGGCCGGGTCGAAACGCAGCGACGCCGAGTTGATGCAATAGCGCAATCCTGTCGGCGGCGGGCCATCGGGAAACACATGTCCCAGATGGGCGTCGCATACCGCGCAGATGATCTCGGTGCGCAGCATACCATGAGTGCGGTCGGTCTTTTCGATCACATTGGCCGGATCGAGCGCCTTGAAATAGCTGGGCCAGCCGCAGCCCGAGTCGAACTTGGCGTCGGAAGCGAACAGCGGGGTATTGCAGCACACGCAGGTATAGATGCCGTGCTCGTGGTGGTCCCAGAACTTGCCGGTGAAGGCGCGCTCGGTGGCGGCGTGGCGCGTGACCTGGTACTCCATCGGGTCGAGCATGGCGCGCCATTCGGCGTCGGTCTTTGAAACTTTGTCGGTCATGATAATTCCTTCGATTCGATAGCGCGTCGTTCCTGCGCAGGCAGCGGTGCGGCGATCCGAAACCCATACTGAATACGCTCAGCATGGATCCCTGCCTGCGCAGGGATGACGCTGCACTGGTGAGTTTTACGGTGCATAGGCTCTTCTACGATGAACAGCTCACCTCCAGGTGGCTCGCCCAGTCGGGCGGCAGCGCGGCATAGGCCTCATGCTCCACCTGTTCGTCGAACGGGCGCTCCAGAACTGACAGCAGGCGCGCGATTTCGGTGTAATCCTTGTTCTGCGCCTTTTCGATGGCGACCTGCGCCAGGTAGTTGCGCAGCACGTACTTCGGGTTGACGGCATCCATCGCCACCTTGCGTTTTGCGTCGCCGCGTTCCTCCTGGCGCAGCCGGGCGCGGTACATCGCGGCCCAGTCGTCGAAGGCCGCGCGGTCGATGAACAGGTCGCGCAACGGGGCATCGTGCTCCGGCCCTTCCTTTTGCAGGCCGCCCAGCTTGCGGAAGAACTGGGTGAAGTCGACGTGGCTGGCCTGCATCACGGCGAACATCGCATCGAACAGCGCGCGGTCATCATCGCGGGTTTCGCTTAAGCCGAGCTTAGCGTGCAGCAGCTTATCGATGTGGGCGGCGAACGCGCCGGGGTAGACGTCGAGCGCTTCCTGCGCATCCTCGACCTCGCCGATCAGCGGCAGCAGCGCCTGGCCCAGCGCATGGCAGTTCCAGTGGCCGACCTGCGGCTGGTTGGCGTAGGAATAGCGGCCTTGCTGGTCGGTGTGGTTGCAGATGTGCTGGGGATCGAAGGCTTCCATGAAGCCGAAGGGGCCGTAGTCCAGGGTCAGGCCGAGGATCGACATATTGTCGGTATTCATCACGCCGTGCATGAAGCCGACCGCCTGCCATTCGGCGATCATGCGCGCGCTGCGGCGCGTCACTTCGGCCAGCAGCGCCTTGTAGGGCTTGGGGCCGGCCCGCAATTCCGGGTAGAAGGAGTCGATGACATAGTCGGCGAGGATCTTCAGTTCGTCGCGCTTGTCGCGGTAGTACCAGTGCTCGAAGGAGCCGAAGCGCACGAAGCTGCGCGCCATGCGGGTGACGACGGCCGAGGTTTCGACCGTTTCGCGCATGACGCCCTTGTCCGAACCGGTGACCACCAGCGCGCGCGTGGTCGGAATGCCGAGCGCGGCCATCGCCTCGGAACAGAGGAATTCGCGGATCGACGAGCGCAGCACAGCGCGGCCGTCGCCCATGCGCGAGTAGGGCGTCAGGCCGGCGCCCTTGAGCTGCAGTTCCATCACGCCTTGCGGGCCGTCGACTTCGCCAAGCAGGATTGCGCGGCCGTCCCCCAGCTGGCCGGCCCAGACGCCGAACTGGTGGCCGGAGTAGACGGCCGACAGTGGCTTGGCGCGTGCGGGCCCCGCATTGCCGGTGAAAGTGGCGACAAAGTCATCCTGGGCGAGGGTGGCCGCGTTGAGCCCCACGAGTTTGGCGGCCTTGTCGCTGGCCGCGACAAAGTAGGGCGCCGGCAGCGGCGTCGGCATCAGGCGGGTGTAAAACGCGGGTGGCAATTCGGCGAAGGAATTTTCCAGCGGCAGGTCGTCGGGCGTGATGGCGGTTCCAGTATTCAAGAGTGGCAGGGCAGGTCCGTCGATTTTAACGCAAGGGCAAAAATCGTGACCCGTTACGCATGATTTCTCATTGCTGATGTGCACTTGGTGCGTTGCACAATCGAAAAGCATTGACTGTTTTAGCACGGTCGTACGAAACTGAACCTTCCGGTGCCCAAAGTGTGCTAAACAGGAGAGCTGATGACGTCGTACCCGATGAGCCCCTTGATGGGACAGATGATGAGCCAGCCATTACTCATCTCCAGCATAATCGAATACGCCGCAAGGCATTACGGGAGCGCGGAAATCGTCTCCCGCCGGGTCGAGGGAGACCTTCATCGCTACACCTACCGCGAGTGCCACGCACGTGCGCGCCGCATGGCCAATGCCCTCAAAGGCCTGGGTGTCGAGATCGGCGACAGGATCGCCACCATCGCCTGGAACGGCTACCGCCACATGGAGCTGTACTATGCCGTTTCCGGCTCCGGCGCCGTGCTGCACACGATCAATCCGCGCCTGCATGCCGAGCAGCTGGCCTATATCATCAACCACGCCGAAGACCATGTGGTCTGCTTCGACCTGACCTTCCTGCCGATGATCGAGGCGATCGCCGCCCACTGCAAGATGGTCAAGACCTTCGTGCTGATGGCCGACCGGGCGCGCATGCCGGCTGAAACGGGCATACCGAACCTGCAGTGCTACGAAGACCTCATCGACGGCAACTCCGAAGATTACGATTGGCCGCAGTTCGACGAGAACTCCGCCGCCTCGCTGTGCTACACCTCGGGCACGACCGGCAATCCGAAGGGCGCGCTGTATTCGCACCGTTCCACCGTATTGCATGCCTACGGCTCGGCGATGCCGAATGCGCTCAATGTATCGGCGATGGACACCGTGCTGCCGGTGGTGCCGATGTTCCACGTGAACGCCTGGGGCTTGCCGTACTCGGTTCTGCTGTCGGGCGCGAAGATGGTGTATCCCGGCGCGGCGCTGGACGGCAAATCGCTGTACGAGCTGTTCGAGGCCGAAGGCGTGACCTTCTCGGCAGGCGTGCCGACCGTCTGGCTGGGCCTGGTGAACTACGCCTTGCAGAACGACCTCAAATTTTCGACTTTCCGCCGCACCGTGATCGGCGGCTCGGCCTGCCCGCCATCGATGATGGACACCCTGATCGACAAGCTCGACGTGCAGGTCATCCACGCCTGGGGCATGACCGAGATGTCGCCCCTCGGCACCACCGGCGGGCTGCAAAACCGCCATCTGGCGCTGTCCAAGGCGGAACAGCGCAAGATACTGCAAAAACAGGGGCATGCCGTGTACGGTGTGGACATGAAGATCGTCGACGACAGCGGCGTTGAATTGCCGTGGGACGGCAGCACCTACGGCCACTTGTATGTCAAGGGACCGTGGATCATCAGCAGCTACTTCAAGAACGAAGGCGGCGATCCGCTGGTCGACGGCTGGTTCCCGACCGGCGACG
The DNA here is from genome assembly GCA_036676245.1 of Massilia sp. GTDB lineage: Bacteria > Pseudomonadota > Gammaproteobacteria > Burkholderiales > Burkholderiaceae_D > Telluria_A. The sequence goes on along the minus strand of JAKFDH010000164.1, from coordinate 31,260 downwards.
TGGCCACCATCGATGCCGACGGCTACATGCAAATCACCGACCGCAGCAAGGACGTGATCAAGTCCGGCGGCGAATGGATCGGCACCATCGACCTCGAAAACATCGCCATGGCCCACCCGGCCGTGATGCAGGCGGCCTGCATCGGTATCGCGCATCCGAAATGGGATGAGCGGCCCCTGTTGCTGGTGATCAGGCGTCCCAACATGGACGTCAGCCGCGAGGAACTGCTGGCCTTCTTTGACGGGAAAATCGCCAAATTCTGGATGCCGGACGACGTGCTGTTCGTCGATGCGCTGCCGATGGGTGCGACCGGCAAGATCCAAAAGAACAAACTGCGCGAGCAGTTCAGGCAATACAAGCTGCCAACGGCTTGAGCAGGGCAGCGCGGTGCTGCAAGGGTATGACGCCCATATAAAAATTAAACCGAAGGATGGAGACAAATGATCAAGACTATTCGCCCACTGACCCTGGCAGTTTCGATGGCACTGGCCGCCGCCGCCGCCCAGGCAGAGACCGTAAAGATTGCCTTCATTGACCCGCTGTCCGGACCGTTTGCACCGGTCGGGCAGAACCAGCTCAAGAGTTTCCAGACCATCGCTGAAATGGCCAACGCCGGCAAATGGGCCGGCGAACACAAGATCGAAGTGGTCGGCTTCGACAACAAGGGCAGTCCGCAGGAATCGCTGACCCAGCTCAAGGCCGTCATCGACCAGGGCTACCGCTACATCACCCAGGGCAACGGCTCGGGCGTGGGCCTGGCCCTGCTGGACGCGATCAACAAGCACAACGAGCGCAATCCGGGCAAGGAAGTGGTCTACCTGAACTACGCCGCCATCGATCCGGACATGACCCAGAGCAAGTGCAGCTTCTGGCACTTCCGCTTCGACGCCAACTCGGACATGAAGATGGAAGCGCTGACGTCCTACATGGCCCCGAACAAGGACATCAAAAGCGTCTACATCATCGGCCAGAACTACGCCTTCGGCCAGGCCGTGAGCCGCGCCGCCAAGGAGTACCTGAAGCGCAAGCGCCCGGACATCAAGATCGCAGGCGACGACCTGCACCCGATCGCGCAGGTGAAGGACTTCTCGCCGTACGTGGCCAAGATCAAGGCCTCGGGCGCCGACACTGTCATCACCGGCAACTGGGGCGCCGACCTGGCGCTGCTGATCCGCGCCGCCAAGGATGCGGACCTGAAGGCCAACTTCTACACCTATTACGCAGTGACCACGGGCGTGCCGACGGCAATGGGCGCGGCCGGCGCGGACCGCGTCAAGATCGTCGGCAACTGGCTGATCAACAGTGAAAAGTTCACAGGCAAGGAGATCGTCGAGGGCTACAAGAAAAAGTACAACGACGACTTCTACACCGCGCAGACGCACAGCAGCATCGGCATACTGGCGCAGTCGATCAGGAACGCCAAGTCGACCGACCCGGTCAAGGTGGCGTTCGCGATGGAAGGCGCCAAGTTCGAGAGCCTGAACGGCATGGTCATGATGAACAAGGTCGACCACCAGCTGCAGCAGAACCTGTACATCGGCTCCTGGACCAAGGTGAACGGCAAGGACGTCAAGTACGACCAGGAGAACACGGGCTACGGCTGGAAAATGGACAAGAAGATCGATGCGTTCATGGCCAACCAGCCGACGTCGTGCCAGATGAAGCGGCCCGGGGCGTAAAACGATAAACGAACCAGCAAATCAGCCACAAGCCGATTTGCTGACCCGTGGGGCGGAAGAGCGCAGGGCTAGGCGCTCCCCTCATCCGCCAGCGCTCGAGTCCCCTTGACGCACGCCTCCGTCGGATGTCGCGCTACGCGCTCTTCCGGCCTACGTAGACCCATCAGAAAAAAGCCACCATGGAATTCACGCTGTTCACCCTGCTGAACGGCGTCAGCTACGGACTGCTGCTATTCATGCTTTCGTCCGGCCTGACGCTCATTTTCAGCATGATGGGCGTGCTCAATTTTGCGCACGCCAGTTTCTACATGCTGGGGGCCTACATGGCCTACACCATCAGTTCCGTGCTCGGTTTCTGGCCCGCGCTGGTGCTGGCGCCGGTCGCCGTCGGCCTGGTCGGCGCGCTGGTCGAGCGCTACGGCCTGCGCCCGCTGCACAAATACGGCCACATTCCCGAACTGCTGTTCACGTTCGGCCTGTCCTACCTGATCGTCGAGCTGGTGCAGCTGGTCTGGGGCCGCGCCGCAGTGCCGTACCCGATTCCCAAGGAATTGGACGGCCCGCTGTTCACGCTGTTCTCGACCAGCTTCCCGATCTACCGCGGCTTCATGATGCTGGTCGCGCTGGCGATGCTGGCCGGGATCTACCTGGTGCTCACCCGCACCCGCGTCGGGCTGGTGATCCAGGCGGCGCTGACGCACCCGGACGCGGCCGAAGCGCTGGGCCATAACGTCCCGCGCATCATGATGTGGGTGTTCGGCGGCGGTTGCGCGCTGGCCGCGCTGGCCGGCGTCATCGGCGGCAACGCCTTCGTCACCGAGCCGGGCATGGCGGCCACCGTGGGCAGCATCATCTTCGTGGTGGTCGTGGTCGGCGGCATGGGTTCGCTGGCCGGCGCCTTCTTCGCGTCGATCCTGATCGGCGTGCTGCAAACCTTCGCGGTGGCGCTCGACTACTCGCTGATGAGCCTCCTGAACTGGGCCGGCGCCAACATCACCGAGGCGACCCCGGGCTACAGCGTGCTGAAGGTGACGATCTCGCAGAGCGCGGCGATCCTGCCGTTCCTGCTGCTGGTGCTGATCCTGATCTTCCGGCCGAAGGGCCTGATGGGGACGCGCGAATGAGCCGCCTCACTTATACCCCGCTGAACCTGGGCCGCTACATCGTCTGGGGTGCGTTCGCGCTGATCCTGGCCGTCGCGCCGCTGGTCTTCACGAAGGGCGCCTCGCTGTCGATCCTGTCGCAGATCGGCACCGTGATGATCTTCGGCCTGTCCTACAACATGCTGCTGGGGCAGGGCGGCATGCTGTCCTTCGGCCACGCCGTGTATTCGGGCCTGGGCGCCTTCTTCGCGATCCATGCGATGAACATGGCTGGTTTGACGAACGTGCTGCCGACGTCCCTGGTCCCGCTGGTGGGCGGCTTCGCCGGCATGTTCTTCGGGATCCTGTTTGGCTACGTGACGACCAAGAAGTCCGGCACCACCTTCGCCATGATCACGCTCGGCCTGGTGGAACTGGTGTTCGCCAGTTCGCTGATGTTCCCCGAGTTCTTCGGCGGCGAGGGCGGCGTGACCACCAACCGCGTGCGCGGCGCAACGCTGTTCGGCATCAGCTACGGGCCGCAGATCCAGGTGTACTACCTGATCGCCGCCTGGCTGTTCGCCAGCACGATCGCCATGTTCGCGTTCACGCAAACGCCGCTGGGGCGCATGGTCAACGCCGTGCGCGACAACCCGGAGCGGGTGGAATTCGTCGGCTACGACACCCAGTGGGTGCGCTACCTGACCTTGATCCTGTCCGCCTTCTTCGCGGGTATTTCGGGCGGCCTGTCGGCGATTAACTTCGAGATCGTCAGCGCGGAGAACGTCAGCGCGATCCGGTCCGGCAGCGTACTGCTGTTCGTCTTCATTGGCGGCATCGGCTTCTTCTTCGGTCCCTTGCTGGGCGCGATTGTCGGCATCTTCTTCTCGGTCATGCTGTCCGAGTACACGCCGGCATGGCAGCTGTACCTGGGCCTGTTCTTCATCGTATTGGTGCGCTACGCGCCGGCCGGGCTGGCGAGCCTGATCCTGATGCTGCTGCGGGTGGCCAAGTTCGGCCACTGGAGCCGCATCTGGCCGTCGCTGCTGGCGGTGTGCGCGGTGTCGCTGGTGGGCCTCGTGGGCCTGGTGTGCGCCATCGAGATGCTGTACCACCTGACGCTGGAAGCGGCCAACGGCAGCGTGATGACGCGCTTTGGCGTCGCCATCGACACCAAGGGCTGGCTGCCGTGGGAGATCACGCTGGCCATGCTGGCGATCGGCATCTTCGGCTACCGCCAGTACCAGCCCGGCTACTACGCCATCTGGAATGAAGTGAACGCCGAGATTGTGGCCAAACAGCGCGCAGGAGGGACGGCATGAGCACGAACGCGCTCGAATTGAAGGAAGTCCGCAAGAGCTTCGGCAAGTCCGAGATCATCCGCGGCGCCAGCCTGGCCGTGGCCAAGGGCGAGCGCTGCGCCGTCATCGGACCGAACGGGGCGGGCAAGTCGACCTTGTTCAACCTGGTGTCGGGCCGCTACAGCATCAGCGGCGGCGACATTCAGCTCAATGGCAGCAGCATCGCCAACCGCAGGCCGTATGAAATCAACCGGCTTGGCCTGTCGCGCAGCTTCCAGATCAGCAACCTGTTCGACAAGCTGTCCGTCTACGAGAACCTGCGCTGCGCGGTGCTGTGGTCGCTCGGCTACAAGTATTCGTTCTGGCAGCGGCTGAATGGCTTGCGCGACGCCCATGAACGGGCCGAGGCGGTGATGGAACAGATCGGCCTGCAGCGCCAGCGCCATGTGCTGGCCGGGGTGCTGACGTATGCTGAGCAGCGCGCGCTCGAGATCGGCATCACGATCGCCGGCGGGGCCGACGTGATCCTGCTCGACGAGCCTACCGCCGGGATGAGCCGCTCCGAATCGGATGCGGCGGTCGAACTGATCCGCAAGGTCACCGTCGGCAAGACGCTGGTCATGGTCGAGCACGACATGAGCGTCGTGTTCGGGCTGGCCGACAAGATCGCGGTGCTGGTGTACGGCGAAGTGATCGCCTGCGACACGCCGGCCAACATCCGCAGCAACGCCGCGGTCCAGGCGGCTTATCTCGGAAGCGAGGAACACGCGTGACGAACATCCTTGAAGTACAGAATCTGCACGCCTTCTATGGCAAGAGCCACATCCTGCACGGCGTCGACATCCACATCGGCAAGGGCGAGATCGTCAGCCTGCTGGGCCGCAACGGGGTAGGGCGCTCGACCCTGGTCAAGGCGGTGATGGGGCAGGTGAATGCCACCGGCTCGGTGATGTTCAAGGGCGACGAGATGCTGGGCTTGAAAGCCTTCCAGATCGCGCACAAGGGCCTGGCCTATGTGCCGGAGAACCGCGACATCTTTCCTACCTTGACCGTCGAGCAGAACCTGGTGCTCGGCCAGAAGAAGGCGAACGTGGCGGGGCGCTGGTCGCTCGACGATATGTACCGCATGTTCCCGCGCCTGCAGGAGCGGCGCATGGTGGCGGCCGGTTTCCTGTCCGGTGGCGAGCAGCAAATGCTGACCCTGTGCCGCAGCCTGATGGGCGACCCGGACCTGATCATGATCGACGAGCCGACCGAAGGGCTTGCGCCGAAGATCGTGGCGCTGGTGGCCGACTACCTGATTGCGCTGAAGGAGAAGGGGATTTCGGTGCTGCTGGTCGAGCAGAAACTGGCGATCGCGCTGGAGATCTCGCAGCGGGTATATGTGATGGGACACGGGGCGATTGTGTTCGAGGGCACACCGACCGAGTTGCGGGAGAATTCGATGATTCGCAAGGAGTGGCTGGAGGTGTGACCGAAGTCGTAATCGTGAAACCTGACGTTGGACATTGTGGGGCGACACTGGCATTCGCGAATTCCAGAATGCCTGCACTTAGGTCGAAATAAAATAACACGACCGTTCTATTATTTGGAGTATAGTAGTGGCTGGTAGTTCCAACTTACACAAGGAAGAGACATGAGCGCCGAATACCAGGTCCTTGGCAGCGTTGCCGTCATCACTCTGAACAACCCACCGGTCAATGGACTGGGCCTTGAAACCCGCACCGCCGCCGTCGAAGGACTGCGCAGGGCGCAGGCGGACGATGCGGTCAAGGCGATCGTCATCACCGGCGCCGGCAAGGCCTTCTCGGGCGGCGCCGACATCAAGGAATTCAATTCGCCGAAGGCGCTCACCGAACCGACCCTGCACACCCTGATCAACGTCGCCGAAGGCTCGACCAAGCCGGTCGTCGCGGCGATCCACACTGTCTGCATGGGCGGCGGCCTCGAGTTGTCGCTTGGCTGTAACTACCGTGTGGCCTTGCCGGGCGCGCAGATCGCGCTGCCGGAAGTCAAGCTCGGCTTGCTGCCGGGCGCCGGCGGCACGCAGCGCCTGCCGCGCGTGCTGGGCCTCGAAATGGCTCTCAACATGATTGTCTCCGGCACCCCGGTCGCGTCCGAAAAGCTGGCCAAGACCGCGCTGTTCGACGAAGTGTTCGCCGCCGATGCCAACCTGGTCGAGTCGGCAATCGCCTTTGCCGCCAAGGTCGCCGACGTGCGGCCGCTGCCGCGCGTGCGCGACCGCAAGGTCGATTACCCGAACCATGAAGCCTTCCTGCAATTCTCGCGCAACACGGTCAAGGCGATGGCCGGCCCTTACCCGGCGCCGCTCGAATGCGTGGAGACGGTCGCCGCATCGGTGACGATGAAGTTTGAAGACGGCCTCAAGTTCGAGCGCGAGCGCTTCATCCACCTGATCCAGACGCCGGAATCGAAAGCGTTGCGCCACGCCTTCTTTGCCGAGCGCGTCGCCAGCAAGGTGCCGGATGTCCCGAGCGACACCCCGACCCGCGACATCAAGAAGGCTGCCGTGATCGGCGCCGGTACGATGGGCGGCGGCATCGCGATGAACTTCGTGAACGCCGGCATCCCGGTCGTGCTGCTCGAGACCAGGCAGGAAGCCTTGGACAAGGGCATCGCCACGATCCGCAAGAACTACGAAAACACGATGAAGAAGGGCAAGCTGACGCCGGAGAAGTTCGAGCAGCGCATGGGCCTGGTCAGCGGCACGCTGAACTACGAGGACATCGCCCAGGCCGACATCGTCGTCGAAGCCGTGTTCGAGGACATGGGCGTCAAGGAAGTCGTGTTCAAGCAGCTGGACGCCGTGATGAAGCCGGGCGCGATCCTGGCGTCGAACACGTCGACCCTGGACGTGGACAAGATCGCCGCGTTCACCGCCCGTCCGCAGGACGTGGTCGGCACCCATTTCTTCAGCCCGGCCAACGTGATGAAGCTGCTCGAAATCGTGCGCGGCGCCAAGACCGGCAAGGACGTGCTGGCCACCACCTTGGCCCTGTCGAAAAAGCTGCGCAAGACGGGCGTCGTGTCCGGCGTGTGCGACGGCTTCATCGGCAACCGCATGATCGAGCAGTACAGCCGCCAGGCGGGCTTCCTGCTGGAAGAAGGCTGCCTGCCGGAGCAGGTCGACAAGGCGGTCGAGAAGTTCGGCTTTGCGATGGGACCGTTCCGCATGGGCGACCTGGCCGGTAACGACATCGGCTGGTACATCCGCAAGCGCCGCTATGTCGAGTCGCCGGAGATCACCTATTCGAAGACGGCCGACCTGCTGTGCGAAATGGGCCGCTACGGCCAGAAGACCGGCATGGGCTGGTACGACTACAAGGCCGGCGACCGCAAGGCCTATGCATCGCAGGAGGTGAACGACATGATCGTCAAGCACTCGGCCGACCTCGGCATCGAGCGCCGCAAGATCAGCGACCAGGAGATTGTCGAGCGCCTCGTGTATTCGCTGGTGAACGAAGGCGCGCGCATCCTGGAAGAGGGCATCGCGATGCGTGCATCGGATATCGACATGGTGTACCTGACCGGCTATGGCTTCCCGGTGTTCCGCGGCGGTCCGATGTTCTATGCCGACCAGGTGGGCCTGTCCAATGTGCTGATGGCGATGGAAAAGTACGCCAAGGGCCGCCATGGCGACGCGTGGGCGCCGGCGCCGCTGATGGTCAAGCTGGCCAGAGAAGGCAAGGGCTTCAACGGTTAAGCTGTGGTTTTCCGTTCCCAGAGCCGCTAGCGATAGCGGCTTTTTTTATTCGGAAAAGTGATTGTTCGTGACAAAGCGTGACTATTGCCGCACGGAAATCCTGATAAAGTCAGTGGGCTGGTGACTTCTACCGTCCTTTTACTATCGAGATCCCATGTTACGTATCGTTTCCGCCCTGTTGTTTGCCTTCATTGCCTCCTCCGCCGCTGCTTGCGGATCTCCGTTCGGCCCGGAGCCGATCGACAGCATTGCCAATAAGCTGCTGCATGCCAAAAAATTCGCCGAGCTCGATGCCCTGGCCGCCAAGTACCGCAAGGAACCGGCTTACAGCCCGGAAGGCCAGCCGGCAATCCTGATGATGTACGACGGCTTGACGAAACAAAGCGACCAATGCAGTCGCGTCGTGTCTACGCAAAAGGAATGGGAAGAGCAGGGCAAGCTGCTCGATGCGTGGCGTGCAGCTGCGCCCAAATCAGTGACGGCACGCATCGCGGTCGGCTCATACCAGCGCGCGCAAGCATGGTTTGTCCGTGGCGGCGGCTACGCCTCGTCTGTCGGCGAACAGCAGTGGGTCGATTTCCGGGCAGGGATGGCGCGCGCCAAAAAGACCTTGGAATCGACAGTGCCTGCAGCCGATCGCGATGCCGGATGGTATGACGCCATGCTCGGCATTGGCCTCGCCCAGCAATGGCCGGCTGAAAAGTTCAATACCCTCTCCGACGTAGCCACGAAGCGCTATCCCGGCTACTTGCCGCTTTATGTTACGGGATCGTACTACCATTCGGCCCAGTGGTACGGCTCCGATGAGGCATTCATGAAGTACGTGGAACAAGCGGTCGAACGCACCCGCGAGACGCTGGGCGAAACCTTGTATACCCGCTTGCATCATGCCAATCGCAGCGGACAGATGTATGCCAGCGGACGAACTTCATGGGCGCGCATGAAGGCCGGGTGGGAGCGCATCACGAACGACTTCCCAGTTGCGCACAACCGGAATAATTTCGCTGTCCATGCTTGCGAGAATCACGATTTACCGGCGCTGAAACAGCAATTCGACTTGATCGGCGAGCAGTTGATGCTGGCGAACTGGCCAAGCAAGCAGATGCTGACTTACTGCCAGCACGCGCAGCACGGCCCCACCGAATGCTTCAAGCGGCAAGACAATGGCGAGCTGATTTGCCGGCCTGCCAAGGCCCCGGCGAACGGCGCCTGAACTTCAAGGCCGGCCTTCGGGTCGCGCGCACGATGTTCCGCTACAGCGGGGTCACTGCAACTTTCGTAAAGACGAGGTTGCGCACCCTGCCGTTATTGACGCTGAAGCTGCTGCAACCGCGTCCGGCCGGGCAAGTGAACTCGACTTTACCAACGGGATAGTCGGCCTGGAAAGCGGTCGCCGATGTCGTGCTGAGCGGCATATCGGCACGCGGATGGTGCAGTACCAGGGCGCCGTCCTTCTTCGTCACCTTGTACAAGACGTTGAGTTCCTCGCTGAAGTACATGCCGGTGCGGGCGTCGAGTTCGGCGTCGTTCAGGACCACCTTTTGCACGCGCCTGGCCGGCTGGTTGCGGCCGTTCTGGTGCAAGGTGCCGCCCATCACGACGCCACCTTCGGATGGCGCGTCGAAGGTGAATTGCGCGTCCACCACCTTGAGGAAGAAAGTGCGCTCGCCCGAAGGGAACACCGGGAATTTGGGCTGGCCAGTGGCCTGGGTCATCAGCTTGCCATTTTCCTTGGTGAAGGAAATGACAAACGACGGATTCAGCGCGTAGTCGCCCACGAGGGCATCGAGGCGCGCCGGATCGAGCGGGATCTCGGTATGGATTTTCGGCGTGTCGCTCGCCGGCAGCGGCTCGACGGTGCCATCCAGGTAGGCGTCGGCGACACGCCGCGACAGGCGCCCGGCATTGATGTCGCCGGCGTTGGACAGGATGACGACAGACAGGCGCTGCGCGGGGAAGCGCACGATGTTCGAGCGGAAGCCCGCATCGGCGCCGCCATGCTCGACCGTCTCGGCGCCGCGGTAGCGCCCCATCGACAGGCCGCCTGCGTAGTCGATCTCGCGGCCGCTGGCCAGCTTGCCCTTGGTCTGCATTTGCGCCAGCACGGCTTTGCCGCCGACCTTGCCATCGTAGAAATTCTGGTCCCACAGGGCCAGGTCCTCCGCGGTCGTGAACAGGCTGGTCGCGCCGACATTCGAATACGACAGCGCCACGTACTGGAAGCCGCCGCCTGGCCCGGTCTGGTACGACGACGCGCGGCCATTCACCAGCGCCTGGTAGTTGTCGTGGAAGTGGGTGTTCTTCATGCCCAGCGGCTCGAAGATGCGTTCCTTGGCGAAAGCCGGCAGCGACTTGCCGGACACGCGCTTGACGATGACGCCGAGCAGCGTGTAACCGGTATTGCAGTACAAATGCTCGGTGCCGGGGGCAAAGTTCAGCGTCTTTTGTGCGGTGACGAGGCGCATGACATCGGCTTCGGTGATGACATCGTCCAGGCGCCAGCCCGCCAATCCCAGCAGCGCCCACTGGTCGCGCAGACCGCTGGTGTGATGGATCAGCTGGCGGATCGTGATCGGCGTGCCGAAGTCGTGCATTTCGGGCAGGTGCCGGCGGATGTCGTCATCCAGGCCCAGCTTGCCGTCCTGCGCGAGCAGGTGGATCGCGAACGCCGTGAACTGCTTCGACACCGAGGCGACGTGGAAGGGCGTGGAAGGTTGGATGGGCGCCGCGCGCTCGATATCGGCCATGCCGTAGCCGGCGCTGCGGACAATCTTGCCATCCTTGATCACGGCCAGTGCCGCGCCGGGGCTGGTGGGCTTGTTCCAGGCCGCGAACAGAGCGTCGATCTTCTTGTCGTCGACCGAATGGGCGGCATGGACGGAGGTGGAAACCAGGGGAAGGGCGACTGCGGCGATAAGGGCAAATGGAGTTTTCATGAACGCGCCTGATAGTTCTGGGAAGAACCATTCTACTGAATATAGATCTTTGCGGAAAAATAACGAATGCATATGTCCGGGCCAAAAAAAACGCCGCTATCGCTAGCGGCGTTTTGATGAAGCCGGGACCGTTCAGTCTGCGGCGTAGATGTCGTTGTCCTTGGTTTCCTTCACGAACAGCGTACCGATCACGACCGTGATCAGTGCGACGATGATCGGATACCACAGGCCGTAGTAAATGTCGCCCTTGAACGCCACCAGTGCGAACGCGGTGGTTGGCAGCAGGCCGCCGAACCAGCCGTTACCGATGTGGTAAGGCAGGGACATCGAAGTGTAGCGGATGCGGGTAGGGAACATCTCGACCAGCATCGCCGCGATCGGGCCGTACACCATGGTCACATACAGCACCAGGATGAACAGCAGCAGCACGACCATCGGCTTGTTGATCTGGTCAGGATCGGCCTTCGGTGGATAGCCCGCGGCCTTGATGGCGCCGCCGACTTCCTTCTTCAGTGCCGCTTCCTTGGCCTTGCTGTCGGCGTCGAAGTTCAGGCCATCCGGCGTCATGCTTGCGTTGAACGAGGTGAACACCGTCTCGCCAATCTTCACTTGCGCCAGCGAACCTGCAGGGCCATCCTGCTTGGTGTAGCTGACCGACGACTGGGTCAGGAAGCCGGTCGCGATATCGCACGACGAAGGGAACTTCTTGGTACCGGTCAGGTTGAACTGGAAGTGGCAGGTTTCAGGGTCGGCGATGACGACTACTGGCGAGTTCTTCAATGCCGTTTCCAGCGCCGGATTGGCGTAGTGGGTCATCGCGCCGAAGATCGGGAAGTAGGTCAGCGCTGCGATCAGGCAGCCGCCCAGGATGATGTACTTGCGGCCGATCTTGTCGGACAGGGTGCCGAACACGATGAAGAACGGGGTGGCCAGCAGCAGCGAGACGGCGATCAGGATGTTGGCGGTAGCGCCGTCGACCTTCAGTGTCTGGGTCAGGAAGAACAGGGCGTAGAACTGGCCGGTGTACCACACCACTGCCTGGCCCATCGTCAGGCCGATCAGGGCCAGGAGGACGATCTTCGCGTTCTTCGGCTTCAGGAAGGCTTCCGACAGCGGGGCCTTGGAGGTCTTGCCTTCGGCCTTCATCTTGGCGAATGCAGGCGATTCGTTCATCGACAGGCGGATCCAGACCGAGATGCCGAGCAGCAGCACGGACACCAGGAACGGTACGCGCCAGCCCCACTCGTCGAACTCGGCAGGGGTGAGTGCGGTACGCACGCTCAGGATGACCATCAGCGACAGGAACAGGCCGAGGGTCGCCGTGGTTTGGATCCAGGACGTGAAGAAGCCGCGCTTGCCTTCAGGCGCATGCTCGGCGACATAGGTCGCAGCACCGCCGTACTCGCCGCCCAGTGCCAGGCCCTGCAGGATGCGCAGGGAGACCAGGATGATCGGCGCCGCAATGCCCCATGAGGCGTAGCCGGGCAACAGACCGACAAAGAAGGTCGACGCGCCCATGATCAGGATGGTCACGAGGAAGGTGTACTTGCGGCCGATCATGTCGCCGAGCCGGCCGAACACGAGGGCGCCGAACGGACGCACGATGAAGCCGGCGGCGAAGGCCAGCAGCGCGAAAATGAAGGTGGTGGTGGGGTCGCCCACAAAGAACTGCTTGGCGATCACCGGAGCGAGCGAACCGTACAGGTAGAAGTCGTACCATTCGAAAACGGTACCGAGGGAAGAAGCGAAGATAACCTTGCGCTCCTCCTTGGTGATGCCCTGGGTCGTTGCAACTTTCCGACCGTCGGCGGTCATGCCGGGTGTTATAGCCATTTTTGTCTCCGTATTTGTGTTTGCAGTGCTCATCGGATCAGCCGCGTACATCTTCAGCTGTACGGAGTGTGTGCTGTCAAGCTTACGGCATGCTTGCTTCAAACTTACGGGAAGCTTACGGCGTATCGGCTCGGCCGAGGTGTTTGCCGGCTTCGCGCACAGTCAGGCCGGCGAAGCGGTGGCCTTCGGCGTGGAGGAAGGCGCCCACCCGTGCCGGATCATGGTGGGCGAAGTCGCGCAGGGCCCAGCCGATGGCCTTGCGGATGAAGAAGTCGGTCTCCGGCGCGAGCTGCAGCGCGTAAGCAAACAGGCGGCGGGTATCGGTCTCGGCGCGCCAGCCGTTCTGGTGCAGCATGGCGACGCGGCGCACCCACAGGTTGGCGTCAGCCAGCGCCAGGTCCATGCGGCGCTGGCAGGCGGGATCCTCGCTGCGCGCGGTGCGCAGCACATCCCCGGTGACCGAAGCGAGGGCGTCGACGGTATCCCACCACGACTTTTGCTGGACCAGCGACAGCAGGGGGTCGATATGGTTGAGTTCGAGGTTTTTCCAGTAGCGGGCCAGAAGCTCGAGCGCCACGTACTGGTACTCGCGGCGGGGCAGCAGCCATAGTTCATTCGCGATGGACAGCGTTTCGTCCCCGGAAATACCCTTCAGTCTGCGCAGCAAGGGCGTGACGGCAGCGCGGCGCTGCGCCGTGGCGATGCCCAGGAACTCGAAATGCTCCTTCATATAGGCGCGCATCGGCGCCGCCCGGTCCGCGTCGGCGAGCGGCTCCAGGATGTCGATAATCTCGTCAGTAAATGTTTGCATGGTTGCCATATCTTAGGCGAAAAACAACCGGCGCGAAAATCGCGAGAACCGGGGACAGACCTCAATTCCCCCCCTCAACCGGGGTCAGACCTCAATTTCGCCGCAAAGGTGGGGAGGCTCGCTGCCATTGCGAATTGTGCCGCTTATGCAGCTTCGCGGAAAGAACTTGGCGCACCGCTCCGATGACGCACGGGAATTGAGGTCTGACCCCGATTAGCGGTTAATTGAGGTCTGACCCCGGTTAAGAAAAAGGCCCCGGGGTTCGGGGCCTTGGTTGTTACGGCTGCGGGTTCCAGCCTGTATTGCTGCCGTAGGCTTCAAACACCTTGCTTCGCGTGGCGAAGCCGGCGTCGATGTCGCTTGGGCTGAGCTGGAAGCCGCCGACCCGCGTCGCCAGGTTCAGCGGCACGCCGGCCATGTCGGTGCTGCCATACTCGCGCCAGCCGCTGACGGCGGTCGCGGCGCCGGGATTCGGCGCCGGCTGCCCATTCACGCCCAGCCCCGCCCAGCCTACCGCGGCCACGTGGGTGTCCATCTTGCAGTTGATGAAGGCGATGTTGTCCCAGGTGCTCAGGCTGCCCGAACTGCGCGCCAGGTAGGTGGCGCCGTTCGGTACGTCGCCATGCAAGGGCCCCGGCCCCGGTCCGTGCGTGAGCGAACTGTTGAGGAACACGAAGCCTTTGTCGGCCGCGCTCGGCACGCGGGCCTGCAGCACGTAGCCGCCGCTGCTCGCGCTGGTGGTGTCGCCAACCGAACGGATTTCGCTTTCTTCGAACAGCGCCGCGCGCGCACCGCCCCAGATGAAGTCGACATTGCCCGCCACCAGCGTCCGGTAGAACCACACGTAGCCTTTCAGGTTCAGCGTGTCCTGCTCGCTGTAGAAGCTGGCGTTCTTCGCGACCAGGCGGCCGTTGTCGTTGTTGAAGTAGATGACTTCCGCCTGCGCCGAGATGGAGGGCGAACGCAAGGTGGTGTTGTTCATGCTGAGCGTGTCGAGGCTCAGCAGGTCCGAGGTTTCCACCAGCATGAGGGCGCGCCCGCCGGCCGCGCTGGCCGTGGCGCTGAACACCTGGCTGCCGCCGGTGCCAGGGTTGAGCGTGTCGTGGTTGGTGTACTTGATCACCACGCCGTCCCGGCTTTCGCCCTTGATGGTCACGTTGTCCTTGGCCCGCAGGAACAGCAGCTCTTCGTATGCACCGTTCTTGACGTTGATGGTCACGGGCGTGGCCTTGGCGAAGTTCTTCATCGCATGGTTGAGCGCGCCCTGCACGCTGCGGAAATCGCTGGGGCCGTCATCGTCGACGGTGACGCTGTCGGCGCCAGGCGCGCTGGCCTTGGTCGTGAAGGTCCAGCCGCCCAGCTTGCCGATGCCGGCAAACACGACCCCGCCCAGCTTGGCGCCGGTGAACACGCCGTCGGCGATCGCCACATAGTATTCGGTGTTGTAGGCGAGCTTGTTGCTGTGTAGTTTGATCGTCACGGTGTTGCCGGAAATCTTGATCGGCGTGGTGTTGACCTTGCGTACCTGGTCCTGCCCAACATAGCCGAGCATGTCGGTTTCACCCGTCAGGCGGATCACGTCGACCAGCGCATCGTCGAGTTTGCGGAACACGCGGATGGTGCCGCCGCCGCCCAGCGCCGGCGGGTTGTCGAACACCAGTTTGAGCGAGGCGTCGATGGCTTCGTCGCCCGCTTGCGCGGCCGGGATGGTCTTGCCGGTCAGCGTGTAGCTCTGGGTCGGCTGGATGAACTGCGGGCTGATGCTCGCGGCGATGGTGCGCTTCAGGGTCGGGTCCGATCCGGAGGTGAACACGATATTGGCGCTGCCGGCGCCGACGGCGGCGATGGTCGCCTGGTTGCCATTGAGCGCCACGGTGGCCACGGCCGGGTTGCTCGATGCCGCGCTGTAGCTGTCGCCGGTGCCATCCGCGGCAACAGCCGTGACGGCCACCTGCAGCGGCGCGTCGCCCACTTCGGCCGAGTAGGTGGTGCCGCTCGGATTGAGCGTCAGCTGCACTGGCTTGAGGTTCGGGTCGCCGATGCGCACGTCGTCGATCTGGAAGGTCTTGTTGGCCGTGTACAGGCCGACCCGCCCGCGCGCGGCGAACGAGGTGTCGGTGACAAAGCCGAGTTTTTCGCCGTCCAGGTAGACGGTCAGCGTGGTGCCGATCATTTCAAAGCGCACCGTGTAGAACTGGGCATCCATCGAGATCGGCTTTTTCACCTGCTTGGGACGGGTCAATGCGCCGGCCAGCATTTTGGCGATCTCGACTTGGGTACTGGCGGTGCTGCTCTGTACGTTCAGGCCGGCCGCGTACCAGTTGCCGGGGTCGGTGTAGCGCGTGACGAGGAACAGGAATTTGTTACCGGTGGTGCTATTGGTCATCGGACGGATGCGTGCTTCCACGAAGTAGTCGCCCGATGGCAGGTTCGCCATGTCGGTGCTCTTGATCAGCGCCAGGATGCCGCCGGTCGTGGCCGCCGAGTACTGCATCAGTTTGTTGGCGCTGCCAGCCACTTCGGAGATGACGCCGAAGCTGCCGTTCGGGCCTGCCACGGGCAGCAGGTCCCATTTCGCGCTCGTTCCATTCTGGAAGTCGTCGCAGAAGTAGAGGCCGCTGGCAGGGCAGTTCAGCACGGGGCCGGTGTCGACGACGACCGCGCCGGTGCCTGTGACCGCGGTCGCCAGCTTGCCGCCACCCGCCTGCGCCAGTGCGTTCAGCTTGACCAGCGACGCCGGACGCGGCGTGTAGGCATAGGGCGGCGTCCAGCTGACGCTGTTCGGCACCACGCAGTCGCCGAGCGGGGCGCCGTTCAGCGCCGAGCCGGTATCCTTGAATGCGCCGGCGACCGTGGTGGCGAAGTTCTTCACCACGCCCGGGCAGGCGGTCGCACCTGCTACTTCAAACACATTGTTCTGCGACAGGATTTTGGCGGCATTGCCCACGCCGACGCTGTAGCTGTTGGCGTACACGGCCGCGGATTTGGACCCTGCGTAGTAGTTGTTGAACAGGTGGACCTGGCCGAAGCGCACGCGCGGCGAGCGGCTGGCGGCATCGCGGTAGACGTTGTTGCTGAAGGTGACACGCAGCTTGCCCTCGTCGGCGCTGGCGCTGTCGCTGCCGCCGACCAGGTTGGTCTTGTCATGCTGCCCGAACACGTTGTACGACACGGTGACGTAGTCGGACGCATTGGTGATGTCGAGTGCGCCGTCATGGCACTGCTTGGGGCGGCCATTTTCGATCGGCAGGAAGTTGTCCGTCATCGGTACATCGGTGAAACTGTTGTGGTCGACCCATACGTGGTCGGCGTTGGAGACGCCGATCGCATCGAAGGCGGAGTTCCAGTTGCCGAGGCTGCCATCGTTCGGGTCCCATACAGGGCCGACATCGCAAGGCGCCACGATCTTCAGGTTGCGGATGATGATCTGCGACACGCCCGAAACGATGATGTGGCCGTTGACGAAGCCCGAATTGCTGTTGCCGCCGATGAGGGTGGTATTGCTCTTGAGGCGAACGGCGCCGCGCGAGGACTGGTCGGCGCTGCTGGCATACGGCACGCCTTCGCTCATGTCGATGATGCCGACCACCTTGATGATCTTGGCGTTGGTGCCGCCGTTGGCGATCGCCGCGAGCAACTGCGGCCGGGTGCTGACGGTGTAGACCTGGGCGGCGATCGCGGCCGAGCCGCCGACGGTGCCGCCGGCTTGGCTGGCCCAGCCGTCAGCGGGCGCCGGCTGGCGCGCCGGATCGACCGGATCGGCGGCCTGGCCGTGGACGGCCGCCATCAAGAAGGCAGCGCACAAGGCTGCCTTGAAACCTGGGTGTTTCATGTGTTTCTCCTGTTGCGGGAACGGAATGGGGAAGGGCGGCGCGCGCCGCCGGCCATGGTCAGGCGCGCGGTTTTCGCGCTCGTCGCACCAGGGCCAGGCCAGCCAGCCCCGCCAGCACGATGGTGGTGCTGCCCGGTTCGGGCACTTCCGCCGCGGCGATCTGGGCCGTAAGGGGCACGAAATTCGCGTTCCACGTCACCTTGCTCAGGTCGAGCTCGATCGTGTGGGCATCGATGATCGACAACAGCGGCGTGCCGTCAATGCCGCTGCCGTCGACCAGCGTAAAGCCGGTGATCGCATTGGCCAGGGTGGCGCCGAAATCGAAACGCATGGTGTAAGCGCCGGCCGGGATCTCGCTATTTGCGTAAATCATCATGGCGCCGCTGCTGAGGAAATCGACCATGAACTGGCTGTCAGAGGTGATGAACTCGGCGTTGAATGCATCGATGCCGGTGACGTTCTGCGGCAGGGAATTATCGGACAGGTAGTCCAGCCCCACCATGCCCGCCGCAGCGCCATTGTAGGTGGCGGTGATGCTGGCGTTCTGAAGCGGCATCGGGTTCGCGAACGCTGTTCCGGTGCAGAGTGCCGCGATGGCGAGTGTCTCTATGATTTTTTTAGTTTTCATTATGCGGTCCAAGATGTAGTGAAAAAATGCATCCCGAGCGGGCGCGATCATCTAGTCGGGCATGAAAGATTGATAACCCATCCGGTCAGGCCATTCTAGATTGGTCTGAGTGATGACGCAAGGTGGTCCGACCAAATATTTAATTGGTCCGGACGCTTTCATCTCGGCAACTCGGAAGATTATCAGGTGGCAAGTGAAGTTCTTCCGACGAAGGCCCGGCCAGCCCATGCAATGACGAGCGCGCCAAGCACCAGAATCAGCGAGATGCCAAATGTGGCTTGCAGGCCCGCCGCCGGCCCCAATGTTGTCGAGACCATCAAGAAAACCGCGCCCATCAGCGATGCGCCGGTCACCAGGCCAAGGTTGCGCGCCAGGCCGAGCAGGCCGGATACCACGCCGCGCTGGCCAGGTTCGATATGCAGCATGACGCCGGTATTGTTGGCGGCCTGGAACAGCGCGTAGCCGGCGGTGGTGACGGCAAGCGGCGCCACATAGGCTGCGATGCCGGGACTGCCGGCCAGCGCCAGCGTCCCGGCGCCGGCCGCCATCAGCGCCAGTCCCGCCATCACCATGCGGTGCGCGCCATAGCGGTCGACGAGGCGGCCAGCCGGAATCCCCGCCAGCGCCGACACGACCGGTCCGCACGACATCACCAGGCCGATCGCTGTCGGGGCGAGCTTGAGCGCGCCGGCCAGGTAAAACGGCCCGACGACCAGCGTGGCCATCATGACGGCAGTGACAAGCGCGCTCGCGCCGAAGCCTGCCGACAGCGCCGGCTTGCGGAACAGCGCCGGCGGCACCAGCGGCGAGGCGCACCTTGCTTCGGTGCGCAGGAATAGCATGCCGCCGAGGGCTGCCGCCGCCAGCAAGGCCAGGTTCGGCATGCCGAAGCTGCCGCCGCCGACCGTCATCGCCAGTGCGTAGGCGGCCAGTGCGAGGGCGAGCAGCAGCATGCCGGGATGATCGAAGCGGGGCCTGTCCGCAGCGGCGCGCGGCGCATCGGCCGGCAGGAAACGCCGCGCGAGAACCAGCGCCAGCATGCCGAGCGGGATATTGATTGCGAAGATGGCGGGCCAGCCGAAGCCGGCAATCAGGGCGCCGCCGATGGCCGGCCCGAGGGCGGTGCCGACAGCCGACATGGTGCCGAGCATTCCCATCGCGCTTCCGGTCCGGTCCTTGCCCACCGCGCCGGCGACGAAGGCCATCGTCAGCGCCATCATGGCGGCGGCGCCGATGCCCTGCAGCGCGCGGGCGGCGATCAGCAGCGGCAGGGTTGGCGCGGCGCTGCACAGTGCCGACGCCAGCGTGAACAAGAAGATGCCGGCCAACAGCAGCCGCCGCCGTCCGGCCAGGTCGCCCATCCGCCCGGCGCTGACCACCAGCGCGGTCACGGCCAGCAGGTAGGCCAGTACCACCCACTGCACCTGCTGGAAGGTGGCGCCGAACGCCAGCGCCAGGCTCGGCAAACCGACGCTGGCGATGCTCGTGCCCAGCGACGACAGCAGCATCGACAGCGCCAGGCTTGCCAGCACCCAGCCGGCGGACTTGTTTGCGGTATGGGGAATCATGGTGACCTTGTTTTGAATTTCCGAAGTCGGATGGATGAACGATAAATAGAGCTGTCAACGTCGTTCCTGGCCGACGGCGCGTACTACAACGATATCGCGTACCATGACATGGCGGAAGGCGCAGCATTTGCAGTTTATAAGTGCATGCAACGCCATATCAGAACCAATCGCCTATAGAATGAGCGGATGTCCATGCCCGATCTCAACCTGCTTGTCACCCTCGACGCTGTGCTATCCGAAGGCAGCGTGGCGGGCGCCGCCCGGCGCTTGCGGCTGAGTCCATCGGCGATGAGCCGTGCGCTCGCCCGCCTGCGCGAGACGACAGGCGACCCGTTGCTGGTGCGCGCCGGCCGCGGCCTGGTACCCACGCCGCGCGCAATTGAGCTGCGCGAACAAGTCGGCCAGCTGGTGCAGGACGCGATCGTGGTACTGCGCCCAGCGTTGCAGCTTGACCTCGCAAAGCTCAGTCGCACCTTCACGCTGCGCACGCGCGAAGGCTTCGTCGAGAATTTCGGCCCGGCGCTGATCGCCCGCGCCGCCGCCGAGGCGCCCGGCGTGCGCCTGTGCTTTATCCAGAAGACCGACAAGGAAAGCGGCGCGCTGCGCGATGGCAGCGTGGACCTGGAAACGGGCGTGGTCGGCAAGGTCACCAGCCCGGAGATACGGGTGCAGTCCCTGTTTCGCGACCGCTTCATCGGCGTGGTGCGCAAGGGACACCCGCTGGCCAGGAACGAGGTCACCGCCGCCCGCTATGCGGCGGCCAGCCACATCGCCGTATCCCGCCTCGGCGTGGCTGGCGGCCCGGTCGAGGACGCACTGGCGTCGCAAGCGCTGGAACGCCACGTCGCCACCACCGTCGCCAGTTTTTCGGCGGCACTGGCGCTCGCGCAGGGCACGGACATGGTCGCCACCGTTCCCGAACGTCACACCGGCAAGCTGCGCGCAGGCATGCACAGCTTCCCACTGCCGTTCCCGGCGCCGGAATTCACGGTATCGCTGCTGTGGCACCCGCGCCTCGATGCCGATCCGGCGCATCGCTGGCTGCGCGCCATGGTGCGGGAAAGCTGCGCGAATGGCAGGGGCGCATGACCGGTGAAGATCGCCTGGTCTTATATCAATAGCCGATAACCAACTCCGGTTTCGGTAACGATACGCGCCGGGCGCGCGGGATTATCCTCAAGCTTCTGGCGTAGTTGCCCCATGTAAATGCGCAGGTAGTGGGAGCGCTCGGCATGGCCCGCTCCCCATACCTCCCGCAACAGGTAGGAATGCGTCAGCACTTTTCCGGCGCCGAGGACCAGTACGGACAGGAGCTTGAATTCGATCGGGGTAAGGTGCACCAGCTCGCCAGCGCGGCTCACGCGCCGTTGCGGGAAATCGACAGTGACGTCACCGAACTGGAATAGCTGCAAGCTGACATCTGGCGTCCCAAGGACGCGCTTGCGCAAATGAACGCGCATACGTGCCATCAGTTCGGAATTGCCAAAGGGCTTCGTGAGGTAATCGTCAGCTCCCGTGTCGAGCGCGCGTACTTTCTGCGCTTCGTCGCTGCGCGCGGACAAAATTACAATCGGAATGTCGGTCCGCGTGCGCAGTTGCCTGACGACCTCCACGCCATCCATGTCAGGCAGGCCTAGATCGAGGATAACGAGGTCGGGACGGCAGCGGTCCGCTTCGAGGATGCCCTGTTTCCCGTTCGGCGCCTCTGTCACAGTGTGGCCTTCCGCCTCGAGCGTCATGCTCAGAAAACGCCGAATCTGCTTTTCATCCTCGATGAGAAGAATGTGGATGGGGGCCAGGTTCATGCTATTCGATCCCTTCACCGGAAGGCGGGGTTCCAAGCGGAAGCGTGAATGTGAAACGGGCGCCGCCTTCCGGGCGGTTCCCGGCCCAGATCTTGCCGCCATGCGCCTCGACAATCGCAGTGCAGATGGTCAGGCCAAGGCCGACCCCGGCACGCGCCGATTCAAATTCGCCCCGCGTGAACTTGGTAAAGATGGCGTCCTCCATTCCGCGCGCGATGCCAGGCCCGTTG
The DNA here is from genome assembly GCA_036676245.1 of Massilia sp. Lineage (GTDB taxonomy): Bacteria > Pseudomonadota > Gammaproteobacteria > Burkholderiales > Burkholderiaceae_D > Telluria_A. The sequence goes on along the minus strand of JAKFDH010000164.1, from coordinate 9,831 downwards.
TCGTCGATCGATACCTGCACCGCGTCAGTTACGAGTTGAGCCGCGACCACTATCGAACCGCCGGGCGTCCCATATTTTGCCGCGTTGTCCAAAAGGTTGCAGAACACGCGTTCGAGCAACACTGCGTCGAAGTTCAATAGCGGCAGCGTTGCGGGCACAGATACCTCGACACGAACGCCGGCGAGTGTGCCGGAAAGCTCTGCGAGGGCGCTTCCTACGACTTCCTCCAGCATTTGCCACTGGCGATTCAGCTTTACCGCGCCGGCCTGCAACTTGGCCATGTCGAGCAAATTGGTTACGAGCCTGTTCATCTTGATTGCGGCGTCCTGGATCGCTTCCGCCAGTTCCTGACGCGTCTCGTCCGGTAGCGCTCTTTCGCTTGCCAAGGTGCTCGATAAACCAACGATTGCCGTTAACGGTGTGCGGACGTCGTGCGAAACTGCGCTGAGCAGCGAATTGCGGAGGCGTTCGGACTCGATAGCCAGCATGGCGTCGTGCGCGACATCGACATAGTGAACCCGCTCGATCGCCAACGCGATCTGCGCCGCGCAGGTCTGCAGCAAGCGTTCCTGCTCCAAAATGAGGCGCTGGGCGGGGTCCGACGGGACAAGGACCAGGACGCCGCGGGTTCGCATCGGCGCGCGCAAAGGAAGGTATTGAATTCCTGCTGATGTCGTCGCGCCTTCGTCGTAACCGATGGTCACTTCGCGCTCATAGACGAGTTTTGCAATGACCAGCGAAGTCTCGGCGAGCCGGACACGCCTCGCGGCGTCGTCCCCCAGCGGAACGAGGTTTCCATCCCCACTTGGGAAAAGAATGATGGCGCGGGCGTCAAAAGTTGCGCTGAGGCGGCGTTCGCCGATGTCGCTTATTTGTTCATTACTCAACGCACCGGACAACTCCCTGGATAGGTCGAACAAGGCGTGGGCGCGGCGCTCGCGATGCTGCGCGATCTGCGCCTGGTGACGCAAGTTGGCGGTCAAGTGACTAATTATGAGCGATACGATTAGCATGATCGCAAGCGTCAGCAGGTACTGGGGTTCTGCGACGGTCAACGAGAAATATGGGGGTACCAGGAAGACATCGAAGGTTAGCACTGCAAGAATCGACGCCAGGATACCCGACTTCCGGCCGAACCGAATCGTCACAAACACCACCGCCAACAGATACAGCAGGATCAGGTTCGCTGGCGCAAGCGAATCACGCAAGAGCAGGGCCAGCGCCGTGGTGATCACGCACGCAGCCGCCGCCCAAGCGAAGCCACCAGCTCGCTCCAGCTCCTCGCCCTCGCCAGGCGACGAATACTCCGTGGCCGGATCAGATTTCAATCTGCGTTCCCAGCTCAATCACCCGATTTGTCGGTACCCGATAATATTCGGCGGCGTCGCGCGCGTTGCGCGACATTGTCGCGAATAAGGCATCGCGCCAGAATGCCATGCCAGCGCCACCGACCACTGGTATCACGGTTTGGCGGGCAATGAAGAATGACGTTTCCATCATTTCAAACTGCAAGCCGAGCGCCATGGCTGAATTCAACGCCTGAGGGATATCCCGTTCGTCCTTGAATCCATAATACACATTCAGCTGGTAACACTGGTGTCCGAGGTTTTCGACTTTTACGCGCTCGGTGTCCGGCACCATTGGAATGTCGCCGTTGAATACTGTCAGGAATACGACCCGTTCATGAAGTATCTTGTTATGCAGCAGGTTGTGCAGCAGCGCATGCGGCACGCCATCCCCCTCCGCGCGGAAAAAGACGGCAGTGCCTTCGACCCGCGCTGGCGGATTTTCAAACAGGGATTGCAGGAAATCACTGAGCGGAATGGCGTGCTTCTTCAGGTTTGCAAACAGCAGCTCGCGTCCGGTTCGCCACGTCAGCATGACCGTCATCGCAGCCGCGCCAAGCAGCAGCGGAAACCATCCGCCATGAGCGATCTTCAGCGAATTGGAGGCAAAGAATGCAATATCGATGGCAAGGAAGAATCCTGTCGCAGCCCAGCAAAGGAAGAGGTTGTACTTCCACTTGTAGCGGATCACGAAGAAGGTCAATACGGTCGTGGTGAGCATGGTCGTTACCACGGCAATGCCATACGCGGCAGCCAGGTTGGTCGATGAGCCAAATCCCGCCACTGCGGCTATCACGACAACGAGTTGCAGCCAGTTCACGAATGGAATGTAAATCTGGCCAATTTCGCGATCCGAGGTATGGATCACGCGCATACGCGGCAAGAAGCCAAGTGAAATCGCTGACTGGACCACTGAAAAAGTCGCCGAGATGGTGGCCTGCGATGCGATGACCGTCGCCATGGTTGCCATGACGACCAGAGGGTAAATGCTCCATGGACCAAGCTGGTGATAAAACGGATTCGAGACAGCATCGGGATTCGAGAGCAGCAGCGCTCCTTGCCCCAAGTAGTTAAGCGACAGTGCTGGAAAAACGACAAGGAACCAGGCAAGCCGGACCGATTTTTTTCCAAAGTGGCCCATGTCCGCATAAAGCGCCTCGGCGCCCGTAAACGCCAGGAAGATCGCGCCGAGCGCAATGAAGGCGAGCCAGCCATTGTCAAGCAGGAAGCGCAATGCATGGATTGGATTGAGGGCGGCCAGGATGCCTGGATTCTCAATGATATTGATGACACCCATCGTTCCCAATGTACCGAACCAAACCAGCACGATGGGTCCGAACCACTTGCCGATTCCAGCCGTCCCGGTGTGTTGCACCATGTAGAGCGCGACAAGCACGGCCACAGTGATGGGGACGACATAGGGTTTGAACGCCGGCGTGGCAACCTCCAGGCCTTCGATTGCGGACAGGACGGATATGGCCGGCGTGATGATGCCGTCGCCGAAAAATAGCGCGGTTCCTGTCAGACCCACCAGCATCAAGGGGTAGAACCAACGCGATTCCCTGGTCACGGACGACATGGCCAGAGCCATCAAAGCCATGATGCCGCCTTCTCCGCGGTTGTCTGCTCTTAGAATGAGCGTCACGTACTTCAACGAAACGATGATGGTCAAGCCCCACACAATCAGCGAAACGACCCCGAGCAAATTTGCGTGATTGAGTTCGATGCCGTGGGCCTCGGAAAAGACCTCTTTCATCGTATATAACGGACTAGTGCCGATATCACCGTAGACGATACCAATCGCTGCCAGAGTCAGTGTGGCGAGCGCGCTTTTTGAAGTCGCTGTAGTCATTGCATTCCTTGTAATTTCCTGAAATTCTCGAAACCCGGCTTGGCGCCAGCGGGAACGATATCGCTTTGAATATAAAAATGGTGTAAAGATTGCTGCCATCGCGAAGCGGTCACTTGTGCGAATCGGGTCCCAGGGCAGTCCGCAACGCACGCTTGGTGCGCTGTCGCATACGTGGACTGGCGTCGGTTAGCGCCTCGTCGTGGCGTAAATTAAAATTTGCGAACGACCGTACTAAAATGTGCTATTCTCGTATTGAACACACGGCGGACATGCGCCAACAATCCCAACTCAGGAGACAGTAATGATAGACGCCGTCATCGTATCGACCGCACGCACCGGCCTGGCCAAATCATGGAAGGGCGCCTTCAACATGACCCATGGCGCGACCCTGGGCGGCCATGCATTGCAGGCGGTGATCTCCCGCGCCAATATCGAGGCGGGCGAGGTCGAGGATGTGCTGGTCGGCTGCGCCAACCCGGAAGGCGCGACCGGGGCCAACATCGCGCGCCAGGTGGCGCTGCGCGCCGGCTGCCCGGTGACCACCGGCGGCATGACGATCAACCGCTTCTGCTCCTCGGGCCTGCAAACCATCGCCACCGCGGCCCAGCGCATCATCGCCGGCGAAGGCGAGATTTACGCGGCCGGCGGCGTCGAGTCGATTTCCTGCGTGCAACAGGAAATGAATACCCACATGCTGGCCGACCCATGGCTCAAGGAACACAAGCCGGAACTGTACTGGCCGATGCTGCAGACGGCCGAGACGGTCGCCAAGCGCTACAACATCGGCCGCGACCGCCAGGATGAATACGGCGTGCAGAGCCAGCAGCGTGCGGCGAATGCCCAGGCGGCCGGCAAGTTCGATGCCGAGATCGTGCCGATGACGACCGTGATGGGCGTGGCGGACAAGGCGTCCGGCATGCTGCTCACGCGCGAAGTGACCATCGGCGCCGACGAAGGCATCCGCGCCGATACCACGCTCGAAGCCGTGTCCAAGATCCGTACCGCGGTTCCAGACGGGGTCATCAGCGCCGGCAACGCCAGCCAGTTCTCCGACGGCGCGTCGATGGCGATCGTCATGAGTTCCAAGACGGCACAGGCCAAGGGCCTGGCACCGCTGGGCATCTTCCGCGGCTTCGCGGTGGCTGGCTGCGAGCCGGATGAAATGGGGATCGGCCCGGTGTTCGCGGTGCCCAAGCTGCTGCACCGCGCCGGCCTGTCGGTCGCGGATATCGGCCTGTGGGAGCTGAACGAGGCGTTTGCCGTCCAGGTGCTGTACTGCGCCGACCGCCTTGGCATTCCGATGGACCGGCTGAATGTCAATGGCGGGGCGATCGCGGTTGGGCACCCGTACGGCGTGTCGGGTGCGCGCCTGACCGGCCATGCGCTGATCGAGGGCAAGCGCCGCGGCGTCAAATATGTGGTCGTCACGATGTGCATCGGCGGCGGCATGGGGGCGGCTGGCTTGTTCGAAGTCGTCTAAGGGCCGACTCCAAACTACCTCGACCACCGTCGTCCCTGCGCCTTGGCGCAGGGACGACGTTGGAGAGTGCAGTTCTTTTCGAGAATCGCCGAATCCGGCGCAGCCAATGTTTCTTGAAGGCCAGCATGCAATCGAAAATCCTGTCGCGCCGCGACCTCAATTTCCTGCTCTACGAATGGCTGGACATCACCTCGCTGACCTCGCGCGAGCGCTTCCAGGACCACAGCAGCGAAACCTTCAACGCCGCGCTCGACACCGCCGAACAGATCGCCACCGACCTGTTCGCCCCGCATAACAAGAAAAGCGACAGCAACGAACCCCATTTCGACGGGAAAACCGTCACCATCATCCCCGAAGTCAAGGTCGCGCTCGACGCATTCTGCGCCGCCGGCCTGCTGGCCGCCGCCCAGGACTACGAGTATGACGGCATGCAATTGCCGGTCACCGTCGACAAGGCCATCGCCGCCTACTTCACGGCAGCGAACACCGCGACCACGTCGTATCTCTTCCTGACGGTCGGCAATGCGAACACCCTGCTGAAAGCGGCCACGCCGCGCCAGGTCGCCCGTTTCGTGCGCCCCATGCTGGCCGGCAGGTTCTTCGGCACGATGTGCCTGTCCGAGCCGCAGGCAGGCTCCAGCCTGTCCGACATCACGACCCGCGCCGAACCGGACCCGGTCGACGGCCCCGAAGGCGAACGCCAGTTCCGCCTGACCGGCAACAAGATGTGGATCTCGGCCGGCGAACACGACCTTGCCGGGAACATCGTGCACCTGGTGCTGGCCAAGATCCCCGGCCCCGACGGCAAGCTGATCCCCGGCGTGAAGGGCATCTCCTTGTTCATCGTGCCCAAGTTCCTCGTCAACGAGGACGGCTCGCTCGGCGAGCGCAACGACATCGCCCTCGCTGGCCTGAACCACAAGATGGGCAGCCGCGGCACCACCAATTGCCTGCTCAACTTTGGCGAAGGCAAGTGCAAGCCGGCTGGCAAGGCGGGCGCCATCGGCTACCTGGTCGGCAACGCGCACCAGGGCCTGGCCAATATGTTCCACATGATGAATGAAGCGCGCATCGGCGTCGGCATGTGCGCCGCCGTGCTTGGCGTGACCGGCTACCTGCATGCGCTCGACTACGCGCGCAACCGGCCGCAGGGCCGCCTGCCGGCCGAGAAGGATCCCGTCAAGCCCCAGCTGCCGATCATCGAGCACACCGATGTGCGGCGCATGCTGCTGGCCCAGAAAGCCTACGCCGAAGGGGCGCTGGCGCTGTGCCTGTATTGTTCGCGCCTGGTCGACGAGCAGAACACCGCCCCCGACCCGGAAGCGCGCCTGAACGCGGGCCGCCTGCTCGATTTCCTGACCCCGATCGCCAAGTCCTGGCCATCCCAATGGTGCCTGGAGGGTAACAGCCTGGCGATCCAGGTGCATGGCGGCTATGGCTATACGCGCGAGTACAATGTCGAACAGTTCTATCGCGACAACCGACTGAACGCCATTCACGAAGGCACGCACGGCATCCACGGCCTCGACCTGCTGGGCCGCAAGGCCTCGATGCAGGACGGCGCGCTGCTCAAGGCCATCGGCGCCGAAGTCGATGCGCTGATCGCGCGCGTGCGCGCCTCGGACGGGACGGTCGAGCTGCACGCCAGCGCCGACCTGCTCGAGGAGGAGTGGGAGCGCGTCTTCAAGGTCACCCGTATCCTGTACGCCGCCGGCGACCTGAACAAGACCCTGGCCAACGCCAGCCTCTACCTGGAAGCGGTCGGCCATGCCGTCGTCGCCTGGATGTGGCTGGAGATGGGCCTGGTCGCATCGATCCGCCTGCCGTCCGCCACTGGCGACGACGCCAACTTTTACCGCGGCAAGCTGCAAGCCTGCCGTTATTTCTTCCACTGGGAACTGCCGAAGGTGCAGCAACAGCTGGAACTGCTGGCCAGTATCGATACGACGACGCTGGATATGCAGGACAACTGGTTTTAACTGTTAAAACTTACAAGCAAAAAACTATTCAAATGATTAAACATATTGTGATGTGGAAGCTGAAGGACTTTGCCGAAGGCGCCGACAAGGCGGCCAACGCGGCGAAGATGCGCGACCTGCTCAATGGCTGCAAAGGCATTGTCCCGGGCATGTTCGCGTTTGAGGTGGCGCTGGCCCAACCCGGGCTGGAAGCGACCTACGACGTGGTGCTGTACTCCGAGTTCGCCGACAAGGCCGCGCTCGACGCCTACGCCGACCATCCGACCCATCAAGCTCTCAAGCCGTTCATTGCCGCCGTCCGCGAAGGGCGCCAGTGCATGGACTACGCCACCTGACACCATAAGGAAACCAACATGCGTACTACCCAAGAACTCTTTTCGCTGGTCGGCAAGACCGCCCTCGTCACCGGCGGTTCGCGCGGGCTCGGCCTGCAGATGGCCGAAGCGCTGGGCGAGCAGGGCGCACGCCTGGTCCTGACCTCGCGCAAGCAGTCGGACCTGGACGAAGCCGTCGCCCACCTGAAATCGAAGGGCATCGAGGCGACCGCGATCGCGGCCGATCTGTCGAAGGACGAGCACGTCACGGCGATGGTCAACGAGGCCCTGAACCGTCTCGGCAAGATCGATATCCTGATCAACAACGCCGGCGCCAGCTGGGGTTCGCCGGCCGAGGACCACCCGGTCGAAGCCTGGGACAAGGTGATGAACCTGAACATCCGCAGCATCTTCCTGGTCAGCCAGGCAGTGGGCAAGCTGTCGATGATCCCGCGCAAGTACGGGCGCATCATCAATATCTCGTCGATCGCTGGCCTGGCCGGCAACCCGGCCGGCACCATCCAGACCATTGCCTACAACACCTCGAAAGGCGCGGTCGTCAACTTCACGCGCACGCTGGCGGGCGAGTGGGGCCGCTACGGCATCACCGTCAACTCGATCGCGCCGGGCTTCTTCCACTCGAAGATGACCAAGGGCGTGTTCGAAGCGATCGGCGAAGACCGGCTCGCCAACGACGCGCCGCTGGGCCGCGTCGGCGACGACGAAGACCTGAAGGGCGCCACGCTGCTGTTCGCAACCGATGCGGGCAAGCACATCACCGGCCAGATCCTGGCGGTCGACGGCGGCGTCACGGCGATTTGACGATGGACAGTTTCAACCGTATCGTGCTCGCCTCCCGCCCACGCGGTGAGGTGCTGCCAGAGAACTTCCGCATTGAAAGCATTGCCATTCCCGCCATCGGCGCCGGCGAAGTGCTGGTGCGTAACCATTACCTGTCGCTCGACCCCTACATGCGCGGGCGCATGAGCGAGGCCAAGAGCTACGCCGCGCCGCAGCCGCTCGGCGAAACGATGATCGGCGGCACCGCCGGCGAAGTCGTGGCATCGAACAACCCGCGCTTTGCCGTCGGCGACATGGTCGTCGGCGCGCTCGGCTGGTCGGAGATGGGCGTGTCGGACGGCGCCATGCTGCGCAAGGTCGACACCAGCCGCATTCCGTTGCCGGCCTACCTCGGCGTGGTCGGCATGCCGGGCATGACGGCCTGGTATGGCCTGAACCAGATCATGCAGCCGAAGGCGGGCGAGACCGTCGTCGTGTCCGCCGCCAGCGGGGCAGTCGGCAGCGCGGTCGGCCAGCTGGCCAGGATGAAGGGATGCCGCGTGGTCGGCGTGGCCGGCGGCGCGGAAAAATGCGCCTATGTGGTGGATGAGCTGGGCTTCGACGCCTGCGTCGACTACAAGGCCGGCAAGCTGGCGGCCGACATGGCTGACGCGACGCCGGACGGCATCGACGCGATCTTCGAGAACGTCGGCGGCAAGGTCTTCGATACCGCGCTGGCGCGCACCAACGCCTTCGGTCGGGTGGCGCTGTGCGGCCTGATCGCCGGCTACAACGGCGAGGACACCTCGCTGCAGAACCTGCGCTTCATGCTGACCTCGCGCCTGACGGTGCGCGGCTTCATCGTCACCGAGCACCTCGACCTGTGGCCGCAAGGGCTGGGCGAACTGGGCCAGCTGGTCGCCGCCGGCAAGCTGAAGTACCGCGAAACGATCGCGCCCGGGCTGGCGGCGGCGCCCGAGGCATTCATCGGCCTGCTCAAGGGCCGCAATTTTGGCAAACAACTTGTAAAGCTCATCTGATGAAGAATTTTGAAAACAAAGTCGCCGTCATCACCGGCGGCGCCAGCGGCCTGGGCCGCGAATTCGCGAGCACCGCCGCCAAACTGGGCATGAAACTGGTGCTGGCCGACGTGCAGCAGGATGCGCTGGACAAGGCCAAAGCCGAACTCGAAGGGCAGGGCGCTTCGGTGCTGGCGATGATCTGCGATGTGCGCAAGGGCGAGCAGGTGCAGGCGCTGGCGGATGCGACGATGGCGAAGTTCGGCGCCGTGCACCTGGTGTTCAACAACGCCGGCGTCGGTTCGGGCGGGCTGATCTGGGAGAACAGCGAAGCCGACTGGGAATGGGTGATGGGCGTGAACGTCTGGGGCGTGATCCACGGCGTGCGCATCTTCACCAGGCTGATGCTCGAGTGCGCGAAATCCGATCCGGCGTTCGAAGGGCATATCGTCAACACGGCGTCGATGGCCGGGCTGCTCAATGCGCCGACCATGGGCGTGTACAACGTATCCAAGCACGCGGTCGTGTCGCTGTCGGAAACGCTGTACCACGACCTGGCGCTGGTGGAGGCGCCGATCCGGGCCTCGGTGCTGTGCCCGTATTTCGTGCCGACCGGGATCAGCATGTCGCATCGCAATCGTCCGGAAGACGTCAAGATGACGGCGGGGCCGACCGCGAGCCAGGTGGCGGCGCAGGCGATGACGGTCAAGGCGGTGGAGTCGGGCAAGGTGTCGGCGGCGGACGTGGCCGAGATCACCTTCAAGGCGATCCGCGAGGGGCAGTTCTATATTTATTCGCACCCGCAGGCGCTGGGGAATGTGGCGGAGCGGATGGATGACATCGTGCACCAAAGGAATCCGGGCGATCCTTACGCGGCCGCGCCGCATGTGCGCGAGATGCTGCGGGCCAAGATGAAGGCGGTTTGATACGTCGATTGAGGGTAGACAGAATGTATTGACCTACCAACCTCAACTAACGCGGGTTACGCTGAGGGTTGGTACAACTTTCGGCGCAGAGCCGCAATTGAGGAGGTAGGTCATGAACAAGTTTAGCAAATTCGT
>JAKFDH010000163.1:0-1615 GCA_036676245.1 Massilia sp. | reverse complement strand
CATCTGTCCGTCGTCGGCGAACGCCGCCGGGAACATCGCGATGCGGCGCTCGAAGGTCCAGTTGTAGCCGATCCACGGCGTGCCCGTGTTCCACCAGTTGCCGTATTCGTCCTGGAAGGTGGAACCGTGCCCGGCGCCCTGCACGAAGCCACCGGGCTTGTAAGCGATGGGGTTGTAGGGCGCGTACTCGAACGGGCCCAGCGGACTGTCGCCGACGTAGGTGCCGTTGGCGTAGGCGTTGTACTCGGTGCCGGGCGCGCCGTACTGCAGGTAGTAGCGGCCGCGGACCTTGGTCATCCACGCGCCTTCCATGTAATTGCCGATCGGCTTGCCGTCGGGGAACTTCGCCCCCCGGTGATCGGGGCCGAAGCGCTCCCAGCCGTGCTTTTCCGGCTCCAGCGCCAGCATCACTTCCGGTTCGCCGCGGAAGGCAAAGCCGCGCGCGGTCTTTTCCATCGCGATGCCGTAGAGCGGATAGGTATCCGATGAGCCCCAGTACAGGTACCACTGGCCGTCGTCGTCGATGAACAGCGCGGGATCCCACGGCCCCGGTGGGATCTTGCCCGGCCCCAGCGGCAGGATGTCCTGCCCCGGCGGTACCGCAGTGGGCATCCGCGGCAACAGGCGGGTGGCGAAGTCGAGCTTGCCGCTGGCCGGATCGGTGGATTGGAGCACGGCGCGCGGGCCGAACGCGGACTGCATGATCACCAGCCGCTCGCCGTCGGCCACCACGGCCGGCGCCACGATGCTCTCCGAAGGCCAGCGGCTGGGCGTGACGAAGCGCCAGTCCAGCAGGTTGGTGGAGCGCCAGTAGCCATCGGCCAGGGTCTGGAACAGGTAGTACGCACCCTTGTGCCGCACGATCACCGGGTCGGCGCCGGTGCGGTAGGAAATGCCTTCGTTGAGCTGCTCGAAGTTGTAGCGGTAATCCACGTCCACCGGGTTGGCATAGGTGCGGCGCCCGGGCGGTTCGGCCGCCGACGCGGCGCCTGCAAGAAGCGACAGCAGCAGGAATACGCCGTGCGGCGGCAACAGACTGCGCCTCATGAGGGTTCCTCCCAAAACCGCATGTGGCCGCCACCTTACCGCGCATCGCGGCGGCCGCCGTTAAACTGACGCACCTCTCCGGCCTTGCCCATGCTGCGACTCACCGACCTCAAGCTTCCGCTCGATCATGACGCCGCCGCGCTGCCCGCCGCGATCGCTGCGCGCCTCGGCATCGCCGCCGACGAGCTGGTCGGTTTCACCGTGGCCAAGCGCAGCTACGACGCGCGCAAGCGCGGCGCGATCACGTTGATCTATGCGGTGGACGTGGAGACCACGCGGGAGGCCGACATCCTGCGGCGGTTGCAGGTGGATGAGGAGGCGCTTGACGGCAAGGTGATGCCGACGCCCGATACCACCTACAAGCCCGTGGCCGGATCGATTTCCGACCAGGCGTTGCGACCCATCGTCATCGGCACCGGCCCCTGTGGCCTGTTCGCCGGCCTGGTCCTGGCGCAGATGGGGTTGCGGCCCATCATCCTGGAGCGCGGCAAGAACGTGCGCGAGCGCACCGTGGATACGTTCGGGCTGTGGCGCAAGAAAATCCTCAACCCCGAATCCAACGTCCAGT
>JAKFDH010000162.1:0-1705 GCA_036676245.1 Massilia sp. | reverse complement strand
CAACGGCACCCGCGCCATGACCGCCTTCAATTCACGCGATGGCGGCTTCTTCCTGACCACCGTGGGCCGCGTGCAGACGCCGACGCTGTCGGTGGTGGTGGAGCGCGAGGAAAAGATCCGCAAGTTCGTCAGCCGCGACTACTGGGAAATTCACGCGAGCTTTCTGGCCGAAGCCGGCGAATACCCGGCCAAGTGGTTCGACCCGAAATGGAAAAAGGCCGCGGCGAATGCGGACAATGCCGAACCCGACGCCGAGCTGCGGGCCGACCGCGTCTGGTCGGAGCGCGAAGCGCTGGCGATTGCCGAGGCGGTGCGCGGCAAGGCCGCCACGGTGACGGAAGAGTCCAAGCCGACCACCCAGGCCGCCGGCCTGCTGTTCGATTTGACCTCGCTGCAGCGCGAAGCCAACGGCAAATTCGGCTTCTCGGCCAAGACCACGCTGTCGATTGCGCAAAGCCTGTACGAGCGCCACAAGGCGCTGACCTATCCGCGTACCGACTCGCGCGCGCTGCCCGAAGACTATTTGCCGGTGGTCAAGCAGACCTTCGAAATGCTGGCCGACAGCGGCATGCGCCACCTGGCGCCGCACGCGGCCACGGCCCTCAAGGGCAACTACATCAAGCCCAGCAAGCGGATTTTTGACAACGCCAAGGTGAGCGATCACTTCGCCATTATCCCAACCACGCAGGCGCCCAGTGGCCTGAGCGAGGCCGAGCAAAAGCTGTACGACCTGGTGGTGCGCCGCTTCATGGCGGTGTTTTACCCGAGCGCCGAATACCTGGTCACGACCCGCATTTCACAGGCCGTGGGGTATAGCTTCAAGACCGAGGGCAAGGTGCTGGTCAAGCCCGGCTGGCTGGCGATTTACGGCAAGGAAGCGGCCGATGAAGTGGCCGATGCCAAGGACGGCGACAAGGGCCAGAGCCTGGTGCCGGTCAAGCCCGGTGAGATGGTACGCGCCGAGGTGGTCGAGGCCAAGGGCCTGAAGACCCGGCCGCCGGCCCGCTACAGCGAAGCCACGCTGCTGGGCGCGATGGAAGGCGCCGGCAAGACCATAGACGACGACGAGCTGCGTGAAGCCATGCAGGAAAAAGGCCTGGGCACGCCGGCCACGCGCGCCGCCACCATCGAGGGCCTGATCGCCGAGAAATACATGCTGCGCGAAGGGCGCGAACTGATCCCGACCGCCAAGGCCTTCCAGCTCATGACGCTGCTGCGCGGCCTGGGCGTGGAAGAGCTCTCCAAGGCCGAGCTGACCGGCGAGTGGGAGTACAAGCTGGCGCAGATGGAGCACGGCAAACTGAGCCGCGAAACCTTCATGGCGGAAATTGCCGCCATGACGGAAAACCTCGTCAACAAGGCCAAGGGCTACGACAAGGACACGATTCCCGGCGACTACGCCACGCTGTCCGCGCCCTGCCCCAACTGCGGCGGCGTGATGAAGGAGAACTACCGCCGCTACACCTGCACCGGGAAAAACGGCGACGATGGCTGCGGCTTTTCATTCGGCAAGACGCCGGCGGGCCGCACCTTTGAAGCGGCCGAGGTCGAGCAGTTCCTGCGCGACCGCAAGATCGGCCCACTGGAAGGCTTCCGCTCCAAGGCGGGCTGGCCCTTCACCGCCGAGATGGTGATCAAGTTTGACGAGGAAACGAAGAACTACAAGCTCGAATTCGATTTTGGCGACGACAAGAATGGCGAGACC
>JAKFDH010000161.1:0-1882 GCA_036676245.1 Massilia sp. | reverse complement strand
GAAGCTTAAGGCGCCCATGCTGGGCTGGGCCATCTGGTCTTCCAGGCCGGCGGCCATGCCGTCCAGTTTTAGCGTGCGCAGCTGCGCCAGTGTGGTGTACATCATCATTGTTTTCTCTCTTTTTTATTGGTAGTAGCCGGGTCCACGCACGTGGGCATGGTCGGGGCTGACCCAGTCGCCGGCGACGACCGACGCGCTCTTGTCACGGTTATTGGCCAGGATGTCGCGCACATGGCGGTACTGGCAGGCGCCGATCTGCAAGGCCAGCATGCAGGCCGCCTCAAGCCGGATCTTGCCGTAGCGCTTGGCCAGCGAGAGCAGCCCCAGGCAGGCGCGATAGCCATGCTCCGGATGCCTGTTCTCGGCCATCAATCTGGTCACCGCTTCGGCGGTTGCGGGTCCGATGCTTTTTCCCCAGTGGATCAGGCGCGCCGGGGTCCATTCCATGTGAGCGCGATGCGCTGCCGGCATGTGCGCCGCCGTGGTGGTGAACCCGCCGTGGCGGCTGTTGCGGGCGTGGCTGGCGACACGCTGGCCGCGATGCAGGATCTCGACCACGGCGGCGGTGACACGGGCTTCGAGCACCTGTCCGACCAACGCGTGCGGTACGCTGTAGCGATGGCGCTCGACCTCGACGTGGTAGTCGATATGGACCCTGACGGTCTTGAAGTGCGCCATCTCGTAGCGCTGTAGCGGCAGCGGCAACAAGGCCGGCGCATCGATCTCGGCGAAGGTGCTGGCACGACTGCCAGGCTGCTTCTGGAACGGCTTGTCGTTAAGCCGTGTCAGCAACGGCGCGATCGCCTCGTTGATCTCGTGCACGCTGGCGAACCGCTGGTGGCGCAGACGCGCCATGATCCAACGTTCAACCACTTGAACCGCCGACTCCGCTTTGGCTTTGTCCTGCGGGTGTCGGGGCCGCGCCGGCAGAACCGAGGTGCCATAGTGGCGTGCGAAGTCGAGCACCGTGTCGTTGCTGCGCGGCTCGTAACGATCGGCCTGCGAGATCATGGCACGCGGGTTATCCGGCACGATCAGCTGAGGCACACCGCCGAAGAAGGTAAGCGCGCGCACCGTCGATTCGATCCAGTCGGTCATCGTTTCGCGCGGCGTGGCGCAGGCATAGGTGTAGCTGGAGGCGCCCAACGCCGCCACGAAGATGTGGGCGCGACTGGCGTCGGTCAGGGCGATGGTCGGACCCGCGTAGTCGATGAACAGCTTCTCGCCGGCCCGGTGAATTTGACGCATCGAGCGTTTGAGCTGCTTGGTAAAGCGCCGGTAATTCTCGCAGAACTGCGAATAGCTATAGGTTTGTGCATCGGCGTGGTCGGCGCGGTGCTCCTCCCACAGCAGCATCAGCGTCATGCCCTTGCCGCGCAGCATCTGGTGCAGCCGGCCATAGTCGGGCTGTACGTGTTCGCGCGGTTGTTCCGGCGCCACCAGCAGGCGCCGCTCCAGTGCGGCCTCGTCCAGCGTCTGCACGGTCGACCAGTCCAGGCCTGCCGCCGCGGCCAGACCAACATACTTGGTGACGACACCCTTTGAGATGCCCAGCGCCGTGGCGATCTGCTGGTGCGAGAGCTCGGCGTCCAGCTTCAAACGCAAAACGTCTTTTATCTTACGCATAGTGATCCTTGATACCGGCACGCTGTCTCCAAGCAAAAGCTGGCAGCGTACCCGGTTGGTTGCTATATGCGTAACATCACTTGGGCGCGGTACGACGTCATTCCGTTATCGTGACCGTTGATTCCGGCATCATGACCGCCGATTCCGGTGGCCCACCGATATCGGTCACGATAGACCGGAATGGCCGGTCACGATGGACCAGAACGACCGGTCACGATGGACCGGAATCGCTGGTCACGATAGGCCGGAATACCCA
>JAKFDH010000160.1:0-2016 GCA_036676245.1 Massilia sp. | reverse complement strand
GGGCGAGCACGTGGAGAAGGGCGAGACCGTGGTGGACGGCGAGCCGACCCCGCAGGACATCCTGCGCCTGCTCGGCGTCGAGCCGCTGGCCGTGTACCTGACCAAGGAAATCCAGGACGTCTATCGCCTGCAGGGCGTGAAGATCAACGACAAGCACATCGAGGTGATCGTCCGCCAGATGCTGCGCAAGGTCGAGATCATCGACCAGGGCGACAGCAAGTTCCTGCACGGCGAGCAGGCCGAGCGCCAGCGCGTGATCGAGGAGAACGTGCGGTTGCTGGCCAAGGGCGAGCTGCCGGCGAAGGTCGAACCGGTCCTGCTGGGCATCACCAAGGCCTCGCTGGCGACCGAGTCGTTCATCTCCGCGGCCTCCTTCCAGGAGACCACCCGCGTGCTGACCGAGGCGGCCGTCCGCGGCACCCGCGACAACCTGCGCGGGCTCAAGGAGAACGTGATCGTCGGCCGCCTGATCCCGGCCGGCACCGGCCTGGCGTACCATACGCTGCGCCGCAAGAACGCCTCGGGCCTGACCGAATCGGAGATGGACGCCCTGACCGGTACGGTCACGGCCGAAGCCGAGCCGGTCGCCGAGGAAGCGGGCGCGGGCGACGAGTCCAGCGCCGGGTAATTGCCGCACCGGCGGCCTTGGCCTCCATGGGCCGGGCCGCCACCAGACCACGAAATGAGGCGCAGGGAGCGCCTCGTCTTCGGCCCAGGGCAGGGCGGGAACCAAGGGATCCGGGTTGGGCGGCCATGGCCGTCTCCCGGGGGTCCCGGTACGGGCCGCGTTGACGCTTGCGTTCGACGCGGGCTATACTTTTTCGTCTAAGCAGGCCGGGTTTTCGGCCTGCTTCCTGTTTTTGAACCTTTCGAGCGACGCATGGCAACGATCAACCAGCTGGTGCGCAAGGCGCGCAACCCCGAGACCTACAAGAGCAATTCGCCCGCGCTGGCGAACTGCCCGCAGCGCCGCGGCGTCTGCACCCGCGTCTACACCACGACCCCGAAGAAGCCCAACTCGGCCCTGCGCAAGGTCGCCAAGGTGCGCCTGACCAACGGCTACGAGGTCATCTCGTACATCGGCGGCGAAGGCCACAACCTGCAGGAGCACTCGGTGGTCCTGATCCGCGGCGGTCGCGTCAAGGACCTGCCGGGCGTGCGCTACCACACCGTGCGCGGCTCGCTCGATGCCGCCGGTGTCGCCAAGCGCCGCCAGGCCCGTTCCAAGTACGGCGCCAAGCGCCCGAAGTCCTAAGCAACCGTCCAGGAAACATCGAACATGTCCCGTAAAGGCAATACTCCGCAGCGTTCGGTCCTGCCGGATCCCAAGCACGGCAGCGAGACCATCGCGCGCTTCATCAACATGGTCATGTACAGCGGCAAGAAGTCGGTCGCCGAGAAGATCGTCTACGGCGCGATGGACGTGATCGGGGAAAAGAACCCGAATCCGCTGGAAGTCGTCGAGAAGGCGCTCGGCAACATCTCGCCTTCGGTCGAGGTCAAGTCGCGCCGCGTCGGCGGCGCCACCTACCAGGTGCCGGTCGAAGTGCGCCAGTCGCGGCGCATGGCGCTGGCCATGCGCTGGCTGATCGATTCCGCGCGCAAGCGCGGCGAGAACACCATGCCGCGCAAGCTCGCGGGCGAGCTGGTCGACGCCTCCGAGAACCGTGGCGGCGCGATCAAGAAGCGCGAGGAAACCCACCGCATGGCGGAAGCCAACAAGGCATTCGCGCACTACCGCTGGTGATCTGCCGGCTCCCCGCCCCGCAGCGGGATCGGGGGCCAGCCGCGGCGCCTGTCGCCGCATCCACCTAGCCAGGGCCGCCGCAAGGCGGCTTCGGCCTTCCGGAATCCGTCGTCGCACGGAACAAGAGAGAGACTCACGTGGCCCGCACCACTCCCATCGAGCGTTACCGCAACTTCGGCATCATGGCCCACATCGATGCCGGCAAGACCACCACGTCCGAGCGCATCCTGTTCTACACGGGTGTCAGCCACAAGATCGGCGAAGTCCAC
>JAKFDH010000159.1:0-3748 GCA_036676245.1 Massilia sp. | reverse complement strand
TCGCCCGCGCCGCTGCCGGCAAGCCGGGCGCCGCCCGCAGCGGCCGTCCGACCGCCGCCGGCGCGCCGGCCCCGCGTGGTGGCGGACGCAACAATGGACCGCGCCGGCCCTGATTCGGGTCCTGCTGGCGATGTCTTAATGCCAAGAACATCGCCGCTTGGTGTATAGTCGGTCCATGACTGACGTTTCGATGGCCCCCGATAGTGTGCCGAGCGACGATTTCTTCCTCGCGCGCCAGCCTATCCTCAGCCGCGACCAGCACCTGGTCGCCTTCGAGCTGCTGTTCCGCACGGCCGGCGCCTGCGACGCCAACGTCACCGACCAGGCCGCCGCCACCGCCTCGGTCATCTCGCACGCCTCGCAGCTGGGCATGGAGCAGGTGGTGGGCGAGCGCCTCGCCTTCGTGAATGTCGACGAGGTGGTGCTGATGAGCGACTTCGTGCGCTTCCTGCCGCACGACAAGGTCATCCTCGAAATCCTCGAAACCGTCGTCGCCACGCCCGCGCTGATCGCGCGCGTGACGGAACTGAAGGCGCTCGGCTTCAAGTTCGCGCTGGACGACGTGGTCGCCGATTCGGACGATGTGCGCAAGCTGATCGGCCTGGTCGACGTGATCAAGATCGACCTGCAGGGCGTGGCGCCGTCCGCGCTGCCTGCGCTGACCCTCAAATTCAAGGATTCCCATAAGAAGCTGCTGGCCGAGAAGGTCGAGACGCTGGAGGAATTCAACCATTGCCTGTCGCTGGGTTTCGAGTATTTCCAGGGCTATTACTTCGCCCGTCCGGTAATCTTGAGCGGCAAGAAGATCGCGCCATCCGAACTGGTGATCCTGCGCCTGCTGGAGCTGATCAACTCGGATGCCGACAACCGCGCCATCGAGCTGGCCGTCAAGCGCGATGCGCTGATCAGCCTGAACCTGCTGCGCCTGGTCAATACCCCGGCCGCCGGCGCGCGCCGGCGCATCGATTCGCTGGGACAGGCGCTGCTGCTGCTGGGCCGGCGCCAGCTGCAGCGCTGGCTGCAAATCCTGCTGTACGCGCGCCCGGGCACCCGGGTCGAACTGAATTCGCCGCTGTTGCAGATGGCCAGCACGCGCGGCAAGCTGCTCGAGCTGATGGCCCAGGCGCGCCATCCGGGCAAGGCCGCGCTGGCCGAGACCGGATTCACGGTCGGCATCATGTCGCTGATGGATACGCTGTTCTCGATGGCGATGGCCGACATCCTGGCCACGGTCGTGGTGCCGGACGAGGTGCGTAGCGCCTTGCTCGAGCGCGGCGGCGATTTCGGCACCATGCTCAAGGTGGTCGAGCTGCTCGAGAATCCGGTCGAAGGGCCGGCGCTGCGCAAGCTGCTCAAGGGGCTGGGGTTGACTGTGCGCCAGATGCGCGAGATCGAGCTGGCCGCGTTCGAGTGGGTCAACGACATGGCCGGCGAGATGCCGGACGATTAAGCGAGCAGCAGGAACACCGTCGGCTTCTTGTGGAAATCGGGCGCCTTGCCTGACGCTAAGACCGCCTTCCACTCCTTCGCGCTCAGCGTGCGCACCGATTCGCTGGCCAGGCTCAGGTCGGTCGCCACGCACACCAGGGTGCCGGCTGCGCAAGCGCCCACCAGGGCGTCGAGCATGGCGCCATTCCGGTACGGGGTTTCGATCAGAAGCTGGGTTTGCTTCTCGGCGCGCGAACGCTGCTCGAGGTCCTTGATCCGCTTGCTGCGCTGCGCCGCGTCGGTCGGCAGGTAACCGTTGAAGGCGAAACTCTGGCCGTTCAGGCCGCTCGCCATGACGGCCAGCAGCAGCGACGAGGGGCCGACCAGCGGCCGCACCGGGATGCCGTGCTGGTGCGCCAGCCGCACCAGGTCGGCGCCGGGGTCGGCCACGGCCGGCACCCCCGCCTCCGACACCAGGCCGCAGTCGCGCCCGGCCAACAGCGGCGCCAGCAGCCCGGCCAGCGCCTGGGCCGGGGTATTCACGTTCAGTTCGGCGATGTCGATTTCCTGCAGCGGCCGCGCCAGCGGATGGTCGATCGCGATCAGTTTCAGGAAGGCGCGCGCGGTTTTCGCGTTTTCCGCCACAAAATAGTCGAGCCGGGCCGTCAGCGCCTGCACCTGGCCGGGGATGATGTGGTCGAGCGCGCCGGGCACGGCGTCGGTCGCGCCGAGGGTGTTGGGAATCAGGTAGAGGGTGCCGTGCATGGGTGCAATATTGTTCTTGTCGATTGAATACTATTGTTGGAAAAAGCAGACGCCGGCCTTGCGCAGCATGCCGGTCAGGGCGATCAGCGGCAGGCCGGTCAGGGCGGTCGGATCGCTGCTCTCGATCTTTTCGAGGATCGCGATGCCCAGGCCCTCGTTCTTGGCGCTGCCGGCGCAGTCGTAGGGCTGCTCGATGCGCAGGTAGGCGTCCAGTTCGGCGTCGGCCAGGTCGCGCATGGTGACGATGGTCTGCACGTTTTCCAGCTGCGCCGGGCCGGTCAGGGCGCTGGCGCGCCCGTCCCACACGCACAGGGCGGTGTGGAACACGACCCGCCGCCCGCGCATCTTGCGCAGCTGGGCGAGGGCGTTCGCATGGTTGCCCGGCTTGCCGATCTGCTCGCCGTTCAGCGTGGCGACCTGGTCCGAGCCGATGACGATGCTGCCCGGGGCGCGCAGGGCGACGGCGCCGGCCTTGGCGCGCGCCAGGCGCAGCGCCGTCGCTTCCGGCGCTTCGCCCGGCAATGGCGTTTCGTCAATGTCGGGCACGATGACGTCGAAGGGCAGGCGCAGCCGTCCCAGCAGCTCGGCCCGGTAGGCGGAACTGGACGCGAGGATCAGGCGTGGCGGCGGCGAACTTGGTATCATAGGGGCTTGAAAGTCTTTGACTCCGCGGCGGGAAGCCTGTTATTATCGCAGGTTTTCCGGGGAAAATTTCTGTAATGAGCGCTTTTGTCATCGACGCTTTTGAGTTTAGTCGAAGCAACGGCCATCGCGAGGGTGTCACGCCTGTCGCCGAAATGAGCCGGTTAAACAAGGATTGTGCCGATGCCACGGGCGAAATCGCCTGGGCGGTCGATGGCGCGACCGGCAAGCACGGCTATCCGCAACTGACCTTGTCGGTCGCCGGCACCGTCCAGCTGCAGTGCCAGCGCTGCATGGCCCCGTTCGCGTACGAGATGGATTCCGCCACCGTGCTGATGCTCGGCAAGGACGACGCCAACGCCGACGAGATCGAGGAAGCCATCGACGACGAAAGCATCGACGTGATCGTCGGCAGCCGGACTTGCGATATCCGCGACCTGATCGAGGACGAGGCCCTGCTGGCCTTGCCGCAGTCGCCGAAGCACGAGGTTTGCCCGGACAGCAAATTGCTGGACCTGCTCAAGAGCGAAAAGCCTTCGCCTTTCGCCGGCCTCAAGGGCCTGAAATCCGAGCAGGGGTAAAGGCGGCAGCGGCACCGCAACACAGAACATGTAGTACGCAATGAACGTGGCTAACACGTGAGTGGTCGAGTATGGCAGTGGCAGTACAAGTAAGACAGCGTTAAACATGTCGGCGAAGTAATTTTGCCGCTGGGATACTCGATTCGCATCTATTTGCAAGTCGAATGTGTTAGAATTTTAGAACTTATGTATTAGGAGTCATCATGGCTGTTCAGCAGAATAAGAAGTCCCCATCCAAGCGCGGCATGCACCGCTCGCACGACTTCCTGGTCGCGCCGCAACTGGGTATCGAGCCAACCACCGGTGAAACGCACCTGCGTCACCACATCAGC
>JAKFDH010000158.1:0-2942 GCA_036676245.1 Massilia sp. | reverse complement strand
CCGCGCGCAGTACATCCGCACGATGTTCGACGAGATCACCCGCATCCTGAACCACCTGATGTGGATCGGCTCCAACGGCCTCGACCTGGGCGCGATGGCGGTGTTCCTGTACGCCTTCCGCGAACGCGAGGAGCTGATGGACTGCTACGAGGCGGTGTCGGGCGCGCGCATGCACGCCACGTACTACCGTCCGGGCGGCGTCGCCCGCGACCTGCCGGACACGATGCCCAAGTACCGTGAGTCGCCGTGGCGCAAGGGTGCCGAGCTCAAGCGCGTGAACGCCTCTCGCGAAGGTTCGATGCTCGACTTCCTCGACGCCTTCTGCGACGACTTCCCGCGCCGCGTCGATGAGTACGAAACCCTGCTCACCGACAACCGCATCTGGAAGCAGCGCACCGTCGGCATCGGCGTCGTTCCGACCGAGATGGCGCTGGCCTGGGGCATGACCGGCCCGATGCTGCGTGGCTCCGGCCTGGCCTGGGACCTGCGCAAGAAGCAGCCCTACGCCGCCTACGCCGACGTCGACTTCGACATCCCGGTGGGCGTGCAGGGCGATTGCTACGACCGCTACCTGGTGCGCGTCGAGGAAATGCGCCAGTCCAACCGCATCATCAAGCAGTGCGTGCAGTGGCTGCGGGCCAACCCCGGCCCGGTGATGGTGAAGAACTTCAAGGTCGCTCCGCCCTCGCGCGCCGAGATGAAGGACGACATGGAAGCGCTGATCCACCACTTCAAGCTCTTCACCGAGGGCTACAGCGTGCCGGCCGGCGAAGCCTATGCCGCGGTCGAGGCCCCGAAGGGCGAGTTCGGTGCCTACATCGTCTCCGACGGCGCCAACAAGCCGTTCCGCCTGAAGCTGCGCGCCCCCGGTTTCGCCCACCTCTCGTCCATGGACGCGATCGTGCGCGGCCACATGCTGCCGGACGTCGTCGCGATGATCGGCACCTACGACATCGTCTTCGGCGAAATCGACCGCTAAGGGTTACCTGACCGATGAAAGCCACCGGAAATTTCGCCGCCTGCCAGCACGTCGACCCGATGGTCGCGCTGAGCGACGCCACCCGCAGCCACATCGACCACTGGGTCTCCAAGTTCCCGGCCGACCGCAAGCGCTCGGCCGTGATCCAGGGCCTGATGGCGGCGCAGGAGCAGAACGGCGGCTGGCTGAGCGACGAGATCATCGCCGCCACCGCCAAGTACCTCGGCATCCCGCCGGTCTGGGCCTACGAGGTCGCGACCTTCTATTCGATGTTCGACCTGCAGCCGGTCGGCCGGCACAAGGTCGCCATCTGCACCAACATCAGCTGCTGGCTCAACGGCGGCGAAGACATCGTGCGCCATTGCGAGCGCAAGCTCGGCATCAAGCACGGCGAGAGCACCGCCGACGGCCGCATCTTCCTGAAGGTCGAGGAAGAGTGCCTGGCCGCCTGCGCGGGCGCGCCGATGATGGTGGTGGACGGTCATTACCACGAGAAGCTCACCACTGAAAAAGTGGATGCGCTGCTCGACGGACTGGAGTAAGGCAGGCCATGGCGCACCACTCGTTTTATTCCGAGCCCACCGGTCCGGTCGGCCCGGCGCCGCAGGAACACAGCGTCGTCTACACGACCCTGCATTTCGACAAGCCCTGGTCCTACGAGAACTACCTCAAGACGGGTGGTTATTCCGCCTGGCGCAAGATCCTGAGCGAGAAGATCGATCCGGCCGCGGTCGTGGACATGGTCAAGCAGTCCGGCCTGCGCGGCCGTGGCGGCGCGGGCTTCCCGACCGGCCTGAAGTGGAGCTTCATGCCGCGCAGCGCGCCGGGCCAGAAATACATCCTGTGCAACTCGGACGAATCCGAGCCGGGCACCTGCAAGGACCGCGACATCCTGCGCTACAACCCGCACGCGGTGATCGAAGGCATGGCGATCGCCTGTTACGCCACGGGCTGCACCGTCGCCTACAACTACCTGCGTGGTGAGTTCCACCACGAGCCGTTCGAGCATTTCGAGGAAGCCCTGAAGGAGGCCTACGCCAACGGCTGGCTGGGCAAGGACATCCTCGGTTCCGGCGTGGACGTGGACATGTACGCGGCGCTGGGCGCCGGCGCCTACATCTGCGGCGAAGAGACCGCGATGATGGAATCGCTGGAGGGCAAGAAGGGCCAGCCGCGCTTCAAGCCGCCGTTCCCGGCCAACTTCGGCCTGTTCGGCAAGCCGACGACCATCAACAACACCGAGACCTACGCCTCGGTGCCCGCGATCGTGCGCAACGGCGCCGAGTGGTTCCTCAACCTCGGCAAGCCGAACAACGGCGGACCGAAGATCTTCTCGGTCTCGGGCCACGTCGAGAACCCGGGCAACTTCGAGATCCGCCTGGGCACGCCGTTCTCCGAACTGCTGGCCCTGGCCGGCGGCGTCAAGGGCGGCCGCAAGCTCAAGGCCGTGATTCCCGGTGGGTCCTCGATGCCGGTTCTGCCGGCCGACACCATGATGGCCTGCACGATGGACTACGACTCGATCCAGAAGGCCGGCTCGGGCCTCGGTTCGGGCGCGGTGATCGTGATGGACGAAACCACCTGCATGGTGCGCGCCTGCCAGCGCATCGCGCGCTTCTACTACGCCGAATCCTGCGGCCAGTGCACGCCCTGCCGCGAAGGCACCGGCTGGATGTACCGCGTGCTGACCCGCATCGCCGAAGGCAAGGCGACCATGGACGACCTGCACATGCTCAAGGGCGCGGCGGGCCAGATCGAGGGCCACACCATCTGCGCGTTCGGCGAAGCCGCCGCCTGGCCGGTGCAGGGTTTCCTGCGCCACTTCTGGCACGAGTTCGAGTACGCCATCGTCAACAAGCGTTTCTACGTCGACGACCTGGCCAAGGGCCAGCTCGCCACCACGGAGCAGGCCGCATGAGCGCCCAGCCGACCGCACCCAACACCGCGCCGGACGTGGTGAACA
>JAKFDH010000157.1:0-1721 GCA_036676245.1 Massilia sp. | reverse complement strand
GAACAGGAACAGGATGGTCTTGAGGACGCGCACGCCATCGCGATACGTGTCGAGCTTGGAGTGGCTGCCCTCCGGGCGCACGCCGTAGTCCACCGTGCGTTCGGTCAGGGCGAAGCCGTTGGCCAGGGCGAAAACGGTCATTTCCGTTTCAATTTCGAACCCTCGCGACAGCACCGGCATGGACTTCACGAAGCGCCGCGAGAACGCGCGATAGCCGGAAAGCACGTCGCGCACCGGGTGTCCGAACAGCCAGGCTATGCAGCCGCGCACCAGGCGGTTGCCGAATCCATGGAAGCGGCGGAAGGATGCGTCGTGGTGCGACTCCAGGCGCGTGCCGACCACCATGTCGGCACGGCCCTGCACGATGTCGTCGATGAGCTCGCGGGCGGAAGCGGCCGGGTAGGTATCGTCGCCATCCACCATCACGAAGAGGTCGGCGTCCACGTCACGGAACATGGCGCGCACCACGTTGCCCTTGCCCTTGGGGGCCACGCGCCGGACCTGCGCTCCTGCCTGGGCGGCCAGCTCGCCGGTGCGGTCTTCGCTGGCATTGTCGAAGACCCAGATATCCGCCTCCGGCAGGGCCTGGCGAAAATCGGAGACGACCTTGGCCACGGTCGCGGCTTCGTTATGGCAGGGGATCAGTACCGCAATACGCAAGCGATGTTCCTTCGGGCGCGGATCATGGAATGGTACACGCCGCGCGGATCAGGCAGCCGCACGCGAGGGGCCCGCCGAACACCGATCACGGTGCGTTGCGCCTTGCCGGGAAGCCGTAACTCACTGCCCACCCCGACGGGCTGCCGCGCCTTGCTGTCCATTGCGACTCACCCGCAAGGTGATCAGCAGTTAGCATGACGTTCCCGTCCCGACCGCTTCCGATCAATGAGCCTGCTGCGTCAAGGCAGAAATTTCGTCTTCGTCGGCCTGCTGCAACTGCTGCTCGACTGGAGCGTGTTCGTGGCCACAAGTGCGCTTGGCCTGCCCACCGCGCCCGCCAATCTGGCCGGCCGCGTGGCGGGGGCGCTGCTGGGTTTCTGGCTCAATGGCCGCCTCACCTTCGCCCAGGAAGGCCAGGCAAAGCTGGGCTGGTCCAGGTTCTCCAAGTTCCTCGTGGTGTGGCTGGTGATGACGGTGATCAGCACCTTGCTGATCACCGGCATCGAAGCACGACTTGGCCTGCAACTGGCATGGCTGGCCAAGCCGGTGGTGGAAGGCGGACTGGCGGTGATCACCTTTTTCCTGTGGCGCCACCTGGTCTACCGGTGAAGCGGATGGCGCTTCCCTAAACAGGAACGCCGGCACGAGGCCGGCGTTCTATCTGCGGATCTTCCCGCGAGGTTCAGTGCTTGAGGTTCTTGCGCAGGCGCTCAAGCGCCTGCAGCTGCACGGTGGCTTCAACCAGCTTCTGCTGCGCTTCGGCCACGTCCATGGCTTCGCCACGGTTGGCGAGCATGCGCTCGGCTTCTTCCTTGGCGGCACGTACCGAGGCTTCGTCGATATCCGTCGCGCGGATCGCGGTGTCGGCCAGCACGGTCACCACCTGCGGCTGCACCTCGAGGATGCCGCCGCTGATGGCGAAGTCCAGGTGTTCGCCACTGGGCAGGGTCACCACGACCTTGCCCGGCTTCAGGCGCGTGATCAGCGGCGCATGGCGCGGGGCGATGCCCAGCTCGCCCTGCTCGCCGGTGGCCACGACCAGCGTCGCCTCGCCGTGGAAG
>JAKFDH010000156.1:0-1564 GCA_036676245.1 Massilia sp. | reverse complement strand
ATAGACGCCCTCGGCCAGATAGGCCTCGGCGGTTTCGCGATCGGGCTTCTCGACGAAACGGTCCACGCGGAAAGCCGCCTCGTCCACGCTTTCGCCGCGGCGTATGTAGCCGTAACCGGTCTCCGGGTAAGTCGGCTGGATGCCGAACGTCACCAGCCAGCCATCTTGCGCCAGTGGCGTGGCCGACTTGACGCTGGCGGTGAAGGATTCGGCGTCGCCGATCAGGTGGTCAGCCGGCAGCACCAGCATGACGGCTTCCGGATCCGCCACGCGCAGGTACAGCGCGGCCAAGGCGATCGCCGGCGCGGTATTGCGGCCGATGGGCTCGAGCACGATGCCACCGTTACCCGCTCCGATCCCCTGCAACTGCTCGCCGACCATGAAGCGATGCTCTTCGCTGCACACGGTCACCACGGGCTGCATGCCGGGAATGGCCGTTGCGCGCAGGACCGTCTGCTGGAACAGGGAGGATTCGCCGGTCAACTGCAGGAATTGCTTCGGGGTGTTCTTCCGGGACAGTGGCCATAGCCGGGTTCCGCTGCCGCCACTGAGGATAACGGGATGGAGCATGTGACATCCGTACTGGATCAGGCCGTGCAGCATATTTCCCCCTGCATGTAGTGTCCATGAAGGCGTTTCCAGCCCATGGCACGCCTGAAACACGGGCGGACCACGAAATCTCGCACCGCCGGCGCCCTGCCGGTAAAATCCCCGGTCTGCCCTCGGCCAGCGCCGCAGCCGGGCCTCCGTCGTACAGCCAGGAAAGAAGCCGCCCATGAAAATCCTCGTCGCCTACAAGCGCGTGGTGGACTACAACGTCCGCATCCAGGTCAAGCCGGACGGGTCCGGCGTGGTCACCGATGGCGTCAAGCTGTCGGCCAATCCGTTCGACGAGATCGCCCTGGAAGAAGCCCTGCGCCTGCGCGACAAGGGCATCGCCAGCGAGGTGGTCGTTGTCACCATCGCCCCGGCCGACGCCCAGGCGCACCTACGCAACGGCTTGGCGATGGGTGCCAACCGTGCCATCCACGTGGTCAGCGACCAGCTCGTCCAGCCGCTGACCGCCGCCCGCACCCTGCTCAAGCTGATCGAGAAGGAACAACCGGACCTGGTCATCTTGGGGAAGCAGGCCATCGATGACGATTCCAGCCAGACCGGGCAGATGCTGGCCACTTTGTGGGGCCGCCCGCAGGCGACCTTCGCCTCGAAACTGGAACTCGCGAATGGCAAGGCTACGGTCACCCGTGAAGTCGACGCCGGCCTGGAAACCTTGGAAGTCGACCTGCCGGCCGTAGTCACCACCGACCTGCGCCTCAACGAGCCGCGCTTCATCAAGCTGCCGGACATCATGAAGGCCAAGAGCAAGCCGCTGGAAAGCATCCCCTTCGCCGACCTGGGCGTGGATGGCGGCGACACCCTCAAGACCACCCATTACGCCGCTCCCGCCAAGCGCGGCAAGGGCGTGATGGTCAAGGACGCGGCCGAACTGGTCGCCGCACTCAAGCAGAAGGGGTTGCTGTAATGAGCAAGGTACTGGTCATCGCCGAACACCTGGACGGCAAGC
>JAKFDH010000155.1:0-1868 GCA_036676245.1 Massilia sp. | reverse complement strand
GTCCCTGATCGGTGCGGGTCAGCACCCAGGTGCGCGAATGGTCATCGCCGACGTGGAAGGGGATGCGCAGCTCGTCCTCGCCACAACCGCGCACATGCATCACCAGTGACTTGCCCTCGAACGCATCGGGCGTAGTCGGCGTGGGCAGGTTGGCGGTGATGCGCCCACTGAAGGCTTTGCCGCAAAGGAATGCGACATCACGATAGAACTTGTTGGCAGGCATGGCTGCGGAATCAGCCGTGGGCATGGTGGTACAGGCCGTCAGCCATAGCGCGGCGGCGAGCATGGGAAGTGTTTTCATGCGCCCACCCTACAAGAAAAGTACAAATCGTCATGACCATCGGAGTAACGGATCATGATGATCAAGAGCGATGCTCGGGGAGACGCTTTCAGGTCGCCGACGTAGGAGACGGCGGAGGCGTGGAAACAGCCGGCTTGCTCTCGGTCTTCGGCGTGCTCACGGTTTCCTTGGGTGCCGCTGCCGGAGCGGCGTCCGTGCCGGGCTTCGCTTCGGGCTTGCCCGCTCCTTCGCTGCCGTCCACGAGATTGCGCTTCTTGTCGCCGTCCTTCTTGAAGTCGGTCTCGTACCAGCCGCTGCCGGACAGGCGGAACGACGGCGCGGTCAGCTGCCGCTTCACCGCGTGGGCGCCGCATGCCGGGCAAGCCTCGGGATCCGGATCGGACATCTTCTGCAGACGATCGAAAGGATGACCGCATTCGCTGCACTGGAAGGCGTAGATAGGCATGGATGGTTTTCTGCTTCGGCTATAACGATTTGGGGGAGATCGCGGCCGGAATCAAGCCGCGTCGTACAAGGACGACCATTCCTGCTCGGCGGCGCCATGTTGCTGCACCAGCGCTTCACGCTCGGTGCCCAGCTTGGCCAGGCGGGCCGCATCCGCATATACCGCCGGATCCGCCAGCTGCGCGTCGATGACGGCCAGCTCGGCCTCGAGTTCAGCCACCCGCGCCTCGGCCTGGGCCAGCTTGTGCGGATTGGGCTTGCGGGTGGGTGGTGGTGGCGGAGCGGGCACTGGCGTGGGCGCAGGCGGTGGCGCCTTGGCCGGTTTGTTGCCCTGGGCGGTGGCGCGGGTGCGCAGCCAGGCCGCGTACTGGTCCAGGTCGCCGTCGAACGGTTCCACTTCGCCATCGGCTACGCGCCAGAACTTGTCGCAGACCAGGCCGATCAGATGGCGGTCGTGCGAGACCATGACGATGGCGCCTTCGAAATCGCTCAGCGCTTCTGCGAGCGCCTCGCGCATCTCCAGGTCGAGATGGTTGGTGGGCTCGTCCAGCAGCAGCACGTTGGGCTGCTGCCAGGCGATCAACGCCAGTGCCAGGCGCGCGCGTTCGCCGCCGGAGAACGCGTCAACGTTCTCGAAGGCGCGGTCGCCGGGGAAATTCCACTTGCCCAGGAAATCGCGGAACGACTGGATCGACGAATCCGGCGAGAGGTCGCGGAAGTGGTCGATCGGCGACTGGCCTTCGTGCAGCGATTCCACCGTGTGCTGGGCGAAGTAGCCGATGCGCAGGTCCGGATGCGCGCTGCGCTCGCCGGCGATCTGCGGCAGCTCGCCGACCAGGGTCTTCACCAGGGTGGACTTGCCCGCGCCGTTGACACCGAGCAAACCGATGCGGTCGCCCGCCTCCAGGCCGAAGCCGACGTCGTGCAGGATCACGTTGCTGCCATAGCCGGCGTCGACATGGTTGAGGCGGATCAGCGAATGCGGCAGGCGGTTGGGCTGGGAGAATTCGATGTGGAATTCGCGCTCGGCGCGCACCGCCTCGGTGCCGGCCATCTTGGCCAGGCGCTTGACCCGCGATTGCGCCTGCTTGGCCTTGGCGGCGCTGGCGCTGAAGCGATCGAT
>JAKFDH010000154.1:0-2358 GCA_036676245.1 Massilia sp. | reverse complement strand
CCAGGGGGTGCCGGCGCACACCATCAGCGTGGCCTACGAATTCCCCGACTATCACGGCGCCGCCGACCACTGGGACAAGATCGACTACGCCAACATGGCGGCGATCAACCGCACGGTGGCGCTGGCCATCTCTATGATCGCCAACAATCCCGAAGCGCCGCGTTGGAACGCGGACAATCCAAAGGCGGCGAAGTACCTGGAGATAGCGAAGGCGCGTGGTTCAAAATAGGTATCAAAGTCACCGGACGCACACCATGAGCGAACAGAATCCGCCCTCCGAATACCTCGTCCTATCCCGCGGCCAATGGGACAAGGACGCCACGCCCGCAGACATCCAGGCGGCCATCGACGAGTTCTACGTCTGGTTGGAACGCCTGATCGTAGAAGGAAAAATGAAGACCGGGCAGCGGCTCGACACCCCCGGCGCGACGGTTTCCAAGAAAGGCACGGTGACCGACGGGCCCTTCGGCGAAGCCAAAGAAGTAGTGGGCGGCTACTGGTTCATCCTGGCGCACAGCCTGGAAGAGGCGGCGCAACTGGCCGCGCAGAATCCATGCATGCAGTACGGCCTGTTTTACGAGATCCGGCCGATAGATCCGCAGAAAGGCAGTGCCTACAAGGTGACCAACGAAACGCCGACCGCATAACATCCTGGAATGGGGCTCGCGGCTGGCGGTGATCAATTCCCAGGACGGCGCCGAGGTCGACGCCGACGCACCGATGCCGCACTGGGGCTGGGGCGAAGTGAAGGGACCGTACCAGCCGCCCGGAAGCTGACAATCGGCTATCCCGGACCCATGCCGGTAAAACTCCGCCCGCTAAGATGGCGCCAGTCGATTCCCTGCAGGCGCACCGATGACCCTCCTGGCCCTGAGCGTGACCGCCCTGATGGCACTGGTGTTGGGCGTGGTGTGGCTGCGCTGGCGGCAGGCCAAACGCGCCGATTACATCCGCAGTTTCACCTTCCCGCACGGCCTGTTCCAGAAGGTCGAAGCCAGGCACCCCCAGCTCGCGCTCAAGGACCACCAGCTGGTCGCGCACGCCTTGCGGCAGTTCTTCCTCGCCCACCTGCAGAGCAACCGCCAGTTCGTGTCGATGCCCTCGCAGGTGGCCGACGACCTGTGGCACGAGTTCATCCTCTACACCCGCAACTACGCCCTGTTCTGCGACCGCGCCTTCGGCCGTTTCATGCACCACACCCCGGCCGTGGTCCTGGGTCGGAACCGGCAGAACAACACCGGCCTGCGCCGGACCTGGTGGCATTGCTGCCGGCAGGAGAACATCGATCCGCGCAATGCGACACGCCTGCCGCTGCTGTTCGCGCTGGACGCCAAGTTGAACATCGCCGGCGGCTTCCACTACCGCGCCGATTGCGAAGGCTTTCGCCGCCAGGGCGACAAGGACGGCAGTACCGGTGTGGTTCATTGCGGCGGCGACATGAGCGATTCCAGTTACGACGGCGGTACCGACGGCTTCGGCGATTCTTCCTCCAGCGATGGAGGGGACGGCGGAGGCGACGGAGGGGGTTGTGGCGGCGGTGGCGACTGATCGTTCGACGCCTCGGGCCGACTCGCCCGCGCACGAAACTGCAACGCCAACGCTTTTTCCGGCTCCCGCATCGTTTTTATGCCCGACGACGCCGCTCTTTTCGTCATCGCCGACGCTTTGAACGCCTCCGCTGACGTTTTTTTCGTCATGCGAGGCACTTTGCGACGTCGAAAGCAATGTGGATTTCGTCGACGGCGACGCTTTTTGCGTCGTTGATGGCGTTTTTTTCGTCACCGCCGACGCTTTTTACGTCACGCGAGACGCTTCGCGACGTTGAAAGCAACGTGAATTTCGCCGGCGACGACGCTTTTTGCGCCGACGATGACCCTTTTTTCGTCATCGCTGACGTTCAAAGCGTCGCGGGAGTCGCTTTCCACGTCTCCGTTGACGTTCTTCACCCCTGCGCCGACGGTAAAAAGCGTCGGTGCGGGGGTCACGCCGCAGCGCATATCGCATCGGCCGGGCGCTTGGCCCACTATGTGCCCACTTTTTCCACCATCGACCCCGGGGGCATCCATGCAGTCTTGGCTCAGGCGCAAATCCATCGACCAGGTGACCGTGCACGAGGAAGGCCGGCGGCTGGTCCCGACCCTGAGCTGGCCGCACCTGATCGCGCTGGGCATCGGCGCCATCGTCGGCACCGGCATCTACACCCTGATCGGCGTCGGCGCCAACCTCGCCGGTCCCGCCGTGCTGCTGTCGTTCGCGGTGGCCGGCCTGGTCTGCGCCTGCGCGGCGCTGGCCTATGCCGAGATGGCCACGATGATGCCGGCCGCCGGCAGCGCCTATACCTACAGCTACATC
Source organism: Massilia sp. (assembly GCA_036676245.1). GTDB lineage: Bacteria > Pseudomonadota > Gammaproteobacteria > Burkholderiales > Burkholderiaceae_D > Telluria_A. The sequence goes on along the minus strand of JAKFDH010000154.1, from coordinate 6 downwards.
GTGCTG
>JAKFDH010000153.1:0-17687 GCA_036676245.1 Massilia sp. | reverse complement strand
GGAGGCGGCGGTGGCGGCGGAGTTGGCGATGGCGGCGGCGGCGGCGCCGGTGGAGGTGGCGGCGGGACAGCGGCTGCGGGCGCGTGCCGCGGCGCCGCCGTCACGCTGATCGGCGCCGCATGCGAAGGCTTGTCGACGCCGGCGTGCTGGCCGGTGCCGCAGTACGGGCAAAAGTTCACCTTGCGCGGCAGCTGGCGTGCGCACGCGGCGTGGATACAGCGGTAAATCACTTCATCTTGCACAGCAAGCCTCATTCTGGATCGGGGATGGCGTCGTCGGGGTCAGGTATGGTCACCAGCAAGGCGGCCAGCTCGGGCAGTTCCCCCAGCGTTTTCCATTTATCGGCGCGCGGGTTCCACCGCATGTTCCACGCCCTGGTGGCGGCCTGCGCCTCGCCGCGCGCGATGCGCTGCGCAATCTCGCCGGGGCTGAACGGGCCATGCTGCGCGCCGCCGATGAACAGCTTGTAGCGGCCCTCGGCGGCCGGCGCCGCCTGCGCGCCGCGGTCGAGCATCGGCGCGGCCAGCATCTCGTCGGCCAGGAAGTCGGCGCGGATCACGCGCTTGTCGACCGCCTTCTCCACTTCCCAGGCGTAAGCGTCGGACCAGGAGTCGGGCACCAGCTCGGTCCACTGCGCCAGGTTGGCGGCGGCGGCGTCGAGGTGGCGCGTGGCCAGCGCCGGGTCCATCGCCTGTGCCCGGCGCCACCACGATTCGGCCAGGCGGCGTGCGCTGATGTTCGGCAGCGACGGCGACGGCAGCTGGGCCCCGGTCTCGTCGACATCGAGCTTCGGTTCGTACACGCGGTGCTGGTAATGGCGCATCAGCGCGGCCAGCAGCACCAGCTGGTGCGGGCCGACCTTGCCGAGGCGCTGCTGGACGGCGGCGATCACCTGGTCGCGGTAGTACGGCGGCAGGCCGTTCGAGCGGATCGCGAACTCATTCCCGATCTGCAGCCATTCGCCCGAACCCGGCTCCACCTCGAACAGGTACTGGCCGCGCGGCTGGAACGACGCTTCGCGGTCGGCCAGGTCGGCCTTGCGCCGCACGACGCCCAGTGCAATCGCCTGCAGGAACCATTCGTAATCGTCCGCCAGCCGGTTCAATTCGTCCATCGACGGCGAGATCGGGTGCCGGAAGCGGGTCGAGTCGAAGTGCACGTGCGTCGGGATCTTGGGGTTCTCGATCTGGTAGGAGGTGCGCCAGGTCGGCAGGCCGCGCAGCACCGTCATCGGGTAGCCGGACAGCTCGATGTAGCACACCGCCTTGCCGGTGATGCCGGTATTGACCACGGAGACCAGGTCGCCATGGAAGGAGCCGGTCGGCACGGCGGCGCGGATCTCGGCCTCCATGCGGCGCCAGGCATTGACGTCGCCCACGCCGATGAAGCATTTGAACTGGTCGGCGCGCGGCGTGAACTCGGCCGAGAAGCGCGCGTTTATCCACGGCATGGCGCTCTTGATCCATTCGTTGAACACGCGCTGGCGTTCCTGCGGCGTCATGCCCGCCAGGCGCTCGAGCAGCGGATCGGCCGGCTCGGCCTCGCCCAGCTGCTGCACGGTGAGCTGGGTCTGGGCGCGCCGGAACAGCTTGAGCAGCAGCGTGCCGCGCAGCTTGTCGTCGCCCAGCTGCGGGAACAATTTGGCGGAGCCGCCGAATTCAAGCAGCACGTCCTCGCTCCAGGCTGCGACGTCGCCGGTCAGCTTGACCGGTTCCGGCGGCAGATCGGCTGCCAGCTTGATGCAGGTGGCGTGTTCATGCTGCGCGTCGGCGCGCAGCTGGTCGATGCGCTGGTCGACCGCCCCCAGCATCGCCTGCACGCAGCGCCGCCCCTCCTGGAACTCGCCGGCGATGCCGCTCCATACGGGCTGGCCCTGTTCGTCGGTCGATTGCGGGTCGCCCAGCCACGCGGACATCGCGCGCATCACGTCGATCGCCTGGCCCGAGGCCACCGCCAGCAGGTGGAAGCGCAGGTAGTCGGCGATATCGCGCTTGAGGTGGGTCATGATCTCGCGCGCCTGCGCGTCCTTGCCGAACAACCTGGTCGCTGCCTGCGACAGGTTGTTCAGCGACTCCTCGACCTGGCGCGTGCGCAGCGCGTCGCGAATGTCGCGGTAGCGCTTGCCGTGGCGCTCGGCGTTGACCAGGTCGCGCTGCGCCAGGCGGCCCTTGACCTGCTCCAGCAGCGACAGCACGAACTCGAGCCCGCCCTGCTTGCGGTCGTCCAGCAGCGCGTACAGCTGGTCGCGCGCGCGTCCCTTCAACCGCGCCAGCAGTTCGGCCGTGTGGCGCTTGATGCGGTCCTCGCTGGTCTCGGCAGTGGCGCCGGCCTCGCGGATCGCGTCGCGCTCCAGCTGCGGCAGCAGCTCGGCCACTTTCTCGCGCCATACCTTCAGGTCGTACGAGCCCATGATGCGGTCGACCTCGGCCTGCACCTTGCTCTCGACGCGCTCCAGCAGCGAGCGCTGGTCCTTGTCCATCAGCAGCTGGTCGGTCAGCGCGTATTCCTGGAATGGGGTGACGTCGACCGTGCCCTTTTTAAAATCGGGGAACTCGTCGAACGGGCGCTCGCTCATCGCCATGTGATCGCGCATGAAGATGTCGCGCTCCTGGTCGCCGGCGCGGCGCGGGGCCACGCCGTCGCGCCCCGCCAGGCCGAAGAAGGCCTTGACCATCAGCGCCGACAGTTCGTAGGCGCGGATGTCGTCGCGCAGGCTTTGCTGGGTGTCGAGCACCGACTGGCCGAACGCCGAATACACCTTCGAGTACGACAGGCGCATGTCGCCGAAACGCTGCTCCGGCACGCGCGGGTTGTAGGGACCCAGCTTGTGCTGCTGCTGGTTGACGGCGATCGAGCGCTTGCGGTTGGCGAAATCGGCGGAGGCGAAGTCCTCGAACAGGGTGTCGGCCACCATCTGGTAGACGTCCTTCATGTCCTGCGTCGCCTTGTTGGCCAGGTTGGCCGTGTCGACGAAGTAGACGTCGTCGAAGGGCGCGCCCTTGCCGACCAGGCTGTCCGGATCCATCCAGCGCACCTGGGCGTTCATGTCGCGCATCGTCGTTTCCAGCTCCATCAGGGTCGCATAGGCGTTGGCCTCGGTGCGTTCCTTGTTGGCCTTGGCGAAGCCGGACGGCATCAGCATCACGAGGTCGACCTGGTTGTCGGACACTTCCTGGCGCGCGATCGCCTTCGAGATCCAGCCCAGGTCGATGGCGCTGCCGGCGCCGGTGCCGCCCGCGCACGAGGCGATGACGACGATGCGGAACTTGGACGTATCGACCTGCAGGCCAAGGCGCTGGTAATCGGCCTTGCGCTCGTTGCCCGCGTTACTGCTCAGGAAATTGAGGGCGCCCTTGATACGGCCGCGCAGCTTCGGGTACTTGTCGTACAGGTAGAGCCGCGCCAGCGCGCGGATCTGGCCCGCGCCCTTGGATGGATCGATGCCGAGCGAGCGCAGTTTCTTGGGACGCAGCGGCATCCAGTTTTCGATCAGCGGGAAGCGCGCCAGGCTGTCGTCCGACTCGTGGTACTGCGGCAGGTCGAGCGGCTCGACCAGGCGCTCCTCGTCGGAGAGCTTGACCAGTTCGTACCAGGGGTCGGTGCGCTGCGACTTGCCCTCGTCGATGATGGCGTGGTTGTCCAGGTCGAAGTGCAGGAAGCGCGCCACCGGGAACTGGCCGATCGATTCGACCCGGGTCGGGCTGTGCCGGTTCCACACGGCCGACAGGATGCGGCGGCGGATGCGCAGCATGACTTCCATGCCGGTGCCGCCGGCGCCGATGAACAGCGTGGGCCGCAAATCGACCTTCAGCTCCGCCTTCTTGTCGGCGCCGCCGGTGTGGGAAAATTCTGCCATGTTGGTTCTCCAGTCGAAAGGGGATCAGCGGCGGCCGACGAACATCGCCGCGACCAGCGCGACCAGGCCCACCACCACCAGCGGCGCGGTGATGGCGACGGCCAGGTACTTGGCGTTGATGATCGCCAGCACCGCGGCGGCGCTGAGGAAGGACAGGCCGAGGAACAGCAGCCAGCCCGCGCTGCCCGCTGCGGACGGCGCCACCCGCTGCACCACGAGGTGCTGCACGAAGGCGTTGCGCGCAAAGAAGTACACGAGCAGCAGCACCGCGAACACGGTCGCGCCGATGGCCAGGTCGCGGGTGGAGGTGTCGGCCGCGGGCGCGTCCGGCGCGGCGGCGACCTCGATGCCGGCAGCGCCGGACTGCGAGCGTGGCGGAGGCGGAGGCGGCTCGAGGGAGTATTCGGCCTCTTTGGCAGGCGCCGGGGCGTTCGACGGGATCTTGAAGCCGGGATCGGCCGGGACGGATGCGGGTGGCTGCGTGTTCTGCATGGTGGTTCCTGTGGAGTCAGCGGCCAAGACGGACCTGCGCGCCATCGCGCAGGTCCGCCAGTTCATGGCCGAAAAGTGAAGTCTTCAGGTTGGCGACGTGGTTGCCGGCCCTGTCATGGACCGCCTGGGTGGCGCCAACCTTGGTGTACATCGTGCGCAGTTCGCCATCGACCATCAGCAGCGCCTTGCGCGGCCGCGCCATGGCCAGCGCCAGGCCCGCCGCCGCGGCCAGCGCGGCGATCACGCCGCCGATCAGCAGCACCAGCGGCGCCAGGCCATAGTGCACGCGCACCTCGATCGGCAGGCGCACCCTGGACGCGCGGATCTCGGCCGGCGGCGTGAAGATCTCGGGCAGCGGATCGCCAGGGAACAGTGCCGCCATGCGCGAACGGAAGGCCTGCGACAACTCCAGCCGCTGGCCCGAGAGCGACAGTTCGATGGTCCCCGGCAGCACGTAGGCCGAGCCGGCGGCCCTGAGCGCCGCTATCGACCAGGTGCCGGGCAGCTGCGCCACCGGCAGCTGCATTTCGGACGACAGCGGCATGCCCTTGCCCGGCGCCAGGTCCGCCACTTTGGCCGAGGCGAGCGCGATCGGCTTGTCCTCGCGCGCCAGCACCGAGCGCGCGGCCAGCGTGGCGCCGGCGATGGTGTAGGGGTACATCGTGTTTTCGAGCTGCCAGCCGATCTTTGCGCTGGGGCTGCGCGCATCGGGCTGCACATCGGCGCGCAGCATGCCGTTGGCGGCGATGGTGAAGTCGACGCCGGGCGCGCCCTCGACCTTGCGCGGCACCAGGCGCACGGTATCGCGGTCGAGCGGCTTGAGGCGCGCCGCCGGCTCGGTGATCACGCGCGCGATCCGGCCCGACGCCGTCAGGCCATCGAGCGCGCGCGCGCCCTCCTCGCCGATCGCGAACACGTACACCATCAGCCCGTTGGCCTGGTAGGTGGCGCCCTTGACCGGCATGCGCAACGGCCAGGCCAGCGCCTTGGTGATGGCGCCGCCCTGGTGGATGGTTTCGTAGAATTCGCGGTTGCGGCGCGCGGTCGCCTGGTCGTTGTTCGGGCTGTTGCGGTTGTTCGTGAACAGCCATACCAGGCCCGGCTTGCCGCCCAGCGCCGTGCCGATGGCTGCGCCCAGCGCTTCATTGAGGTCGGTGTCGGCCAGCGCGGCGCTGCCTGGCTTGCGGGCGGCGGCCAGCGGCGCCAGCGCCTGGTCCAGCCTGGCGCCGAGCGTGGCCGGATCGGCCTTGAGCGACAGCAGCGCTTTCGGCGACGGCGCGCCCGGCAGGCCCTGGTTGAAGCTGGCCAGCACCAGCGCGTCGCCCGGCAAGACCACGCTGGCCGCCAGCGCCGAAATGAGCGGCTTGTACTGCGATGCGGGATCGCTGTAGAAAGGCTCCATCCAGCCCGAGTTCTGGACCAGGAACACGTGCGGCACCGCCAGCGCGGGGCCAGCCGCCGCCAGCGCCGCGGCCAGGATGAATTGGGCGGCGCGCTTCACGACAGTTCGTCCAGGCGCCAGCCGCGCAGCTGGTTCCAGTCCGGATGGTGCAGCCACAGGCAGTTGTCGTACACGATGGGCACGCAAGCCTGCGGGCGCGCCATGCGCGGGATGTCGTCGAGGATCACGTTGCGGCGGCCGATCCATTCGACCGTCGTGCGGGCGATGACGCGCCCGGACAGCGCATCCTCCGCCTTGCCGGTGTACTTGTGGAAGCGCAGCACCAGGCCGCTCGGCTGGCTGCGGTTGTTGTTAAAGCTGCGCAGCAGCGGCAGCACCAGCGAGTCGTCGTCGTGCGCGTCCTCGACATGCTCGCGCTCCCACGGTTCGTTGACGACCGGATGGCCGCGCCGGAACAGCAGGCTGGCGAAACCGAGGCGCGCACCGTCGATCGGCTCGCGCTGCGGGTCGGGCTTGCCCAGTTCGAGGAAGGAGTAGGTCTGGCCATCGTGGCCGAGCAGCCACAGGCGCCCGTCGCGGCTCTGCGTCGGCCCGCCCAGCTCCAGCCGCGGCGTCCAGTCCCGCGGCCATGCCATCCACTGCGGCTGCTGGCCCGGATGCCACGCCAGCTGGCCCTGCGCATGCAGCCAGGTCAGGCGGCCGTCGTAGGCGATCGGGCGCGACCAGCCCTCGGCCGGGCCGCCGCAATCGTGCAGCACGACTTGCGTGAGGTCGGCATGGGCGCTCCACAGGCGGGTGCCGGTCGAGGTGCGGAACAGGCAGGCGACGTGGCGCCGCACCGCGCCCGGCGCGCTGGCCAGCAGCGCATCGAACACCGCTTCGGTGCGGTAGGTTTCGGCCACCGGGTTGATCCACAAGCGAACCAGCCCGCGCTCGGTGGGCGCCAGCGCGACCTCGCCGCGCATCGGATTGAGCACCGGCAGCCAGCCGTAGGCGGAGCAGGTGAAGCGCAGGTCGGCCGCGTGCTCGTCGGCCGCCAGCACCTGCCACGACGAGGCCAGCGGATCCCAGTACTGCAGCACGTTGCGGGTGGTGGCCAGCGCCAGCAGGCGCTGTTCGGGAAAGCCGTAGCTGCCGGCGGCGAACACGCATTCGGCGTTCGGCGGCACCGGCATGCTGCACTCAGCGCGGCCGATGGCGGGGGCGGCGGGACGCTCCTCGAGGCCGTCGCCCAGCGCCAGCGAGGTGACGGGCAGGCCGGACGGCACATGGCGCGGCAGGAACTGGTCGGCCCACGGACCCCACCAGTCGGGCTGCGCCTTGACCTGGCCGGCCAGCTTGTGCAGCGGCTGGCCGCAGTTCGGGCAGAAGGCAAATCCTTCAGGAAAGATCGGCGAGCAGGTGCACGCCGCCGGCAGCGACGCGCCCAGCAGGTGGGCCACGTCGGGCAGCCGCCCGCGCAGCGACGCTTGCCCATCGAACCGGCCAAGTCCTTCGCTGGCGACCAGCTCGAACCGCGCCTTGCTCTCGTCTTCGAGCCAGACACTGGCCGGAGTTTCCCATCGATATGCCATCGCGCCCACCGAAAAATATGTATATGCACTGCGACCCGGCCCGCACCCTTGGGGCCGCCGTTGCTGCTCAAATCATAGCGCAACTGTTGTGCCGTGGCGCGTTGATTACCGGGTATCATCTTACGCGCCGCCGGGTCCCGTTTCCCGGTGCGGCGCCCTCAACCAAGAACAGGAATATGCATACAATCAGCACCATCGACGCCTTGCGCAGGCGCTATAAGTTGCCGCAAGGACGCACTGTCGCCAAGCAGCTCGACCGGCTCGATCCGCACTGCGTCAGCTTCATCGGCTTGGCGCCCTTCGTCGTCATCGCCAGCCACGGCCGCGGCCTGGCGGACGCATCGCCGCGCGGCGGCGAACCCGGTTTCGTCAAGGTCAGCGACACGCGCACCTTGCTGCTGCCCGATTCGCCCGGCAACAACCGGCTCGACACGCTCACCAACATCATCGAGACCGGCAGCGCCGGCCTGCTGTTCATGATTCCCGGCGTCGACGAGACACTGCGCATAAACGGCGCCGCGCGCCTGACCGACGACCCGGATCTGCTGGCCCATTTCGCGCAGGCGCGCCGCCAGCCATCGCTGCTGATCGAAGTGACCGTCGAAGAGGCTTACCTGCACTGCGCCAAGGCGCTGCTGCGCTCGCGCCTGTGGGACGACGCGAGCCGCCAGCCGCGCAGCGTGCTGCCGTCGATGGGGCAGATGATCAACGACCAGACCGGCATCATGCAAGCGCCGGAAACCCAGGCGCAGATGGAAGCGCGCTACGCACCCGACCTGTAGGCGCGGGCGCCGCCAAGTATAATGGCGCCATGAATCCCGCAACGACATCCGACAGCAGCGGCGCCCGCTGGGGCGCCATTCCACCCGGCGCGGTGGACGCCGCCGCCGGCCACCTGCGCGACGTGCTGGCCATCGCCATCGAACATGGCCCCGGCCACGGCGCGCTGGTCGTGCACGATGCGCGCACCGATCTGTCGCGCGCGCTGGCCGAGGGCTACCGCCGCAACCTGCCCGGCGCCGAATTCATCGACTTCGACCAGGTCACGCCCGACTTCGTGCTCGCTGCGTTCAGGCGCATGCAGCCCGGCGACCTGGTGGTGCTGGTCCAGTCGACCAACTTCCGCCTCGAAGCCTTCCGCATCCGCGTCGAGCTGTTCAAGCTGGGACTCAAGGTGATCGAGCATGTGCACCTGTCGCGCATGCCCGGCGAGCAGGGCGAGCATTACATCGAGGCGCTGGCCTACGATCCCGCCTATTACCGCGGCGTGGGCAAGGCGCTCAAGGCGCGCATCGATGCGGCGGCGTCGGCCACGGTGCACAGCGGCGGCGAGGTGCTGACCTTCGCGTCGCCGTTCGAATCGGCCAAGCTGAACGTGGGCGACTACAGCGGCATGAACAATGTCGGCGGGCAGTTTCCGATCGGCGAGGTGTTCACCGAGGCGCAAGACCTGGAAGCGGTCGGCGGCAAGGTGCGCGTGCATGTGTTCGGGGATACGTCCTACCTGGTCAACCGGCCGGCGGCGCCGATCACGCTGGTGATCGACAAGGGACGCGTGGTGGGCACGCAAGGCGCGACGCCGGAGTTCGAGCGGCTGCTGGAGATCATCCGCGCCGGCGAGGGCGAAGTGTGGGTGCGCGAGCTGGGCTTCGGCATGAACCGGGCGTTCACGCGCGAGCGCAGGGTCGACGATATCGGCACCTATGAGCGCATGTGCGGCATACACCTGTCGCTCGGGGCCAAGCATGGGGTGTATCCGAAGCCGGGGTTCAAGCGCAAGGATGCGCGGTATCACGTCGATATTTTTGCGGTGACCGAGGCGGTGTATCTGGATGATGAGCTGGTGTACAAGGATGGCGGGTGGGTCGTATAAGCCGTTGGCGACTCGTGGTGGGTAGCGCTGCGCTCACCCACCCTACGCCGCTCGTTGCGCCCCGGACCGCCAGCAGAGGGTAGGGTGGGTGAGCGAAGCGCTACCCACCGGGCGCACCGATAACGCCCGCCTCCGCCAACGCCCTGTCCCACGGCGGCGCCGGCTGATACTCCTCCACCAGAAAATCCACCAGCGCCCTGACTTTCGGCGACAGCTGCCGGCTCGCCGGATACAGGGCCGACAGGTCGTTCAGCGGCAGCTCCCAATCCCCCAGCACCGGCACCAGCGCCCCGCCCAGCAAATCCTGCCAGGCCAGGAAGGTCGTGCCGTACACGATCCCCAGGCCGCGCAGCGCCGCCGTATGCAGCACCAGCCCGTTGTTGGCCGTGAACCCCGCCGCCACCTTGACCGTGCGCCGCTCCGCGCCGCGCGCGAAATGCCAGCTGGTGCCGTCCGTCAGGTGGCTGAAATGCAGGCAGCGGTGGCGCGCCAGGTCTTCCGGCTCGCGCGGGACCCCGTGCTGCGCCAGGTAGGCCGGGCTGGCGCACAGCACGCCACGGCACGGCGCCAGCGTGCGCATCGCCAGGCCGCTGCTGTCGGGGATGCCGCCCACGCGGATGGTCAGGTCGAAGCCGTGGCGGATCGGATCGAGCAGCGCGTCGTCGACGTACAGCGAGGGCGTGAGCCCGGGATGGCGCAGGCTGAAACGCGCCAGCGCATCGGCCAGCCACGCGCTGCCGAAGCTCGACGGCGCCTGGATCCGCAGGGGCCCCGCCAGGGCGGCGCCGGCGGGGGCGATTGCGCGCGCCGCCGCGCGCGCCTGCTCCACGGTGGCGATGCAGGGCGCCAGGAAGGCCAGGCCGGCGTCGGTCAGGCTCACCTCGCGCGTGGACCGGTGCAGCAGCCGCGCGTCGAGCTTCGCTTCGAGCTGCATCACATGCTTGCTGACCATGGCGCGCGAGAGTCCGAGGCGCCGCCCGGCCGCCGAAAAGCTGCGCAGGCGCGCCACTTCGACGAAAATCTCCATTGCGTGCAGTTGGTCCATGCGGCCAAGTGTCAACCAGACGGCGACAATCTGTCAACCGTTTGGCAGTTGCCGCTGCCGCCGCCTGCGCCTACAATGAACAATTGACCATAGCAGGAGACCCGCCCATGCTGACCCCGGACCAGCGCGAACAGTACCAGCGCGACGGCTACCTCGTCATCCCCGGCTTCAAGAGCGCCGGCGAGATCGCCCGCCTGCGCGAACGCGCCGCCCAGATTGTCAATGATTTCGATGCAAGCGCCACGCGCGCAATCTTCACCACGCGCGACCAGGCCAATGCCACCGACGACTACTTCCTGCGTTCCGATAACACGATCCGCTGCTTCTTCGAGGAAGAGGCCTTCGGTCCGGACGGCCAGCTGCGCCAGGACAAATCGCTGTCGATCAACAAGATCGGCCATGCGCTGCACGATCTCGACCCGGTGTTCGAAGCGTTCTCGCGCGATACGCGCCTGGCCGCCGTGGCGCGCGGCCTGGGCCTGCGCGAGGCGCTGGTCTGGCAGTCGATGTACATCTTCAAGCAGCCCGGCATCGGCGGCGAAGTGAAGTGGCACCAGGACGCCACCTTCTTCGAAACCACGCCAATCAGCGTCACCACCTTCTGGTTCGCGCTGGAAGACGCCACCATCGACAACGGCTGCCTGTGGGTCGAACCGGGCGGCCACCGCGGCCCGATGCGCGAGCGCTTCGTGCGCAACGGCGACGACATCCGCATGGAGACGCTCGACACCACGCCATGGCCCGACGACAGCGTGGCCGTGCCGCTGGAAGCGGCCGCCGGCAGCCTGGTATGCTTCCATGGCCTGCTGCCGCACTACAGCGCGCCGAACCGCTCGCCGGTATCGCGCCACGCCTACACGCTGCATGCGACCGACGGCGCCACCGAGTATTCGCCCAACAACTGGATCCAGCGCGATGCGGCCTTCCCGGCGCGCGGCTTCATTTAAAACCCGTTTCGTTTATAGGGACAAGCATGCAGATTCGCTTTTTCGCGCCCCACTGGGGCAGCAACGACATGGCGCCGGGCGCCTTCATCGACAAGGTGCTGGCCGCCGGCTTCGACGGGATCGAGATGTCGCTGCCGCTCGATGCGGCCGCGCGCAGCGACTGGACCGCGCGCATACGCGATGCCGGGCTGCAGCTCATCGCGCAGCAATGGGAAACCGCGTTCGACAGCGACTACGATGCGCACCGCGAATCGCTGGCGCGCTATCTCGAGAACGCCTGCGCCGCGCGCCCGCTGTTCGTCAACTCCCATACCGGCAAGGACTTCTACACCTTCGAACAGAACCTGGCGCTGATCGAACTGGCCGAGTCGATCGGCCGCGCGCACGGGGTGCCGGTGCGGCACGAGATCCACCGCAGCCGCTTCTCGGGCCACCCGATGCTGTTGCTGCCCTACCTGCGCGCGCTGCCGCAGCTGGAACTGACGGCCGACCTGTCGCACTGGTGCTGCGCCTGCGAGTCGCTGCTGGAAGACCAGCCCGGCACGCTGGCGGCGGCCTTCCCGCACGTGCGCCACATCCATGCGCGCGTCGGCCATCCCCAGGGCCCGCAGGCGAGCGACTTCCGCTCGCCCGAATGGCATGGCGCTCTGTACGCCCACTTGCAGTGGTGGGACCGTATCGTCGCCCTGCGGCGCGAGGCCGGCGCCACGATGATGACCGTGACGCCCGAGTTCGGGCCGCAGCCCTATACCCAGGTGCAGCCCTACACCGGCATCGAACTGGCGAATGCGTGGGAACTGAACGTGGCGATGCTCGGGCTGCTGCGCGAACGCTATGGGATGATGTAGAGTTCCGAAGTCATCAATGCACGGGCTTCCGGAGCGATCGCATCGTCAGGCGATCAGCATGGTCAGGTCCATGTTCTCGTTATCGCGGTTCGGCGCCGTGGTCGGCACGCTGATCGTCACGCGCGTGCCCTTGCCGGCCGCCGACTCGATCTCGATGGTCCCGCCGAGCATGCCGGTAACGATGTTATAGACGATATTCATCCCCAGCCCCGATCCGCCCTGCCCCATCTTGGTGGTGAAGAAGGGGTCGAACACCTGGTGCAGGATCCTGGGCGGCATGCCGATGCCATCGTCCATGAACACCATGCTGATGTGCTCCGCGTCGAGCTGGCGGACCGTGATCGAGATCGCGCCCGACGTGCGCCCTTCGAAGGCGTGCAGCAGCGCGTTGTTGATCAGGTTCGACAGCACCTGGCCCACGCTGCCCGGGTAGGAATCCATGACCAGCGACGGCGGCGCATCGAAGCGCGTTTCGCAATTGACCCGGCGCAGCTGCGCCGCATACGTGGCCAGCGTATCGCGCACCACGTCGCACAGGTCGAACGGCCGGCGCTGGTCGCTGGTCTGGTCCACCGCCACCTGCTTGAACGAGGTGATCAGGTCGGCCGCGCGGCGCAGCGAGTTGGTCATGATCTCGCAAGCGAGCTTGCTGTCGGCCAGGTGGGCCTCGAGCAGCGAGCGCTTGATGCCGCCTTCCGCATATTTCTTCTCGAAGTCGGCCACCATGTCCGCCAGCGCCGATGCCGTCAGCAGGCTGTTGCCGATCGGGGTGTTCAGTTCGTGCGCAATACCCGCCACCAGCGCGCCCAGGGACGCCATCTTTTCGGCGGTGATCAGGTTGTTCTGGGCCTGCTTCAGCGTGGCCAGCACGGCCGACAGGTCGCTGTGGGCCGATTCGGCATGCGCCTTCTGCTGCTCCAGTTCGACCAGGCTCAGTTCGAGGCCGTCCTTGGCGTCGACCAGCGCGGCCTCGGTCTGTTTGCGGGCGCTGATGTCCTGCACCACCCACACGCCGCCCTTGGACAGGTCGGCCGCGTCCATCGCCTTGCCGTTGATCAGGCACCAGATCGCGCTGCCATCCTTGCGCACCAGTTCCAGCTCGCCCTGCCAGCGGCGCTGCTGCGGCTGGATCGCGAACACTTCGCCGCTGGCGCCCGACAGGATCTGGATCGGCTTGTCGAGCAGCTCGCCGGGACCATAGCCGAGCATTTCTTCCATGCCCCGGTTGCAGCGCGCGATCTGGCCGTCCACGAACAGCGCGATGCCGACGCTGGCGCTGTCCTGGAAGGCGCGCTGCTCGTCGAGCGTGACGCGCAGCTTCTCGGCCAGCCTGCTGCTGCGCCCGAACGCCAGCAGCAGCGCCGCGATCAGGGCGCTGATGACGAAGCCTCCGACGCCGATCATGGCCACGCTGCGCACGTCGGGGCTATAGCGGCTGCCCTGCAGGGCGCTGAACTGCGCCACCCACTGGCGCTGCGCGACGCCGATGCGGCGCTCGGTCACCATCCCCGGCACGACGGGCACGCTGGCGGCAGGCTCGTACATCATGTTGTTCTTGCCGGGCGGGTCGCTGGCGCCGCTCCGGGTTTCGCCCGCATCGTGGATGCGGAACGCCATCTGGCTGAGCAGCGCGGGGTCGATCACTTCGCGCATCAGGTTAGTCACCCGGAACACGATCGCCACCTTGCCGACGAAGGCGGCGCGGCGCTGGGCCACGGTATCGAGCGGCATCCCCTGGCGGTAGACCGGGGCGCGCGCGACAAAGCCGGGCTGGCCCAGCTTGTCCTGGACCAGGGTAATGCGCTCGGTGACGGTCACGTTGCCGCTGTCGCGCCCCTGCTCGACGGCCATGCGGTGCGGCGGCAGCGCCGCCAGGTCGAGGCCGAAGGCATTCTCGTTGCGCAGCATCGGCTCGTTGTAGTCGATGATGAAATGGTCGTCGCGCTCGACCTGGGGGTGGATGGCGTACGGCGGGACCGTCGGGAAGCGCGCCGGGTCGCCGGCTATCTCGGCGCGCACGCGCCGCTCGTAGCGCGCCAGCTCGCCGGCCGGCACGTGGCGCACGAACTGGATCGCCTGGAAACCGGGGTAGCGCTGGGTGAGGTTGAGCTCCCTGACGAAACGCGCGAACTCCTCGCGGGTGACGTTCTCGTTGACGGCGAACATGCCCTTGATACTGAGCAGCATGTCGAAGTAGGTCTGCAAGCGGACGTTGGTGTCGCTGGCGACCTTGTCGCTGTCGCGTTCGAAGTTGCTGCGCAACTGAGCGTCGCGGGCGTCGCCAACCATGAAGCAGGTCCACACGGTCAGGCAAATACCCACGATGAAAGCGAGGTATCCATGTGTCCGCATCAATGGCTCCCGAGCCCGCTCATGTTTGAATGACTATAGCATAAGGAATTGCCGTGTAGACAGCAAAAACTGCCTGGTTTTCCTGGCAATCTTGCGCCTTCGATCAGGCGGGTGCGCCAAACTCCGCGGCGATCGCCCTGAACTTTTCCTCGACGACGAGCATCGCGTCGACCACGTCCGGATCGAACTGCTCGCCGCGTCCCTGGCGGATCAGTTCGACCGCCGTTTCGTGCGTGAACGCGGGCCGGTACAGGCGGCGCGAAATGAGGGCATCGTAGACGTCGGCCACCGCCATCAGGCGCGCAGACAGCGGAATGGCGGTGCCGGACAGGCCCTGCGGATAGCCGCTGCCATCCCAGCGCTCCTGGTGCGAATAGGCGATTTCGCGCGCATAGCGCAGGAAGGCATTGCTCGAGCCCAGCGTGCGCTCGACGCCGGCTACCGCATCGCGGCCGTACACAGTGTGCTTTTTCATCTGCGCCATCTCGCTCTCGCTCAGCGGCCCGGGCTTGAACAGGATCGCATCGGGCACCGCGACCTTGCCGATGTCGTGCAGCGGCGCGGCGCGGAACAGCAGCGCGATATTCTCGTCGGTCAGCTCGGACGTGCAGGCGGCGTGGAAGCGCAGCTCGCGCGCCAGCGCCAGCACATAGTGCTGGGTGCGGCGGATGTGGCTGGCGATGTCGTCGTCGCGCATCTCGGCCAGCGAGGCCATGGCCAGGATGGTCGCGTCCTGCATCAGCGCCGCCTCGCGGGTACGCTCGGCGACCAGGTGCTCGAAGTGGCGGTGCTGGTCGCGCAGCATGGCGCGCGCCGCGTGCAGCTGCAAATGGGTGCCCACGCGCGCCAGCAGGATCCCGGACGAAAACGGCTTGGCGATGACGTCGGCCGCGCCTGCATCCAGCGCGCGCCGCTCGTCGCCAGGTTCGCTGGCCAGGGTCAGGTAGATGACGGGGATGTCGGCGCCGAGGAAATCCGACCGCATCTCGCGGTGCAGCGCGAAACCGTCCATGTCGGGCAGGGTGGTGTCGATCAGGACCAGGTCGGGCCGCGGGGTCTGGCGCACGATGCGCAGCGCGTCGGCGCCGGTACGCGCCAGCTTCACATGGTGGCGTTCCTGCAGCCGTTCTTCCATGAACACCAGGTTGTCGGACGAACTGTCGACGATCAGTATGGTGGCCTTTGTTGTCGTATTCATCCGGCACTCGTCCTCTGGCGATTTTGACTGTCCATCATAGCGCGCGGCCGCCCGCTTTTCAGCAACTTTGCAGTACTTACAGGCAACTGTTGTAAAGTGCTGAACATTTAGTTGATCAATCTTTATCAAAACAGCGGGAACCTCATGATTCGTTTGCCGGCCGCGATCGCGGCGCTATGCCTTTCCCTGACCGCGATGGCGGCCGATCCCAACGACGACAAGTTCCGCCAGCTGGAGGAAATCCTGCCGACGCCGAACAGCATCCGCACCGCATCCGGCGCGCCGGGCCACGCCTACTGGCAGCAGCGGGCGGACTACACGATCCGCGCCACGCTGGACGAAGCGAAGCGCTCGATCACGGCCAGCGGCACCATCACCTACCATAACAACTCGCCGGACACGCTGAGCTACCTGTGGCTGCAGCTGGACCAGAACATCTTCCGTCCCGACTCGGACGCGAATACCAGCGCCACCGTGCCCTCGCGCGACGCCTGGGCCAAGGCGAAAGGTCCGATGGACGGCCTCACCTTCGACGCGATGCACGCCCGCATGGGCGCGCTGGTGTCCGAAGGCGGCTTCCATATCACGGCGGTCAGGGACGCCGGCGGCAAGCCGCTCAAGCACACCATCAACAAGACCATGATGCGGATCGACCTGCCGCAGCCGATGAGGCCGGGCGCGCGCATCGCGTTCAGCATCGACTGGAACTTCAAGGTCAACGATGCCAAGGTCCAGGGCTACCGCAGCGGCTACGAGAGCTTCGACGAGGACAAGAACGACCTGTACGAGGTGGCGCAGTGGTTCCCGCGCATGGCGGCCTACTACGACGTCTACGGCTGGCAGCACAAGCAATTCCTGGGCAATGGCGAGTTTACGCTCGAATTCGGCGACTACGATGTGCAGCTGACCGTGCCGGCCGATCACATCGTGGCCAGCACCGGCGCGCTGCAGAACGCGGACGCGGTGCTGAGCGCCACCCAGCGCGAGCGCCTGCAGAAAGCGCGGACCGCCGCCAAGCCGGTCCTGATCGTCACCCAGAAGGAAGCGGAAGCGGCGGAGAAATCGAAGAGCGGCGCCACCAAGACCTGGCATTTCAAGGCGAAGAACGTGCGCGACTTCGCGTTCGCGACCAGCCGCAAATTCATCTGGGATGCGCAGGGCGTCAAGACCGGCAATACCGACACCATGGCGATGTCGTTCTACCCGAAGGAAGGCAATCCGCTGTGGGAGCAGTATTCGACCCAGGCCGTGGTGCACACGATCGAGCAGTACAACAAGTATTCGATCGAGTATCCTTACCCGGTCGCGATCTCCGTCAACGGTCCGACCGGCGGCATGGAATACCCGATGATCTCGTTTAACGGCCCGCGCCCGGCCAAGGACAAGAAGACGGGCGAGCTGACCTACTCGAAGAGCACCAAGTATGGCCTGATCATGGTGATCATCCATGAAGTGGGCCACAACTACTTCCCGATGATTATTAACTCGGACGAGCGGCAGTGGACCTGGATGGACGAAGGCTTGAACTCCTTCGTTCAGTACCTGGCGGAGCAGGCGTGGGAAGAAAAATATCCTCACACCTGGGGCGAAACACGCTCGATCGTCGACTACATGAAGAGCCGCAACCAGGTGCCGATCATGACCAACTCCGAGTCGCTGCTGCAGTTCGGGAACAACGCCTACGCCAAGCCGGCCGCGGCGCTCAACATCCTGCGCGAGACAGTGCTGGGCCGCGAGCTGTTCGACTTCGCGTTCAAGGAATATGCGCAGCGCTGGAAGTTCAAGCGCCCTACTCCATCCGACTTCTTCCGCACGATGGAAGACGCCTCCGGCACGGACCTCGACTGGTTCTGGCGCGGCTGGTTCTACACGACGGACGCGGTCGACGTCAGCGTCGACGGCATCACCGAGTACGGCGTGAGCAGCAAGGATCCCGAAGTCGAGAAGGCATGGCGCCGCGCGCAGAAAAAGGCGGAACCGGAATCGATCACCGACCAGCGCAACAAGGGCACGCTGGCGCGCCGCGTGGACAAGCATCCGGAACTGAAGGACTTCTACAACGAGCACGACGACTTCACGGTCACCAACAAGGACCGCAAC
>JAKFDH010000152.1:0-1552 GCA_036676245.1 Massilia sp. | reverse complement strand
CACTTGGCTCCGGCACTCCCCAGCGGAACTCCCGGCTCCCCAGGCAGGCACCCCACCTTCTGGACTTTCTGGAGCAAAAGCCATGGCCAAAACCCGCCTCACCGTTGACACCAACGACCTCGCCAGCCGCATCACGCGCGCGCCTTTTCCCGGCTCCGCCAAAATTTATATCGAGGGTTCACGCCCCGACATCCGCGTGCCGTTTCGCGAGGTCACGCTGACCGATACGATGGTGCACGAGGGGGCGGGCGAGCCGCGCCGCGAAGCCAATCCGCCGCTGCGCCTGTATGACGCCTCGGGCGTCTACACCGACCCGGCGTCGCCGATCGACATCACGCGTGGGCTGCCGCCCTTGCGCGGCGCCTGGATCAACGAGCGCGCCGACACCGAAGCGCTGCCCGGCATCAGCAGCGCCTATGGCCGCGAGCGCCTGAACGACCCGGCGCTGGCCGCCCTGCGCATGGCGCATGCGCCGGTGCCGCGCCGCGCCAAGGCCGGTGCCAATGTCTCGCAAATGCACTACGCGCGCTTGGGGCTCATCACGCCGGAGATGGAATACATCGCGGTGCGCGAAAACCTGGTGCGCGCCCAGCTGGCCGAACGCCTGGCCACCGAGCGCCTGCCCAAGGCGGGCCACTCCTTCAATGCGTCGATTCCGAAAGAAATCACCGCTGAATTTGTGCGCGATGAAGTGGCGCGCGGCCGCGCCGTGATTCCGAACAACATCAACCACCCCGAGAGCGAGCCGATGATCATCGGCCGCAACTTCCTGATCAAGGTCAATGCCAACATCGGCAACTCGGCCGTGACGTCGAGCATTGAAGAAGAAGTCGACAAGCTGGTCTGGTCGATCCGCTGGGGCGCCGACACCGTGATGGACCTGTCGACCGGCGAGAACATCCACGAAACCCGCGAATGGATTCTGCGCAACTCGCCGGTGCCGATTGGCACGGTGCCGATTTACCAGGCGCTGGAGAAAGTCAATGGCAAGGCCGAAGACCTGACCTGGGAAATCTTCCGCGACACGCTGATCGAGCAGGCCGAGCAGGGGGTGGACTACTTCACCATCCACGCCGGTGTGCGTCTGGCCTATGTGCCGCTGACCGCCAACCGCCTGACGGGCATCGTCTCGCGCGGCGGCTCCATCATGGCCAAGTGGTGCCTGTCGCACCACAAGGAAAGCTTTTTGTACGAGCGCTTCGACGAGATCTGCGAGATCATGAAGGCCTATGACGTGTGCTTCTCGCTGGGCGACGGCCTGCGGCCCGGCTCGATTGCCGATGCCAACGACGAGGCGCAGTTTGCCGAGCTGCACACGCTGGGCGAACTGACGCAGATCGCCTGGAAGCACGATGTGCAGGTGATGATCGAAGGCCCCGGCCATGTGCCGCTGCAGCTGGTGAAGGAAAACGTCGACAAGCAGCTCGAGGCCTGCTTCGAGGCGCCGTTCTACACGCTGGGCCCGCTGATCACCGACATCTCGCCCGGCTACGACCACATCTCCTCCGCGATGGGCGCGGCCAACATCGGCTGGTATGGCACGGCCATGCTG
>JAKFDH010000151.1:0-2500 GCA_036676245.1 Massilia sp. | reverse complement strand
CGAGCGGGACGTGCTCTACCTGACCCTGCCCTGCTACCACAACAACGCCGTCACCGTGTGCTGGAGCGCCGCCCTGGCCGGCGGCGCGGCCATCGCCCTGCGCCGCAAATTCTCCACCAGCGCCTTCTGGCCGGACGTGGCACGCTACAACGCCACCTGCTTCGGCTATATCGGCGAGCTGTGCCGCTACCTGCTCAACCAGCCGGAATGCCCGGAGGAAAAGCACAACAGCCTGCGCTGCATGATCGGCAACGGCCTGCGTCCGTCGATCTGGGCCGAGTTCAAGGCGCGCTTCGGCGTCGAGCAGATCACCGAGTTCTATGCCTCCAGCGAAGGCAACATCGGTTTCACCAACGTGTTCAACTTCGACAATACCGTGGGCTTCTCCCCGGCCACCTACGCCATCGTCCGCTACGACCTGGAAAACGACCGGGCCATCCGCACCAGGAAGGGCTTCCTGGAGAAAGCCAGGAAAGGCGAAGCCGGCCTGCTGATCAGCGAGATCAGCGCCAAGTGGCCGTTCGACGGCTACACCGACCCGGCCAAGAGCGAGGCGATGATCCTGCGTGACGTGTTCAAGAAGGGCGACGCCTGGTTCAACACCGGCGACCTGATGCGCGATATCGGTTGCAAGCACGCGCAGTTCGTCGACCGCCTCGGCGACACCTTCCGCTGGAAAGGCGAGAACGTCTCCACCACCGAGGTGGAAAACGTCCTCGGTGCCTTCCCCGGCGTCGAGGATGCGGTGGTCTACGGCGTGGAAATCCCCGGCACCAACGGCCGCTGCGGCATGGCGGCGCTACGCCTGGCCGATGACGCCCGGTTCGACGGTACAGCCCTGGCCGCTCATCTGGATAGCGAACTGCCGGTATACGCGGCGCCGCTATTCATCCGTCTGCTCGGCGAAGTGGAAACCACCGGCACCTTCAAGTACAAGAAAACCGACCTCAAGCAGGCCGCCTACGCTCCAGCCTCGGTGAACGAGCCCTTGTGGGTGCGACTGCCCGGCGCGGACCGCTTCCAGCCTCTGGATGCTGCGCTGTACCAGGCGATCCAGGCGCAGCAGTACCGCTTCTAGGAAGAAGGGCCGCATACGCCGGCAACCACCGGCGTGGCGGCAAGCGCCTAGCGCTTGAACTCGAACTGCACTTCGGCGCCCTCCACCGAGTTCCAGTAGTCCTCATCGTGCTCATTGGTGATCAGCCGGCCACTGAGCTGGAACGGATTGACCACCGGCCGCTTCTGCTCGAACAGCGGCGGCAGCAAGGGCGCAAGTGCTGCCTCCGCGCCGCCATCCTCAGCTTTCAGCTGCTCGGCCAGTTCGGGCGGCAAGCTGAGATCCAGCTTGGTTTTCGGCAAATCTTGGCCCCCTTCGACCACCTCGGGTTTTACCGCCTTGGGGCGCGCGGCAGCGGCCGCGGCCGGTGTCGCGACCTTGGCTTGAGGGGCCTTGGGAACAGCTGCGGGCGCTTGGACGGCGGGCGCTGGGCTGGCGGCAAGCGGCTTCGCCACCTCCTCCACTGCGGCTGGGACGACTTTTTCCGGCTTGACCTTGACCGGTTCCACCTTGGGCTCGCACGCACTCAACAGCGGGAGCAACAGAACCAAGGGCAAATAACGCGTGAGAGTCATGATCGCTCTAAACAAGGCCGACAGATACGGCAATGCTGGCCCGCCAACCGGCGCCTGGCAAGGCAGATTTTCCTTCAATGCGCCCCCCCATCCTGCGCCTGCACACGCCGCAGCTGCGCCTCGATATCCAACTGCGGATAGCGCTGCTGCAACTTGCCGAGCCGCTCGGCCGCGTCCGCCTGCCGACCGCTGTCGCGCAGCTGCAGGATCTGCTGCAAGGCGTCGCGCAACTCGTCCGGCAACGGCGCCTCTGCCTCAACCTTGCCGCGCACGCTGACGTTCGGCGCCTGGGCGGCGGCCTCGGACAACGGTGCCGCGCTATCGGCCATCACGCTGACGGCCGGTTCGCTCAGCCGGGCTGACTCGGCCCCAGCCTTCTTCTGCGGGGCGGGCGCGGCATGGCGTTGCAGCGCCGGTGCGGCAGGCGCCGGACTGTCGTAGTGGGTGGGTGCCGGCGGGAAGCTTCTCAAGCTCAAGCCCAGGCCCAAACCCAGCAGCGCGACGCTGCCCAGCGCCACGCTCCAGCGCACCCGTGCGGCGCCGCCGAACAGCCAGGCATGCAGCCGCGCCAACCCTGGCGGGCGCTTGCTCTGCTGGCGCACCTGCGTGGCGGCCGCCGCGAGAATCCGCGCATCCAGCGCGGCCGAGGGCTCGTCGCCCTGGTGCGCGCGGAAATGCTGCAGCAGTTGTTGCTCCTCGGCGGACATCGGTTGCCGGTCTTTCATGCGGATACCTCTGCGGCTGTGGCGGGGTCAGCCAGCAGCCGACGTAACTTCTGCAGCGCATAGCGCAAGCGGCTCTTCACCGTTTCCGCCGGCGTGCGGGTCAATTCGGCGATCTCGTGCAGCTGCAGATCGCCATGGGCGCG
>JAKFDH010000150.1:0-5138 GCA_036676245.1 Massilia sp. | reverse complement strand
CGGCGACAGCTGGGTATTCACCACTCAGGGCGGCGCTACCAGCGCCAAGGGCGGCAAGGACCCGGAGTATCTGATGAAGACGCTGCTGCTCAGCGGCGGCTTCGACTTCGAATACGACGCCAATCACACCATCGTCAATTACGACAATAACGATGCCTCCAACTGGGGCCTGATCCCGGGTGTAACAAACGAGCAGTACGGCGGCAAGTATTACGAGACCAGCCGCGACAAGGAACGCTACTTCCAGTTCGACGCCGAGCACGACGTGGAATGGGGCCCGATCAACAAGATCCAGATGGGCTACAAGTACACCAACCACGACAACAGTGTGTCTTCGCGCGGGAACAGAGTGGACGTGGTCAATGCTCTCAATCTGACCGAGATCGCCGGCGGGATGTCGCCGAGCGGGCTTTACGACGGCCTGGGAGCCAGCGGAGACCTGACGGATTGGATAACGGCCGATCTAGGCCGGGCGATCGCCTACTTCAACTCGTTGCCGCAGGGTCCTTACAACTACAACTACGGTCCTTCGTTCAGCGTCCAGGAAATCACCAAGGCGTTCTACGCGCAGGCGAACTTCGAGTCGGGCAAGTGGCGCGGCAACCTGGGCGTGCGTTATGTCGACACATCGGACAAGTCGCGTTACTGGGTCAGGAACGGCTCCGGCGACTACGAGCCCGCAATAGCCAATCGCAGCTACTACAAGCCGCTGCCGAGCTTCAACCTGGCCTACGAGCTTAACGACGACATGGTGGCGCGCTTCTCCGCCGCCAAGGTGATAGCTCGCCCGCGCTACAGCCAACTTGCGGGTACCTTCGACATCACTGACCAGCCAAACGGGATATATGCGGGTACGGCTAGTGGCGGCAATGTCGATCTGGAGCCCTATGAGGCCACCAACTATGACCTGGCGTTCGAGTGGTACTTCGCGCCCAGCAGCATGCTGGCCGCCGAGGTGTTCCATCGTGACATCACCAACTATGTGGTGACCAATAGGACCGACCGGCAGTTGACCAATCCGATAACAGGTACTACGGGGCTCTACGATACAAGCCAGCCGATCAACGTCGCCGATGCCACCGCTACCGGCGTCGCTCTTATCTACCAGCACGCGTTCGATAACGGTTTTGGTATCAACGCCAACTACACGTATACCGATACCAGCAGCAGCACCAATCTGTTCCTTCCCTATGTTTCGAAGAACGCCTATACGCTGACGCCATATTTCGAGAAAGGCCCGTTCAGTGTGCGCGTGAACTACAGCTACCGCTCGGAGTACTTCAATCAGATCGGGCGCCAGCAATCCACCGTGTTCGCTGATGCCTACAAGCAGCTCGACCTGATTGCCGGTTACGAGATCAACGATATGTTCGGCGTCACCTTTAGCGCGACCAACCTGCTCGACGAAACTTACTACTGGTATGACAAAGATCCGCGCACCCCGCTGGGTGTGTACAAGAGTGGACGCAACTACCAGTTGGCCCTCAACTTCAAGTTCTAAGGTGGTGTGGTATGGGTGGGCCATCGTTCCCTCCACGATGGCCTGCCCTTTTTTTGCGAGGCTGCAAAAACGGCCCCGCAGATTTTTCACAAGGAGTGCCGCTCCCCATGCCGCCCGATAGCCGCTGCCACGCGGTAGCTCCGTTCCGCCGCCAAGCTGGAGCCGCACGCCGAATGCCGGCAGCGCCGCGCGCACTCCCCCTTTTTTTTGGCCGCCATGACAGGGTCGCATGTCGGGCTGACAGCGACCACGCTATTGTTCTTCTGGCAAGCGATGCCCAAAGCAAATGTTCCCGAATGCGAACGCCTGGCGCGCGAGATCGGTGCCAGTCTGCACGGCAGCCAGGCAATCTGCCCCAACAAGAACGATGAAGAAGGCGACCACATGATCACGACACCCGCCTGTTCCGTACGCACCGACACGCTGATACGTGCGTTCGCCCTCTTGCTGGCCGCTGGTATCTCGGTGTCCGGCTGCGCTGAGCGCGCGTCGCCGGTCGCCGCCGCGCGCGTCGAAGTGCTGCCACTGATTCCCGCACCGGTCCAGGCCGAGCGCGGCGAGGGTCGCTTCCAGATCACTGCCAAGACCGTCGTTTCGGTCGCGCCGAACGATGCCCCGGCGCGCGACGCGGCGAACCATTTGGTCGGGCTAATGCGCGATACGCGCAGCTTGGATCTGAGCGTGCGTGAGGAACCCGTACCCTCGCCTGCCAGCATCCGCTTGCAACAGGATTCCCAGTCGCCGGTGGCCCAGGCCGAGGGATATGCGCTGGATGTGGACGCGCAGGGTCTGCGCATCCGCGCGCGCGACGCCGCCGGTCTGTTCTACGGTGCGATCAGCGCATGGCAACTGGCGAGCGCCGATGCCAAGCACGGTGCTTTCGAAATACCGGCGGTGACGATCCGCGACTGGCCGCGCTTCGGTTGGCGTGGCCAGTTGCTGGACGTGGCCCGTCACTTCCACGACGTGGACACGGTCAAACACGTGATCGATGCGATGGCCCAGCACAAGCTCAACGTGCTGCACCTGCACCTTACCGACGACCAGGGCTGGCGCGTCGAGATCAAGCGCTATCCGAAGCTCACCGAGATTGGCGCCTGGCGTACGCCGCCAGGCGCAGGCCGCCACGGTACCCCGCAGCGCTATGGTGGCTTTTACACCCAGGAACAGATCCGCGACCTGGTGGCCTACGCCGCCGCACGCCACATCACCATCCTGCCCGAGATCGACATGCCCGGCCACGCACAGGCGGCGGTGGCGGCCTATCCGGAAGAAGTCGGCGTAACCGGCGAGCGCCCAGCGGTGGCGGTGGATTGGGGCGTCAATCCCTATCTGTTCGATACCGACGAACGCAGCATGAAGTTCATCGAAGGCGTACTCGACGAAGTGCTGGAACTATTCCCCTCGGCTTACATCCACATCGGCGGCGACGAGGCGGTCAAGGACCAATGGGAAGCGTCGCCGGCGGTCCGCGCGCAGATGCGGCAGCTCGGTGTGAAGGACGCGCATGCGATGCAGGGCTGGTTCAACGCGCAACTGGCGGAATACTTGACCGGCAAGGGCCGGCGCCTGATCGGTTGGGACGAGATTCTGGAAGGCGGTCTGCCGGAAAGCGCCTCGGTAATGTCTTGGCGCGGTGTGGAAGGTGCGGTAGCCGCCGCCAAACTCGGCCACGACGTGGTGCTGGCTCCGGCCGGCTGGATGTATCTCGACAATCTGCAGACCGATCGCAGCGATGAGCCCAACGGTCGCCTGGCGATGCTGCCGCTGTCGCGTGTGTACGAACTGGATCCGGTGCCCGCGGGGCTGACCGCCGACCAGGCCCGGCACGTACTGGGCGCGCAGGGCGCGTTGTGGAGTGAATACATTCCTTCGCCCCGCCACGTCGACCATGCGCTGTTTCCACGCATGGCCGCGGTGGCCGAGGTGGCTTGGTCGCCGATGGCCGCGCGCAGCTGGGACGGCTTCCTCGCGCGCTTGCCTACCCAGTTGCAGCGCTACCGTGCGCTGGGGTTTGGCTACAGCGACGGCGCCTTCGCCGCAGATATCAAAGTCGACGGTGGCCCCGACACGGTATTGAACGGCGGCCCGGCCAAGATCGCACTAGGCAACCAGACCGGTATCGGCCAGATCCGCTACACCATCGACGGCAGCGAGCCGACGCCGAAGTCCTCGCACTACAACGCGCCATTCGCGGTGACGCTGC
The DNA here is from genome assembly GCA_036676245.1 of Massilia sp. Taxonomy (GTDB): domain Bacteria; phylum Pseudomonadota; class Gammaproteobacteria; order Burkholderiales; family Burkholderiaceae_D; genus Telluria_A. Next base: position 1,431 of record JAKFDH010000150.1, on the reverse strand, counting down.
CGGTGACGGTCAAGGCTGCGGTATTCACCGAGGATGGACAGCCGCTGGCCGCTGCGCGTAGGCGGCACCTCGACCGCGACGCACTGCTGAGCGTCGACACCCAGGGCCTGCGCAATTGCCACGATGGCGGTCCGCTAGGCCTGCGCGTACCGCTGCTGCCGGACATGCCGGGTACCGACACGCCCGTCTACAACGTCGATCTGTTCTACGCCTGCTGGACCTACCCGCGGGCACGACTGGACGGTATTACAGGAATCCGCATCGACGCCGCGCGACTGGCGCGCAACTATGGCCTGGCGCACGATCAGTCCAAGGTGCACCAGTATCCTTCGAGTACGCCACAAGGAGAGCTGGAAGTGCTAAGCGGCTGCGACGGCGAGACGCTGGCCAAGGTAGCACTGCCGGCCGGCGCCACCTTGGGCGAACAGTTCACCCTGGAAGTGCCGCTGCCGCCGCGCGACGGTGTCCACAATCTGTGCCTGCGCTTCACTGCGCCCATCGATGGTCCGCTGTACGCGATCGGGGCCGTCCACCTGATCGAGGCCACTGCGCAGTCGCCACCTGCCCAGCGCTGATCCACTTTAGGAGTCCGCATGTTCCCGCCACGTCCTCGTTTTCGTTTCTGTCGTATCCCGTATCTGGTCGCGTTGCTTTGCCTGGCCTTGGCAACGCCGGCTTGGACCGCACCACCAACCTCGCTCAGCCTCGACGAGGGTTGGCAGGTTCGTTTAGTGCCGGGACAGGCGCAGGCGAAGGAGCATCCGCAAGCGGCGGCGTGGCTGCCGGCACAGGTGCCAGGCACGGTGCAGACCGATCTGATGGCCGCCGGACTGGTACCCGATCCGTTCCTGGGCAGCAACGAAGGCGCGATCCAATGGGTGGGCCTGAGCGACTGGCAATACCGCGGCCGTTTCAAAGTCGATGCGGCGGCCTTGAAGCGCGAGCGGGTTGAACTGGTATTCGACGGGCTGGACACGCTGGCCGAGGTCCGCCTCAACGGCAAGCCGCTGCTGGACGCGGACAACATGTTCCGGCGCTGGCGCGTAGATGCCAAGCCGCTACTCAAGCGCGGCGAGAACGTGCTTGAAGTGACGGTGCGCTCGCCGATCAAGAAGATCCAGCCGTGGCTGGCGCAACAGCCGTATGCGCTGCCCGGCGGCTACGACTCGGCCTTCGGCGATGAGCCGAAAGCCCGGCTCAGCACGACCTACGTCCGGAAGGCTCCCTACCATTTCGGCTGGGACTGGGGGCCGCGCATCGTCACTGCCGGCATCTGGAAGAACGTGCGTCTGGAAGCCTGGGACACGGTGCGCGTGGAAGACCTGCACATTGCCCAGCAACGGGTGGACGCACGGGCGGCGCAGCTCGAGGCACAGATCGAACTGGAGGCCAACGCCAGCGGGCCGGTGCAGGTCGTGCTGGAAGTGCGCG
>JAKFDH010000149.1:0-89903 GCA_036676245.1 Massilia sp. | reverse complement strand
GACCTGGACGCGGGTGTTCATCTCGATGAAGTAGAACTCGTTGTTCTCGTACAGGAATTCGAAGGTGCCGGCGCCGCGGTAGCCGATCTTGCGGCAGGCTTCGGCGCAGCGGTCGCCGATCTTCTCGATCAGCTTGCGCGGAATGCCGGGGGCCGGCGCTTCCTCGATCACCTTCTGGTGGCGGCGCTGCATCGAGCAGTCGCGCTCGCCCAGCCAGACGGCGTTCTTGTGTTCGTCGGCGAGGATCTGGATTTCCACGTGGCGCGGATTTTCCAGGTACTTCTCCATATACACTTCGGGATTGCCGAAGGCGGTGCCGGCCTCGGTCTTGGTCATCGCCACCGCGTTGAGCAGCGCCGCCTCGGTGTGCACCACGCGCATGCCGCGGCCGCCGCCGCCGCCGGCGGCCTTGATGATGACCGGGTAGCCCACGCGGCGCGCGGTCTGGATGATCTCCTTCGGATCGTCCGGCAGCGCGCCGTCGGAACCTGGCACGCAGGGCACGCCGGCGCGGATCATGGCCTGCTTGGCCGAGACCTTGTCGCCCATCAGGCGGATCGATTCGGAGCGCGGGCCGATGAACACGAAGCCGGATTTTTCGACGCGCTCGGCGAAGTCGGCGTTTTCGGACAGGAAGCCGTAGCCGGGGTGGATCGCCTCGGCATCCGTCACTTCGGCCGCGCTGATAATGGCGGGCATGTTCAGGTAGCTGAGGGTGGAGGCGGCCGGGCCGATGCAGACCGACTCGTCGGCCAGCTTCACGTACTTGGCGTCCTTGTCCGCCTCGGAGTGAACCACGACCGTCTTGATGCCCATTTCGCGGCAGGCGCGCTGGATGCGCAGCGCGATCTCGCCGCGATTGGCGATAAGGATTTTCTCAAACATGGATCAGCCAATCACAAACAGCGGTTGGCCGAATTCGACCGGCTGGCCGTTCTCGACCAGGATCTTGGTCACGACGCCGGACACGTCCGAGTCGATTTCATTGAGCAGCTTCATCGCTTCGATGATGCACAGGGTTTCGCCTTCCTTAATAGTGCTGCCGACTTCGACGAAGGCGGGCGAGCCCGGGGCCGACGAGCGGTAGAAGGTGCCGACCATCGGCGACTTGACGACGTGGCCGGTCGGTTCGGCGGCCACCGGCACGGCTGCAGGGGCGGCAGCGGGGGCGGCATGGGGGGCGGGCGCGGCGTAATGCTGGTGCATGCCTTGCGGCTGCATCATGACCATCTGGTTTTGCGGGATCGCGGACGACTTGACGATACGGACCTTGCTTTCGCCTTCGGTCACTTCGAGTTCGGCAATGTCGGATTCGGCAACGAGGTCGATGAGTGTCTTGAGTTTTCGTAAATCCATGTGAAACCCCTTGGAATTATTGTTTGGAGAATGAAGCGGCGCGCCCTGGGTCAGGGCAGATGCCGCGCTTTGCATGAAGTTGGCGTAGATTAACGCTTTTTAAGTGCGAAGTCGATGGCATAGCGATATCCATCGGTGCCCAGCCCGCAGATCGTTCCTTGTGCGATCGAGGACAGGAAAGAGTGGTGCCGGAACGCTTCGCGTTGGTAAATATTCGAGATATGGACCTCCACGAACGGTATCGCCACGCCGGCGAGCGCATCGCGCAGGGCCACACTGGTGTGTGTCAGCCCGCCCGGGTTGATGACGATCGCGTCCACGCCTTCCGTTCTTGCGGCGTGGATGCGGTCGATCAGCGCGCCTTCATGATTACTTTGAAAGCAAGCAAGCGTCGCCCCTGCTGCGCCAGCCTGGGCCGTCGCAGCGTTTTCGATGTCGGCCAGCGTAGTGCTGCCGTACACCTCAGGTTCGCGGGTGCCCAGCAAATTCAGGTTGGGACCGTTGAGCAACAGGAGCTTTTTTGCCATGGATCGAGTACAGATTGTCGCGAAAGTCCCGCATTTTGCCGCCAACTGCGGGCATTGGCAAGCGAAAAAAAATGCTGCCCGGATTGGCCCGGCTTCTGCTAGGAAGCCGGCAGGGCGGCCAGGTCGGCCTTCAGCTCGTCGAACTTGAGGCGGCCGAGGTAAGTCTTGCGGACCTGGCCATCGGCGCCGATCAGCACCGTGTAGGGCAGGCCGCCGCCGGCATTGCCGAAGGCGCGCGCCAGTTCGGTGCCGGACAGGCCAGCCACGTAGATCGGGTAGGAGATCTTGAATTTGGTCGTGAATTCGGCGATGTTGGTCGGGGAATCGATGCCGATCCCGATCACCTTGATGTCCTTGGCGGCATTGTCGCGGGCCAGCTTGTCCAGTTCCGGCATTTCCTCGACGCAAGGAGCGCACCACGGGGCCCAGAAATTGACCACCAGCGGCTTGCCCTTCCACTGGGCCAGCGCCTGGCGGGTGCCGGCGGCGTCGTTCATCGATTCGGCGAACAGGGCGGTGACGGGCGAATGGGGGCGGCCGTCGGTCGGCTGCATCGTCACCGTGACGGGCGCCGGTTCCTGCTTGTTGACGGCGACGATGGCGCCCATGGCGCCGAACAGCAGGGCCACGGCGAGCGCGGCCAGGGTGTTTTTGTTCATGTGTTAGCTTCTCTTTACAGTTAACCTAAGCGCCGTCATCCCTGCGAAGGCAGGGATCCATGCTGAGCATATTCAGCATGGGTCCCTGCCTTCGCAGGGACGACGTTGGATAGGGGGGAGCCTATCGAACTGTGCGACTTCGGCCCAGCTTCAATCGTCGGTGGGCGCGGCCATCAACTGGCGCAGCGCGGCCGCATCCGCGCGCGCCATGCGCCCGTCGGCGCGCGGCTTCAGCGCGCCCCGCAAATCATTCATTTCATACAAGGCCGCATGGACCCCTTCCTTGCGCCACAGGAAGCTCACCGTTTCCACGGGCTCGTGGCGGTGGCCCTTGAAATGGGGCGTTTCGGAGATGTCGATGTTCACATTGCGGTTCAGCAGGAAGATTTCGACTTCCTTCGCGCTTTCGGCGAACAATTGTAAATGAATATCGTCATGGGCTCCGGCGGTGCCGTTCAGTACCGCCCCGCTCAGGTAGGGCGTGAAGCGGGCCAGCGCGTCCATCACCTCGAGCGCGATGACCCGCAGCGCATGCACGCGCGCTGACTGGGCGTCGCCGAGGAACAGCGCCTGGTACTGGCGCACCTCGGCTTCGACCTGGGCGTTGTCGGGCAGGATGCCGGCGGCCGGGCTGTCCTCGCCGAGCACCTGGCGCGCCGCCTTGCGCTTGGCGCTGCCGTAGTCGGCGCCGTCCTGGGCGATCATGCGGGCGGCGACGGCGGCGATTTCGGCACGCACCAGCTGGAGCTCATCATTCTGTAGTGTCATCAGAATTGTCCCGAGAAACCCGTCCTTCAGGGCGGGGAGTGAAAGGGACCGATTGCGAATTGCGAAGCAATTCGGGCCCAGTGAAAAGCCACGCCAAAGCAGGCGATACTTTGCGCTTGTAGAGGGAACGAACCTCAGCCTTAACTGTCGAATTATTATGAAGCTCGTTTTCCGCTATCGCGTCAAATCGCTCAACGGACTGCTGAACAGGCAAGCCCGCAAAGTCAACTTCGTCTGGAATTACTGTAACGACCGGCAAAAAGACGCATTGCGATTCAATCGCCCCTGGCTCAGTGGCTTCGATCTGATCAAGCTGTGCGCCGGTTCGAGCAAGGAGCTCGGGCTGTATTCCGACACCATCAACGATGTTTGCCAGCAGTACGCCAAATCGCGCTCGCAGTTCAAGCGGCCTTACCTGCGCTATCGCGGTGTCAAGTCCACTGGCTGGATTCCCTTGAAAGGCCGCTCGCTCAAGCGCCAGGGCGATGCCTTTCGATTTGCCGGGAACACCTTCCGCGTCTTTTACTCGCGCCCCCTGCCCGACGGAAAGATCACCGATGGCACTAATTTTTCCTGTGACCGCCGCGGCAACTGGTATCTCAACATTGTCGTGGAAGTCGCCGAGGCGCCCGTCCGCTGGCCGGTACGCGGCGTCGGCATCGACCTGGGCCTGAAGGATCTGGCGAAGCTTAGCGAAGGCCAAGCGATTGAGGCGCCGGGGTTCTATCGGGCTGCCGAACAAGCGCTTGGAATAGCGCAGCGCGCGCGCAAGCGCAAGCGCGTGAAGGCGATCCACGCCAAAATCGCCAATAAGCGCCGCGATTTTCTGCACAATAGAACGCGCGAGCTTGTTGCTAAGTTCGATCACATCGTGGTCGGCAATGTAAATGCGTCTGGACTGGCCAAAACCAGCATGGCCAAGTCGGTGTACGACGTCAGCTGGTCGACCTTCCGAACGCAACTGGCGTACAAGGCTGTTAAGCATGGCGCGTGGTTTCAGGAAGTGAGCGAACGATTCACCACCCAGATCTGTTCGAGTTGCGGCAGCTTGCCCGATTCGCGGCCGAAAGGTATCGCAGATCTTGGAATAAGAGAGTGGACCTGCTGTGATTGCGGTACTTTGCATGATCGTGATCTCAATGCGGCAAAAAACATTCTCCGTCGCGGACGTGCGACGCTAGGAGTAGGAATCTCCTTCCTTTAGGGAGGAGAGGACGTCAACCTTGAATCATACTCTGAACGGGAAATCGGCATAGGTCGGGTAAAATCGCGTATTCGGACCATTTGCCCACGTTCATCATGCATATTCATATCCTCGGTATTTGCGGCACCTTCATGGGTGGCCTGGCCGTCCTCGCCAAGGAAGCGGGCCATCGTGTGACGGGCTGCGACGCCAACGTCTACCCGCCGATGAGCACCCAGCTCGAAGCCCAGGGCATTGAATTGATCCAGGGCTTCGGCCCCGACCAGGTCGAACTGAACCCTGACCTGTACGTGATCGGCAACGTGGTATCGCGCGGCAATCCCCTGGTCGAGGAAATCCTGAACCGCAGCCTGCCGTATATGTCCGGCCCCCAGTGGATCGGCGAGCACATCCTGCGCGGCAAATGGGTGCTGGCCGTGGCCGGCACGCACGGCAAGACCACCACCTCGGCCATGCTGGCCTGGATCCTGGAAGACGCCGGCTACTCGCCCGGCTTCCTGATCGGCGGCGTGCCGATGAACTTCGGGATCTCGGCGCGCCTGTCGGGCGAGGCCGATTCGGACTTCTTCGTCATCGAGGCCGACGAATACGACACCGCCTTCTTCGACAAGCGCAGCAAGTTCGTCCACTACCATGCCAAGACCGCGGTGCTGAACAACCTCGAATACGACCACGCCGACATCTTCCCCGACATCGGCGCCATCGAAACCCAGTTCCACCACCTGGTGCGCACCGTGCCCGGCGTCGGCCGCCTGGTCGTCAATGGCGACGAAGCGTCGATCGGGCGCGTGCTCAAGCGCGGCTACTGGAGCGAAAAGGAAAGCTTCGGCAGCGCCGAGGGCGCCAACTGGACGATGGTCGAGCACCCGGGCGGCGCCTTCGACGTGCTGTTCAACGGCGACACCGTCGGCACCGTCAACTGGGAACTGACCGGCAGGCATAACCGCAGCAACGCGCTGGCCGCGATCGCGGCGGCCCGCAATGTCGGCGTGCCGCCGGCCCAGGCGGCCGAATCGCTGGCGCGCTTCGTCAGCGTCAAGCGCCGCATGGAGGTGCGCGGCGTGGTCAACGACATCACCGTCTACGACGACTTCGCCCACCACCCGACCGCGATCGCGACCACCGTCGGCGGCCTGCGCCAGAAGCTCGGCGCCAGCGACGTCGCCGGCGGCCGCATCCTGGCCGTGCTCGAGCCGCGCTCGAACACGATGAAGCTGGGCGCGATGAAGGATGCGCTGCCGGGCAGCCTGAAGGACGCCGACCTGGTGTTCGGCTTCGGCAGCCAGCAGGCGCTGGGCTGGAGCCTGGCCGACGCCCTCAAGCCGCTGGGCGCGATCGCGCACAGCTTCGACCAGATCGATTTCCTGGTCAAGGCCATCGTCGACGCGGCCCAGCCGGGCGACCATATCCTCGTGATGAGCAACGGCGGCTTCGGCGGCGTGCACCAGAAACTGCTCGAGGCGCTCGCTTGAAGATCCTGTACCTGCACGGCTTCCGTTCCTCGCCGGCCTCGTTCAAGGCGCGCGTGACTGGCGCGCGCATGGCCGAACTGGGCCGCGCGGCGGACTTCGTCTGCCCGCAGCTGCCGGCATCCCCGGCCAAGGCGATCGAACTGGCGCTGGCGCTGGCGGGCGGCGTGCCGGCGGCGGAGCTGGCCATCATCGGCTCCTCGCTGGGTGGCTACTACGCGACCTGGCTGGCCGAAAAAATCGGCTGCAGGGCCGTCCTGCTGAACCCGGCCATCGTGCCGCTGCAAGACCTGGAGCAGCACGTGGGCGTGACCACCGCCTGGCATTCGGACCAGCCGTTCGAGTTCAAGCGCGAATACATCGACGAACTGCGCGCGCTGGCGGTCGAACGCATCACCAAGCCGCAGCGCTACCTGCTGCTGGCCGCGACCGGCGACGAAGTGCTCGATTACCGCGACATGGTGGCCCACTACGCCGGCGCCACCCAGCACGTGATCGGCGGCAGCGACCATGCGATCAGCGAGTACCCCGAGTATGTGGACGAAGTGCTGGCCTTCTGCCTGCCGCGGCGCCCGACGGCGGCGCTGTGAGGGCGCCTTCGCTGCGCACGGCGCTGTGGCGCCCGCACGTCAATGCCGTCAATGCGCCGGCCGGCCTGAAGCCCTGGCTGACGGCGAAGGGATCGCTGACGGCGCGCCTGGTCGCGCACAGCCGCGCCTTCCGCGTGCAGCGCCTGCACCAGGCGGCGGCGCTGTGCCTGCCGGACGAGGCGCGCGCGGTCGGGCTGGCGCGCCCGGGGCGGGTGTGGGAGCGCGAAGTGCTGCTGCGCTGCGACGAGCGCCCGGTGGTGTTCGCGCACACGGTGGTGCCGATGTCGTGCAGCGCCACCGACTGGCCGCTGTTCTCGGCGCTGGGCGAGCGTTCGCTGGGCAGCACCCTGTTCTACGACCCGCTGGTGCGCCGCGGGCCGCTCGAATTCGCGCGCATCCGCGCCGGCCATCCGCTGTGGGCGCGCGCGCGCGCGGCGCTCGGCGGCGATGCCGGGCAGATGTACTATGCGCGGCGCTGCCTGTACCGCCGCCATCGAGGCGCGCTGCTGGTGACCGAGGTATTTTTACCTGCGGTGCTGGACTTGGCGCCCATTCTGCACAACGATAAATAAAACAATAACCGAGCACCAACATGAATCTATTTTTTGAAGAATCCGGCGATTTCAAGGTCGGCAGCGTGCTGTCCACGGCGGGCGAGGCCTACCAGGTAGAAATGCCAAGCGGCAAGCGCACCAAGGTCAAGGTCAAGGATGTGCTGGTCCAGTACGAGAAGCCGGCCCCGGCCGACCTGCTCGAGCAGGCCAAGGCGATCGCGGCGGACGTCGATTTCGAGTTCCTGTGGGAAGTCGCGGGCCAGGAAGAGTTCGGTTTCGCCGAACTGGGCGCCGAATACTTCGGCCACGCCCCGCTGCCGGCCGAAGCGGCCGGCCTGATCCTGGCGCTGCACGGCGCGCCGATCTACTTCTACAAGAAGGGCCGCGGGCGCTACAAGGCGGCGCCGGAAGCGTCGCTGCGCGCGGCGCAGGCCGGCATCGAGAAGAAAAAGCAGCAGGCGCTGGTGCAGGCCGCGTATGTCGAACAGCTCAAGGCCAATGTGCTGCCGGCGCCGATGCAGGCGATGGTCCAGCAGCTGCTGTTCAAGCCGGACAAGAACACGATCGAATTCAAGGCGCTGGACGCCGCCTGCGCCGAGCTGCACACGACGCCGCAGCGCCTGATGCTGGCCGCCGGCGGCGTCGCCTCGCCCAAGGCCCTGCACATGGGGCGCTTCCTGTTCGAACAATTCCCGCGCGGGGCCGGCTTCCCCGAGGTGCCGGTGCCTGCCACGCCGGGCGGCCTGCCGCTGGCCAAGGTTGCCGCGTTCTCGATCGACGACGTGACCACGACCGAGATCGACGACGCGTTTTCGGTCGAAGTGCTGGGTGACGGCAAGGTGCGGGTCGGCATCCATATCGCCGCGCCCGGCCTCGGCATCCGCCCCGACGACGCGGTCGACAAGTTGGCGCGCGCGCGCATGTCGACCGTGTATATGCCGGGCGACAAGATCACGATGCTGCCGGACGAGGTCGTCAACGCCTTCACCCTGGCCGCAGGCAAGAGCTGCCCGGCGCTGTCGCTGTATGCGACGGTCGACCCGGCCGATGGCAGCGTCGGCGACACCGTGACGCGGGCCGAACTGGTGCCGATCCGGAGCAACCTGCGCCACAACGACCTGGACGAGCTGGTCAACGAGGAAACGCTGGCCAGCGGCGCCGGCGACTACCCGCACAAGGCCGAGCTGGCGATCCTGTGGGCCTGGGCCCTGCAGCTGGAAGCGGGCCGCATGAAAAAGCGCGAAGGCTTCGGCCTCAAGCCCGAGCAGAACAACCGGGTCGACTTCAATTTCTATGTCGACGACGACGTGGTGTCGGTGGTGCGCAGGAAGCGCGGCGCGCCGCTGGACAAGATCGTCGCCGAACTGATGATCTTCGCCAACAGCACCTGGGGCAAGCTGATGCACGACTGCGGCGTGCCCGGCATCTACCGCACCCAGGGCGCCGGCGCCGGCGGCTGGGCCGCCAAGATGCAGGTGCGCATGACCACCCACGCGGCCCCGCACCAGGGCCTGGGCGTGGACCAGTACGCGTGGAGCACCTCGCCGCTGCGCCGCTACACCGACCTGGTCAACCAGTGGCAGATCCTGGCCTGCGCCGAGAAGGGCGTGACGGCGCCGCTGGCGGCCCCGTTCAAGCCGCGCGACGCCAACCTGTTCGCCATCGTGTCGGCGTTCGACGCCGCCTACGCCGCCTACAACGACCACCAGCAGACGATGGAACGCTATTGGTGCCTGCGCTGGCTGGGGCAGGAGCATGCGCGCCAGGTCGACGCCGTGGTGCTCAAGGATGAAGTGCTGCGCCTGGTGGACATCCCGCTGATCGTGCGCCTGCCGGGCATGCCGCCGGTCGCGCGCGGCGCACAGGTCACGCTCGACATCCTGCGCTGGGACGAGCTCGACCTGACGATCGAAGCGCGCCTGCTTGAGGTGCAGGCGGTGGTCGATCCGAATGCCGAGCTTGATTATGAGGAAGAGGAAGAGGCGGTTGCGGACAGCGGGGAGGCGGCAGTGGCCGAAGCGGTGGAAGCGGAAGGCGCCGTCGCCGCGGTCGATCCCGCGCCCGCACCTTAGGCTCCTCCGAAGCCGCGGTCGCGAGATTGAAAACACACTAACCAACGTCGTCCCAGCGAAGGCTGGGACCCATGCTGAGCAAATTCAGTATGGGTCCCAGCCTTCGCTGGGACGACCTTGATTTGTGGGGCTCAAGTTTGATAGCCCCCGACTTCGGAATCTTTCTAAACTTGTCGTCTTGTCACCGTCCCGATTGCAACTTACGATAATCACAGTCCCACGGTAGAATGTTCCATTCTCTGACACAACAGAATCGATTCGGCACCGCGTGACGTATTTCCAAGAAAACCGATCCCTGATGATCGCCATCGGCGTCTCGGTGGTGTTCCATGCGGCCCTGCTGGCGGTGCGCTTCGTCGCGCCGGACAGCTTCCGCCTGGCGCCGACCGATCCCGGCCTCGAAGTGATCCTGGTCAACGCCAAGCACAAGAACAAGCCGCTCAAGGCCGACGCCGTGGCCAATGCCAACCTCGAAGGGGGCGGCAATGCCGACGCCGGCCGCTCCAAGTCGCCGCTGCCGGACCTGCGCCGGATGGACACCGGCGAGAGCGTCAAGGCCACCCAGCGCCGCATCGCCGAGCTGATCCAGCGCCAGGAAAACCTGCTGACCAAGATGCGCAGCTCGTCCTTCAACGCGGCCCCGGTGACCGAGAAGGACAAGCCGGACCCGAACCGCACCGGCGGCGACCTGATGGAGACCAGCAAGGCGATCGCCCGCGCCGCCGCCGAGATCACCCAGCGCATCGAGGACGAGAACAAGCGTCCGAAGAAAACCTTCCTGTCGCCGTCCACGCTGGCGGTCGGCTATGCCCAGTACTACAAGGAGATGTCGCACCGGATCGAGGAAATCGGCACCCTGAACTTCCCCCAGAAGGACGGGCGCAAGATGTACGGCCAGGTGGTGCTGTCGATCCCGGTGTTCCAGGACGGCTCGATCTACACCAAGGAAGGCGGCGTCAAGATCGAGATCAGCTCGGGCAACACTGCCCTCGACCAGGCGGCCGTCAGCATCGTGCGCCGCTCGGCGCCGTTCGGCCGCTTCCCGCCGAACATGCTGTCGTCCGAAAAGAACGACCTGTGGGTGGTGACCGCCACCTTCAAGTTTGACCGCAACAACAAGCTCGAATCGGAGCGGGGAGTCGCCAATTGACCGACCATTACTGCGTCATCGGCAATCCGATCGCGCACAGCAAATCACCGGAGATCCACGCCGCCTTCGCGCGCCAGCTCGGCCACAAGATCGCCTATGAGCGCTGCCTGGCGCCGCTCGACGGCTTCGCCGCCACCGTGCGCGCGCTGGTGGCCGCCGGCCACAAGGGCGCCAACGTCACCGTGCCGTTCAAGCTGGAGGCGGCCCAGCTGGCGCTGACCCTGACCGCGCGCGCGCAGGCGGCGGGCGCGGCCAACACCCTGACCTTCATCGAAGGCGACATCGTCGGCGACAACACCGACGGCGCCGGCCTGGTCGGCGACATCGTGCGCAATGCGCGGGTGCAGCTCGCCGGCAAGCGCATCCTGCTGCTGGGCGCCGGCGGCGCCGCGCGCGGCGTGGTGCTGCCGCTGCTGCACGAGCACCCGCAGCAGATCGTCATCGCCAACCGCACCCCGGCCGGGGCCGACGCGCTGGCGGCGCAGTTCGCGGCCCAGGCCGAACATGGGCAGCAATTGTCGTCCTGCGCCTTCGACGCCATCGAGGGCCCGTTCGACATCGTCATCAACGGCACCTCGGCCAGCCTGGCCGCGGCCATGCCGCCCGTGCCGGCGAAAGCTTTTTGCACGGAAACACTTGCTTTGGATATGATGTACGCAAAGCAGCCGAGTTTATTCATGCAATTCGCAGCCGCGCAGGGCGCCACCCCGCGCGACGGGCTGGGAATGCTGGTCGAACAGGCTGCCGAAGCCTTCCATGTGTGGCGCGGCGTGCGCCCCGCCACGGAAGCGATCCTCGAGCAGATGCGGGCAGCCTTGTAAGCTTATGAAGTTCGAAGCCAGAGCGGGAAAATCCAGGCCGGGCCGGCGCTGGGTCAAATGGCTGTTCCTCGGGCCGATCGGCCTGGTGCTGCTGGTGCAGCTGTATTTCTTCGTCCAGGTGTGCTGGTTCGTGCACTTCAACCCGGGCATGACGAGCATGATGAGCGCCCAGCTCGAGGTACTGCGCGCCAAGAACCCGACAGCCGCGCTGCAGCAGCAGTGGGTGCCCTACCACCGCATTTCGAATCACCTGAAGCGCGCCGTCATCGCCTCCGAGGACGCCAATTTCAACGAACACGACGGGGTGGATTGGGAAGCCATGCAAAAAGCCTACGAAAAAAATACCCGGCGCCACAAGGTGGTTGGCGGCGGTTCCACCATCACCCAGCAGCTGGCCAAGAACCTGTTCCTGTCCGGCTCGCGCAGCTACCTGCGCAAGGCCCAGGAAATGGTGATCGCCTTCATGCTCGAAACCGTGATGGGCAAGGAACGCATCCTCGAGATTTACCTGAACGTGGTCGAATTCGGGCGCGGCACCTTCGGCGCCGAAGCCGCGGCGCGCCATTATTACCGGACCAATGCCGCCAAGCTTTCCATGGCCCAGGCCGCCAAGCTGGCCGTGATGCTGCCCAACCCGCGCTTCTACGACCGCCACCGCGACACCAATTACCTGGCGCGCCGCACCAGCCTGATCCAGGTGCGGATGAACTCGGCGGACTTGCCATGAGCGCGCCCGTCTCCCTGCGCCGCCAGCGCGGCCTGTCGATGTTCTGGGTCGCCATCGGCTCGGCCTTGCTGGCGCTGGCGGCGCTGGCGGCGCTGTTCTCGATGCGCTACGAGCGCAACCTGTTCGCCGAGGGCGCGGCCACGGTGGCGGCGAAGGCCGGCGCCAGCGATGCGGCCCAGGCGGTCGCGACGGCCAAGGCGGCGGTGGCAACGGCCGCCGGCGCGCCGGACGGCGCGCTGCGCCGCTGCGTCGTCAACGGCAAGACCATCGTGTCGAACTCGGACGAGGATTGCAAGGTGAGCAACCCGACCAGCAAGAAGATCGACATCGTGATCCCCAAGGGCGTGGTGGCGCCCAAGAAGCCGGTGCAGGAGGCGCCGGCCCCGACTTCGCACCCGGCGACCGACAAAATCATCGAAAAACAGCTGCAGTAGGGCGAAATTGCGTTTTCGGGGTGGCCGGGGAAAGTGCTTACGGGTACACTTGCGCTGTTTTGAATCCGGCCGAGAAAGCGCATGATCAACGTATTCGTCCTCCAGAATGGCCGACTGAACCAGGTACCGATCGAGACCCGCGAGGATCTCGAGAACGTCGCGCCCGTCTGGGTTGACCTGACCGACCCGAACGACGACGAGCGCGCCTGGGTCAAGGCCATCTACGGCGTGATCTTGCCGGGCGAAGACGAAGTCAAGGACATCGAAGCGTCGGCCCGCTACTACGAAGCGGAGAACGGCGACCTGCACCTGCGCACCGACTTCCTGCTGGAAGAAGACGACGGCCCCTCGCGCGTCGTCACCGTCGCCTTCATCCTGGCCAAGAAGATGCTGTTCTCGGTGCACACCGACGACTTGCCGGTGTTCCGCCTGGTGCGCATGCGCGCCCGATCCCGTCCCGGCTCGATCGCCGACTACATGGACGTGCTGCTCGACCTGTACGCGACCGACGCCGAGTATTCGGCGGACGCGCTCGAAGGCATCTACCAGAACCTGGAAGAAGTATCGAGCCGGGTGCTGCAGGAAGAATTCACCGACCAGGACGCAGCCGCCGCCCTGAACGCGATCGCGCACGAGGAAGACTTGAATGGCCGCATCCGCCGCAACATGATGGACACCCGGCGCGCGGTCAGCTTCCTGATGCGCGGGCGCCTGCTCAATGCCGAGCAGTTCGAAGAAGCGCGCCAGATCCTGCGCGACATCGAATCGCTGGACGGCCACACCTCCTTCCTGTTCGACAAGATCAACTTCCTGATGGACGCGACCGTCGGTTTCATCAACATCAACCAGAACAAGATCATCAAGATCTTCTCGGTGGCGTCGGTGGCCTTCCTGCCGCCGACCCTGATCGCGAGCATCTACGGCATGAACTTCAAGGGCTGGTTCCCGGAAATCAACTGGACCTATGGCTACCCCTTCGCCCTGGCGCTGATGGTGGCCTCGATGATCTCGCCGTTCTGGTACTTCCGCCGCCGCGGCTGGTTGAAGTAAAAACCGGAAACCGGGGTCAGTGCCGACAAAAGCACTCGGGCTCAACAGCCCGTGTGCTTTTGTCGGCACTGACCCCGGTTTCCGGTTTTTACTATCGCCGCGCCGGCAGCGTGCTCGAATGGCGTGCCAGGTGCAACGAGCGCATGGCCAGGCGCCACAAGAGGCGCAGGCTGTAGAAGAAGTGCATGCCCATGTCATAGCCCCTGGTTACGCTGGACCATCGTTTTCCAGCGGCGGAAATTACGTTCCAGGTTCATCCACAGCGCCGAATCGGTGCCAAAGGCGCGCGCCACGGCGGAGGCCAGGCCGGGCGTCATCGGCATCGCGGTGCCGATCAGCTTGCGGACGGTGTCGACGCTGATGCCGGCGCGTTCGGCGAATTCCTGGATCGACCAGCCGCGGTCGATCAGCTCTTCGCGGACGTAAGCGCCGGGGGAGGACAGCTCGGCGCGCAGGTTCAAAATCATGGTGTTTCCTTCAGCTTGGGTTCGAATGGACCAGATCTTACGGCCGCAATCGTCCCCAAAACCGCCGCCCCCCAACGCTTAAGATTTATTTAGCATTAACTGAAGGATGCTTTAAGCAATCGATTGACAGACGCAACTTAATGGCGTCTAATTTCTGTGACGACAGAAATTAAAGAAATGAGAGAAATCATGCCGCTAGGCCCGACCGAACAGAAATTCGTCCTCCACTGGGGCGAGATGGGCGCTCGCTGGGGCGTCAACCGCACCGTGGCCCAGATCCACGCCTTGCTGTTTCTCGCCGAGCGTCCGCTGACGGCGGAAGACATCGCCGAATCCCTCGGTGTCGCGCGCTCCAATGTCAGTAACAGCCTCAAGGAGCTGCAGGGCTGGAAGCTGATTCGGGTAACGCACCTGATGGGCGACCGGCGCGACCATTTCGTCGCGCTCCAGGATGTATGGGAGATCTTCCGTGTCATCGTTGAAGAGCGCAAACGGCGCGAAATCGATCCCACCTTGACCATGCTGCGCGAGTGCGCGATCGAAGGCGGGCAGGATGCGACCCTGGACAAGGCGGTTCTCGGGCGCATGAACGACGTGCTGCAGTTTCTCGACATGCTCGGTGCAACATACGAAGACTACAAGCACCTGCCGCCCGCCACCATGCAGCGCTTCCTCAAGATGGGCGGCAAGGTGGCGCGTTTCCTGGGCGGCGACGACAAGGAAGCGCCGCCCTTGGGCGACGGGAGCAAGCCATGAGCGAACGCGTGCGGACCTGGGCCGTGTGGCTGACCGGCGCCAGCATCGCCGTGCACTTGGTCGTCGGGCTGTTGCTGCCGCTGATCGTCAGCTCGCCCCTGCTCGAGGGCTACCACCACGGTATCGAAACGGCGTTCTGGGGCGCCGACATTCCGCCTGCGTCGCGCGCGCTGCAAAGCTGGTGGATCTCCCTGTTCGGTCCCACCGTGCAGGCGGCGGCCGTTTGGATGGGCGCGCTGGCCTGGATCGGCCATCGCCAGCGCAGCGCCTTTGCGTGGGGCGCGCTGATCGCCGGCCTGCTGCTGTGGGCGCCGCAGGACATGCTCATTTCGCTACAGGCTGGCTGCTGGAGCCATGTCTGGCTGGACTGCATTGCCCTGGCCGGCATGTTGCCGCCACTTGTATATCTCTTCCTGATCGATCGTGCAAAGGTAGCAAAATGAAAATCCCGTCGGAGGGCGAACTGTTCAAGAAAATCCTCGGATCCACCTGGAGCCAGCTGCATCCCGACATCCAGGCGCGATTCGACAAGAATCCGGCGCCGGGAAAACCCTTGCATTACACTGGCAGCCTGTCCGAGCTCACGTGTTCGCCCGTGGGCCGCATACTCGGCTACCTCAGCAGGCCCTTCGTAAAAGGGGCGTTGATGCCTTATAACGATGCAGATTTTCCAGTCGATATACAGGTGTATTCGAAGGCCGGCTGTGCATCCATTTTCAAACAGCGCATCTACCGCCTGAACCGCCGCAAGCCCGTCATGTTCACCTCCTTCATGGCCGAGAGTCCCAAGGGTGAAGTGCTCGAATACGTGGGCATGGGACTTGGCATGAAGCTGGTGCTGGACGTGCGCGACGGCAATCTGCATTTCGAGAGCGATGGCTATTTCTGGGAGTTGTTTGGCTGGCGCATGCCGCTGCCGGACCTGCTCACGCCCGGCAAGACCTTCCTCTGCCACCGCAACAACAGCGCCAACCAGTTCGACATCCGCATCGAGATCCGGCATGCGCTGTTCGGGACGACGTTTACCCAGGCCGGCGTGTTCCGCGAGGTCGCGCCATGAACACCCACGTACTGGCGCTTCAGATGATGGCTTTCCAGGGATGCCTCGGCGCCTTCGATACCCTTTATCACCACGAACTGACCGAAGCCCTGCCGGGACGCGCAAGCGCCAGGCGCGAGCTGTCGATCCACGCGGCGCGCGCCATGATTTACAGTGCGCTGTTCATCGGCTTGTCGGCCTGGGCCTTCCATGGCGCGTGGGCGCTGGTCCTGCTGCTGGTGTTCGCCGTCGAAATCGGGCTGACACTGTGGGATTTCGTGGTGGAAGACCGCACGCGATTGCTGCCGGCGACGGAACGCGTCACCCACACCGTGCTGGCGATGAACGGCGGCGCATTCATCGCGCTGCTGGCAATGGGCCTGCCGCAGGCGCTGCTGATGCCGACCGCGCTGGTATGGCAGCCGCAGGGCGCGCTGAGCGTCTTTCTTGCGGCGTGCGGCGTCGGGGTGGGCTTGTCCGGCGTGCGCGACGCGTTCGCGGCGCTGGCGATTGGCAAACAGGCGCAGCGCGACGGGGCCGGCGGCGCACTGCGCTTCGGCGCATCCGAACGCAGTTTCCTCGTCACGGGCGCGACCGGATTCATCGGCCAGCGCCTGGTGCGGGCGCTGCTGCGCGATGGGCATCGCGTTACTGTGCTCAGCAGGCAAGCGCGGCAGGCGGCCTGGTACTTCGACGGCAAGGTCGATTGCGTCACGAGCATGGATGAGTTGCCGCGCTCGCGCCAGATCGACGTCGTCATCAACCTTGCCGGCGCGCGGATACTGGGCTGGCGCTGGAGCGCGGCACGCCGCGCGGCGCTGCGCGAAAGCCGGGTCGCGCTGACGCGCAAACTGGTGGACTGGATCGCCGTGGCCGATCGTAAGCCTGCGCTGATGCTGTCGGCGTCTGCCATCGGCTACTACGGCATACAGGGGCGCGGCGATCATGCGGTGCTGACAGAAAGCGATGGGCCGCAGCCGATGTTCATGTCGGACTTGTGCCGCGAGTGGGAGCAGGCTGCCCGGGCGGCGGAAAGCCACGGCGTGCGCGTCGCCTGCATGCGCTTTGGCCTGGTATTGGGCCGGCAGGGCGCATTGCCGATGATGCTACTGCCGATCAAGCTGGGACTGGGCGGGCCGCTGGGCGGCGGCGCACAGTGGATGTCCTGGATCCACGTAGACGACCTGATTGGAGGGATCGCCCACCTTTGCCGAACCGGCGCATCGGGCGTATTCAACTTTACCGCGCCGGAGACCTTGTCGCAGGCGCAGTTCTCGCGCACGGCGGCTGCGGTCCTGCGCCGTCCCTACGGTTTTCCGACCCCGGCATTTCCAATGCGCGCCATACTGGGCGAACAGGCCGACTTACTGCTCGAAGGGCAGCGCGTTGCACCGGCAAGGTTGAAGGACAGCGGATTCAGTTTCGTCTATCCGCGCCTCGATCAGGCGCTGCGCAGCCTGACATGAACCGGTAAACCGGGGTCAGTGCCGACAAAAGCACGTGCTGTATGCTTTTGTCGGCACTGACCCCGGTTTTCCCGTTTTACTTCTCGGCCACCAGCTTCAGCGGCCGCTCGCTGCACAGGCGGAAGCGTCCGCGCCCGGTCTTTTCGATAAGGATGCCGGCGCCGCGCTCGGCCAGGCGGCGCGCCAGCAGCAGCAGGCGCCCTTCGAGGTTGTCGGACAGGTCGGGCAGCCGGATCCGGGTGTCCAGCCGCAGCGCACGGTTGGTGAACTCGGTGCGCTCGTTGGCGATGTAGTCCGCCACCAGCGCAGCGAAGATCGAACCGGCCACGCCCTTGATCAGGTAGTCGTCGCCGAGGAAGATGCTGTCGTTCTCGGCGAAATGGCGCACCAGCAGCACATCGGCGCCGCCCGGCGCCAGCCCGCCCGCCACGCCTTCGCCGGCGCCGCCAGGGCCGGCCTGCATCATCTGCAGCGCGCTGCCCAGGTGGGTCGCCAGCGCCATCATCGCATCCTCGTCCTCGTGGCCGAAACGCAGGTCGAACGGGCTTTCCAGGTACAGCACTCCGATCAGCAGCGGTCCGGCCAGCATCGGCACGGCCAGCTGGCTGCGCGGTTCGGCCAGGCCGGGGCTGGCCAGCGGCGCCGCCAGCGCTTCGCCGAAGCCGCATTGCTCGGTGCTGGCGCGCATCGCCAGGTGGTAGCCGTGGGCCGAAGTCACATGCCCGATCCGGATCGCCATGCGCTCGCGCGCGGCCACCCCGATCACGCCTTCGCCCAGGTTGACGGTGGCCGCCACCCCGCCCGGCGCGTAGCCGCGGCTGGCGATGGTGGTCAGGCACTGCGCTTGCGGATCGTACAGCAGCGCCATGCAGTGGGAGATGTCGAATTCGGCATTCAGGCAGTCGAGCGTGTCCGACAGCGCCGTCGCGGCGTCCTTCGCATGGCGGATCCGGTCCGAGGCGGCCCGCATCGCGGACAGCAGCTGGCGGTGCGGCGCGGCCGGGGCCAGGCGGGCGCCCGGCACCTGCTCCACCGCGTGCACGCGGCAGATGTCGGCCCCGCGCAGTTCGAACATGCCGTCCATGCCGACCTGCGAGGCCAGCGCGGCCTGGCGCGCGCGGATCGCGTCGAATACCGGTCCGCTGCTGTCGGTGCGCAGGTATTCGATCGTCAGCCGGTACTGGCAGGCGGTGCGCGGATCGGTCACGCCGAGGCGCGCGATGCCGTTGGCCAGCAGGTTGCGGCGGGTCTTGTTCAGGAATTGCCAGCACAGCGCGACGTGCTCGCCGTCGACCCGGTGCACCTGCGACAGGTGCGCGAGGTTGGGCATGCCGTCGGCGTCGGCGGTGGCGATCGAGGCCGGGAATACGCCTTCGAAGCAGGCGTGCAGCTGGTCGGCCGCGCCGCTCATGCGAGCACCAGCAGCGGCTGGCCGGCGTTCGGGCCGGGGGTTTGCGAATAGGCTTCGGCGGGTGCGAATTCGAGCACGGCCAGTTCGGCATCGCTGCTGGCGAGCAGCGCTTCGGCCAGCGGCCGTTCGTAGCCCAGCGGGACCAGCGCCTGCAGCAGGGCGACGCGGTAGCGCGCCACCGCCTGCAGGTCGGCCACTTCAAGGGCGGCGATGGCCGCGGTTTCGCTCTTGAGCTGCACCGTGCGCTGGGTGGCGGGTTCGCAGAACACGGCGGCCAGCTTGCCGCTCGCGGCCACGTGGGCCAGCAGTTCGGCGCCCTGGACCGCGGACAGCACCAGGCGCACGCGGCGCCCATCGTCGGACAGGCGGCAGCCCAGTGCGCGCGCCATGCTCGGCAGGCCGGACGGGCCGCAGGCGGCCACGCCCAGCGCGACGCCGCGTTGCAGGAAGGCGGCGTGGTCGGCATCGATGACGGGGGTGGTCGCTGTCGGCATTGCATTCATCAGGTTGGGGTTTCCCGATGATACTACCCCTGCGGGGTTTGTTGGCGCTTTTTGAAAGCTGCAATGGGACGACGTTGGGAGGGGCGGGGTATTTCGACCGGCGGTGAATCCGGTCGTTTTACTTATGCCAGCTTCGCGAACACCCGCCTGGCGCAGGCGATGGTCTCTTCGATCACGGCCTCGGTATGCATCGCCGACACGAAGCCCGCCTCGAACGCGGCCGGCGCAAAGTACACGCCCTCGTCGAGCATGCCGTGGAAGAAGGCGTTGAAGCGTGCCTTGTCGCCCGCCATCATCTCGGCGTAGCTGCCCGGGACCGTGGCGCTGAAGTAGATGCCGAACATGCCGCCGACGGCATCGGCGCAGAAGGTCACGCCGGCTTCCTGCGCAGCAGCGGCCAGCCCCTCGGCCAGCTGCGCGGTGCGCGCCGACAGCTGCTCGTAGAAGCCTGCCTGCTGGATCAGGCGCAAGGTCGTCATGCCGGCCGCCACCGCGACCGGGTTGCCGGACAGGGTGCCGGCCTGGTACACGGCGCCCACCGGCGCCATGTTCTGCATCAGGTCGGCGCGCCCGCCGAAGGCCGCCACCGGCATGCCGCCGCCGATCACCTTGCCCAGCGCGGTCAGGTCGGGCTTGATGTCGTACAGCGCCTGGGCGCCGCCGAGGCCGACGCGGAAGCCGCACATCACTTCGTCGAAGATCAGGATCGCGCCGTGCCTGGTGCACAGGGCGCGCAGCGCGCGCAGGAACTCCGGCGTGGCGCGGATCAGGTTCATGTTGCCGGCCACCGGTTCCACGATGACGCAGGCGATGGTGTCGCCCATCGAGCCGAACGCGTCTTCCAGCTGGGCCACGTTGTTGTAGTCGAGGACCAGGGTGTGCTTGACGAAGTCTTCCGGCACGCCGGCCGAGGTCGGGTTGCCGAAGGTGAGCAGGCCGCTGCCGGCCTTGACCAGCAGCGAGTCGGCGTGGCCGTGGTAGCAGCCTTCGAACTTGATGATCTTGTCGCGGCCGGTGGCGCCGCGCGCCAGGCGCAGCGCGCTCATGGTCGCTTCGGTGCCGGACGAGACCAGGCGCACCTGTTCGATCGACGGCACCAGGCGGCAGATCTCTTCGGCCATCTCGACTTCGCCCTGGGTCGGCGCGCCGAACGACAGGCCGCGCGCGGCCGCGTCCTGCACCGCCTTTACCACCTCGGGATGGGCGTGGCCGACGATGGCCGGGCCCCACGAGCCGATGTAGTCGATGTAGCGCTTGCCGTCGGCATCCCAGAAGTAGGGGCCTTCGGCGCGGGTGATGAAGCGCGGCGTGCCGCCGACCGATTTGAAGGCGCGCACCGGCGAGTTGACGCCGCCCGGTGTTGTTTTCTGGGCGCGTGCGAACAGCGTGTCGTTATGCGATTGTGCAGATGTCATGAAGTACTCGTTCCTGGTGGTGATTGGAGCCCGGTTTGGAACCGGAAGTATTTGTTGGGCACCAGCTTGCCCATGCCGAGGCGCTGCGCATGGGCCAGCGCGCCGACCGTGAATTCCTGCGCCGCCTGCACCGCGTCGACGGTGTCCATGCGCTGCGCCATCAGCGCCGCCAGCGCGCCGGACACGGTATTGCCGGCGCCGATGAAGGGGCCGGGCAGGTGCTGCCAGCTGAAGGTGCCGACCACGCCGTCCTCGTCGAACAGGGTATTGGTCAGCTGCGCGCTGGCGCCGCTGCCGGAGGTGCCGGTGCCGGTGACGAGCACCAGTTCGCAGCCCAGGCCGGTCAGTTCGGCCACGTCCTCGAGCAGCATGCCGTCGCTGCCGCCTTCGCGCCAGGTTTCGGCCATGCGCGCCAGTTCGACCTGCGACAGCAGCAGCACGGTCGCCTGCGGCACCAGGATCTGGCGGATCGCGGTCAGCAGGTCGTCGTCGGCCAGGCCGGAGTCGGGCAGGGCGGACAGGAAGGGATCGAGGATCAGCGGCACTTCCGGGTAGTCGGAGACGATTTCCGCGATCGCCGACGCCTGCTCGACACTGAGGATGGCGCCCACCTTGAACGCCATCACCGGCATGTCTTCGAGGACCACGCGGGCCTGGTCGACCACCCAGTCGGCGTCGACTTCCTGGCTGTCCTCGATGCGCGCGGTATCGGCGATCAGCAGGCCGGTCGTGACCGACAAGCCATGGCAGCCGTGCGCGGCGAAGCAGGCCAGGTCGGCCTGGATGCCGCAGGCGCCTACCGGGTCGGACAGGCCAAAGGTCAGGATGAGGGGAGATGTTTGGTTTTGCACGGCGGGTAGATTAAGATACCTGATCCAGCATTTTACTAGATAGAAGGAAGTACAACGTGAATAGCAATGAATCAACGGCCCTGCCTTACCAGACCTGGATGTGCCTCATTTGCGGCTGGGTCTATGACGAGGCAGCCGGTGCGCCCGACGAAAATATCGCGCCGGGCACGCGCTGGGCCGACCTGCCGATGAACTGGACTTGTCCGGAATGCGGCGCGCGCAAGGACGATTTCGAGATGACCGAAATCTGATAACACCTGGTCAACGCCCTGCCGCGTACTTTGTTGATCTATTGCAACATAAGTAGTTGACGTATTGCAACTTTGTGCGCACAACGTGCTTTCCCTATGGTATCGTTGTGATTCATGATGAGTGAAACCGAAAATGACGACAGCGCCGCAAACTATTAGTTTGAAGATCATGGTGATCGACGATAGCAGCACCATCCGCCGGTCCGCAGAAATCTTCCTGAGCCAGGCAGGCTACCAGGTGGTCCTGGCCGAAGACGGCTTCGACGCGCTGGCCAAGATCAACGACCATCACCCGTCGCTGGTCTTTTGCGACATCCTGATGCCGCGCCTGGACGGCTACCAGACTTGTGCCTTGATCAAGAAAAGCGCCAAGTTCCACGCCACGCCGGTGATCATGCTGTCGTCCAAGGACGGGCTGTTCGACCGCGCGCGCGGCGCCATGGTCGGTTCCGCCGCCTACCTCACCAAACCTTTCAGCAAAGACAGCCTGCTGTCGGCCGTGCGCGAGCACACCGCCGACGCCATGGCCAAGTAAGCAGCTAAATAAAATAACGACAGGAGCTCCTCGTGGCCATCCAAAAAATCCTCATCGTCGACGACTCCCCGACCGAGCGTTACTACCTGACCGACATCCTGGTCAAGAATGGTTTTTCCGTGTCGACCGCCGAAAACGGCGAAGAAGCACTGCTCAAGATCAAGGCCGACAAGCCGCAGCTGATCCTGATGGACGTGGTCATGCCGGGCGCGAACGGCTTCCAGGTCACGCGCGCCATCGCCCGCGATCCGGAACTGGCCGACGTGCCGATCATCATCTGCAGCACCAAGAACCAGGAAACCGACCGCATCTGGGGCTTGCGCCAGGGCGCGCGCGACTACCTGGTCAAGCCGGTCGACGCCGACGTCCTGCTGGCTAAAATCGCAGCGCTCGGCGGCTGACGATGAGCGCGACCGAACTGGCCCAGGATGCGCCGGCCAAGCCGGACGGCGAGCGGCGGCGCACCCGCCTGCGCCAATACCAGGTGCAGCTGCTCGAACGCATGCAGGCGGCCAAGACCAACACCGGCGCGCGCATCCACCAGCTCGGCGTGCAGATCGGCGCCGAGCGCTACCTGCTCGACCTGACCCAGACCGGCGAAATCATGCCGCTGTCGCCGATCACCAGCGTGCCCCTGACCCAGCCCTGGTACCTCGGGCTGGCCAACATCCGGGGCAACCTGGTCGGCGTGATCGATTTTGCGCGCTATCTCGACCAGGCCGAGACCGGCATGGGCCCGGACAGCCGCGTCATCACCTTCGCCAACGGGCTCGGTTTCAATTGCGCCCTGCTGGTGACGCGCGTGTACGGCCTGCGCCAGGCGGCCGACATGCAGGCGAACGGCGAGCGCCTGCGCGACGCCGAGTCGCAGGATTGGACGCCGCTCGACTTGCGGGTGCTGGTCGGCGACCCGCGCTTCCTGCATGTCGGGTTCTAGGAATTTGTACCAACAACAGGCCACCTAGACAACGTGGCCGTATAACCAGGGGTGCGGTATGGGATTTGCATGGAAGAGTTCATTGGGGAGCATTCTCCCTAAAGGCAAGCATGACGGCGGCATCCACGCCGTTCCCGACACGGAGTTCGGTCCCGAGCTGGCCTCGATCGGTCCGGACACGGTCGCGGCCGGCGGCGCCCCCGCCCGCAGCGATGAAGACAGTCCGCTGAGCCTCGGCGGCCTGATGGGCCGCAAGAAGCGCGCCGCTACCGCCGCCGCCACGGACGATGCCGACATCGAGCGCCCGCTGCCGTTCATCGGCCACCTGTCGCTGGCGCGCCAGCTGCGCATCCTGCTGCTGGTGTCCGCGGCCGGCATCCTGGTCACCGTGTTCGCCCTGTGGCGCAACTCGGCCAGCAACGCCGTCGCCTCGGCCCAGACCCAGATCGCATCCGATGCGCTGATGCACTCGCAGCGGATCGGCAAGGCCGCCCCGAACGCGATCCAGGGTAACCCGGAAGCCTTCACCCAGCTGCAGGAGTCGCGCGTCGAACTGACCAAGGACCTCGACCTGCTGACCAAGGGCGGCCGCTACGGCGGCAGCCAGATCCCGTCGGCGCCTGCCTCGCTGGGCAAGGCGCTGCGCACCACCACCACCAAGTGGGTCGCGTCCGACAACGCGGCCGGCACCATCCTGCGCACGCAGCAGGAGCTGGTCGGCTTCGAGAAGACCCTGCGCCAGCTCGACATCCTGTCGCCGGACCTGCTGAAGATGACCGAAGAGCTGCTGAGCCAGAAAGTGGCGCGCGGCGGCACGCCGAAGGAGCTGGCCGCGCTCGGCCGCCTGATGATGCTGACCCAGCGCCTGTCGCGCAGCGCCAGTGAATTCCTGACCTCGGGCGGTATCCGTTCCGAGACCGCTTTCCAGCTGGGCCGGGACTCGACCACCTTCCGCGTCACCATCGACGGCTTCCTGAACGGGAACGACACGATGCAGCTGGGCGCGATCCGCGACCCGGACATGCGCGCCAAGCTCAACGAGATCAAGGACAAGTTCGACGCCTACCAGAAGCTGGTCAGCTCGATCCTCGACCACCTGCCCAAGTTCACCGCGGCCAAGGGCGCCGAACAGTCGATCTTCTACGAGAACGAAGAGCTGCGTACCATGCTGACCGGCCTGCAGAAGAGCTTCCGCGAAGGCCAGGATTCGACCGACGTCTGGTTCTGGGTCATGCTGGCCTCGGCGATCTTCACCCTGGCCACCGCCGGCGGCGTATCGCGCGTGATGCTGCAGGACTCGCGCAACCGGACCCGCGGCGCCGACGTGCGGCGCCAGGAAGCGGAAGCGATGCGGCTGCAGTCGCAGGCCCAGGAAGAGGAAGCGAAAGCGACCAATGAACAGAACCAGGCCGCTATTTTGCGCCTGATGAACGAACTGCAGGAAGTGGCGGACGGCGACTTGACCGTGCACGCGACGGTGTCGGAAGACATCACCGGCGCGATCGCCGACTCGGTCAACTACACGGTGGAAGAGCTGCGCGGCCTGGTCGAACGGGTCACCACGACCGCCGAGCAGGTGACGTCGGCGTCGACCTCGGCGCAGAACATCTCGACCGAACTGCTGACGGCGACCCAGCAGCAGTCGCGCGAGATCCAGGACGCATCGACCACCGTTCTGAAGATGGCGAGCGAAATCAACGACGTGTCGCGCTCGGCGAACGAATCGGCCGACGTGGCGCGCCAGTCGGTGGCGGCGGCGCACCAGGGGTCGACCGCGGTGGAAAACGCGATCAAGGGCATGCACGAGATCCGCGAGCAGATCCAGGAAACCTCGAAGCGCATCAAGCGGCTGGGCGAATCGTCGCAGGAGATCGGCGAGATCACCGAGCTGATTTCCGACATTACCGAACAGACCAACGTGCTGGCGCTGAACGCGGCGATCCAGGCGGCATCGGCGGGTGAAGCGGGGCGCGGCTTCTCGGTCGTCGCGGAAGAGGTGCAGCGGCTGGCGGAACGCTCGGCCGAAGCGGCCAAGCAGATCGGCGCGCTGGTGCGCACCATTCAGACCGACACCCACGACGCGGTGGCCGCGATGGAAAAATCGACGCAGGGTGTGGTCGAGGGGGCCAAGCTGTCCGACGCGGCCGGTGCGGCGCTGTCGGAGATCTCGAGCGTGTCGAACCGCCTGGCGGAGCTGATCCAGGGCATTTCGTTCGCCACCGAGCTGCAGGCGACGTCGGCGAACGGCGTGGCGCACAACATCCAGCACATCTTGTCGGTGACCGAGCAGACACAGGACGGTACGCAGCAGACCGCGACCTCGATTCGCCAGCTGACGCTGCTGGCACAGGAGCTGAAGAACTCGGTGTCGCGATTCCGCGTCACCGCCTGATTTGCAGCGCCCATTGAAAGTCCAAGGCTAGCATGACCATGACAGATTCTTCGCACGCGCCGCAATTCGACACCGGACCGCTGTCCTGGGTGATGAGCGAGATCCGCGACGCTCTGGACCGCTCCAAGACCGCGCTGCAGGAAGCCGCGGCGCGCTCGGACGAAGCCCAGGCGACTTCGCTGCAGCACGCCAAGGCTTACCTGCACCAGGCCCACGGGGCCCTGCAGATGGTCGACGTCGAAGGCATGGGCGTGATGACGTCCGCGGCCGAAGAAGCGCTCACGCGCTTCAAGGACGGCACGCTGGCGTGCGCGCCGGACGCCGCCCAGCTGGTGGTCCAGGCCTACCAGGCCATCATCGAATACCTCGAAGAGCTGATGTCGGGCGCGCCGCAGCAGCCGGCGCGCCTGTTCCCTTACTACCGCGCGGTCCAGGAGCTGCTGGGCGCGGCGCGCGTGCATCCGGCCGACCTGTTCTATGTCGACCTGTCGCTGCCGGTGCGCCTGCCCGAACACGCCGCGCCTGCCGTGGCCCCGGATTATGCGGCCTGCCGCGCGCGTTTCGAAAAAGCGCTGCTGCCGTTCCTGAAGGCGACCGACGCCGCATCCCAGCGCACCCACGCGGCGGCGCTGAAGGAAGCGATCGCACTGGTGGCCGACGCCCAGGAAGAGGCGCATGCGCGCACCTTCTGGCTGGCGATGGAAAGCTTCGCCGACATGGTGGCCGGCGGCCAGCTGGCCAGCGACCTGTATGTCAAGCAGCTGTTCGGCCTGGTCAACCTGCAGATCCGCCGCCTGCACCAGGGGCAGGGCAGCCTGCCGGAAGCGATGCTGCGCGACGCGCTGTTCTTCATCGCCGCCGCCCACAATCCGCCGCCGGGCGCGCGCGCGCTGCGCCGCGCCTACGGGCTCGAAGGCGTGGTGCCGTCCGATTACGACACGCGCCGCTACGGCCGCATCGACAACCAGGCACTCAAGGAAGGCAAGGAAGCGCTGGCCCAGGCCAAGGGCATGTGGGACCGCCTGGCGGTCGGCATCGACCCCGGCCTGGAGAAGGATTTCCAGAACGCGCTGATGGTGCTGGAAACGGCCAGCGGCAAGCTGGGCGCCCCGGCGCTGGCGCAGCTGTCGCGCGAACTGGGAAGGGTGGTCAAGGACTCGATCGCGTCCGGCCGCAGCGACCAGTTCCGCCTCGAGATGGCGACCGCGCTGCTGTTCGTCGAAAATGGGCTGGACCGCATCCGCAAGCTGCCTGACGATTTCGACGCGCACGCCGAAGTGGTCGGCGCGCGCCTGCTGGCGCTGGCCGCCGGCGAAACGCCGGCCGACGCGCCGCAATGGCAGGGCGACCTGTCGCGCCAGATCCAGCAGGGCCAGACCGTCACCGTGCTGGCGGCGGAACTGAAGAACGGCCTGCGCCAGGTCGAAAAGGTGCTCGACGATTACTACGTCGATTCCAGCAAGCGCGCCACCCTGGGCCAGATCGATTCGGTGCTGTACCAGCTGCAGGGCGCGCTGGCGATCCTCGACCAGGACGCCGCCATGCGCGCGGCCATGCACGTCAAGGACGCGGTCAAGGAACTGGCCAGCGGCGAAGGCAACCCGGACCTGGAAGCCGCCTCGCTGCAGAACATCGCGCAGAACATCGGCGCGCTCGGCTTCTTCACCGACATGCTGGCCCAGAATTTCGAGTCGGCCAAGGACCGCTTCACCTTCGACGAGACCGACGGCATGTTCCGCGAAGTCCCGTTCGAAAAGGCGGCGCCTTCCGAAACGCCGTTCGATCTCGAAGAAGAGCCGGCTGCGCCGGCCGCCGCTGCCGTGGCGCCGCCGCCGGCGCCAGTGCAGGCCCCGGCTGCGCCGGCGGCCAGCGTGCCGACCGCCGCGCCTTTCCTGCTGCCCGAGTCCGGCGACGGCGACGCCGCGATCGAAGCCGAACTGCTCGAAATCTTCATCATGGAAGCCCAGGAAGTGCTGGAGCTGGTGGGCGAGACGCTCAAGTCCGCCCATGCCGAGCCTGCCAACCAGGAGACGCTGACGGTCTTGCGGCGCTCCTTCCACACGCTCAAGGGCAGCGGCCGCATGGTCGGCCTGAACAAGTTCGGCGAGGGCGCGCACGCGATCGAGAAGGTCATGAACCTGTGGCTGTCCGAGTCGCGCGCGGCGACGCCTGCCTTGCTGGCGCTGCTCGACCAGGCCGCCGCCGACATGACCGTGTGGGTCAATGAACTGGCAGGTACCGGCAAGTCGGCGCGCAGCAGCGATGCGCTGGTCGCGGCCGCGGGCCGTGTGCAGGAAGGCGGCGCGTTCGAGATGATCGAAGCCGCGCCGGTGGCCGAGGCTGCGCCAGCCGCAAGCGAAGCGCCGGTGCTGGAAATCGAAACGCCGGCCCTGGAGATCGAAGCGCCGCAGCTCGAACTTGAAGCGCCGCAGCTCGAACTCGAAGCGCCGGTAGCCGAACTGACGGAGGTGGTCGAAGCGCCGGAAGCGCCGCAGCCGCCGGATCCGTTCGCGGACGACGTGCCGGAAGTGTCGGAAGTGATCGAGATGACGCTGCCGGACGAAGAGCCGGAACTGATCGAAGCGGAACTGGAAGAACCGGTCGCCGCCGCACCTGTCCTGGGCGGCAACGTCATCGAATTCCCTGGCGGCGCACGCACGCCGGCCGCGCCGGACGACAACACCAAGCGCATCGGCGAGCTCGAGATCCCGCTGCCGCTGTATAACATCTACCTAGCCGAAACCGACGAGCTGATGCGCGTGCTGACGCAGGACTTCGGCGAATGGCGCCACGAGCCGGCGCGCGCCGTCACGCCGGAGGCGCTGAAGGCCGCCCATACCCTTGCCGGCACCTCGGCCACGGTGGGCTTCACGGCGCTGCGCGAGATCGCGTATGCGCTCGAAATGGCGCTCAAGATGCTGGCGCCGCCGGCGCCGGTCATGGACAACGCCCAGCGCGACCTGCTCGACGAGACGATCGAGAGCGCGCGCGTCATGCTGCAAAGTTTCGCCCTGGGCGAACTGGCCGCCACGCAGCCTGCGCTGGTGGCGCGCCTGGGCGCCTTGCGCGAGCAGCTCGCCACGCAGGAAGCGGCATCGGCTTACGCCGGCGTCGATGGCGAACTGGCGACCAGGCTCGATACCCTGTTTGCCTCCGCGCTCGAAGGCCTGCTCGACACGCCGCCCGTCATCGACGAGGCGCACGAATTGCCGCTCGAGGCGAAGGCCGCCGACCCGGCGATCGAAGCGATCGACAACCTGTTCGAAGAAAGTTTCGACCCCGACCTGGAAGCGCCCGTGCCGGCACTGGCCGATGGCGCGCTGCCCGGGACCGACACCGGCATCGAGCCCGACGCGGGCCCCGACCTGGCGCCGGAACCGATCGCCGAAACCGAGCCGGAGCCGGAACCCGAAGCCCTGCCCCAGGCCGCGCTGCAGCAGGAGCCGGAACCGGCGCCGCTGCTGGCCGACGATGCGCCGATGGCGGCCTCGATCGAGACCGTCTTCAGCGACGACCTCGATGCCGACCTGCTGCCGGTGTTCCTCGAAGAAGCGACCGACCTGCTGCCGCAGATCGGCAATGGCCTGCGCAAGTGGCAGCAGAATCCGTCCGACGTGGCGCCGGCGCAGATGGTGCTGCGCACGCTGCACACGGTCAAGGGCAGCGCGCGCATGGCCGGCGCGATGCGCCTGGGCCAGCACACGCACGAAATCGAAACCCAGATCGAGAACATGGTGCATGCCGGGACCTCGACCCCGGCCGCTTTCGACGACCTGATGGCCAACTACGACCAGGCGCTGGTGCTGTTCGAACAGCTGCAGGCGCCGCCGGCCGAGCAGGCTCCGGCAGCGGCAGGGCAGCCCGCCGCCGCGGCCAAGTCGGTCGACGACAGCCATGCCGCGCAGGCCCGCACGCCGCTGGTGCGGGTGCGCGCCGACATCCTCGACCGCCTGGTCAACCAGGCCGGTGAGGTATCGATCACCCGCTCCAAGCTGGAAAACCAGGTGGGCACCTTGCGCTCGTCGCTGTTCGACTTCACCGACAACCTGGCGCGCCTGCGCCGCCAGCTGCGCGAAGTGGAGATGCAGGCCGAATCGCAAATCGCCTCGCGCATGTCGATTTCGAGCGAACGCGAATTCGATCCGCTCGAGTTCGACCGCTTCACGCGCCTGCAGGAACTGACCCGCATGATGGCCGAGAGCGTCAACGACGTCGCCTCCTTCCATGAAAGCCTGACCCGCACCGTCGACGGCGCCACCGACGACCTGGCCGTGCAGTCGCGCCTGACGCGCGACCTGCAGCGCGACCTGATGCGCGTGCGGATGGTGCCCTTCGCCAGCCTGTCGGAACGGCTGTTCCGGGTGGCGCGCCAGACCGCGAAAGAGGTCGACAAGCGCGTCAACCTCGACTTGCGCGGCGGTACCGTTGAAATCGACCGCAGCGTGCTGGAGCAAATGGCCGCGCCGTTCGAACACCTGCTGCGCAACGCCATCGTGCACGGCATCGAGAACCGCGAAAAGCGCGCCCGGGCCGGCAAGGCCGATACCGGCGAGCTGCTGATCCAGGTCAGCCAGCAGGGTAACGAAGTGGTCATCCAGTTCAACGACGATGGCGCCGGCCTGGACCTCGACCGCATCCGCGCCAAGGCGCGTTCGAACGGCCTGCTGGCCGCCGACGCGCAGGTGACGGACGCCGAAGCGGCCGACCTGATCTTCGAACCGGGCTTCTCGACGGCGGAGTCGCTGACCGAACTGGCCGGCCGCGGCGTCGGCATGGACGTGGTGCGCTCCGAAGCGCAGGCGCTGGGCGGACGCGTGACGATCAAGTCCGAAGCAGGCAAGGGCGCGCGCTTCACGATCAACCTGCCGCTGACCCTCGCGGTCACCCAGGTGGTGCTGACCACCAGCGGCGGGCGCACCTTCGCGCTGCCGTCGATCCTGGTCGAACAGGTGCTGCAGGTGAAGGAGGCGGCGGTGCAGGAAGCGCATGCGGCCGGCTTCGTCGAATATGGCGGGCACAAGATCGCACTGCACTACCTGCCGACCCTGCTGGGCGACGGCGAGGCGCGGCCGATCATCCAGCGCTCGCACCCGGTGCTGATCCTCAAGCACGGCACCGACCGGCTGGCCGTGCACGTCGACGACATCCAGGGCAACCGCGAGGTCGTCATCAAGAACATCGGACCGCAGCTGTCGCGCATGATCGGCATCGCCGGCGCGACCGTGCTCGGTTCCGGCGACATCGTCCTGATCCTCAACCCGGTGGCGCTGTCGCACCACATGGAGCACCATCCCGAGCTGCGTCCGAAAGCGACGATGGCGGTGGCTGCCGCGGCGGCGGTCGAGTCGCGCGCCAAGGACGCGGTGGTCATGGTGGTCGACGATTCGCTGACGGTGCGCAAGGTCACCCAGCGCATGCTCGAGCGCGAAGGCTACCAGGTGATCCTGGCCAAGGACGGCGTGGATGCGCTGGAACGGCTGCAGGAGCAGACGCCGGACCTGATGCTGGTCGATATCGAGATGCCGAGGATGGACGGCTTCGACCTGACCCGCAACATCCGCGGCAACGATGGCACCAAGGACATCCCGATCATCATGATCACCTCGCGCACCGCGGACAAGCACCGCAACTATGCGATGGACCTGGGGGTGAACGCCTACTTCGGCAAGCCGTTCCAGGAAGACGTGCTGGTGGCGGCGATTGCGGGTCTGCTGAACCGGGAGTTGGCCACCTGAGACGTGTAAACAGGGTAGGGTGGGTAGCGCTGCGCTCACCCACCCTACCCTGTTTACACGTCAGCATTCCCCGGCGCCTTGACCACCGCATAGCGCGCCAGCGTCTTCTTCCGCGCCTCCTCGTGCACCACCACCGGCGCCGGATAATCCTTCACCTTGTCCGCGACCAGCCACGGCGCATGGATCTCCTTGTCGCTAAGCCCCTTCAGCTGCGGCACATGCCGCCGGATGAACTTGCCCTGCGGGTCGAACTTCTCCGACTGGGTGACCGGATTGAAAATCCTGAAATACGGCTGCGCATCGCAGCCTGACGACGCCGCCCACTGCCAGCCGCCGTTGTTCGACGCCAGCTCGAAGTCGTTCAGCTGGCGCGCGAAGTACTGTTCGCCCCAGCGCCAGTCGATGCCCAGGTCCTTGACCAGGAAACTGGCCGTCACCATGCGCAGGCGGTTGTGCATGTAGCCGCTCTGGTTCAGCTGCGCCATCGCCGCGTCCACCAGCGGGTAGCCGGTGCGTCCTTCGCACCAGGCCGCGAACAGTTCCTGCGCGCGGGCGCCGCCTTCCCACTCGATCGCGTCGTAGGCCGGCTTGAACGAGGCGTGCACGACGCGCGGGTGGTGGAACAGGATCATCTGGTAGAACTCGCGCCACACCAGCTCCGACAGCCACGCCGGCGCGCCGTCGCCGCCGGCCCCGCCGGCGATCATCTGATCGATGGTGCGCACCAGCTGGCGCAGCGAGAGGGTGCCGAAGCGCAGGTGGACCGACAGGCAGGACGGCCCCTTGACGGCCGGGTAGTCGCGCGCGGCGCGGTAGCCGGCGGCGCGCGCCAGGAAGTCCTCGAACAGCCGCGCCGCGCCGGACATGCCGGCCGGGATCGCCAATCCGCCCGCCCTGCCGCTGGCGAAGCCGAGATCGGCCAGCGAAGGCAGCGCCGCCGGCGCCTCGGGCGCCGCCAGCCGCGCCGCGTAAGGCGCGACCGGCCATGGCGCCAGGCTGCCAGGCTGCGCCGCCAGCCGCTTGAGCCAGGCCTTCTTGTAGGGGGTGAATACCGAGAACGGCTGCCCGCCCAGGGTCAGCACCTCGCCGGTATCGAAGATGACCTGGTCCTTGTAGCTGCACAGCTTGCGTCCGCCGGCCGCCAGCGCGGCCTCGACGGCGGCGTCGCGCGCGATGGCCTGCGGTTCATAGTCGCGGTGGGTGAAGACCGCGTCGACCCCGAGTTGCTGCGCGAGTTGCGCAATTGCCTCGCCCGCATCATCGTGGCGCACGATCAGATGGCCGCCGAGCGCGCGCAGTTCCGCGTCGAGCTCGGCGATGCTGGCATGGATGAAGGGCAGCCGGCGATCCTCGCGCGGCAAGCCGTCGAGGATGGTTTTGTCGTAAATGAATGCGCAATAGACGATGTTGGAGGAAATTAGCGCATGATGCAGCGCAGCATGATCGAACGCGCGCAGGTCGCGGCGGAACCAGACCAGGGATTTGTTCAGTTTCATATTCGTGTGCGAAGTCAAAGTCATGCCGAATTGGTGCAGTCGCGGTGCCGCATCCAATGGTGAAGTGGGCAAATCAGTGTAAACTATCGAAAAGCCCATAGATGTTGCCAACATATTAGCAATAAAAATAGCAAAAGAAGCAACAAAACGCCAGAGAGTGAGCCAAAAGAGAGTACGCGTATGAAGAAAAGCAAAGCTGGCAAAACTCTACCGATGTCTGGGATGTCCCAGGAGCCGCCCGACAAGCTGGGGCGCTCGATGATGCCAGGTGTTTCCGCGCTGAACCTCGCGAATCATTTCCTGATCGCGATGCCTTCAATGCAAGACCCCATCTTCGGCGGTACCGTCGTCTATATCTGCGAACACAACGACAAGGGCGTGCTTGGCGTCGTCATCAACAAGCCGACCGACATGACGATGGAAATCCTGTTCGAGCGGATCGATCTCAAACTGGCCGACGGCCTGCGCACCGCGGTGGTCAACGAGCCGATCATGTTCGGCGGCCCGGTCCAGGACGACCGCGGCTTCGTGCTGCACACGCCCGGCGCGCGCTATTCCTCGTCGCTGACGGTCACCGAGGACGTCGCCTTCACCACCTCGATCGACGTGCTGGAAGCGGTCGCCAACGGCGACGGCCCGCAGCGCCTGCTCGTATCGATCGGCTATTCGGGCTGGAGCCCGGGCCAGCTGGAAGACGAGATCGGCCGCAACGGCTGGCTGACGGTGGGCGCCGACGCCCACGTGCTGTTCGACCTGCCGATCGAAGAACGATATAACGCCGCCATCAAATTGCTGGGCATCGACCCGATGATGCTCGCCTCCGAGGCCGGCCATGCGTAATGGTTGAACTCGTTTTCGGCTTCGACTTCGGCATCAAGCGTATCGGTATCGCCATGGGCAACACGCTCACCGGGCAGGCGCAGCCGCTCGCCGTGATCAAGGCCATCGACAACGCCGCCCGCTTCGAGGCCATCGGCGCGCTGATCGCCGAATGGGGGCCGGCGCGGCTGGTGGTCGGCGAGCCGCGCCACCCGGACGGCGCCGAACACGAGATGACCCTGCGCTGCCGCCGCTTCGCGAACCAGCTGCATGGACGCTTCAAGCTGCCGGTGGAGCTGGTCGACGAGCGCTATTCGTCGGCCGTCATCAACGGCAAGCGCGGCCAGGTCATCGACGACCAGGCCGCCGCAATCATTTTGCAACAATACTTTGACGATCATGACAACACCTAAACAGTTCGACGCGGAAGCGCTGTACCAGGAACTGCTGCAGCAAGTGCGGCAGGGCCTGGCCGGCATCGGCGACGTCGCCATCGTCGGCATCCATTCGGGCGGCGCATGGCTGGCCGAGCGGCTTGCCGCCGACCTTGGCCTGGGCGCAAGGCTCGGCTTCATCGACGTGTCGTTCTACCGCGACGACTACGCGAAGAAAGGCCTGCACCCGGACGTCAAGCCGACCCAGATCGGCTTCAACGTCGACCGCTGCACCATCCTGCTGGTCGACGACGTGCTCTACACCGGGCGCACCACGCGCGCGGCGATCAACGTCCTGTTCGACTACGGCCGCCCGGCGCGCATCATGCTGGCGGCGCTGGCCGACCGCGGCGGGCGCGAACTGCCCGTGGCCGCCGACTTCGTCGCCACCCGCGTCCCGCTCGAAGCGCACCAGGCGCTGGCCCTGGCGCGCGCCGCCGACGGCAAACTCTCGCTCACCATCGAAGAAGACCATGCTTAATCCGCAACTGAATAAAAATGGCGAACTGCAGCACCTGTTGACCATCGAAGGCCTGCCGAAATCCATCGTCAACCACATCCTCGACACCGCCTCGTCGTTCGTCGGCATCTCGGACCGCGAAGTCAAGAAGGTCCCGCTGATGCGCGGTAAAAGCGTATTCAACCTGTTCTTCGAGAACTCGACGCGCACCCGCACCACGTTCGAAATCGCGTCCAAGCGCCTGTCGGCCGACGTCATCAACCTGAACATCCAGGCCTCGTCGGCCAGCAAGGGCGAATCGCTGCTCGACACCATCGACAACCTGTCGGCCATGCATGCCGACATGTTCGTCGTGCGCCACGCGCAGTCGGGCGCGCCCTACCTGATCGCCAAGCACCTGATCGACACGAAGCAATCGCATGTCCACGTGGTCAACGCCGGCGACGGCCGCCACGCGCACCCGACCCAGGGCCTGCTCGACATGTACACGATCCGCCACTACAAGAAGGACTTCACCAACCTGACCGTGGCCATCGTCGGCGACATCCTGCACAGCCGCGTGGCGCGTTCCGACATCCACGCCCTGACCACCCTGGGGGTGCCGGAAGTGCGCGCGATCGGCCCGGCGACCCTGCTGCCGGGCGGGCTGGAACAGATGGGCGTGCGCGTGTTTAACAGCATGGACGAAGGCCTCAAGGGCGTCGACGTGATCATCATGCTGCGCCTGCAGAACGAGCGCATGAGCGGCGCGCTGCTGCCGTCGGCGCAGGAGTATTTCAAGAGCTACGGCCTGACGCCGGAGCGGCTCGCGCTGGCCAGGCCGGACGCGATCGTCATGCACCCGGGGCCGATGAACCGCGGGGTCGAGATCGATTCGGCGGTGGCCGACGGCCCGCAGGCGGTGATCCTGCCGCAGGTGACGTTCGGGATCGCGGTCCGCATGGCGGTGATGAGCATATTGGCAGGTACACAGGCATGAGCGCAGGCATGAAACTACATATCAGGAACGGGCGGCTGATCGACCCGGCAAACGGCATCGACGCGCAGCGCGATCTGTACATCATCGACGGCAAGGTCGCCGCGGTCGGCGCCGCGCCGGACGGCTTCACGGCCGACAAGGTCATCGACGCGAGTGGCCTGGTGGTCGCGCCCGGGCTGGTCGACCTGTCGGCGCGGCTGCGCGAGCCGGGCTACGAATACAAGGCCACGCTGGAATCCGAAATGCAGGCGGCGGTGCAGGGCGGCGTGACCAGCCTGGTGTGCCCGCCCGACACCGACCCCGTGCTCGACGAGCCGGGCCTGGTCGAAATGCTCAAGTACCGCGCGCGCAACCTGAACCAGGCGCACGTGCACCCGCTGGGCGCGCTGACGATGGGCCTGAAGGGCGAGGCGCTGACCGAGATGGCCGAGCTGACCGAAGCCGGCTGCATCGGCTTCGCCCAGGCCGAGGAGCCGATCCTCGACACCAACGTGCTGCTGCGCGCGCTGCAGTACGCCAAGACCTTCGGCTACACCGTCTGGCTGCGCCCGCAGGATGCGCACATCGGGCGCGGCGGCATCGCCCACAGCGGGCCGCTGGCTTCGCGCCTGGGGCTGTCGGGCGTGCCGGTGATGTCCGAGACGATCGCGCTGCACACCATCTTCGAGCTGGTGCGTTCGACCGGCGCGCGGGTGCACCTGTGCCGCATGTCGTCCGCGGCCGGGCTCGAGCTGGTGCGTGCGGCGCGCAAGGAAGGCTTGCCGGTCACCTGCGACGTCGGCGTGCACCACATCCACATGACCGACGCCGACATTGGCTACTTCGATTCGAACGCGCGCGTCACGCCGCCGTTCCGCAGCCAGCGCGACCGCGATGCGATCCGGGCCGGCCTGTATGACGGCACCATCGACGCCGTCTGTTCGGACCACACGCCGGTCGACGACGACGAGAAGCTGCTGCCGTTCGGCGAAGCGTCGCCGGGCGCGACCGGGCTGGAGCTGCTGCTGTCGCTGGTGCTGAAGTGGGCCGACGACTACGCGGTGGCGGCCCATGGCGAAGCCGGAGCGCTGTCGCGTGCGCTGGCCAAGGTGACCTCGGAAGCGGCGCGCGTGGCGGGGCTGGCGGCCGGGCAGCTGGGCGTGGGCGCGGTGGCCGACGTGGTCGTGTTCGACCCGGCGGCGCGCTGGAAAGTGGAGGGGGCGGCGCTGGCCAGCCAGGGCAAGCACACGCCCTTCCTCGGCTACGAATTGGCGGGGCAGGTCAGGGCGACGATCGTCGCCGGCCACGTCGCCTGGCAGCGCGGCTAAAAAAACGAAACCCGGCTCACCCCCGGGTTTTTTTTGCGCCAATATCCCGCCGACAACAGGGAACAGACCTCGCAATCGCCAAAATCGGGGTCAGACCTCAATTGCCGATCAATCGGGGTCAGACCTCAATAAAATGCCCATCGGGGACAGACCTCAATTAACAAGATGAAACGATCGCGGCCTCCCCTCAATGGGAGGCGAGCTGTTGACGCTGCGTTCTGACAATTGAGGTCTGACCCCGATTGCAGTGAAATTGAGGTCTGACCCCGATTGCAGTGAAATTGAGGTCTGACCCCGATTGGCTCGATTGTATTGCTTTATGGAAAATTCGACGCAAGCCAGCCGTGGCGGTAAAATCAGATTGCTGCGAAGCACAAGAACGTTGCTTCCGATTTCCTTTTTATGCATGAATATTCAGCTTGTCTTCCGCCTGAGCCGCGTTTTCCTCCATTTGTCGCTGGGCCTGGTCACCTGCGCCCTGCTGTTCCCCTGGATCGGCGGCGCCCGCCGCGACGGCCATGTGCAGCGCTGGTCGATTCAGCTGCTCGGCATTTGCGGGGTCAGCCTCGAACAGCAAGCCGGCGCGCCGGCCCTGGCGCACGCGATGATCGTGGCTAACCATGTGTCGTGGCTCGATATTTTCGTCATCAATGCCCTCCATCCCTGCCGCTTCGTGGCCAAGTCCGAAATCCGCGAATGGCCGGTGCTGGGCTGGCTGGTCGACAAGGCCGGCACCGTATTCATCGCGCGCGGCAACCGGCGCGACCTGCGCCATATCTTCAAGGGCCTGGTGAGCAGCCTGCAGCAGGGCGAACGGGTCGCGTTCTTTCCGGAGGGGACGACCGCGGCGCAGGGCACGGTGCTGCCCTTCCACGCCAACTTGTTCGAGGCGGCAGTCGATGCCGAAGTGCCGGTCCAGCCCTACGCGCTGCGCTATGTCGATCCGCGCGGCGACTTGCATGGGGCGGTCGATTTCACCGGCGATATGACCTTTGCCGAAAGCATGGTCGCGATCCTGAAGGGGCCGCCGGTGCGGGCCCAGCTGACCTGCCTGGCGCCGATCCCCGGCGCCGGCGCCCATCGCCGCGATCTGGCGGCCGCGGCGCACGACGCCATCGCCGCCGCCCTGGGGGCTTAAGCTTTTTTCCCGCCGGCCCGCTTGTACTCGGGGCAGTCGACTTGCAGCAGGCGGCGGTCGTCCAGGCAGATCGCGCTGAGCTTGCCGCCCCATACGCAGCCGCTGTCGAGGCCGACCACGTCGGGCCGCAGCAGCAGGCCCAGCGCCGACCAGTGGCCGAACACGATGGTCACGCCGGCCGTCTTGCGGCCCGGCAAGTCGAACCAGGGCAGCAAGCCCGATCCGGCCGGGGTGCCGGCGCTTTCCTTTTCCTTGAAATCCATGGTGCCGTCGGGCGCGCACAGGCGCATCCGGGTCAGGGTGTTGACGATGCAGCGCAGGCGCGCGCGGCCCACCAGGCTGTCGTCCCAGCGCGCCGGTTCGTTGCCGTACATTTCACTAAGGAATCCAATCCAGTCCGGCCCGCGCAACTCGGCCTGCACTTCGCCGGCCAGGGCGATGGTTTGTTGCGCCGTCCAGCCCGGCGCGACCCCCGCGTGCACCATCAGTTGGCCATCCTGCAATAGCGCCAGCGGACGGTGGCGCAGCCAGTCGAGCAGCACGGCGCGGTCGGGCGCGGCCAGGATCTCGTCCAGCGTGTCGGACTTGGACGCCGGCTGGACCCCGGCCGCCACCGCCAGCAAATGCAGGTCGTGATTGCCGAGCAGGGCCTCGACCCGGCCGCCGCTGCCGGTGGCGAGCGCGTGGATGCGGCGCAGCGCCGCCAGCGACTCCGGTCCGCGGTTGATCAGGTCGCCCACGAACACGATCCGCGCCGGGCCTTGCGCATCGTCGTCTATGCGCTTGAGTAGTACTTGCGCCTCGTGTACGCAGCCCTGCAAGTCGCCAATGGCGTAAGTTCTCATGGTCCGGGTGACAAAGTTATTTGGCAGGGCGCAAGTTTCGCATAGAATTGTGGCTGAATTCCACACGCTGGCAGGATATGCAATGATTTTTGTGACGGGCGGGGCCGGTTTCATCGGGTCGAACTTTGTGTTGGACTGGCTGGCCCGGTCCGAGGAGCCCGTCATCAATTATGACAAGCTGACCTACGCCGGCAACCTGGCCAACCTGGCCAGCCTGCAGGGCGATGCCCGCCACCGCTTCGTGCGCGGCGATATCGGCGACAAGGACGCGGTGCTGGCGCTGCTGCGCACGCACCAGCCGCGCGCGCTGGTCCATTTCGCGGCCGAGAGCCACGTCGACCGCTCGATCCTTGGTCCCGGCGAATTCATCGCCACCAACGTCAACGGCACCTTCAGCCTGCTGGAAGCGGCGCGCGCGTACTGGAACGAGCTGCCGGCGCCGCAGCAGCAAGGGTTCCGCTTCCTGCATGTGTCCACCGACGAGGTGTACGGCTCGCTCGGCCCGGCCGACCCGCCGTTCACCGAGACCACGCCGTATGCGCCGAACAGCCCGTACTCGGCGTCGAAGGCGGCCTCGGACCACCTGGTGCGCGCCTACCACCATACCTACGGCATGCCGGTGCTGACGACCAACTGCTCGAACAATTATGGCCCCTTCCATTTCCCCGAAAAGCTGATCCCGCTGGTGATCGCGAATGCGCTGGCGGGCCGGCCGCTGCCGGTCTACGGCGACGGCATGCAGGTGCGCGACTGGCTGTACGTGAGCGACCATTGCGCGGCGATCCGGCGCGTGCTCGACGCCGGTACGCCGGGCCAGGTGTACAACGTGGGCGGCTGGAACGAGATGCCGAACCTGGCCGTGGTCCACACCCTGTGCGACATCCTCGACCAGCTGGCGCCGAAGGAGGCCAGCTACCGCGCCCAGATCACCTATGTGGCCGACCGCCCGGGCCACGACCGCCGCTATGCGATCGACGCCGGCAAGCTGGAACGGGAACTGGGCTGGCGGCCGGCCGAGACCTTCGAATCGGGCATCATGAAAACAGTGCAGTGGTACCTGGCCAACCAGGCCTGGGTGGCCGACGTGCAGTCGGGCGCCTACCGCAACTGGATCGAGCAGAATTATGGCCAGCGGGATCAGGTCAAACAGGAGGCGCAATCATGAACGCAGCAGCGCAGCGCAAGGGCATCATCCTGGCCGGCGGTTCCGGCACCCGCCTGTATCCGATCACGATGGCGGTATCGAAGCAGCTGCTGCCGATCTACGACAAGCCGATGATTTATTATCCGCTGACGACGCTGATGCTGGCCGGGATCCGCGAGATCCTGATCATTTCGACGCCGCAGGACACGCCGCGCTTTCGCGACTTGCTGGGCGACGGCAGCCAGTGGGGCATTTCGCTCGAGTATGCGGTGCAGCCTTCGCCCGACGGCCTGGCGCAGGCTTTCATCATCGGCCGCGGCTTCGTCGGCAGCCATCCGTCGGCGCTGATCCTGGGCGATAACATCTATTATGGCCATGGCCTCGACCAGAAACTGAACATGGCCAATGCGCGTACCGATGGCGCCACCGTGTTCGCCTACCACGTGCTCGATCCGGAACGCTACGGCGTGGTCGAATTCGGCGCCGAACAGCAAGCCCTGTCGATCGAGGAAAAGCCGAAGCAGCCGAAATCGAATTACGCCGTCACCGGCCTGTATTTCTACGACCGGCAGGTGTGCGATATCGCGGCGGCGATCGAGCCCTCGGCGCGCGGCGAACTCGAGATCACCGACGTCAACCGCGCCTACCTGGCAGCCAAACAGCTGAGGGTCGAGGTCATGGGGCGCGGCATGGCCTGGCTCGATACCGGCACCCACGAATCGCTGCTCGACGCCTCGCAATTCATCGCCACCATCGAGAAGCGCCAGGGCCTGAAAGTGGCGGTCCCGGAGGAAATCGCCTACCGCAAGGGCTATATCGACGGCGCCGCGCTCGAGAAACTGGCGGCGCCTTTGGCCAAGAACGGCTATGGCCAGTATTTGCTGCAGGTGCTGCAGGACAAGGTGTTCTGATGAAAGCGACGCCGACCGCCATTCCGGATGTGATCGTGCTCGACCCGACCGTGTTCGGCGACGCGCGCGGTTTTTTCTATGAGAGCTACAATGCGCGCCGCCTCGCCGATCTGACCGGGATTGACGCCGCCTTCGTGCAGGACAACCATTCGAAGTCGGCCAGGGGCGTGCTGCGCGGCCTGCATTACCAGATTCGCCAGCCGCAGGGCAAGCTGGTGCGGGTCATCGCCGGCGCGATCTACGACGTGGCGGTCGACATGCGCAAGTCCTCGCACACCTTCGGGCGCTGGGTCGGCATCGAGTTGTCCGCCGAGAACCGGCGCCAGCTGTGGGTGCCGCCCGGCTTCGCCCACGGTTTCGTGGTCACCAGCGAGACCGCCGAGGTGCTGTACAAGACCACCGACTACTGGGCGCCCGAGCACGAGCGCTCGCTGGCCTGGAACGATCCTTCGCTCGGCATCGACTGGCCGCTCGACGGCGCGCCGACGCTGTCGCCCAAGGACCAGGCCGGCAAGCTGCTGGCCGATGCCGACCTGTTCCCATGAAGATATTGTTGACAGGGGCGAGCGGCCAGGTCGGCTACGAACTCGAGCGCAGCCTGCAGGGCCTGGGCCAGGTGGTGGCGCCGGGCCGCGCGCGCATGGACCTGGCCGACCTCGACCAGGTGCGCGCCGTCATCCGCGCCGAGCGGCCGGCGCTGATCGTCAATCCGGCCGCCTACACCGCCGTCGACAAGGCCGAATCGGAGCCGGCGCTGGCGCGCCGCATCAATGCCGAGGCGCCGGCCCTGATGGCCGAGGAGGCGAAGAAGCTGGGCGCGGCGCTGGTCCATTATTCGACCGACTATGTCTTCGACGGCACGAAGCAGGGGGCCTGGCTGGAAGGCGACGCCACCGGGCCGCTGAACGTGTATGGACAGACCAAGCTCGAAGGGGAACAGGCGATCGCCGCCACCGGCGTCGACCACCTGATCCTGCGCACCAGCTGGGTATATGGCATGCGCGGCAAGAATTTCCTGCTGACGATGCTGCGCCTGGCGAAAGAACGCGAGGAATTGCGCGTCGTCGCCGACCAGCATGGCGCGCCCACCTGGAGCCGCACCATCGCCGACACCACGGCGCTGCTGCTGGCGCAGGCGCGCGCCGGCGCCAGCCCGTGGTGGGAGCGGCACGGCGGCATTTATCACCTGAGCAGCCAGGGCCAGACCACCTGGTGCGGCTTCACCGAAGCGATCATCGCGCTGGCCGGCCTGGAATGCCGCGTGCTGCCGATCAGCAGCGCCGAGTATCCGGTGCCGGCGCGCCGTCCGGCCAATTCGGTGCTCGATACGGGCCGCCTGCGCGCCGGGCTGTGCGAGTTGCCGCACTGGGAAACGGCGCTGGCGCTGTGCCTGGGGCGCTAGATATTTCTATGTGTAAATGATTAGCCCGGCCGGCGCCAGCTGGCCGACAATCATGCCCCTTGCCGAAGTCTGGAGCCGGGTGCTGCTAATCCGGTACAATCACGGATTACCGCATTGGCAACACGCTGGCAGCGTCCCGCGCTATATATAAAAAGAAATATGTTTTCATTCCTGGTGAGCTTCGTCTCGTCCGCCCTCCTGACATTGCTCGTCATTAAGCAGGTGACCCTGCATGGACCTGCCATGGACGCCGATTTCCTCGGCGTGCAGAAAGTCCATTCGCATGCGGTGGCGCGCATCGGCGGCTTGCCGATTTTCCTCGCGGTGGCGATCAGCGCCTGCATTTCGATCTGGCGCGTACCGGCGCTGGCGGCCTGGATCCTGCCGCTGCTGCTCTGCTCCGCCGTGGCATTTGTCGGCGGCATCGTCGAAGATTACACCGGCAATGTCAGCGCCCTGCGCCGCCTGCTGCTGACCATGGCGGCCGCCTTGCTCGGTTATTTCCTGCTCGATGCAAAGCTCGACCGCATCGACTTGCCATTCAGCACGGTGACGATTGAATATATCTGGGTGGCCTTGCCGTTGACGGTGCTGGCGGTGGCCGGTATTGCCAATGCGGTCAATATTATCGACGGTTTCAATGGCCTGGCCAGCGTGGTGACGATTTGCATGCTGATATCGCTGGCCTATGTCGCGTTCCAGGTCGGCGATGTGTTTGTGCTGGTCACCGCGCTGATGGTGGCGGGCGCGACTTTCGGCTTCCTGATCTGGAATTATCCGGTCGGCCTGATATTCCTGGGCGATGGCGGCGCGTATTTTATCGGCTTCATGCTGGGCGAGCTGGCGCTGCTGCTGGTTTTGCGCAATCCGCAGGTGTCGACCTGGTACGCGGCCCTGTTATTGATCTATCCGGCTTTCGAAACGATATTTTCCGCTTATCGCCGGATGTTTCTCCGCGGTAAATCCCCGGCAATGCCGGATGGAATACACCTGCACAGCCTGATTTTCCGCCGGATTGTCCAATGGGCGGTCGGCCGCAAGGAAGCGCGCGCCCTGATGCGCCGTAATTCGCTAACATCGCCGTACTTGTGGATGTTTTCCCTGATGGCGGTTATTCCTGCTACTGTATTTTGGAGGAATACCCCGGTATTGATATTCTTCTGTTTATTGTTCGTCGTCAGTTACGTATGGCTTTATGCGCGTATTGTTCGTTTCAAGTCCCCGCGCTGGCTGATTGTCCACAAGAAGGACTAGACTAAATATACGGTTGTAGTATATTGCGACAATTGGTGAGAATCCACTTAATATGTTCAACCCACCTACTC
The DNA here is from genome assembly GCA_036676245.1 of Massilia sp. Taxonomy (GTDB): domain Bacteria; phylum Pseudomonadota; class Gammaproteobacteria; order Burkholderiales; family Burkholderiaceae_D; genus Telluria_A. The sequence goes on along the minus strand of JAKFDH010000149.1, from coordinate 46,504 downwards.
CTCGATAAGGAACGATGATGGATCTGTCAAATATGTCGGTCGGCGATTTGCGTAACCTGCAGGATAAAATCAAGCAGGAAATGAAAAAGCGCGAGCACCAGGAAGTCGCCAAGGCGCGCGAACAGATTCTGGCAATTGCCCAGAGCGTTGGCGTTCCACTCAAAGAATTGATCGGCACCGGCATTCGTGCCAAGACCGGTACGGTGGCGGTCCGCTATCGCCATCCTGACAATTCCTCCCAACAATGGACCGGCCGCGGCCGCCAGCCGAAATGGGTCAAGGAATGGGTCGATGGCGGCAAATCGATCGACCAATTGCGCGTCTAGCCGAAAATACCTCCTTGCACCGGTGGCGGCAGGATCAGCGGGCCCGATATTCCAAGGCGCCCCGCTTGCCGCTACCGTACTGCGCCAAGCGCAGACCTGTTTTTAATCGTACAATTCCCGACATTCCAAATGGCAGCAACGCCCCCGGGCCAGCGCCGCCGTCCCGCACCCCTTCAAAGGACCCCAGTACATGGTTTCGCTTTCCAAGACGATTTTCAAGGCCTATGACATCCGCGGCGTGATCGGGGCGACCCTCGATGCCGGCGTGGCGCGCCAGATCGGCAAGGCCTTCGGCAAGGCGGCCCTGGCCAAAGGGGAGCGCAAAGTCGTCATCGGGCGCGACGGCCGCCTGTCCGGGCCGGAACTGGCCGCCGCGCTGGCGCAGGGCCTGCAGGCCGCCGGCGTCGACGTCATCGACCTGGGCGTGGTCGCCACGCCGATGGTCTATTACGGCACCAACGTGCTCGGCGCGGCGTCCGGCATCATGGTCACCGGCAGCCACAATCCGCCCAACTACAACGGTTTCAAGATGGTGCTGGCCGGCGAGGCGATCCACGGCGCCGCCATCACGGCGCTGTACGACAGCATCGTGGCCGACGACGGCAAGCACGCCGCCACCCCGGGCGGCTACGCCACCCATGACATCCGCGCCGCCTACCTCGAGCGCATCGCCGGCGACGTCAAGCTGGCGCGCCCGATGAAGATCGCGGTCGACTGCGGCAACGGCGTGGCCGGCGCCTTCGCGGGCGACCTGTACCGCGCGATGGGCTGCGAAGTGACGGAACTGTTCTGCGAAGTGGACGGCAATTTCCCGAACCACCATCCGGACCCGGCGCACCCGGAAAACCTGCAGGACCTGATCCGCCAGCTCGCCGAAAACGGCGAGGAAATCGGCCTCGCCTTCGACGGCGACGGCGACCGCCTGGGCGTGGTCACGCGCGACGGCCAGATCATCTACCCGGACCGCCAGATGATGCTGTTCGCGGCCGATGTCCTGTCGCGCAATGCCGGCGCCCAGATCCTGTACGACGTCAAATGCACGCGCCACCTGGCGCCCTGGATCGAACAGCACGGCGGCGTGCCGCTGATGTGGAAGACCGGCCATTCGCTGGTCAAGGCCAAGCTGCGCGAAACCGGCGCACCGCTGGGCGGCGAGATGAGCGGCCATATCTTCTTCAAGGACCGCTGGTACGGCTTCGACGACGGCCTGTACGCCGGCGCGCGCCTGCTCGAACTGATGTCGCGCCTGGCCGACCCGTCGGCCGCGCTGAACGCGCTGCCGATGTCCGACAGCACGCCCGAGCTGCACCTGCACCTGGCCGAAGGCGAGAGCGTGGGCCTGATCGACCAGCTGCGCAGCGAGACCTTCCCCGGCTCGGACCGCATCATCACGATCGACGGCCTGCGCGTCGAGTATCCGGACGGCTTCGGCCTGGCGCGCTCCTCGAACACGACGCCGGTGGTGGTCATGCGCTTCGAAGCGGAGAATCCGGATGCGCTGCGCCGCATCCAGGGCGAGTTCCGGCGCGTGATCGTGGCCGCCAAGCCAGACGCCCACCTGCCGTTCTGAGCGCGGGCGTCCATTGACCCGGCTGAACATCCTGCTGGTGCGCGTCTCGTCGCTGGGCGACGTGCTGCATAACCTGCCGATGGTGGCCGACATCCTGCGCCACTACCCCGATGCGAACATCGACTGGGTGGTGGAGGAGGGCTATGTGAGCCTGGTGCGCCTCAATCCCCATGTGCGCAAGATCATTCCCTGGGGCCTGCGCCGCTGGCGCAAGAGCCTGGGCGACAGCGGCACCCGCGCCGAGATCAAGGCCTTCTTCAAGACCTTGCGCGAGCAGGAATACGATTACGTGTTCGACACCCAGGGCCTGCTCAAGACCGGCATCATCATGGGCGCGGCGCGCACCGTCAAGGGCGGGCACAAGGTCGGCCTGGCCAACGGCAGCGAGGGTTCGGGCTACGAAGGCATCTCGCGCCTGTTCCATACCAGGAGCATTCCGCTCGATCCGCGCACCCATGCGGTGGCGCGCGGGCGCCTGGTCGCGGCCGCCGCGCTCGGCTACCAGGTCGACACGGCACCCGACTTCGGCCTGCCGGGACCGGACCCCGGCAACCGGCCCGACTGGATGCCGCTGCAGGACTATGCGGTGTTCTTCCACGGGACCGCGCGCGGCGCCAAGAAATGGGCGCCCGCCAACTGGATCGCGACCGGCCGCGCGCTGGCGCCGATGCCGGTGCTGCTGGCCTGGGGTTCGCCCGGCGAGAAGCAGGAAGCCGAGGCGCTGGCGGCGCAGCTGCCGAACGCGAAGGTGCTGCCCAGGTTGTCGATGGACGAGGCGGTGGCGCTGGCGCGCAACGCGGCGCTGGCGATCGGGGTGGACACCGGCCTGACCCACATCGCCGCCGCCTTCTTGCGCCCGACCATCGAGCTGTATTGCGACTCGCCGAAATGGAAGACCGAGGGCAACTGGTCGCCGCGCATCGTCAACCTTGGCGACAAGGGCGCGCCGCCGGCGGTGGAGCAGGTGCTCGCCGCGGCCGAACGCCTGGTCGGCAGCCGCTGATGCGCGGCCTGTACACCGCCGCCTGGACGCTGGCGCTGCCGCTGGTGCTGGGCCGCCTGCTGTGGCGCAGCTTGCGCGAGCCCGGCTACCGCCGCCATATCGGCGAGCGCTTCGCGCGCTACGACGGCCGGGTGCCCGGCTGGCACACGATCTGGGTGCATGCGGTATCGGTCGGGGAAACCCGGGCCGCGGAGCCGCTGGTGGACGCGCTGATGGCCGCCTATCCCGAAAGCCGCCTGCTGCTGACCCATATGACGCCGACCGGCCGCGAGACCGGCAAGGCGCTGTTCGCCAGGCACGGCAACCGCCTGGTGCAGTGCTACCTGCCCTACGATACGCCGGCCATGGTGATGCGCTTCCTGCGCCAGTTCACGCCGCGCATCTGCATCCTGATGGAGACCGAAGTGTGGCCGAACCTGATCGCCGGCTGCAACGAGCGGCGCGTCCCGGTCACGCTGGTCAATGCGCGCCTGTCCGAGCGTTCGCTGCGGCGCGGCCGCAAGTTCGGCAAGCTGATGACCGAGGCCGCGGCCGGCATCTCGCTGGTGGCGGCGCAGACCGAGGCCGACGCCGCGCGCGTGCGTTCGCTCGGCGCGCCCGAGGTCGAGGTCACCGGCAGCATCAAGTTCGACGTGGTGGCGCCGCAGGCGGCGCTCGACACCGGCGCCTGGCTGCGCGCGCGCATCGGCGCGCGGCCGGTACTGCTGTGCGCCAGCACGCGCGACGGCGAAGAAAGCCTGATTTTCAATGCCTGGAAGGCGCTCGCGCAGCGCCCGGCGGGCATGCTGCTGCTGGTGGTGCCGCGCCATCCGCAGCGTTTCGACGAGGTGGCCGCGCTGGCTGCGGCGCGCGGCTTGCGCCTGGCGCGCCGCTCGCAGCTGGGTGCGGATGCCGAGGTACCGCTGGCTGCCGATGTCGACGTGCTGCTGGGCGATTCGATGGGCGAGATGTTCGCCTACTACGCGGCGTGCGACGTCGCCTTCATCGGGGGCAGCCTGCTGCCGCTGGGCGGGCAGAACCTGATCGAAGCCTGCGCGCTGGGAAAACCGGTGCTGATCGGGACCCACACCTTCAACTTTTTGCAGGTAAGCGACGATGCGGTGGCGGCTGGCGGCGCGCTGCGCGTGCAGGGACCGGCACAGCTGGTGGAGACGGCGGTGGCGCTGGTGGGCGACGACGCCGGGCGCGCCGCGATGGGCGAGCGGGCGTTTGCGTTCGCGAACCAGCACAAGGGGGCGACCGCGCGGACGGTGGCCTTGCTGCGGCCCTTGATCTTTTAAGTCGGCGCAATCAGAGGGTAGGGTGGGTGAGCGGAGCGCTACCCACAACGAGCCGCCGATGACGTTCGGTGGGAAGGGGGGCGCCCAACCCGGAGCTCACCCACCCTTTCCGTGTGTCAGCCGTCCGGGAACAATACCGGCAATTCCTGCGAGCGCTTGCGCAGCGCCGCCTTGGCGCCGTCGTAGTCGGGGTAGACCGATTCGACCGTGGCCCAGAAGCGCGGGCTGTGGTTCATTTCCAGCAGGTGCGCCAGTTCGTGCGCGACGACGTAGTCGATCAGCGGCAGTGCGAAGTGGATCAGGCGCCAATTGAGCCGGATGTTGCCCTCCACCGTGCACGAACCCCAGCGCGTGCCGGCCGACGACAGCGCCATCGACTGGTAATTCACGCCCAGCCGTTCGGCATACACGTCCAGCCTTTCGGCGAACACGCGCTTGGCCTCCGCCTGGAACCAGATCTTGATGCGCTCCTGCAGCTGCCATTCGGCCAGCCCGGGCGCCACGCCCACGGTCAGCACGCCGAGCACCGGGTCGAAAGCGAGGCGGCTGCGCGGCGCTTCTTCGAGGCGCAGCTTGATTTCGCCGCCCATGTAGGGCAGGGCCGCGCCGTCGATCCACTGGACCGGCGGACGCTCCTGGCGCTGCGCCTGTCGTTCGCCCCGTTCGAGCAGCTTGGCGATGATCCAGCGCTGCTTGGCGCGGATCGCATTGTCGATTTCGGCCAGCGTGATGCGCCTGGGCGCGGTCACGCGCAGGCCATCGTCGTCGATGGTGAAGCCGATCGAGCGGCGCGACGAGCGGCGCAGGTCAAATTCGAGGGCATGGACGCCGAGCTGGATGCGGCGCAAAGGCGGCGCGTCGTGCGCGCGCGGCGGCGTTGGCAGGGTGATGCGGGGTGGTGCGGGCGGCGCCTTGAACAGGGGCTGCGGCGGCTGGGCGGGCTTCGCGGCAGGTTCGATGGCCGCGAAAAAATCCTGGGCGAATAGTTCGAGCTGCAGGCCGTTGATCTTCGATGCCTTCATGTTCTGTTGCGGTGTCGATACTCGGATCAGGGCGCCAATCTCGCTCAGCCAACGTTGTAGACGTGGGGCGAAATGACGCGCATTTCTGATTCTATCCAATTTTCTACCTCTTGCATCAAGCTGTCGGGAGTGTGCCCCTCCGGCGAGATCGGTTTGCCGATCGATACCGTGATGACACCCGGACGTTTCAGGAACGAGTTCTTGGGCCAGCATTCCCCCGAATTATGCGCGATCGGCACGACCACGCTGTTGGTTTCCACCGCCAGGCGCGCGCCTCCGCTCTTGTACTTGCCTGCCTGTCCGACCGGAATTCGGGTCCCTTCCGGGAACATGATAATCCATTGTCCGTCCGCCAGCCTGCGTTTGCCATGCGCTACCACATGCTTGAATGCGTTCTTCCCCTGTTTGCGGTCAATCGGGATCATGCGCAACAGCGCCATGCCCCAGCCGAAGAAGGGGATGTACAGGATCTCCTTCTTGAAAACGTAGACCAGCGGGCGGGTCAGGTTCGGCAGCAGGAAGATGGTCTCCCACGCCGACTGGTGCTTCGACAGCACCACCGCCGGCGCGTCGGGCAGGTTGTCGTAGCCCTTGAACTGGTAGCGGATGCCGCAAATGACCTTGGCGCACCAGATCACGAACACGTTCCAGCGCGAGGTCACCCAGAAGCGTTTGTTGTACGGCAGCGGAGCCGCGAGGAAGCAGACGCAGGCCCATACGACGGTGGCCACGGCCATCACGGTCATGAACAGCAGGGAACGCAAGAACAGGGTGGCATTACGCAAGGAACTCTCCGACGATCTTTATAAATGAAATGCTTATTCTTTGCTGGCGTGCGGCGCCGGAGCGCCCTGGCGCAGCAGGGCGTCGACCATGGCGGCCAGGTCGGCGAAGACCTGGGTGCCGGGCGGCAGGCCGCCGGTTTCGCTGGTCTTCTGGCCTTTGCCGGTCAGGACCAGGTAGGGCACGCAGCCCTTGACGTAGCCGGCCTGCAGGTCGCGCAGCGAGTCGCCCACGGTCGGCACGCCCTTCAGGCTGACCTTGAAGCGCTTGGCGATTTCCTCGAACATGCCGGCCTTCGGCTTGCGGCAGTCGCAGGCGTCGACCGCGGCGTGCGGGCAGAAGAAGATGGCGTCGATGTCGGCGCCCACCTGCTGCGCGCTGGCGTGCAGCTTCTGGTGGATCGCGTTGAGGGTGCTCATGTCGAACAGCTGGCGCGCGATCCCCGACTGGTTCGATGCGATGACGACGCGGTAGCCGGCCTGGTTCAGGCGGGCGATCGCTTCGAGCGAACCGGGGATCGGCACCCACTCGGCCGGCGACTTGATGAAGTCGGGCGAGTCGCGGTTGATCACGCCGTCGCGGTCGAGGATGATCATCTTCATGGGCGCTCCGCCGGTCATGATGCCAGTTTCGAAATGTCAGCCACGCGGTTCATCATGCCGTGCAGGCTGGCCAGCAGCGCCAGGCGGTTGTTGCGCAGCGCCGGGTCGTCGGCCATCACCATCACGCCGTTGAAGAAGCCGTCGACGTCGTCGCGCAGCTGGGCCAGGGTCTTGAGGGTGCCGGTGAAGTCGCGCGCCGCGAACGCCGCGTCGACCGCCGGCCGCACGCGCGCGATGGCGGCGAACAGGGTTTTCTCGGCGTCTTCCTGCAGCAGCGCTTCGGACACGTCGCCGATGGCGGCGTCGGTTTTTTTCAGGATGTTGGTGATGCGCTTGTTGGCGGCGGCCAGCGAGGCGCTCTCCGGCAGCGAGCCGAAGGCCTGCACCGCGTCCAGGCGTTCGACGATGTCGTGCAGGCGGTCCAGGTCCTCGGTCAGCACGGCTTCGACTTCGTTCGGCGTGAAGCCGCGCTCGCGCAGGATGCCGCGCAGGCGGTCGAGCATGAACGCGCGCACTTCCACGACCGGATCGGTGAAGCCGGCGATGCCGTCGAAGTTTTGCCCGGCGAAAGCGAGCAGCTGCGACAGCGACGCGTCGATCCGCTTTTCGACCAGCATGCGCAGCACGCCCAGCGCGTGGCGGCGCAGCGCGAACGGGTCTTTCTCGCCGGTCGGCTGCAAGCCGATGCCCCAGATGCCGACCAGGGTTTCAAGCTTGTCGGCCAGCGCGACCACGGTGCCGGTGTTGGTCGACGGCAGGGCGTCGCCCGCGAAGCGCGGCTGGTAGTGTTCGGTCGCGGTCAGGGCCACTTCGTCCTGCTCGCCATCGTGGCGCGCGTAGTAGGTGCCCATGATGCCTTGCAGCTCGGGGAACTCGCCCACCATGTCGGTCAGCAGGTCCGCTTTCGACAGCAGCGCGCCGCGTTCGGCCAGCGCGGTGTCGAAGCCGAGGGCGGCCGCGATGTCCCTGGCCAGCGCGACCACGCGCTTGGAGCGGGCGGCCTGGGTGCCCAGCTTGTTGTGGTAGACCACGTTCTCGAGCAGCGGCAGGCGCGCTTCGAGGGTCTTCTTCTTGTCCTGCTCGAAGAAGAATTTGGCGTCCGACAGGCGCGGGCGCACCACGCGCTCATTGCCGCCGATGATGTGCCGCGGGTCGCTGGTGGCAATGTTCGACACGATCAGGAAGCGCGAACGCAGCTTGCCCGCCGCATCGGTCAGCGCGAAGTATTTTTGATTGGTCTGCATCGTCAGGATCAGGCATTCCTGCGGCACGGCCAGGAACTCTTCCTCGAATTGGCATTCATAGACGACCGGCCATTCGACCAGGGCGCTCACTTCGTCGAGCAGGGACTCGGGCATCAGGACCTTGTCGGCGCCGGCTTTCTCGAGCAGGGAGGCACGGATCTTCTCCTTGCGCGCATCGACATTGGCGATCACCTTGCCCTCGGTTTCGAGCGTGGCGGCGTAGTGCCCGGCGTGCGGGATCGGCAGCGCCTGGCCATTCGACAGGAAGCGGTGGCCCAGGGTCTGGTTGCCGGAGGCGAGGCCGAGCAGGGTCAATGGCACGATCGCCTCGCCATGCAGGGCGACCAGCTTGTGCGCCGGGCGTACGAACTGCACGGTGCTGCCGTCGGGGCGCTGGTAGCTCATCAGCTTTGGAATCGGCAGCCTGGCGGCGGTTTCTTCGAGCGCCGCCTGCAGGCCGGTTTCGAGCTTGCTGCCGGCCACGCTGCGGGTGTAGAACAGGCTCTCGGCCTTGCCGTCCATCGCGCGCTCGAGCGTGGCGATATCGAGGCCGGGGATGCCCATCGCGGCCAGCTTCTTGGCCAGCGGCGCGGTGCCCTTGCCTTCGCTGTCCAGCGCCACCGTCACCGGCAGCACTTTTTCGCGCACCGATTTGTCAGGCGAGATGGCGCTCACGTTGCTGATCGAGACGGCCAGGCGGCGCGGCGTGGCGAAGGGAGTGGCGACGCTGTCGGGCGCGAGGAAATCGCGCGACTTGAGGCCGTTCGCGATGCCGGCGGCAAAGGCCGCGCCCAGTTTGGCCAGCGCTTTCGGCGGCAGTTCTTCGGTCAGCAGTTCGACTAATAATGTGTTGTTCATGGTTCCGTGTCTTGTCGTTCAGGCGGCGGTCGTGTCGGCGGCTTTGGGCGCCATCGGGAAGCCCAGCTTCTCGCGCGAGTCGTAATACGCTTGCGCCACCAGGCGCGACAGCGTGCGCACGCGGCCGATGTAGGCGGCGCGCTCGGTCACCGAAATGGCGCCGCGGGCGTCCAGCATGTTGAAGCTGTGCGAAGCCTTCATGATCTGCTCGTAGGCCGGCAGCGTCAGCGCCAGTTCGACCAGGCGCTTGGCCTCGGCTTCATGGTTCGCGAACTGGGCGAACAGCAGCTCGGTGTTGGCATGCTCGAAATTGTAGGTCGACTGCTCGACCTCGTTCTGGTGGAAGACGTCGCCGTAGCTCAGCTTCTTCGTGATCCCGTTCTGTTCCCACTCGGTCCACACCAGGTCGTACACGTTTTCCACGCCCTGCAGGTACATGGCCAGGCGCTCGATGCCGTAGGTGATCTCGCCCAGCACCGGCTTGCAATCGAGGCCGCCGACTTGCTGGAAGTAGGTGAACTGGGTCACCTCCATGCCGTTCAGCCAGACTTCCCAGCCCAGGCCCCAGGCGCCCAGGGTCGGGCTTTCCCAGTCGTCCTCGACGAAACGCACATCGTTCTGCTTCAGGTCCAGGCCCAGCGCCTCGAGCGAACCGAGGTACAGGTCGAGGATGTTCTCGGGCGCCGGCTTGAGCACCACCTGGTACTGGTAGTAGTGCTGCAGGCGGTTCGGGTTCTCGCCGTAGCGGCCATCCTTCGGGCGGCGCGATGGCTGCACATAGGCGGCGCGCCAGGGTTCGGGACCGATCGCGCGCAGGAAGGTGCCGGTGTGGAAGGTGCCGGCGCCGACTTCCATGTCGTACGGCTGGAGCAGGGCGCAGCCCTGCTTGTCCCAGTAGGATTGCAAGGTCAGGATAATTTGTTGAAATGTGAGCATCTTGGTGTTGCCGCGCGGCGGGTGGCGCGAACGAAGTGAGTTTGCTAAAACGACCAATTTTAGCGGGTTTTAGCGGCCACAGGTCCCGGGAATGCGGTCCGGGCTCATTTTTGCCGGGTTTTTCTGTAATTACGCCCCGAAATCCACGCCGCGGCGAAGGCCGCCGCCGCCAGCGCGAGCAGCAGGTAATTCCCGTAGCGGATAAACGGGGTCAGGCCCTGCATGCCCTGCACCGAGGCCGACAGGCTGCCGCGGGTGTAGTTGGGCACGCTGGCGGCGACCTGGCCGCGGCTGTCGATGACGACCGTGGCGCCGGTATTGGTGGCGCGCAGCATCGGGCGCCCCGTTTCGAGCGAACGCATTTGCGAAATCTGCAGGTGCTGGGGAATCGCGATCGATTCGCCGAACCAGGCCAGGTTCGACACGTTCAGCAGCATCGTGGCCGGCTGCGCCATGCTGCGCAGCTGCAGCGCGATCTCTTCGCCGAACACGTCCTCGTAGCAGACGTTCGGCAGCACCAGCTGGTCCTTGACGGCGAACGGCGCCTGCACCGCGGCGCCGCGCGTCATGTCGCCCAGCGGGATCTTCATCATGTCGACGAACCAGCGGAAACCGGGCGGCACGAACTCGCCGAACGGCACCAGGTGCTGCTTGTCGAAGCGGTAGCCGGCGCCGGAGGGCGCGATGCCGACCACGCTGTTGGCATACCGGTCCGGGCCGTCGGCAATCGGAATGCCGTACATCAGGTGGCTGTTGCTCTGGGCGGCGAAGGTCTTGAACGCGGCCAGGTAGTCGGGCGGCAGGTACTGGGGCGGCACCGCGACCGCCGTTTCAGGCAGCGCGATCAGGTCGGCCCGTTCGGCCGTCGCCATCTCGTGATACTGCTGCAGTGTGCGCATGACATGCTCGGGGTCGAACTTCTGCTGCTGCGGCACATTGCCCTGCAACAGGCGCACGCTGATCGGCTGGCCCTTCGGCTCGGTCCAGGCCACTTGCCTGAGGCCGAAGCCGAGCGCCATCAGGCCGGCCAGCAGGCCGACGCCGGCCCAGCGCGCGCGCTGGGTCAGCATCACGACGCAGCTGGCGCAAACGGCGGCGATCGCGCCCAGGCCGTAGGCGCCGACGACCGGCGCGAAGCCGGCCAGGGGACTGGTGTTATGGGCATAGCCGGAGGCGACCCAGGGGAAGCCGGTGAATACCCAGCCGCGCATCCATTCCGAGATGCCCCAGGCGAAGGGCAGCACAAGGAGGAGGAAACTCGACACCGGCAGCGACCAGCGCTTGCGCAGCCAGGTGGCGCAGCCCGTCACCAGCGCGCTGAAGATGCCCATGTAGGCGCCCAGCAGGAGTACCGCGGCCACCGCCATCGGTCCCGGGATGTTGCCGAAGCGGTTCATCGTGATGTACAGCCAGTGCATGCCGGCCACCGACCAGCCGAAGCCGAAGGCCCAGCCGAGCAGGGTGCTGCGGCGGGTATTGGTGTCCATGCCGACCTGGTAGAACAGGAAGGCCAGCGCCAGGATCTGCAGCGGCCACCAGCCGAACGGGGCGAACGAGAACACGCTGCAGGCGCCGGCGAGGGCGGCGAACAGCATCGGCCATGCGGTGGTGCGGGGCGTGCGCGGCGCGCCCGGATCCGCGGCGGGGCGGCGGCGCAGCATCAATCGTGTTCGTCTTCGCCCGGGGGCAGTTTTTCAACCAGCAGCACGTGCACCTGGCGCGCGTCGGCGCGCAGCACCTCGAAGCGCAGGCTGCCGATGTCGAACACATCGCCCTTGTGCGGCATGCGGCCCAGGTGGCTGGCCACCAGGCCGCCGATGGTGTCGACGTCGTCCGCGGGCAGCGCGGTGCCCAGCGCTTCGTTGAACTGGTCGATCTCGGTCAGCGCCTTGATGCGCCAGCGCGGGCCCAGCTGGCCCTCCTTGATCGACAGGATGTTGTCTTCTTCCTCGTCGAAATCGTACTCGTCCTCGATGTCGCCGACGATCTGCTCGAGCACGTCCTCGATCGTGATCAGGCCGGCCACGCCGCTGTACTCGTCGACGACGATCGCCATGTGGTTGTGGTTGGCGCGGAAATCGCGCAGCAGCACGTTCAGGCGCTTCGATTCGGGGATGAAGATCGCCGGGCGCAGCATGTCGCGCACGTCGAACGATTCTTCCGCGTAGTAGCGCAGCAGGTCTTTCGCCAGCAGGATGCCGACCACCTTGTCGCGTTCACCTTCGATGGCCGGGAAGCGCGAATGCGCCGTCTCGAGCACTTGCGGCATCCATTCGTCGATCGGCTTGGACAGGTCGATCACGTCCATTTGCGAACGCGGCACCATGATGTCGCGCGCGGACAGGTCCGACACCTGGAACACGCCCTCGATCATCGACAGGGCGTCGGCATCGATCAGGTTGCGTTCGTGCGCGTCGTGCAGGACGTCGAGCAGCTCTGCGCGATTTTCGGGCTCGGGGGAGATGAGTGCGGTCAGTCGCTCAAACAGCGACCGGTGGGGTTTGACGTCGGAACGGACGTCATTAGGGTGCTCTGGCATAGTTGGCGTGAGCCGTTGTTGCGGAGGCTATAGGATACACCAAAAGCCGGACTGCCCGTTTTTCAGGCATTTCGGGGCGTGCGCCACGCCTTGGCGGCTTGTCCTATATTGGCGGGACCCAGCCACAAGGAGAGTGCCATGCCTGCCTTGACGATCAACGGTGTCGAGACCCCGCTCGAGGTCCCCGACGACATGCCCCTGCTGTGGGCCCTGCGCGACGTGGCCGGCCTGACCGGCACCAAGTACGGCTGCGGCATGGCCCTGTGCGGCGCCTGCACCGTGCATGTGGACGGCAAGGCGGTGCGCGCCTGCGTGACCCCGGTGTCGGCCGTGGCGGGCAAGAACATCGTCACCATCGAGGGCGTCGACCGCGATCCGGTCGGCGAGCGCGTGCAGGACGCCTGGCGCCAGCTCGACGTGGTGCAGTGCGGCTACTGCCAGCCGGGCCAGGTCATGGCCGCCACCGCCTTGCTGCATGCCACGCCCAAGCCGACCGACGCCCAGATCGACGCCGCCATGGCCGGCAACATCTGCCGCTGCGGCACCTACGGCCGCATCCGCGCCGCGATCCGCCTGGCCGCTTCCGCCTGAGGGGAGGCGCCATGCACGCTACCTTCACGCGCAGGCGTTTCCTGCAGGTGGGCGCCGCCGCCGGCGGCGGCCTGCTGGTCGGCTTCCAGCTGGGCGGCTGCGACAAGCGCGGCGACCGCAAGGACCCGCCGCCCGAAAAAGCGGTCGGCGAAGCCGCCACCCGCGAATCGCAGCGCCGGCCCGGCCTGGCCGGCAACGCCTTCATCCGCATCGACCGCCAGGGCGTGGTCACCCTGATCATGCACAAGGTCGAGATGGGGCAGGGCACCTTCACCGCCATGCCGATGCTGCTGGCCGAGGAACTGTCGGTCGACCTGGCGCGCGTGATGCTGGAACAGGCGCCGGCCGACAACAGCCTGTACAGCGATCCGATGCTGGGCGGGCAGGTGACCGGCGGCTCGACCTCCGTGCGCGCCAGCTGGAAGCCGCTGCGCGAGGCGGGGGCGGCGGCGCGGATGGTGCTGGTGGCCGCCGCCGCCAGCCAGTGGCAGGTCGAAGCGGGCAGCTGCCGCGCCGTCAACGGCTCGGTCACCCATCCGCCGAGCGGGCGCATCCTCAACTACGGCGAGCTGGTCGACGCCGCCGCCAGGCTGCAGGCGCCGGCCCGGATCGAACTCAAGAAGCCGGAGGCGTTTACCCTGATCGGACGCCCGCTCAAGCGGCTCGATTCGCCCGACAAGGTCAACGGCAAGGCGCTGTTCGGCATCGACGTGCGCCTGCCCGGCATGCTGGTGGCCACCGTGGCCGCCTCCCCGGTCCCCGGCGGCAAGCTGGCCTCGATGAGCGAAGCCGAGGCGATGGCGGTCAAGGGCGTGCGCCACGTGCTGCGCGCCGACGGCGCGGTGGCGGTGGTGGGCGACCACATGTGGGCCGCGCGCCAGGGCCTGCTGGCGCTCAAGCCCGTGTGGGACGACGGCGCCAACGCCACGCTGAGCACGGGCGCGATCGTGGCCGACATGATGAAAAGGTCGGAACAGGCAGGCGCCGTGGCGCGCAAGGTCGGCGATGCGGCCGAGGCGCTGGGCACCGGCGCGGGGCGCATCGACGCCGTCTATGAGGTGCCGTTCCTGGCCCACGCGACGATGGAGCCGATGAACTGCACCGTCGACCTGCGCGCCGACGGCTGCGACCTGTGGGTCGGCACCCAGGTGCCGAGCCTGGCACAGGGGGTAGCCGCCAGGCTGACCGGACTGCCGCTGGAAAAGGTCAAGGTCCACAACTTCTTCCTCGGCGGCGGCTTCGGGCGCCGGCTCGAGGTCGACTACGTGGCGCAGGCGGTCACCTTCGCCAAGCTGATGAAGGGGCCGGTCAAGTTCGTCTGGACGCGCGAGGAAGACATCCAGCACGATATGTACCGCCCCTATTACGTGGACCGGATCTCGGCGCGGCTCGACGCCAGGGGATTTCCGGCGGCCTGGTTCCACCGCATCACCGGCGCCTCGATCATCGCGCGCTTCGCGCCGACGGCGATGAAGGACGGGGTCGACCCGGACGCGGTCGAGGGCGCGAGCGAACTGCAGTACGCCCTGCCGGCGATGCGGGTCGAGTACATGCGCCACGAACCGCCGCTGCCGACCGCGTTCTGGCGCGGCGTGGGGGCGACCCACAATGTGTTCGTCGTCGAGAGCTTCATCGACGAACTGGCGCATGCGGCGCAGCAGGATCCGGTCGCCTACCGGCGCGCGATGCTGGGCAGGTCGCCGCGCATGCTGGCGGTGCTCGAACTGGCGGCCGCGCAGTCGGGCTGGGGCACGCCGCTCAAGGCGGTGGCGGGGCGCCGCAGCGGGCGCGGGGTATCGGCGCAGTTCGCGTTCGGCACCTACATGGCGCAGGTGGCCGAAGTGTCGGTCGGCGCCGACGGCGCGGTGCGGGTGCACCGGGTCGTGTGCGCGCTTGACTGCGGCACGGTCGTCAATCCGGACACCGTGGTGGCGCAGGTCGAAGGCGGCATCGTGTTCGGGCTGACGGCGGCCTTGTGGAACGAAGTGACGGTGGCGCAGGGGCGTGTCGTGCAGAGCAATTTCCACGATTACCGCATGATGCGCATCAACGAGGCGCCGGCCATCGAAGTGCATATCGTGCGCAGCGGCGACGATCCGGGCGGGATCGGCGAACCGGGGACGGCGGCCATTGCGCCGGCGGTGGCCAATGCGGTGTTCGCGGCCACCGGGAAAAGGGTGCGCAAGCTGCCGATCGCGGGGAATAACCTTAAAAAAGCTTGAGGCGTCGGTCATTGACCCGCGTTTACGGTTCCGTGCGGCGCTCGCCTTCTTTGCGCGCGCCCGGATGCCCGCCATCCGCGTCCTCCAGCGTCGCCGCGGCCAGCGGCCTTCTCGCCGGCCCGTGCAGCACCGTCCCGTCCGGCGCGAAGCGCGAGCCGTGGCACGGGCAATCCCAGGACTTCTCGGCGCCATTCCAGCGCACTGCGCAGCCGAGGTGGGTGCAGGCCGCCGACACGGCGTTGATGCCGCCATCCTCGCTGCGGCTCACCGCCAGCAGGCGCCCGCCGTCGCGCAGCAGCGCGCCCTGGCCGGCACCGATCTCGTTGACGCTGTCGACATCGCCCCCGCGCAGCCAGTCGGCGTACTGCGCCAGCGTGTTGGCCTGCTCGGTGATGAACTCGCCGATCCCGTGGAAGGCCTTGCGTGCCGGCGCGTACAGCCCGGTCCAGCTGTTCGGCCTGCCGAGGATCAGGTCGCTGACCAGGATCGCGCCGGCCGTGCAGTGCGTCATGCCGTTGCCCGAGTCGCCGGTGATGATGTAGACGTTGTCGTTGTCCATCGGATTGCGGCCGAGGAAGGCGAGGCCGTCGGCCGGCTCCATCACCGCGCCCGACCAGCGGTAGGCCACTGCCCCGGCGACCGGGAAGCGGGCCCGGGTCCAGGCTTCGATCTCGTCGTAGCGGTGCTGGGGCTGCTCATCCTGGCCGTGCTTCTGGTCCTGCCCGCATTTGTGGTCCTGGCCGCCGACGATCAGCAGTTCGTGTCCGGCGCTGCCGTTGTCCTGCGCCAGCCGCACATAGTAGTAGGGATCGCCGGTATCCCACAGCAGCAGGCGCGGGACCGCGTCCTTCGGCACCCGCAGCGCCACCACGTAAGTGCGGTAGGCGGCCTGCTTGGTGTGCATCACCACGCGGTCGTTGAAGGGCGTGTTGGTCGCCACCACCACCGACTGGCAGGTGACGGCGCCACGGGTGGTCTCGACCAGGCGCTCGCCATGCGCGCCGTCGCCGACCGACAGCGCACGCGTGCCCTCGTGGATGCGCCCGCCGAGCCCGCCGATCGCGCGCGCCAGGCCCGCCAGGTAGCGCAGCGGGTGGAACTGGGCCTGGCCCGCGAAGCGCAGGCAGGGGCCGCTGTCGAAGGCCAGGCCGGGCACGCGCTCGAGGCGGCGCACCTCGAGCCCGAGGCGGGTGGTGACCGCATATTCGCGTTCAAGCGTGTCGTCCCACCGGGCATCCGGGCTGACCAGGTAGCCGTCGAGCCGTTCGAAATCGCAGTCGATCTGCTCGGCCCGCACGATCGACTCGGCGCAGGCGGTGGCCTTGCGGAAGCTGTCGGCCACCAGCGCCGCCTTGTCGGCGCCGAAGCTGCGCTCGATCTCGAAATAGCGTTCGTCGGGCGGGAAGAAATGGGCGGCGGTGCGGCCAGTTTCGCCGGCGCCGATGCTGTCGCTGTCGATGACGATCACCGACTTTCCTTCGCGTAGCAGCAGGTAGGCGGTGGTCAGGCCGGCGATGCCGGCGCCGATGATGCAGGTGCCGGTGCGGGTGTCGCCCTGCAGCGGCGTGTAATGCGGCACTGTCGCGGTGGCCATCCAGGCCGAAAGCGAGCCGTGCTTATTGCTGGTATGCGTGTTCGGCATGAGCGCGTCCTCCTAGGAGCGTAGTAGACCCGATCCGGGCACCGCGCTCCGTTCGTCAGCGCACACAGGCCTTGCGGGCCGATTACCCTTTCAGGTAGGACTGCAAGCCATTGATGAGTCCGTCAAAGACTACCTGGCAGCGTTTGCTGTGGCGCAGGTCCTCGTGCATCGCGACCCAGGTATCGAGTTCGATCGCGAAGGACGGCAGCACCCGCACCAGTCCCGCGCGGCGTGCGAGGACGGCCTGGCAGATGCCGATACCGCAGCCGGCGCGAATCGCTGCCAGCTGGGCCAGGTCGCTGTCGGCGCGCAGGGTGAAGTCGTCACGCTTGAGGCCGCCAAGGTGCTGCTTCATGCCGCGGATGAAGGCGTTCTCGTGGTCGAAGCCCACCAGGCCGTGCTGCTTCAGGTCGGCCAGCGCCGCCGGCGCGCCGCGCCGGGCAAGGTAGTCGGGGTGGGCGTGCATGCCCAGTTCGATGGCGCCGGCGCGGCGCGCGACCAGCGCCTCCTGGCTCGGGCGCAGCATGCGCACGGCGATATCGGCCTCGCGCCGCAGCAGGTCTTCGGTCTTGTTCGACAGCGACAGTTCGATCGTCAATCCCGGCCAGTCGCGCTGCAGCGCGGCGAGGATCGGCGGCAGCACTTCGCAGCCGATCACTTCGCTGGCCGTGATGCGCACCGTGCCCTGCGCCTGGCCGCCGTGGCCGGAGGCGGCGCGCAGCAGGGCGCTGGCGGTGGCGGCCAGCGCCTCGGCGTAGGGCTTGAGCTGCAGCGCCTGCGCGGTCGGCATGAAGCCGTGCTGGGAGCGCACGAACAGCGCCGCCCCGAGCGCCGCCTCGAGCGCGTCGACGTGGCGGCCCACGGTCGGTTGCGCCAGGCCCAGTTCGCGCGCCGCGCCCGACAGCGAGCCGGCTTGCAGCACGGCGAGGAACGATCGGTACAGGTCCCAGCCTGGTTCCTGGTTATTCATACATTTATGCATAGCCGCTGTATTGTTTAGTCACTTCCGTATGGTAACGCAAAGGTCCAGACTGGCGCCCATATTCACAGGCGGAGGCGGCGATGGAGCAGCGACAATTGGCATTGGTACTGGGGGCGACCGGCGGCATCGGCGGCGAGGTGGCGCGCACCCTGGCGGCGCGCGGCTGGCGGGTGCGGGCGATGGCGCGCACGCCGGGCAAGGCGCCGCCCATCGGCGGCGTGCAGTGGGTGGCGGGCGACGCGATGGCCGCGGCCGACGTGCTGGCGGCGGCGCAGGGCGCGGCGGTGATCGTGCATGCGGTCAACCCGCCCGGCTACCGCGACTGGGACAAGCTGGTGCTGCCGATGCTGGAGAACACGATCGCCGCCGCGCGCGCCGCCGGCGCCCGCATCCTGCTGCCGGGGACGATCTACAACTACGGCGAAGGCAGCGCCGGCGTGCTGGACGAAATGACGCCGCAACGGCCGACTTCGCGCAAGGGCGCGATCCGGGTGCGGATGGAGCAGCGCCTGCGGCAGGCGGCGCAGCAAGGCGTGCGTTCGCTGGTGGTGCGGGCCGGCGATTTTTTCTCTGCGCGGCCCGGCAACAACTGGTTTTCGCAGGGCCTGGTCAAGCCCGGGCGGCCGCTGGCGGCGGTGACGTATCCGGGCCGCGATGGCGCCGGCCATGCCTGGGCGTATCTGCCCGACCTGGCCGACACGATGGTGCGCCTGCTGGAGCAGGGCGAGCGCCTGGCCGCGTTCGACACCTTCCACTTCCGCGGCCATTACGACGGCGACGGACGCCAGATGATCGCCGCCCTGCGGCGTGCCAGCGGCAACCCTGCGCTCAAGGTGCGCAAGCTGCCCTGGGGCCTGCTGGCGCTGGCCGCGCCGTTCGTGACCGTCGTGCGTGAAATGCGCGAAATGCGCTACCTGTGGCAGGGCGCCTATGAGCTGGACAACAGCAAGCTGAGCGCTTTTATCGGCAGCGAAACCCACACGCCGCTCGACGCCGCGCTGGCCGCCACCCTGGCCGGGCTGGGCTGCCTGCCGCCGCCAACGGCGCGGGCTCAGGTGGCGTAAGGATCCGGGTAGCCGAGCGCTTCGAGGATGTCGCGCTCGAGCTGTTCCATCTCGGCCGCTTCCTCGTCGTCGTCGTGGTCGTAGCCCTGGGCATGCAGCACGCCGTGCACGATCAGGTGGGCGGCGTGCTCCTCGACCGTTTTGCCCTGCTGCTGCGCTTCCTGTTCCAGCACGTCGGTGCACAGGATGATGTCGGCCCGGGTCGGCGCGTCGTCGGCGATCGCTTCGCCCTCGTTGTAGGCGAAGGTCAGCACATTGGTGGCGTAGTCCTTGGCGCGGTAGTCGCGGTTCAGGGCCTGGCCTTCGGCCGCGTCGACGAAGCGGATCGCCAGTTCGGCCGGCGCGAACAGCGCGGCCTGCACCCAGCGCCGCACCTTCCGGCGCGTGAGCGAGCCTTGCAGGCGGGGGTCGGGATACTGGACCGACAAGGACAGCTTATTTTTTACGGACATGTTTGGCCACCGCGGGTTTGGGAAGGGAGATCAGGTCCTGCACTTCGGCCGCGCTTTCGTAGGCGTCGACGATGCGCGCCACCAGCGGATGGCGCACCACGTCGGCGCTGGAGAACTGGGTGAAGGCGATGCCGCGCACCTCCTTGAGCACGTGGACCGCGTCGATCAGGCCGCTCTTCTGGGTCTTGTGCAGGTCGACCTGGGTGACGTCGCCGGTGACCACGGCCTTGCTGCCGAAGCCGATCCGGGTCAGGAACATCTTCATCTGTTCGACCGTCGTGTTCTGCGCCTCGTCGAGGATGACGAAGGCATGGTTCAGCGTGCGCCCGCGCATGTAGGCCAGCGGCGCGATCTCGATCACCTGCTTCTCGAACATTTTCTGGGTGCGGTCGAAGCCGAGCAGGTCGTACAGCGCGTCGTACAGCGGGCGCAGGTAGGGATCGACCTTTTGCGCCAGGTCGCCCGGCAGGAAACCGAGGCGCTCGCCCGCCTCGACGGCGGGGCGGGTCAGGATGATGCGCTTGACGGCGTCGCGCTCGAGCGCATCGACCGCGCAGGCCACCGCGAGGTAGGTCTTGCCGGTGCCGGCCGGGCCCACGCCGAACGAGATGTCGTGCTCGAGGATCGCGCGCAGGTACTGGATCTGGTGCGGGGTGCGCCCGCGCAGGTCGCTGCGGCGGGTCTTGAGCACCGGGCTGTTGATTTCGATGTCGGGCAGGGCGGCGGGCGCCGCGTCCGGACTGGCAGGACGCAGGCCGGAGCGCTGTTCGACCAGGGCCAGCTGCACTTCCTCGATCGGCACCACCTTGTTGGCGACCGCGTAGAAGCGCTCCAGGATCTCGACGGCGCGCTCGGCATTGTGGCCGCTGACGATGAATTTCTCGCCGCGCCGGAAAATGGTCACGTCGAGCGCGGCCGAAATCTGGCGCAGGTTTTCGTCGAGCGGGCCGCACAGGTGCGCCAGGCGCGTGTTATCGAGCGGTTCGGGAATGAAATACTGCGGCTGGATGGGGGTTTTGGTTTTCAACGGGCTCTGACAGGTCGGCTTGGACGGGTCAGTTTACCGTAAATCGCCAGCGCGGACCTAGGGGCACGCGCGCCGGCGCGCATGCAAATTATCCATCGAGAGTTGCCTGTTTTGCATTGATCTTAGGAAATTACTGACTACAGTGAACAAAGGTGCCGTCGGGCAAGATCGTCGGCCTGATGTGCGCTGGAGGCGGCATGGCAAGCAACCTGGGTTCGGTAGGCAGCAATGGCATCGCCGCGGCGCAGTCGGCGGTCGCTTCGCTGCGCAGCGAAGCC
Organism: Massilia sp.; assembly: GCA_036676245.1. GTDB lineage: Bacteria > Pseudomonadota > Gammaproteobacteria > Burkholderiales > Burkholderiaceae_D > Telluria_A. Next base: position 26,083 of record JAKFDH010000149.1, on the reverse strand, counting down.
CCGACCCAGAATGCCCGCATCGACTTCCAGAACGCCGTCAAGGCGCTGGCCCAGGCCGACAAGTCGAACACGCTGAAAGACGCCAACGCCGCCGTGGCCGAGGCCCGGCAGGCGCAGCGCCGGGTCCCCGAGCGGCAGCAGGCGCCGGCCGCCGAAACGCGCCAGCTGCAGCAGGATGGCCAGGCCAGGCAAGCGCGCCAGCGCGAAAACCAGGACTTCCTGACGCGCCAGGATTTGCTGGCCGCAGCCGTTTCGCCCGGGCGCCAGACGGGCATCGGCCGCAACATCGATATCGAGGTCTGAGCCTCGGCTTCCACCCGCCAGGCGCCCGCCAGAGGGACTATGTTTCCTGATGCAAATCAATGAGTTCCATCGGAATCCTTGCGCACACATTTATTTCACGAAAAGTCTTGCGTGCGCCACAAATTATCCCCATGTGTTGAAATGATTATGTGACAAGCTTTCCAGACGATAGCTTGATTTCAAACAATGACAGCAATGCGCGAACCGGATGTACTGATGGCGTATGAGTCTGATAATTTGTTTGGATGACAAGTGCGTGGGGAGCGGGGAGCGCAGAGCGCAATCGGTCCGGCGACGTGCTTAAGCTGCTTATCAGATTTGTTCTGTTTAATCATCTTTAGGGACGAAACCCGGGAACTTATGGAGACGACATTTAGTCTTTACCAAAGTTCGTAACGGAACTATTTCAACCACTCATAGAGGAAACATCATGGCACACCATGCTCTGGCATCACAGGAAAGCTACAACCCGAACCACCTGCTCGACATACTGCTCGGAAAGATGCAACTGAAGAATGACGCTGCGCTGTCGCGCATGCTGGAAGTCGCGCCGCCTGTCATCAGCAAGATCCGCCACCACCGCTTGCCGGTCGGCGCCTCGCTGCTGATCCGCATGCACGAAGTGACCGGCATGAGCATCCGCGACCTGCGCGACCTGATGGGCGACCGCCGCACCAAGTATCGCCTGTCCGACGCCCAGGGCCGTCCAAAGGCGGAGGACAAGGGCGGCGAAAGCGCTACAACCGGCAATTATGCGCACTAAGGCCGCGGGCATGGCCGCAACGGCGCCATGCCTTCGGACCACTGGCAGCCTGGCAGTGCCGCGGCGGCCATCCGCCTGGCCGGTACTGCCTGGGCCGCTTTAGCTCATCAGCACCATTGTGATTTCTTCAAACTGCAATTCCGTTTCGCGGAAAACATGCAGATAGGACTCTTCGTTCAGTCCGAGCGCGTTCCAGGCGACCGATGACACGGCCGGAACCAGGTCCTGGTCGTCGCGCGCCACGTCGAGCGCGTGCACGATGGCATTGGCCACATGCACGATCGTGGCCAGGAAGCCCGCGCCCGCCGCCTCCGGATCGTGATGGTGGGCAATCGCGAGCCGCATCGTGTCCGAAAAATTCCAGTGTTCCGCCAGCGCCGCGCCGGCCGCCACGTGGTCGAGCCCGATTACTGCGCGCTCCGCCTCCAGCACTTCGCAATCGTGCTCGGCGCGGTATGCCATCACTTGCTGGTACTCGGCCGGATAGGCGCTGACCAGCACCAGGCGGCCGATGTCGTGCAGCAGGCCGGCCGTGAACGCATAGTCCTGGTTGAAGCGCATGCGCCGCGCCAGCACCTTGCAGCAGGCGGCCGCCGCGATCGAGTGGCGCCAGAAGGCCTTGTCGTCGAAGCCGGCGCACTGGCCCTCGGCGAAGCAGCCGGTGACGGCGGCCGCGGTGATCAGGTTGCGCGTGGTCTGGAAACCGAGGAAGGTGATCGCCTGCTGGATCGTGGTGACCTTCACTTGCAGCCCGTACAGCGAGGAGTTGGCCAGGCGCAGGGTCTTGGCGGTCAGCGCGGCGTCGTGCGAGACCTTCTTGGCCAGCACGGAAATATCGACGTCTTCCTGGTCGATGCTGCTAAGCAGTTCCATGACCACCGCCGGCAGCGAAGGCAGGTCCTGCAGGTCGCGCACCAGGCCGTCCAGCGTCAGCTCGCTCATTCCGTGATCTCCCGGCCGAGGCGGTAGTCGGTCACATAGCGGCGCAGGATGCCGGTGGCCCAGTCTTCGTGGTTGTCGATGTCGTTCTTGCGGAACAGGTAATCGAGGCGCGCCTCGACCGCGGCGTGGTCGACCGGGGCTGCCTGCGGTGCCGCGCCATCGGTGCGCAGCACGGCCAGCACGTCGATGCCGTGGCTGGGCAGCAGGGCGATCATCTTGGCGGTCAACACGAATCCTTGCGGCAGCAAGACCTGCCCCTGCTTGTCCAGCAACACATCCGATAAAATCATTCCCGGCTGGACCTGCGCCAGCGCCAGGTGCTGGTAAGCTGCACTCATACAACCTCCGTCTCGAATGCTGTGATCTTACCATCCTCCAGCCCGCTGCTGCGGGGGGGAATCTTTACTTTTCTTGAGGGATCTTGCCAACAGGCAGGTGATCCCGTACATTGGAAGGCGGCTGTCCTCGCCACGCCCCAGGGAGACTGTGGATGTTCAGTATTCAAAGCCGGCTCAAGCTGCTGTTCGTCGTGATCGTCACGGTGGTGTTGGCGATCTCCGGCACGTATACCCAATATTCCCTCGGCAAAGAACTCGAGCGCAGCGACCAGCGGCTGCGCCAGGGCGTGCTGACCCGCCTGCAGATCAGCCTGCCTTCGGCGCTGTGGGACCTCGACAAGTCCAAGGTCGACAGCATCGTCGAAGCCGAAATGCTGCCGCCGGAAGTGGTCGCGATCCGCGTCTACGACACCTCGGTCGGCCTGTTCGCCGGCAAGATGCGCATGCCCGACGGCTCGCTGGCGGTGGTCGACCGGGTCAAGAACCCGGGCGGCGCGCCGGTCGAGGCGAGCCTGATCTTCCAGGACGGCGGTTCGGCCAGCGCCTCGATCAAGCCGGTCTCGGTGGGCAAGGTCGTCATCAACTTTTCGCGCGACCAGATCGACGCCACCCTGGCCACCGAACTGCTGCGCAAGGTGATCGAAGTGCTGCTGCTCGACGCGATCCTGGTGATGGCGCTGTCGCTGTCGCTGCGGGTCGTGTTCGAGCCGCTCAAGCAGCTGCGCGACGGCCTGTTCGACCTGGCCACGCGCGGCACCGACGAGGTCGAGGAATTGCCGGAGAACCGGCGCGACGAACTGGGCGACGTGATCCGCGGCTTCAACCAGATCCAGCGGCGCCTGAAGTCGACCATCTTCCGCATCCGCGAAGCGGAGGACGCGGCCCGCAAGTCGGCGCAGGAAACGGCGCGCGCGCTGCAGGACCTGCGCCAGACCCAGGAGTCGCTGCTGCAGGCCGAGCGGCTGGCCTCGCTCGGGTCGCTGGTGGCCGGCGTCGCCCACGAAATCAACACCCCGGTCGGCATCGCGCTGACCAGCGCCTCGGTGCTGAAGGCGGCCACCGACGACATCCAGGCCGCCGTCGACGGCGCCGGCCTGAAGAAGTCGGACGTGATGCGCTACCTCGACACGGCCGCCGAAAGCACGCGCCTGATCATGAACAACGCGGTGCGCGCGGCGCACCTGATCCACAGCTTCAAGCAGATCGCGGTCGACCAGACCAGCGAGGCGCGCCGGCCGTTCGCGCTGAAGGACTATGTCGAGGAGGTCGTGTCGAGCCTGCAGCCGAAGCTGAAGAAGACCCCGATCAGCCTGGTCCTGGAATGCCCGCCCGACATCGTGCTCGACAGCTACCCGGGCGCCTTTGCCCAGGTGATCACCAACCTGACCCTGAACTGCGTCGAGCACGCGTTCGCCCCCGACACCCCGGGCACCATCCGGATCCACGCCCGCCTCGACGGCGACGTGGTCGAGCTGCATGTCGACGACAATGGCAAGGGCATCGCCGCCGACGTTCTCGACCGCATCTTCGACCCCTTCTTCACGACCCGGCGCGGCCAGGGCGGTACCGGGCTGGGGCTGAACATCGTCTACAACCTGATCGTCAAGCAATTCGGCGGCACCATCACCGTCGCCAGTACGCCGGGCCAAGGGGCGCACTTCACCTTGCGCATCCCGCGCGTGACCCCGTATGAAGGGGCGCACGACGCCGACGGCCGTGCCGACCGCCCGGGCAACGTGACGGCCGACGGCGCCCATATCTAAGGCTGGTTCCAGCCCCCGGCTTTACGCACGCTTGCGGGCGCCCAAGCGCGGTCGCGCAATTTGTTATATTCTCGCCATGCTTGCCCGCGCGGCCATGCAGCCGCGCCATCACCACACCAAGGAACCATGATGAAACTGTATTTCAGCCCTGGCGCATGCTCGCTGTCGCCCCACATCGTGCTGCGCGAAGCGGGCCTCGGCTTCGAACTCGAAAAAGTCGACCTGCGCAGCAAAGTCACCGCCAGCGGCGCCGACTACACCAAGGTCAACCCGAAGGGCAGCGTGCCGGCCCTGGCGCTGGACGGCGGCGTGGTGCTGACCGAAGGCCCGGCCATCGTCCAGTACCTGGCCGACCAGGCGCCGGCCGCGCAACTGGCCCCGCCCGCTGGCAGCCTCGAGCGCTACCAGCTGATGAGCTTGCTGAATTTCATCACCAGCGAAGTGCACAAGAGCTTCAGCCCCCTGTTCAACCCGGCCGCCAGCGCCGAGCTGAAGGAAATGGCGGCCGCCAACATCAAGAAGCGCTACGCTTACCTCGACGCGCTGCTCGCGGGGCGCGACTACCTGATGGGCGAGCGCTTCACCGTGGCGGACGCCTACCTGTTCGTCACCCTGAACTGGACCTTTCCGCTGAAGATGGACCTGGCCGAATGGCCGCGCCTGAAGGCCTTCCATGCCCGCGTTGCGGCGCGTCCGGCGGTGCAGCAGGCGATGCAGGCCGAAGGCCTCGGCGGCAAATAAGTGCACGTCGAAACGACACCCATTTCAACCCAAGGAGAACCCATGTCCCCTATCCTGCGCACCCTGTGCGCCAGCCTCGCCCTCGGCGCCGCCCTGGCCCCGGCCCACGCCGCCGACCCGGTCAAATCGCTGCGCGTCTACATCATGGATTGCGGCACCATCGAGGTGTCCGACCTTTCCGTGTTCAGCCCCGGCGTCGACAAGGACGTCAAGAAAACGCTGACCGACTCCTGCTACCTGATTGCGCACCCGAAAGGCACGCTGATGTGGGACACCGGCCTGAACGACGAGGTCGCCGCCATGCCGGAAGGTAAGAAGCTGGGCGCCGTCTTCCATGGCACCCTGAACAAGCCGGTGGCGGCCCAGCTCAAGGAAATCGGCTACGCGCCGGGGGACATCAACTTCCTCGGCTTGTCGCATATGCACTTCGACCATACCGGCAACGTCGGCCTGTTCCCGAAGGCGACCCTGCTGATGCAGAAGGAAGAGTACGCCTCGGCCTTCGGCGCCGACGCCGCCAAATTCGGCAACGACGTCAAGAATTATCCGACCCTGGGCAGCAATCCGGTCAGCCAGCTCGAGGGCGACCATGATGTGTTCGGCGACGGCAGCGTCGTCATCAAGCGCGCGGTCGGGCACACGCCGGGCCACCAGACCCTGTTCCTGAAGCTGAAGAAGACCGGCAATGTGCTGCTGTCGGGCGACCTGGCGCACTTCACGAAGAACTGGGACAAGCGCCGCGTGCCCGGCTTCAACTTCAACAAGGAGCAGTCGGTCAAGAGCATGGACGAGATGGCGGCGTTCATGAAGGCCAACAAGGCCACGTTCTGGATCCAGCACGACCTCGAGCAGAACGCGAAACTGCGGCACGCGCCAAAGTATTTCGATTAGGTTTTAATGTTGGAACCCAAAAAAATCCCGCCTGCAAGCGGGATTTTTTTCGCCAGTGCATGGCGGGCTATTCGAATTTCTCGTCGCTGTGGCGGCTGGCGCGGTAGCCGATCAGGCACAGGCCGAGCAGCATCATCAGGAACACTTCCGGCTCCGGCAGCTCGGACATATTGACGGGCGGCACGACGACCGCGGCCGTCCGCACGACCAGCAGGTCCGACCTGGACAGCGATGCAGGCGCGGGACTGGCCGCTTGCCGGGCCTGCGCGGCGGGGTTGGCGGCCTCGATAATAATGAGCGGCGCTGCCTGCGCCGCAGCTGCCATGCCGAGCATGAGCGCGGTGGCGAAAATCAGTTTCTTCACGGTGAATACCTCTTGTTCTTGGTCTGAATGGGGCGGCTCGATCAATTGCTGCAGTGCAGCTCAAAGAGCCATGTCGCCGTCATCGACGCCTTTCTATTCAACCATGGCAGACCGATTTTTCCTAGCCTGATTCGATTGAAATCGGGGTATTTCTTACGTTACTTGACCAGTGGAATTTAACTCAGCGCTCGGGCCTATTCCATGCGGGAAAAACTGCGCGCAATCCTCGGCGAGGTTGCGCGTGAGCAGGTCAAAGCAATACGCCGCGTCCGACAAATCGATCGCGCCCGTCAAGTGATCTTCTTCGCCGGGACCGAGCAGGCGTTGCAGGAAAGTAGGAAGCGCGCGCATGGTTTCTTTATCCTTTTGGTAAGTTAATTCCATCATGGAGCGCGCCATGTTGTGCATCAAGCCCTGATACGAACTGTTACGAACTGGGCAGTTCAACATGGCTTTGTGCGACAAATTTGTCAGCTTGATCACCGATTCCTTGTCGGCTTCACCAGAGGTGTTGCGTCGCAAAATTTTTTACAGAAAACTGTTTGCGTCATCCTTTTTTTTGGCGGTATAGTCTCCATAACTCCATTGCCCGTAAGCATCAAAACGATGGCAAATGGGCATTGCCGGGCCACCCCTGCCCGCCCTTGCCGCGCCCGATGCCCGCGCGCCCCCTTGCTGTTCGACCCGAGTACCGTATGCCGACCCTTGCCAAGCTTCAGATCGCCTTCAAGAATATCTATGTGCGCATTGCCTGCGCGTTCCTTATCGCGCTGGTGATCGGCCTCGCCATCTACAAGAGCGACGTGGCGCAGGATCCGGCGCCCGTCGTGTATTCGCAAAACATCGCCGAGATCACCGCGCTGGCCGGGCAGAAGGACAAGCTGGACTACCTGCTGGTGGCCAAGCCGCTGTCGGACGCGCCGCGCTATGTGTACAAGTTCAAGGGGCAGGCCCAGCTGCACGTGGTCAAGGTGCCAAGCACCTCGCACCTGAGCCTGGAGCGTGAAGTGCTGCTCAAGAACGCGATTCCGTACGCCATCGCGCGCGACGACTACCTGGCCTCGCACAAGGCCGTGCTGCTGGACGAAGGGCAGAGCGCCGGCAGCGCCGAAGCGCTGGCCTTCCTCAAGCGCCACGCCTTCGACATCGCCGTGATCCTGCTGCTGCTGTACGTGCTCAAGTACGGCATTCCCGGCATGGGCATGAGCGCGGCCGTCATCACCCCGGACAAGCTCAAGGGCAGCATGGATGACCTGATCGGCATGGACGACATCAAGCAGGAAGTGCTGCACCTGGAAGACATGATCCGCAACCGCGCCGAATACCAGTCGCACAACATCGACAAGCCGTTCAACGTGATGCTGACCGGTCCTGCCGGCACCGGCAAGACCAAGCTGGTCGGCTACCTGGCCAAGAAGCTCAATGTGCCGCTGATCCAGGCTTCCGGCTCGGCGCTGGAATCGGGCTATGTCGGCGGCGGCTCGAAAGCCCTGAACGCGCTGTACCGCAAGGCTTGCGCGCGCGGCAACTGCATCATCTTCCTGGACGAAGCGCAAACCCTGTTCATGCCGCGCGGCCGCGGTGAAAAGAAATGGGAAGACGACACCGCCAACACCCTGCTCGGCCTGCTGGACGGCGTCAAGAGCGACAAGGGGCAGGGCGTGATCTGGGTGGTCGCCTCGAACTTCGACGATGCCTCGTCCGAGATGGACGAAGCGATGCTGCGCCGCTTCTCGGTCAAGATCAACTTCCGCCTGCCGAACAAGGGCGAGCGCGCCGAACTGCTGCGCAGCTTCCTCCAGCGCAAGAAGGAAGGCCTGGTCGACTGGGAGCACCTCGACCTCGACCAGGTGGCCGAGATGACCGCCAACCTCAGCCCGGCCTTGCTGGAAACGGTGGTCGAGCGCGCCAGCATGATCTCGATCCAGGAAAAGCGGATCATCGACACCGACCTGATGTTCCGCGCCTTCGAGCGCGCCACGCTGGGCTTGACCGACCGCGCCACCACGGCCGAGAAGCACAAGCAGCGCGAGCGCGTGGCGCTGCATGAGCTGGGCCACTTCTTCATGCAGATCGACCCTTACCTGCGCGAAGGGATGAGCCTGGCCGAAGTGAAGGAAAAGTCGCACCTGCTCAAGATCAGCACCGAATCGGTATCGAAGCTGGGCGCGCTCGGCTACGTGCTGCAGTCGGGCGACGACGTCTCGCTGCGCACGCTCGAAGAACTCGAACGCGACGTCATCCAGCTGTACGGCGGCGTCGCGGCGGAAGAACTGTTCTATGGCGCGCGCGGCATTTCCGTCGGCAGCCAGAACGACATCGAGAAAGCGACCAAGATGCTGAACCTGATGGTCAACCGGTTGTCGATGTACTCGCGCTCCAAGCTCGACTACAGCCAGCTGCAGCAGGACAGCGGGGCCGAGCACACGGTGCGCCAGGTCGAGGAAAAGTCCGACGAGCTCTACAGCTATACGCTGGGCGCGATCCGCGACTACAAGGACGTGATCGAATCGCTGAAGGACACCTTGCTCGACCAGTACGTGCTGTCGAAGGACGCCGTGTTCGCCTTGCTGGAAGAGCGGCAAGCGATGTTCGCCGACATCGGCGCGCCGCGCGAGCGCCGTGCGCACGGCGAGCGGCGCCTGCGCCGCACCCGCATCGGGCAAGTGGCGGCGGCCAACGCGGCATAAGACGCCGCCTTTCACCCCGGGGTCAGACGTGCGTTGATGCGTCACCACGCATATTTAACCCGGGGTCAGACGTGCGTCCGTGCGCGGGAGCCGGTTTTAAGGGCGGGGTCAGAGGTGCGTCTGTTCCACTGGCTAATTTTCTCTTGGAGTCCGAGATGAATCACAGCTTGAGGAATCGAACGGCGACTCCGCCACTGCGGTGACTTGCGATAAGTTCGATAGAGCGCAACAAGATTAATTCAAATTGCCATGCACCGACGATTACCTCCATTGGCGCGCGAAATGGGATTGGTAACCGCTGCATCGCAATTGGCCGCCTGGTAGTGCGAGCCGCCCACCAATGCTGGAAGTCCTAGAATTGGACCGGTTCGCAACTATGCGTTCGAGTAACAACGCACGTCTGACCCCGGGTCTAAAGGCGGGGAGAACGCATCAGCGCACGTCTGACCCCGGCGGTAAAAACAAGGGGCAGCGCAACAACGCACGTCTGACCCCGGGTGGCGTCTGACCCCGGGTGGAATTCAGGAGGTGGCCAGCCCAACGAGCGCCTTGCGCACCGAGGCCCGCACGGCCTGGAATTCCTCCGGCCGCGCGGCCTTGTCGAGGCGGAACAGCATCAGCCCTTCGACCTGCGCCACCACCAACACCGCCCGCTGCATCGTTTCTTCGTCCGACATGGCAGGGGCCAGGCCGCGGATCAGCTTGTAGATGGTCTTGCGTTCGCGCGCCATCATCGTGTCCATCAGGCCCGAGGCGAACGCGTTGCGCGAGGCCAGCGCCCAGATCTCGAAGAAGATCGCATGCGTGACCGGATCGGTGATCTCGTCGAGGAACATGTCCACCGTCGACAGGAAACGCTCCAGCGGCGCACTGCCCGCCATCGCCGCCGAGATCGCATCGATCTTGGCCTGGAACAGATTCATCGTGGTCAGCAGCAGCGCCTCCAGCAAGGCATCCTTGCTCTGGTAGTAGTGCTGCAGGTTCGACAAGCTCATCCCCACCTCGGCCGCCACCCGCCGCATCGACAGCCCGGCATACCCCTGCGCCGCCAGCAACGCGCGCGCCGCCTGCATGATGTCGGTCGCACGCCCCAGCCCCTTTTCAGTGGTGCTGGAACTTTTGTGTTTAAGTGTGGTGGCGAGTGTCGTCGGCATGACCGCCATTATCGCATGGCACTTTGAAAAATAGTACGACTGACCTATAATTGGCGAGCACTAGGTCGAGCGACCTAATCAATCCAGGAGAGGCAGATGAGCCGTAACGTGTATGTCACCGGCGTGGGCATGATCCCGTTCGCCAAGCCGGGCGCCAGCGCCCCGTATGACCAGATGGGCGCGCTCGCGGTCCGCCAGGCGCTCGACGACGCCGGCATCGCCTACGGCCAGGTCGAACAGGCCTACGCCGGCTATGTGTACGGCGATTCGACCAGCGGCCAGAAAGCGCTGTACCAGGTCGGCATGACCGGCATCCCGGTCGTCAACGTCAACAACAACTGTTCCACCGGCTCGACCGCGCTGTTCCTGGCGCGCCAGGCCATCGCCAGCGGCGCCGCCGAATGCGTGCTGGTGCTCGGCTTCGAGCAAATGAGCCCGGGCGCGCTCGGCTCCGTGTTCAACGACCGCCCCAGCCCCTTCGACCCCTTCGACGCCGTCACCGATGAACTGGTCGGCATGCCCGGGATCCCGCTGGCGCTGCGCTACTTTGGCGGCGCCGGCCTGTCGCACATGAACAAGTACGGCACGCCGCTCGAGGCCTTCGCCAAGATCCGCGCCAAGGCCAGCCGCCACGCGGCCAACAATCCGCTGGCGCTGTTCCGCAAGGTCGTCACGCCCCAGGACGTGCTCGACGCGCCCGCCATCTGGCCCGGCGTGATGACGCGCCTGATGGCCTGCCCGCCGACCTGCGGCGCGGCCGCCGCGGTGCTGGTGTCCGAAGCCTATGCGCTCCGGCACGGCCTCAAGGCGAACGTGATGATCGCCGGCCAGGCGATGACCACCGACCGCGCCAGCACCTTCGATTCGGGCGACATGATGCGCGTGGTCGGCTACGAGATGAGCCGCGAGGCCGCGCAAAAGGTTTACGCGCAAACCGGCATCGGCCCCGAGGACCTCGACGTGGTCGAGCTGCACGACTGCTTCGCCCACAACGAGCTGATCACCTACGAGGCGCTCGGCCTGTGCCCGGAAGGCGGCGCCGCCAAGTTCATCGACGACGGCGACAACACCTACGGCGGCAAGGTCGTCACCAATCCCTCCGGCGGCCTGCTGTCGAAAGGCCATCCGCTGGGCGCAACCGGCCTGGCCCAGTGCTTCGAGCTGACGCACCAGCTGCGCGGCACCGCGGGCGAGCGCCAGGTCGGCGGCGCGCGCGTGGCCTTGCAGCACAACCTGGGCCTGGGCGGCGCCTGCGTGGTCACCATGTACAAGGCGGCCGGCGCATGAGGACGATCGCTTCGCCCTGGGCCACGCCCGAACTGGAAGACCTGCGCGATGCGGTGCGCCGTTTCGCCGCCGACGAAATCGCGCCGCACCAGGAGCGCTGGCGCAAGCAGCAGCACGTCGACCGCGCCTTGTGGAACAAGGGCGGCGAGCTTGGCATCCTGCTGGCCGACGTGCCGGAGGAGTATGGCGGCTCGGGCGGCAATTTCGCGCACATGGCAGTCGTGTTCGAGGAACTCAGCTACGCCGGCGACATGGCCTTCGGCCTGCACGTGCATGCGATCGTCGCGCACTACATCCTGAACCAGGGCACCGAGGCGCAGAAGCGCAAGTACCTGCCGCTGCTGGCCAGCGGCGAGATGGTGGCCGCGATCGCGATGTCCGAACCGGGCGCCGGCTCCGACCTCAAGGGCATCCGCACCACCGCGGTGGCCGGTCCCGATGGCTACCGGCTGAACGGCTCCAAGACCTTCATCTCGAACGGCTACCTGGCCGACCTGATCGTGGTGGTCGCCAAGACCGATCCGGCGGCTGGCGCCAAGGGCGTGTCGCTGATGCTGCTGGAGACGAAGGACAACCCGGGCTTCCGCGTCGGCCGCATCCTGGAGAAGGTCGGCCAGAAGGGCCAGGACACCTGCGAACTGTTCTTCGATAATGCCCACGTGGCGCCGGACAATGTGCTTGGCGGCGTCGAAGGCAAGGGCTTCGCCCAGCTGATGACCGAGCTGCCGTACGAACGCACCATCCTCGGCGTAGCCGGTGTGGCCGTCATCGAGCGCGCCCTCAAGCTGACGGTCGATCACACGCGCGAACGCCAGGTGTTCGGCCAGGCCCTGATCGACATGCAGAACACCCGCTTCGTGCTGGCCGAGATCAAGACCGAGGCCACCGTGGCGCGCATTTTCATCGACCGCTGCATCGAGGACATGGTGGCCGGCCGCATGGACACGGTGATGGCGTCGATGGCCAAGTACTGGATTTCGGACCTGCAGTGCAAGGTCGTCGACCAGTGCGTGCAGCTGTTCGGCGGCTACGGCTATATGCTCGAATACCCGATCGCGCAGATGTATGTGGACGCGCGCGTGCAGCGCATCTATGGCGGCGCCAATGAGATCATGAAAGAAATCATCGCACGTTCACTCTAGGGAGCACGCTATATGGCAGGACCGCTGGCAGGAATCCGCGTCGTCGAAATGGTGGGCCTCGGTCCTTGCCCGTTCGCCGCCATGATGTTGGCCGACATGGGCGCGGAGGTGATCCGCATCGACCGCAAGGCCGCGTCCGGCGCAGGCAATCCCTTCCCCGAGCTGGGCACCAAGTACGACGTGATGGCGCGCGGGCGCCGCTCGCTCGCGCTCGACCTGAAGCAGGCCGCGGGCCGCGAGACGGCGCTGGCGCTGGTGGCCAAGGCCGATATCCTGATCGAGGGCTTCCGGCCGGGCGTGATGGAGCGCCTCGGCCTGGGGCCGGAGGCGTGCCATGCGCTCAATCCGAAGCTGGTGTACGGCCGCGTCACCGGCTGGGGCCAGCACGGCCCGCTGGCGCAGGCCGCCGGGCACGACATCAACTACATCGCGTTGACCGGCATGCTGCACGCGATGGGCCGTGCCGATACGCCGCCCGCGCCCCCGCTCAACCTGGTGGGCGACTTCGGCGGCGGCGCGATGATGCTCGCCTTCGGCGTGGTCTGCGCCGCGCTCGAGGCGCGCAGCTCGGGCAAGGGGCAGGTGGTGGACGCCGCGATGACCGACGGCGCCGCGCTGCTGGGCGCGATGATGTACGGCTTCCGTGCATGCGCGTCGTGGACCGACCGGCGCGAAGCGAACATGCTCGACGGCGGCGCGCATTTCTACGATACCTACGCCTGCGCCGACGGCAAGTTCGTGTCCATCGGGTCGATCGAGCCGCAGTTCTACGCCTTGCTGCTCAAGCTGGCCGGCATCGACGACCCCGCCTTCGCCGCGCAGATGGACAGCAGCGCCTGGCCGGACCTGTCGGCAAGGCTGGCGGCCGTGTTCAAGAGCCGCACGCGCGACGCGTGGTGCGCCCTGCTGGAAGGGACCGACGTATGCTTCGCCCCGGTGCTGGATATGGCCGAAGCCCCGCGCCATCCGCACAACGCGGCGCGCGCCACCTTCGCCGATGTGGACGGCGTGACCCAGCCGGCCCCGGCGCCGCGCTTCTCGCGCACCCCGGCCGAACTCGGCGAGCCGCCGGCCAGCCCCGGCCAGCACAGCGCCGCCATCCTGGCCGACTGGGGCTGGAGCGCCGCCGAGTTGAGCGCGCTCGCACAACAGGGCGTTATTTAGCCATTCTTGCGCGGCTGGTAGTAACATGGACTGGTCGAATCGCCGGAGGAGTGCACATGGACGACGTTCTGCATAGCTGTGCCGCGCTGCCCGACCAGGTCATGCTGCCAGGGCGCGACCTGTTCGTGATCGCCAAATTCATGGTGCCCACCGATGCCTACCTGGCCCAGGGCTGCCTGGTCGCCTCCGGTGTGCCGGCGGTGGTGGCCGACGCCAACCATGCCCAGGCCGACATGCTCGTCATCGCCGCCATGGGCGGGGTGCGCGTGCTGGTGCCCGAGGCTTACCTGCAGCAGGCGCAGGAGGTGCTCGACGCCTTCCAGCGCGGCGAGTTCGCCCTGGGCGACGACGCCGACGTGGGCGAGCCCGAATAGGCGCCTTTGGCAGTACCTCCACAATGCTGCTGCAGGCGAGCCCGAATTGCTGCTACTTGAGCACGCCCCAGATGCTGCTGTAGTCGTCGGTCCAGGGCCGCAGCGCGGCGTTCGCGTCGACCGGCCTGCCGGCCTGCCGCAATGCCGCCAGCGCCGGAGCGGAGCGCTCGCCCACCAGCACCCATTGCGAGGTGATCATGTGTTTCGCGCGGTCGCCGGCGCGATGCACCATCAGCGCTTCCTTTCCAAAGCTGTCGGCCGCCATGCGCACCACCGGCGCCAGTTCGAGGTGCCGGTTCGAGGTATGGACCGCCAGCACGCCGCCGGGTTTCAGGTGCCGCAGATAGATGGCGAACGCTTCGCGCGTGAGCAGGTGGACGGGAATGGCGTCGCCGGAAAATGCGTCGAGCACCAGCAAGTCGAACTGCTGCGGCGGCTCGCGCTCGAGCGACAGGCGCGCGTCCCCTTCGGCAATGCCGACCGTTCCCGCGCAGCCGGACAAAAAGCTGAAACTCTCCCGCGCCGCGCGCACCACCAGCGGGTTGATTTCGTAGAAGCGGTAATAGTCGCCGGGCCGGCAATACGCCGCCAATGTGCCCACGCCCAGCCCCACCACGCCAACGCGCGCCGTGCTGGCGGGGCTTGCCGCGCGCAAGGCAAGGGTGACGCCGCTGTCCTCGCCATAGTAGGTGGTGGGCCAGTGGCGCCGGGCGGGAGGGCGGTATTGCAGGCCATGCAGGATGGTGCCGTGCGCCAGCTGGCGATAGCTGTCGACACCCTGGCCCACGTCCTTGATCTTGACCACGCCATAAAAATTGCGCTGCTTGATGTCGTGCCGGTCGAAGAAGGCCAGCCGCGCCGCGAACAGCACCACCATCAGCGTCACCCCGAACACCGCGCCTACATGCCAGTGCGCCCGCTGGAGCCACGGATAGTTGGTGCCGCGGGGATCGCGGTAGATCAGCGAGGGAATGGCGAAGCTGGCGGCAAGCAGCGCGAACGCCATCTCGTAGTCGTCGTTGAAGATGCGTGGCGCCAGCAGCGCCACGAAGACGCCGCCCGCCGCGCCGCCGGCGGCAATCGTCAGGAAGTACGAGGTCAGCCGCGACGGGTGCGGCTTGAGCCTGGCCAGCTCGCCATGGCACACCATGCAGCACACGAACAGGCCCACGGAGAACAAAGCGACCGGCACCGCCAGGTTCTTCGGCAGCAGGTGCGGCACGGTGGAGAACAGCAGCATCGCCGGCACGGCCAGCGCCATCAGCGGCAGGAACAGGCGACGCCGGTACCAGCCGCCGCCCTCGAAGCACAGGATGAAGCTGGCCAGGTACAGCATCAGCGGCAGCACCCACAGCAGCGGGATCGGGGCGATATTCTGGGTCAGGTGGCTGGTGACCGACATCAGCAGCACGGCAGGCAGGGCGGCCAGCAGCAGCCACCATGCGTGGATCCGCGCCGTAAGCGGCGCCTGCGGGGCGGCTGCCGGCGCTGCCTGGGGCGCGGCGCCGCGCGCCAGCCAGCGGGCCGCCAGCAAGCCGCACACCGCCACGAACAGCGCGTACGCAAGCGACCAGGCCAATGCCATGCTTGGCACGGCGAGCAGGGGTTCGAACAGGATCGGGTAGCTGAGCAAGCCGAGCATCGAACCAAAATTCGACAGCGCGAACAGGCGGTAAGGCACGGCACCGCTGCGCTCGCGCGCGAACCATGCCTGCACCAGCGGCCCGGTGGTCGACAGCAGGAAGTAGGGCAGGCCGATGCTGGCCGCCATCAGGCCGACGATCAGCGGCACCGGCTCGTCGCCCGCGCCGGGCTTCCAGCTGCTGTCGGCGGCAACCGGCAGCAGCGCAAGGCTGGCCAGCAGCAGCGCCAGGTGCAGCAGCGACTGGCGCCGCGGCGTGAGGTAGCGCGTGGTCAGGTGCGCGTACAGATAGCCGAGGAACAGGACCACCTGGAAGAACAGCATGCAGGTGCTCCACACCGCCGCCGAACCGCCGAACCATGGCAGGATCATCTTGCCGATCATCGGCTGCACCTGGAAGAGGAGGAAGGCGCTGAGGAAAATCGTGCACGCGTACAGGAGGATCATGGCGTCGCTGGCCCCTTGGGTTAGTTCGTGACCGCCATTAAACGATGACTGGCGGTGAACCACAACCGGAATTCGTCGGCCTCCGCCTTGCCTCGGCAAGTGCTTGTATGCGAGCATGCTGCCATCCGACCGTGGACGCATTCATTCCCTGAAAGTACATTTGGCTCTCCATACCATTCTCGTTTTAGGCGGCTACGGCTTTTTTGGCGCCAGGATCTGCGAGGCACTGGCCCGCAACCCTGCCATTCACTTGCTCATTGGCGGCCGTGATGCAGGCAAGGCCCTTCAGCTGGCAAGGCAACTGAATTTGGACCCGGCCCAGGCCTGCGAGATCGACGCCAATGCCCCGGAACTGGCGCAACGGCTCACCGGCTTGCATGTCGACACCGTCATCCATACCGCGGGTCCATTCCAGGGCCAGGATTACGAGGTGGCCCGCGCGTCTATAGCCGCCGGCGCGAACTATATGGACCTCGCCGACGGACGGGAGTTCGTGGCCGGCATCGGCATGCTCGACCAGCAGGCGCGCGAACGCGGAGTGCTGGTGACCAGCGGCGCCAGTTCGCTGCCGGCCTTGTCGTCGGCGGTCGTCGACCGCTACTTGCCGCGCTTTGGCCAGCTGCACACGATCCGCCACGGCATTGCCTCGGGCGCGCGGGCGCCGGGCATGGCCACAATGCGCGGTGTGTTCGGTTATTGCGGCAAGCCGTTCAGCCGCCCGGTTGCAGGCCGCAGCGAAACCACGCACGGCTGGCTCGACCTGCAGCGCCACGACTTTGCCGCGCCGGTCGGCAAGCGCTTGCTGGGTAGTTGCGACGTACCCGACCTCGACCTGTTTCCGGTGCGGTATCCGGGAGTGCACACGGTGACCTTCCACGCCGGCTTCGCCAGCGCTACCGGGCACCTCTTCGTGTGGGCGTGCTCCCAGCTGGCACGACTAGGCGTCTTGAAAAGCCTGGTGCCGCTGGTCGGGCCACTGCACGTGGTCAGCAAATGGATGGAGCCCTTCGTCAGCGACAAGGGCGCGATGTTCGTCGCGATGGAGGGCATTGGAACCGACCGCCGGCCACTCAGGCTGGAGTGGCAGCTGGTGGCTGCGCAGAATCACGGACCGCATATTCCATGTGGGGCGGCGATCGCGCTGGCCGGCAAGCTTGCGCGCGGGGATGCACTGCCGCACGGGGCAATGCCCTGCATGGGCATCTTGACAGTACAGGATT
Source organism: Massilia sp. (assembly GCA_036676245.1). Classification (GTDB taxonomy): domain Bacteria; phylum Pseudomonadota; class Gammaproteobacteria; order Burkholderiales; family Burkholderiaceae_D; genus Telluria_A. Next base: position 8,858 of record JAKFDH010000149.1, on the reverse strand, counting down.
ATCTTGACGCGCTGCGCGGGCTCGATGTGCGCGAGCTGCCAGTGATTCAATATGCCTCCGAATCGCCGTCGATCTAGGGCGGCAGGGTCAGGTCGGGCGTTGCGCCAATTGAGCATTCGAGGCGGTCCCACCTGGTCCCAATTCCAAAAAAGCCGATGACGCGGATTCTGAATTGCAAACGCTGAAGCATTTGGCGCATCGCCCGACCTGACCCTGCCGCGCTGGTTCCCGCAGGCGATGTGCGACTTTGCTTCGATCTTCTGTACGGCGGGACAAGTACCGAATAACAAACCACCGCTGACTGATGAAGAACGACGCCGACAAGAGCTCCAGCAATGCTATGCCGAAGCCAACGCACAGGCCACAAAATGCCGTTCGTTGCAAAGTATATTCGGCGACTCATGGTTTCGCCAGTGTATGAGCGAGGCGATCCAAGCCTTCAAGGATTGCGATACGCTTAATCCTCGGACTGCGCCGTAGTGCACCTACTACCGCCGCAGAAGATCCACCTGTGGCGATTTCCAATTTGAAGGACACCATGGAGACTCCGGGCACTTACCTTACCTTCAGTGTTGCCGCCGACGACGCCGGCACAATTGTGCTGCAGGCGTTCATGCGCAATCGTCGCATCCTTTCATGCACGTTTCCGATGGCCGAAGTTGCTGCATGCGGAAGCAAGGACGCATCCCGATGCGTTGGCGCAATGCTCTTTGCCGCGCTATCAGGGTCGTCTCCCACACTACAGCAATACCCACGCCTGTTAGCGATAGACGTCCCGCGCCAGCTGGGGCGCGCGACAATGGGCTCTCCGCCGACCCGCTCCGCGCACCTGCGCATCAGCATCGCAACCGACCCGAATTGCTTGATACTACAACGTTGCACGCAACCGAACGTCGCCGACTCCACCGCCGTCCCACTATCGCTGGCCCGGCTGGCGTTGGCCGGTCCCGACCCAGCCGGGCATGCCCTGCTGGGTGCGCTGGCCGCATTGCATCCGGACATCTTCGTGCCATTTCCCGAGTTGAGCACCCTCGCAGGTATCAGCGAGAGCGACGTGTGAAAAGGTATCCAGCGCCAGCGCCAGGGTCAGGTCGGGCGTTGCAGCGCCAGGGTCAGGTCGGGCGTTGCGCCAATTGAGTATTCAAGTCGGTCCAACTTGAGCCCAATTCCAACAAAGCCGGTGAGGCGGATTCAGAACTGCAAACGCTGAACCATTTGGGGCATCGCCCGACCTGTACCTGCCGCCATTTTGTGATCGCACCAGGGTTGGCGCATTGAGTGCAACTAGGCTAGGGACTCAGCCACTAAGTCACTGAAAAAGCAAAAAGCCGCTGATCCTTTCGAATCAACGGCTTATGCAATTCTTGGTGGTGATAGGTGGACTTGAACCACCGACCCCAGCATTATGAATGCTGTGCTCTAACCAACTGAGCTATATCACCCAACAGCCGAGCATTATAGAGACTTTCCGCGGCCCTGTCAAGGGAACCCGTTTAGAGGATTTCGTGCTGCACGCGCTCGAGCAAGGTGGCGGAAGGATTGTCACCCAGGCAATCGACGACGATGCGGTCCGGCATCGCGCGCAGCCAGGTCAGCTGCCGCTTGGCCAGCTGGCGCGTGGCGATGATCCCCGTTTCGCGCAGCGCCGCGCGGTCGATCGTGCCGTCCAGGTATTCCCAGGCTTGGCGGTAGCCGACGCAGCGCATCGACGGCAGGTTCGGGTGCAGGTCGCCGCGTGCGCGCAGGCGCGCCACTTCGGCCACGATGCCGCTGTCGTCCGAGCTGCCCAGCATCTGGTCGAAGCGGGTCGCGATGCGCTGGTGCAGCACGGCGCGGTCGGACGGTTCCAGCGCGAACGAGGTCAGCTCGAAGGGCAGCACCGTCTTTTCGCGTTTGGCCAGCAGTTCCGACATCGGCTTGCCCGACAGCGCGATGATCTCCAGCGCGCGGTTGATGCGCTGGGCGTCGTTCGGCGCCAGCCGCGCCGCCGTCGACGGGTCGAGCGCGCGCAGCTTGTCGTGCATCGCCGGCCAGCCCTTCTGGGCGGCCTCCGCTTCGATGTCGGCGCGCAGGGCCGTATCGGCGGTCGGCAGGTCGTCCAGGCCGTCGGTCAGCCCTTTGAAGTACAACATCGTGCCGCCGACCAGCAGCGGCAGCTTGCCGCGCGCGCTGATCTCGGCCACCAGGCGGATCGTGTCCTTGCTGAACTGCGCGACCGAATACGATTCGGTCGGGTCGATGATGTCGATCAGGTGGTGCGGCGCGCTGGCCAGTTCTTCTGCGCTCGGCTTGGCGGTGCCGATGTCCATCTCGCGGTACACGAGCGCGGAATCGACCGAGATGATCTCGGCCGGTATCACTTGTGCGATCGCCAGCGCGGCTGCCGTCTTGCCGGATGCGGTCGGTCCCATGATGGCGACGGCGCGCGGTTTCACGATACCGCCTCCGCCACCGGATGATTCAGCATCCGCACCGAAATGAAAATACTGGCGCCGATGGCGCACGAGATCAGCGCCAGCGGCATCAAGGTGCCGTTGAAGGTGGCGCCGACGACGCTGCCGACGCCGAAGGCGACTGCCATGCTCAAGGCGCCCATCAGGCCCGCCGCGGTGCCGGCCTGCTGCGGGAAGGGAGTCACCGAACCCGATTGCGACACCGGGAAGTTGATGCCCTGCGCGCACATGGTCAGGAACATCGCGCCGACCACAAGCGCCCAGTGGATCAGGCCGAAGCCCACGCCCAGCAGGAACAGCGCGCCGGAAGTAAATGACAGGGTGCTGCCGATCCGCAGCGTCAGCGCCGGCCCGAAGGCCGACAGCAGGCGGCGGCAGATGATGGTGCCGCCCAGGTAGCCGGCCACGGCGAACGCGAAGCAGTAGCCGAACCATTCGGTCGGCACGTTCAGCACGCGGATCAGCACCACCGATGAACCGGAGATGAAGGCGAAGATCGAGCCGTACGACAGCGCGCCGGGCAGCGCATGGGCCCAGAACTCGCGCGAGCCGAGCACCAGGCGCCAGTTGGCCACCAGCCCGCCAAATTCCGTGGCGCGCGGGTTCTTGTGGACGTTTGTTTCGGGCAGGCGCAGCAGCACCGCGCCCAGCACGACGGCGGACAGCAGCGATAGCGCGACGAAGGCGGCGCGCCAGCCGAACGCCACTTGCAGGTAGGAGCCGAGGATGGGGCCGAGCAGCGGCGCCAGCGACAGCCAGCTGCTGGCGCGCGCGATCACGCGCGGGCTGTCCTCAGGCGCATAGGCATCGCGCACGATGGCGCGGCCGATGATGATGGCCGAGCAGCAGCCCAGCGCCTGCAGGAAGCGCGCGACGATCAGCAGTTCGATGCCGGGCGCGATCGCGCACAGCAGGCTGGCCGCCACGTACAGCGACAGGCCCGCGATCAGGACCGGGCGGCGGCCGTGGCGGTCCGACAGCGGCCCGATGACCAGCTGCGCGCCGCCGAAGCCGAGCACGAACATCGACAGGGTCAGCTGCACGGTGGCGGCGGGCACGCCGAACACATTGGCCAGGCCGGGCAGCGAGGCGAGGTACAGGTCGGTCGACAGCGGCTGCAGCATCAGGAAGCTGATGATCAGCAGCAGCATCGGCGCGTGCGCGTAGGCCGCCAGCGGCTGCGGGGTGGTGCTGTGCTTGTCCATCATTGGCCGCGCAGGAAGAGCTTGTCGAGCGCCGAGATCTCGAGCTGGACCCAGGTCGGGCGTCCATGGTTGCACTGGTCGGCGCGTTCGGTGCTTTCCATCTGGCGCAGCAGGGCGTTCATTTCCGGCACCGACAGGATGCGGTTGGCGCGCACCGCCGTGTGGCAGGCGAGGGTGCCGAGCAGCTCGTTGCGGCGCTCGATCAGCACGCGCGAGCCGCCGTATTCGCGCACGTCGCGCAGTACGTCGCGCGCCAGCGTCTGCGCGTCGGCGTTCTTCAGCAGGGCCGGCACCGAGCGCACCGCCAGCGTCGTCGGCGACAGCGCGGCGATGTCGAAGCCGAGCGCCTTGAGCGTGTCCTGGTTCTCCTGCGCGGTGCCGACTTCGACCGCATCGGCGAAGAAGGTCACCGGGATCAGCAGCGCCTGCACCTGCATCTCCTGGCCGTCGACCTGGGCGTCGAGGGCGTTCTTGATCTGCTCGTAGAGGATGCGTTCGTGCGCGGCGTGCATGTCGACCAGCACCATGCCCTTGGCGTTCTGCGCCAGGATGTAGATGCCGTGCAGCTGGGCCAGCGCGAAGCCGAGCGGGAACTCGTCGTTCGACATCGTCTGCACCGGCGCGGTGTAAGGCGTGACCGGTGCGCTGGCGGCGTTGGCGGGAGCGCTGTCGCCGGCGAACAGGGCGCCGTAGCTGTCCATGCGCTGGGCCACGCCGGGCGCGTCGTAGCGGCTGCCGGGCGGGTAGGGCGATGGCGAATAGGTCGGCGCCAGCTGGCTGCCGAACGAGGTCTGTTCATGCTCGCGCGGGCGCCAGGTGGCGGCGCCGCCGACATCGGCCGCGGGCAAGGGCGAGGGCACGCTGCCGAAGGCGGTGGCCGAGGTCGTGGCCAGCGCGCGCTGGACGGCGTGGAACACGAACTGGTGCACCGCGCGGCTGTCGCGGAAGCGCACTTCGATCTTGGACGGATGGACGTTGACGTCGACCAGCGCCGGGTCGAGGTCGAGCGCCAGCACGTAGGACGGGAAGCGGTCGCCGTGCAGCACGTCCTGGTAGGCGGCGCGCACCGCGTGCACGAGCAGCTTGTCGCGCACGAAGCGGCCGTTCACGTAGAAGAACTGGCCGTCGGCGCGTGCCTTGGAAGCGGTCGGCAAGCCGGCGTAGCCGTGCAGGCGCAGCGGGCCGGCGCTTTCGTCGATGGGAAGGCGCGCCTCGGCGAAGTCGCTGCCCAGGATGTGGGCGCTGCGCTTGGCCATCTCGCTCACGTTCCAGTGGTCGATCGTGCGGCCGTTGTGGGACAGGCTGAACGACACGTCCGGGCGGGCGAGCGCGATGCGGCGCACGACTTCGGCGCAGTGGCCGTATTCGGTCTGCTCCGACTTGAGGAATTTGCGGCGCGCCGGCGTGTTGAAGTACAGGTCCTGCACATCGATCGTGGTGCCGAAGGCGCCGGAGGACGGCGCCACCGTGCCCAGGTGCGAGCCGACGATTTCCCAGGCGTGGGCGGCGTCGCCGGTGCGCGAGGTGACGGTGACGGCGGCGACCGCGGCGATCGAAGCGAGCGCCTCGCCGCGGAAGCCGAGGGTGGCGACGTTTTCGAGGTCGGTCAGCGACGCGATCTTGGAAGTGGCGTGGCGGGCCAGCGCGAGCGGCAGCTGTTCGGGCGAAATACCGCGGCCGTTGTCGGTGATCGCGATCCGTTTGACGCCGCCTTCCTCGAGGCGGATGGTGATCTGGGTCGAGCCGGCGTCGAGCGCGTTCTCGAGCAATTCCTTGACCACCGCCGAAGGCCGCTCGACCACTTCGCCCGCGGCAATCTGGGAAATCAGCTGGTCGGGGAGGGCCTGGATCGGGCGATGGGTCGGGATGGGCGCGTTCATCGGAAGATTATATCCCGCCAGGCAACGCGCGACGAAAACCCTAATCGGGGTCAGACCTCAATTTCCTCCGAATCGGGGTCAGACCTCCATTAACTGAAATAAACCAGATTCGGTTTGCTCTGAGAGGGGGACGTCTCCACTTCGGTGTTGTCGGGAAATTGAGGTCTGACCCCGATTGGCCTGAAATTGAGGTCTGACCCCGATTGTTCCGATTGTTTTGCAACTATTTCTGTTCGCGGACCGGGATTGGGGCGTTGCACAGGTCGATGTGGCCGGCGGCGACTTTGGTCCACGGGCCGCCGCGGTTGCGCTGGGCTTCCACCGCGGCTTTGTAGCTGGCGCTGTCGGTGCGCATGACTTCGAACTTGCTGCGCTCGGCCTCCGGCACGTCGGCCGCCACTTTCACCGCGGCGATCGGCACGTGCTGCTCGGCTTTCTCGAAAAAGCCCATCGGTCCCGGCCCGCGCGCTACCGTCGATAGCAGCGCCATGCCCGACACCACGCGCCCGACCACGGTGATGTTGCGGTCCAGGTGGCGCGGCCCGTGCCCGATGACGGCGTACAGCGCGCTGCCGCTGCCGCTGTCGGCGTCATTGTCGCGCCCGACGCCGACCATGCCGTAGCAGTGCGCCAGCCACGCGCGCCCGCTCTTCGGGTCGCGCGCCGACGGGAAGCCGTTCGAATGCCCCACCTGCGCCGCATAGCCGTCCCGGTCCGGCAAGCGCGTGAATTGCTTGTCCTGCTTCATCGGTATCGTGAATTCGCCCGGCAAGGCGCCCTTGCCGGTCTTGATCGGGCGCGGGTTCTTTTCGTCCGCGTCGCCCCATTGCACTACCCAGTTGTCCTGCGCGCGGATGATCGCCAGTCCGTCGAAGTATTTTTCGCGCGCCAGCAGGCGGATGTTGGCCACGTGCTGTGGCGCGAAGGTGGGCGCCAGTTCGATCACGACGCGCCCGTTCGGCAAGTCCATGTACAGGGTGTTCTCGGGATCGAGCGGGCGCCAGTCGCCGGCCGGGGCGTCCTTGACGACGTCGGCCAGCGTCTTTTTCTTCGCCAGTTCCTTGCCCTCGGCCGCCAGCGCGCCGCCGCACGCGCCCGCCGCCAGCAGCGCCACCATCAAACCGGCGCCGCGCGCCGCTCTCTTGTTGCCCGACTTGGTCTGCCGCATCCGATTCTCCCGATGTTGTTGTCCGCTGGTCCGCCCGGTTGTCCGCGGCTGGCGGGAATTGTAAACTGGAAGCCCTCCACCGGGAAAATCATTGTGAGCCAGCGCAATATTATCCGCAGGAAGGACTAGCCAGGCGCTAAGGCCGGGCGCACAGTGGTGGTATGATGCTGCGCTACCTTTTAGGAAAATTATGGATCTGATGCAATTTTTCGACATGATCCTGCATGTCGATAAGACCTTGGCCCAGTTGCTGGCCCAGTACGGTATTTATGTGTACGCAGTCCTGTTTGCCATTGTCTTTTGCGAAACTGGCCTGGTCGTCCTGTTCTTCTTCCCTGGCGACACCCTGCTGTTTATCGCCGGCGCCTTCTGCGCCACGGGCGAAATGAATTACTGGCTGCTGATGGCCCTGCTGATCACGGCGGCTGTCACCGGCAATACCCTCAACTACTGGATAGGCGAAGCCATCGGGCAGCGCGTGTTTACGCATGATTACAAGTGGATCAACAAGGATGCGCTCGAGCGCACCCATGTGTTCTTCGAAAAGCACGGCGGCAAGACCATCATCCTGGCGCGCTTCGTGCCGGTGGTGCGCACTTTCGCCCCGTTCGTGGCCGGGGTGTCGGACATGACCCATACCCGTTTCCAGTTATATAACGTGGTCGGCGCCGTCTCCTGGGTCGTCAGCCTCGTCACGGCCGGCTTCCTGTTCGGCAATGTGCCCTGGGTACGCGACAACCTGACCACCATCGTGCTGGTCGGCGTCAGCGCCGCGATCGTGCCGCTGGCCCTCGGCGGCCTGTGGAAATTCGGCCGCAGGATGCTAAGCCGATAACATGCCGGGCCGCGCCATGTGATCAAAAACACATGGCGTTGCCGTGTGGACTCAAGTTTACGCGGATCCGCGCCGATAACCAGACTGTAATTCCACTTTCTGGATCCTCATGCGTACCTCGATCGCCCTGTTTGCCTGCTGCTTCGTCATCGCGACGGCGAACGCGAGCGATGCTCCTGCCAGTGCGGCCGCTTCCGCGCCGCCGCCAGCCGCTGCCGCTCCGGCCGTGGTGGCCAAGCCCGTGATCGCCACCCCCAAATTGACCGCCGCCCAGGCCGCCGCCGCCCAGCAGGCCCGCGAAGACCAGGCCGAGGCGGAACTGTCGGCCAAGATCGCCGCGCGCCTGGCCGTCATGCGCGCCAACCAGGCCGCCCGCATCGCCGCCGCCGCCAAGGCGAAGAAGGAAGCCGACGCCAGGAAGAAGCTGCAGGCCGAGGCCGCCGCGGCCACCGTGGCGGCGGCCGCGCCGGTGCAGGCGCACGGCACCCATTGGTCGTACGAAGGCCAGCTGGGCCCGGCCAACTGGGGCAAGATCAATTCGGAATGGGCCAAGTGCGGCACCGGCAACCGCCAGTCGCCGATCGACCTGCGCGACGGCATGAAGGTCGACCTCGAGCAGATCGTGTTCGACTACAAGCCGTCGTCGTTCAGCGTGATCGACAACGGCCACACGATCGAGGTCACGATGGCCGGCGGGAACTACATCACGATCATGAACCGCTCCTTCGAGCTGGTGCAGTTCCACTTCCATCGTCCGTCCGAGGAACGCATCAACGGCAAGGGCTACGAGATGGTGGCGCACCTGGTGCACCGCGATGCCGAGGGCAAGTTGGCCGTGGTGGCGGTGCTGCTCGAGCGCGGCAAGGCGCAGAGCGTGATCCAGACGGTGTGGAACAACCTGCCGCTGGAGAAGAACGACACGGTCACGCCGTCGGTGGTGCTGGACGTGAACGAGCTGCTGCCGGCGCGCCGCGACTACTTCACGTATATGGGTTCGCTGACGACGCCGCCGTGCAGCGAAGGCGTGCTGTGGCTGGTCATGAAGGAGCCGGTGCAGGCGTCGCCGCAGCAGATGGCGCTGTTCAGCCGCTTGTATCCATTGAATGCGCGCCCGATCCAGGCCAGCTCGGGGCGGGTGATCAAAGAGTCCAACTAGGTCCCGGGCGGATTCTGGTGGGTCGCGTCCTTCGGACTTACCCACCCTGATATGTATTGACCAGTCAAGGTTTTTCTTCAAATTCCCGTTTTTTCCAGAACGGGGGCGTGTTACTCCACACGGCGCTCTGAGTGTGCCGCAAGGTGGCGGGGTATGGGCCG
>JAKFDH010000148.1:0-1504 GCA_036676245.1 Massilia sp. | reverse complement strand
TGACGGCGTTTGGGCCTGCGCCAGCTTGCTGCATGTGCCGCATGCGCAGATGCCCGACGCGCTCGCCCGCTTGTGGCAGGCGTTGAAGCCGGGCGGGATCTTCTATTGCAGCTTCAAGGTCGGCGAAGGCGAGCGCGAGCATCAGGGCCGCCGCTTCACCGATGCGCTCGAAGCGCAGATGGATACCTGGCTGGCGCCATTGGTCGACGTGGCCGATGTCAGTTACTGGCACAGCGCCGACCAGCGTCCCGGGCGCAGCGATGCCTGGCTGAATGTCTTGGCCCGGCGCCAGCCGGTACCGGCGGCGCGCCTGGTCACCGGCGGCAAGCTGGATCACTTCCTGCCGCACCTGTGTGCCGCGATCAACAGCGCCAGCGAAGTCGACATGGCGGTGGCCTTTATCAAGAGCACCGGGCTGCGCTTGTTGCTGCCCGATTTGCTGGCGCGGCTGAAGCCGGGCGAGGAGGGCGCGCCGACCGCGCGGGTGCGCGTCGTCACCAGCGATTACCTCGACGTCACCGACCCCGAAGCGTTGCGCAGCCTGATGTTGCTGCAGGATGAAGGTGCCCAGGTGCGCGTCTACGAAAGCGCCGGCAGCAGCTTCCATATGAAGGCCTACCTGTTCGCCGCGCAGGCCGCGGACGGACAGCTGCGCGGGCAGGCGTTCATTGGCTCGAGCAACATCAGCCGCCAGGCGCTCCGCGATGGCCTGGAGTGGAATTACCGCATCGACTATCCCGGCGACGACGGCTTCCTCGAGGCGCGCAGCCGCTTCGAGGAACTGTTCGCCAATCCACGCAGCAAGCCGCTGAGCCATGCCTGGATCGACGACTACGAGGCCCGGCGCCAACCGCCACCGGTCGCCATCGCCCCGGGCAGCCTGGAAGTGGAACCGCCACCGACGCCGACGAGCATCCAGTCCGAAGCGCTGCACGCCCTGGCGCTGACCCGCGAGCACGGTTACCGGCGCGGCCTGGTGGTGTTGGCGACCGGCCTGGGCAAAACCTGGCTAGCCGCGTTCGATGCCAAACAGGCCGGCGCCCGGCGAGTGTTGTTCGTGGCTCACCGCGAGGAAATCCTGCATCAGGCGGCCGAGACCTTCGTGCGCATTCGGCCGGGGCAACGGGTCGGTTTCTACATGGGCCAGCAGCGCGACAGCCAGGTCGACGTGCTCTGCGCCTCAGTACAGACGCTCGGGCGCGTCGAGCACCTGGAGCGCTTTTCGCCGCGGCATTTCGATTACATCGTCATCGACGAATTCCACCATGCCGCCGCGCCCACCTACCACCGCTTGCTCAACCATTTTCTGCCGTCGTTCCTGCTCGGCCTGACGGCGACGCCGGATCGTACCGACTGCTCCAACATCCTGTCGTTGTGCGATGACAACCTGGTGTTCGAGACCAACCTGTTCCGCGGCATCGAAAGCCAGCTGCTGGCGCCGTTCCATTACTACGGCATCTTCGACGACAGCGTGGATTACCAGGCGATTCCCTGGCGCAATGGC
>JAKFDH010000147.1:0-88743 GCA_036676245.1 Massilia sp. | reverse complement strand
GCTAAACTTGTTCATGACCTACCTCCTCAATTGCGGCTCTGCGCCGAAAGTTGTACCAACCCTCAGCGTAACCCGCGTTAGTTGAGGTTGGTAGGTCAATACATTCTGTCTACGCCACTTTCATTGCCCCGGGCCGTCGACCGAGGGTAGGGTGGGTAAGTCCGCAGGACGCGACCCACCGCGCGCAGCCCGGAACTACGCCACGCTGATCCGGTGCGAACCGCGCCACACTGCGCCGGCCGCCAGTTCGATCGGATCCACCACGGCCGGCTCGATGCACACGAACTTGCGGTATTCGCCGTCTTCCATGTCCACCAGCGCCGCGGCGTCAAGCGCGCCCGGGTTCCACACCACCGCGTCGGTGAAGCCGGCCTGCTCGAGCCGCAAGGCGCCGCGCCCGTCGCGCAGCGTGATCGCGCCTTCCACATTCCGGTAGATCTTGTCCAGCTTGTCGTCCAGCACCAGCGTGCCCGGCCCGACGCCGTCGATCGCGACCCGCCCGAGGTCGTCCACCGCCAGGTAGCTGTGCAGCGCGGCGGCGAATGCGAAGGCGGCGCCGCCGCGGTTGCGCACGTCGAGGGTCAGCCGCAGCTCGTTGGCGCGCACCGTCACGTTCAGCTCCAGCGCGAACTTGCACGGCCAGGCCTGCGCGATCGGCGCCGGCAGGTCGCTGGTGTCGAGCACGAACGAGGCATGCGCGCCGCCGTCCGGCGCACGCCCCGCGTTGGCGCCCTGGCGCCAGGCGCTGATTCGGGCGAAGCCGTGGCGCATGCCGTCGCCGCGTTCGGCGAACTGGGGGAAGATCACCGGCACCCCGCCGCGGATGGCGCGCGTGCCGTCCATCGCCGACAGCTCGCTGCAGAACAGGCGCTCGCGCTTGTCGGCGCCGATCCACGACACCAGGTGCGCACCGTACAGGGTCACGGTGGCCTCGGCGCCGTCGTCGGCGCGGATGCGCACCGCCGCCAGCTGGCCGTATTCCACGAGGTCGATGGTGCTCAAGGCTTTCCTTTCATGTGAGCCGGCTCTTGGCCAGCGGCGGGTTCCTGGCGAAGTAGTGCCGGATGCCCTTGGTGATCGCGTCGGCGATCTGGTCCTGGTAGCCGTTGTCGCGCAGCCGCGCTTCTTCTTCCGGGTTCGAGATGAAGGCGGTCTCGATCAGGATCGACGGGATGTCCGGGGCCTTGAGCACGACGAATCCGGCCTGCTCGACCGAACCCTTGTGCAGCTTGGCGATACCGCCGATTTCTCCCAGTACGGCGCGCCCCAGCTTGAGGCTGTCGTTGATCTGGGCCGTCGTCGACAGGTCCAGCAGCACGCTGGCCAGCACGGCGTCCTGGCCCTTCATGTTGACGCCGCCGATCGAGTCGGCCAGGTTTTCCTTGTTGGCCAGCCAGCGCGCGGCGGTCGAGGTGGCGCCTTTTTCGGACAGCACGAATACCGAGGCGCCGCGCGCGCTCGGCTGGATGAAGGCGTCCGCGTGCAGCGACACGAACAAATCGGCCTGCACCTTGCGCGCCTTCGAGACGCGGGTGCCGAGCGGGACGAAGTAGTCGCCGTCGCGCGTGAGCATGACGCGGATGTTCGGGTGTTCCTCGAGCTTGAACTTGAGCCGCTTGGCGATCGCCAGCACGATATCCTTCTCGCGCGTGCCGGCGCGGCCGATCGCCCCCGGGTCTTCGCCGCCGTGGCCGGGGTCGAGCGCCACCGTGATCATGCGGATCACCTTCGGCGATTTTGCGTCGGCCCTGGGGTCCGGCCTGGGTTCGGGCTTGTGCGGGGCCGGCAGTTCGGGCTTGACGACGACCATCGGCGGCAATTCCGCGGCCAGTTCGGCCTGCAGCCTGGCGATCTCGTCGACCGGCGCGCCGGGCAGCTCGGCCTTGCCGATGCTCGGGCTGTCGCGCGACCACTCGCCCTTTTCGATCATCTGGGCGATCGGATCGACCGCCCGCACCGGATACAGGTCGAAGATCAGGCGGTGCTTGTACTCGCCCACCGGCGCCAGCGTGAACACCTGGGGCTTGATCTCTTCCTTCAGGTCGAACACCAGGCGCACCACGTTGGGCCGGTTCTGGCCCACGCGCACCTGCTTGATGTAGGGGTCGTTCGACTGGATCTTGGCCACCAGCGACTTGAGCGTGGGGTTCAGCTCCAGGCCTTCGATGTCCACCACCAGCCGCTGGGGGTCGGGCACGGTGAAGTGGGTCGTTTTCAGTTCGCTGTCGTTTTCCAGCGTGACGCGGGTGTAGTCGGCGGCCGGCCACACGCGCACGGCGAGGATCTGGGCGGCGCGCGCCGGCAGGCTGGCAAACACCGACAGCAGCAGCGTGCCGCCGGCTTTTAACATCGTGCGCCGGTTGAGCGGCGCGGCGCTTACAGGTTTGGTGCGAACTTGAGACGGTCGAGGCATAGCAGACCCAGGGAGGACAACGCCTGCAATTCTACATCACGACCCGTGCCGGCGACTTCGAGGACCACATTCAGGTCCGGCGGCGGCAACACGGGCGCGCCTTTCTCCGGCCATTCGACGATGCAGATGTTGTCGCCGTTGAAATCCTCGCGGAAGCCGGCATCGAGGAACTCCTCGGCGCTGGCCATCCGGTACAGGTCGAAATGGATCACGTCGACCATCCGCCCGCCCAGTGCGATGCGGTAGGGTTCGGACAGGGTATAGGTCGGGCTCTTGACGCTGCCGCCGTGGCCGGCCGCGTGCAGCAGCGCGCGCGTGAGCGCGGTCTTGCCGGCGCCGAGGTCGCCGTGCAGGTGGATCACGAGGCCGGGCTGGAGGGCGCGCGCCAGCGCCGCGCCCAGGGCGGCGGTGGCCGATTCGTCATGCAGGTGGGTTTTCAGGTGCGGCATCGCATAAAATGGGTGTCTGGTTCCTGACGCTATTGTAAACCCCTTGAGTACGCCCACTCCACTACCCGACCTGCCCGCCCTCGCCGCCGCCATCAAGGACTGGGGCAGGGCGCTCGGCTTCGCCGACGTGCGCATCGCCGATGTCGACCTGGCGCATGCCGAGGCCGGGCTGCAGGCCTGGCTCGACGCCGGCCGCCATGGCGAGATGGATTACATGGCCAGCCACGGCATGAAGCGCGCCCGCCCGGCCGAACTGGTGCCGGGCACGGTGCGCGTGATCAGCGCGCGCATGGATTACCTGCCGCTGCATGCGCCCGGCGACTGGCGCGAACGGGAACAGGCGCGCCTGCTCGATCCGCGCGCGGCGGTGGTGTCGCTGTATGCCCGCGGGCGCGACTATCACAAGGTGCTGCGCGCGCGCCTGCAGCAGCTGGCCGAGCGCATCGCGCAGGACATCGGGCCGTTCGGCTACCGCGTGTTCACCGATTCGGCGCCGGTGATGGAGCTGCCGCTGGCGGAAAAGGCCGGCATCGGCTGGCGCGGCAAGCACACCCTGATGCTCAGCCGCGAGGCGGGGTCGATGTTTTTCCTCGGCGAGATCCTGGTCGACCTGCCGCTGCCGGTCGACGAAGCGGCCAGCCCCCACTGCGGCCAGTGCCAGGCCTGCATCGACGTGTGCCCGACCGGCGCCATCCTCGGCCCGGGCCGGCTCGATGCGCGGCGCTGCATCTCCTATCTGACCATCGAATTGAAAAGCGCGATTCCGGTGGAGCTGCGGCCCCTGATCGGCAACCGGGTGTATGGCTGCGACGACTGCCAGACCGCCTGCCCGTGGAACAAGTTCGCGCAGCGCGCCACGGTGCCCGATTTCGACGAGCGCAACGGGCTGGGCGGCGCGGGCATGGTGGAACTGTTCGGCTGGAGCGAGGAAGAGTTCAACCGGCGCCTCGAGGGCAGCCCGATCCGCCGCATCGGGCATGAGCGCTGGCTGCGCAATCTGGCGGTAGGGCTGGGCAACGCGGCCGAGGGCGCGCGCGGGGACCGGGAGATCGTGGCGGCGCTGGAGGCGCGGGCCGGGCATCCGTCGGCGATGGTGCGCGAGCATGTGGCGTGGGCTTTGGCGCGCCACCTGCCGTCCCGGGACTTGTAAATTGGCGCAGGGCGGAATACGCTCAGACTTCGAGGCGCTTGAGCCGCAGCGCCGACCAGTCGCTATCCAGTGAAATCATCGCCACCCCGGTCACCCCGCGCTCCTTCGCATAGGCGTTGATGATGTCGCGGTGGATGTCGGTGGCCTTCGAGGCGCTCTGCTTCAGATACGCGATCCACAGCGAGCCCTTGTCGCCCAGCCGCGCGAGCGCCTTCGGCAGCCATTCCTCCAGCTGGCGCTGGTTCAGCGCGAACATCAGCACCACGTCGGCCTCGTCGCCGCCCTCGTCGATCAGCTCGGCCGGCAACTGCGCCACGGCACCCGGATTTGCCGCGCCGTTGAACACCGCCAGCGACTTGGCATTTTTCAGGTACATCTTCTGGGGTATGGTCTTTTCGCTCATTGCTGGCTCGCTTCCACGCAGGCTACTTCAACAAACCCGCCAGCTCGACGGCGGTCTTTACCTGCATCTTATCGAAGATGTGCGCACGGTGCACTTCAACCGTGCGCATGCTGATGCCAAGTTTATCGGCGATAACTTTATTCATCTTTCCAGTCAGAATTAAGTCGAGCACTTCGCGTTCGCGCGCCGACAGCGCCGCCAGCCGCGCCTGCACCGCTGCGGCCCCGCCCGCTTCGCGCGACTGCGCCAGCGCCTGCTCGACCCGGTCCATCAGCGCATTGTCGTTGAAGGGCTTTTCGAAGAAATCGAAGGCGCCGCGCTTGAGCGAATCGACCGCCATCGGCACATCGCCATGGCCGGTCAGGAAGATCACCGGCAGGCGCGCGGTCAAGCCCTTGTCGCTGAGCTGGTCGAACAGGGCCACCCCGTTCATGCCGGGCATGCGCACGTCGAGCAGCACGCAGTCGCCGCCCTGGTCGAACTGGCCCGCGATGCGGTCGAGAAAATCTTGTGCGGTGGCATAGCTGCGCGCTTCAATGCCGCGCGAACGCGCCAGCCAGGACAGGGAGTCACGAATGACGTCCTCGTCGTCGACAATGTGCAACATGGTCGGTCTCCAGTTTTTATTGTGGGTGCTGCGGTCGTGCCCTACATTCTATCGTGGTCTGCGCGCTCCGGTTCATACGGCTTGGCCTGCGCCGGCAAGGCAAACGCAAATATCGTGCCGCCGTCCGGATGGTCGCGGTGGGTCAGGGTGCCGCCGTGGAACTCGATCGCGGTGCGGCAGATCGACAAGCCCATGCCCATGCCTTCGGCCTTGGTCGAGAAAAAGGGCGAGAACAGGCGCTCGGCCACCTCGGGCGCGATGCCGTGGCCGCGGTCCTGCACCGACACCACCACTTGCCCGCGCTCGACGCCAGCCTCGATCAGCAGCACCCGCCGCTCCGGCGGCAGCGCCTGCATCGCCTCGATCGCGTTGCGGGTCAGGTTCAGCAGCACTTGCTCGAGCATCATGCGGTCGGCGCTGACTTCGGGCAGGCCGGGCGGCACCTTCAGCTGGATCGTCACGAAATGCTTGCGCGCCTGCAGTTCGATCAGCGTCAGGATGCCGTCGACCAGCTGGTCGATGCGCAGGGCCTGGCGCTCCGGCTCGCGCTTTTTGACGAACTCGTGCACGCTGCGGATGATCTGGCCGGCCCGCTGGGCCTGGTTGCTGGCCTGTTCCAGCGCCGGACGCAGCAGCCCGGCATCGACCGCCTCGCCCTTGCCGGCGGCGCGGCCGAGCAGGTTCAGGGCGCCGGTCGTGTAGCTGGAAATGGCCGCCAGCGGCTGGTTCAGCTCGTGCGCCAGCATCGACGAGATCTCGCCCATCGTCGCCAGGCGCGCCGAGGCTTGCAGCTTTTCCTGCTGCTGGCGCGCCAGTTCCTCGGCGCGCTTGCGGTCGGAGATGTCGAGGATCGAGCCCATCCAGCCGGTCTGCACCCCCTTGCTGTCGACCAGCGGCGCTTCGAAGATCAGCACCGGCACCCGCTCGCCGTCGGCGCGCTGGAAGATGGTTTCGAACTGGGGCGTGACGGTGCCGGCCAGCACGGCGGCGAAGCGGGCCTGGTAATCGGCCATCGCTTCCGGCGCCCAGTAGGGCATCGGCGGCGCCTTGCCCACCAGTTCTTCGGGCGGCAGGCCGACGATCTGGCAAAAGGCCGGGTTGACGTAGGTGACGCGGCCTTCGAGGTCGCGCGCGCGCAGGCCGGTCACCAGCGAGTTCTCCATCGCGGTGCGGAACGCGACTTGCTGGCGCAGCGCGCCTTCGGCCGCCAGCCGGCGTGCGATATGGCGCCACAGCGATGCCAGGCTCAGCAGCAGGCCGATGGCCAGCGCGATCACCGAGCCGACCAGCAGGTTCGGCAGCAGGCGCGGGGCGCTCTTGACGCTGTCGGTGGCCAGGATCAGCGAGGCGCCGCGCAGGTCGAAGGCGCGCTTGTGGGTGTACACGCCGCGCCCGGGGCCGGCCGCCGCGCGCTGGGCGATGGCGAGGTCGTCCCGGTCGAGCAGCGAAATGGCGTTGTCCTGCGCGAACCACCAGGGCACGGTGTCGTCCAGCAGCAGCTTCAGGTTGTAGGTGGCGACCAGGCTGCCGGCGTGGGTGTCGCCGCGAAACAGCGGCACATGGTAATCCATCAGCGGCGCCGCGCCCGGTTCCGGGGGCGCGGGCTGGCTGTACGAGCCGCGCCGCGTCTGCAGGGCCAGGGTGGCGGCCTCGCGGCTGCCGGCGGCGGGGGCGAACTGGCCGCCGGCGCCGCTGTCGGCCAGGATGCGGCCGTCGCCGGCCAGCCACTGGATGCGCTCGAGCTCGCGCCCGTTCTTGCGCAGCTGGTCGAGCCGCGCCTTGACGGCGGCCGGGGCCAGCGCCCCGCCCGCCAATTCCATGCCGAGCGTGGCCAATGCTTCCTCGTTGCGGCTGATCTGGAAGCGGATCGCCTGTTCCACCCACAAGGTGTCGGCGATCAACTGTTCCTGTCGTTCATTGCTTTCCATCTGGCGCGCCTGCCATGGCAGCCAGAACAGCACGGCGAGGAACAGCAGCACCAGCAGCACCGGCAGCAGCCAGCGCCACGGGCCGTGCAGCTGGACCGCGCGCGGAAGCGAAAGGGGATTTCTCATGCCATAAGATGAATTTGTTTGACGCAAGTCGCTATTGTGGTTATCCACAATAGCGGTGTAAATTGGGGCGATCAGACTGGACGGCACGGCCATCATATCGAATATTCATTGCTTCTGGAGACAACATGCAGATTAAGTCCGCGCTCGCGGCACTGGCGGCGACGCTGTGCTTCAACGCCGGCGCGCAGGCGCCGATCGTCATCAAGTTCAGCCACGTGGTCGCGCCCGACACGCCGAAAGGCCAGGCCGCCGAGCGCTTCAAGGTGCTGGCCGAACAAGCGACCAGGGGCAGGGTCAGGGTCGAGGTCTACCCGAACAGCCAGCTGTACAAGGACAAGGAAGAGCTCGAGGCGCTGCAGCTGGGCGCGGTGCAGATGCTGGCGCCGTCGCTGGCCAAGTTCGGTCCGCTCGGCGTGAAGGAATTCGAAGCCTTCGACCTGCCCTATATTTTCCCCAGCAAGACCGCGCTGTACAAGGTCACCGAAGGCCCGATCGGCAAGAGCCTGCTGGCCAAGCTGGAGGCCAAGGGCATCACCGGGCTGGCGTACTGGGACAATGGCTTCAAGCTGATGTCGGCCAACAAGCCGCTGCGCCTGCCGGCCGACTTCAAGGGGCTGCGCATGCGCATCCAGTCATCCAAGGTGCTCGACGCCCAGATGCGCGCGCTCGGCGCCAACCCGCAGGTGCTGGCCTTCTCCGAGGTTGTCCAGGCGCTGCAGTCGGGCGCGGTGGACGGCACCGAGAACACGCCGTCGAATATGTATACGCAAAAAATGCACGAGACGCAAAAGCACCTGACCGTCTCCAACCACGGCTACCTGGGCTACGCCGTCATCGTCAACAAGAAGTTCTGGGACGGCTTGCCGGCCGCCGTGCGCAGCGGCCTCGAGGCGGCGATGCGCGACGCCACCACCTTCGAGAAGGCGATTGCCCAGCGCGACAACGACATGGCGATGGATGGGATCAAGAAAGCCGGCAAGACCGCCATCCACACGCTGAGCGCGAAGGAACAGGCGGAATGGCGCAAGGCCTTGCTGCCGGTCCAGCGCGACATGGAGGCGCGCATCGGCAAGGACCTGATCCAGGCCATCAACAAGGAAGCGGCGAAATAGGCCGGGACGGGGCGGCCGTACCACAGATTGCCCGATTGCTGCAAAATTTGATTTTACAACTGAAATATATTCAAGTTCCGTGTAAAAAAAGCCACAGACCAACTTTTGAACTGCGTTATGATGGGGACCTTCCAGCACCAAGGTGGTGCAAGCAGTGTTAAAAAGATGCAAGAGTTTGGGGAGTAGTAGAAAAAGCACGGTAGTCCATACCGAGATAGTTCGAGGAGACACGCGATCCGACAGATGCTGCTGGCACGACTGGCAGCCGGGAACGCGAACCACATTTGAAGCGCACCTGCGGGTGCGCTTTTTTTTCGCCTGCGTTACACTGCCCGCATGAAAACTCAACTGGGCAGCGCCCATTTCAGCGCCATCGTCGGCGCACCGTTCGGCGGCATCGGCATACGCACCGAATGTGGGAGCGTTTCCGAAATCGTTTACCTGCCGCCCCATTTCGGTGAAAAGGCCGCCACCGACGCCGTCGCCGAAGCGGCCGCGCAACAGGTCGCCGCTTACCTGCAGGATCCCGATTTCGTCTTTACCTTGCCCCTGGCGGCGGTCGGCAGCGCCTTCCAGCAGCGCGTGTGGACAGCGATTTCCGCCATTCCGCGCGGCAACGTGCAAACCTATGGCCAGGTGGCCAAGCTGGTCGGCTCGGCGCCGCGCGCGGTCGGCCAGGCCTGCGGGGCCAACTGGTTCCCGCTGGTCATCCCCTGCCACCGGGTGCTGGCCGCGGGCGGCCTCGGCGGCTTTTCGAACCACGACGAGGAAAACGGCTTCCACCTCGGGGTGAAGCGCTGGTTGCTGGCCCACGAAGGGGCGAAGGGTGCGCCGTGGCAGCAGCAGACAATCTGGTCCTGATCGACGCTTTCTGCGACAACCTGTGGCTGGAGCAGGGCCTGGCGAAAAACTCGCTGGACGCCTACCGGCGCGACATGCGCCTGTTCGCGCGCTGGCTCGAGGTGCGCCGCCCGGGCGCCGACAGCCTGCTGGCGGTCCGCGCGCACGACCTGGAAGCGTATTTCGCCGAGCGCCACGCCGAGACCAAGCCCAGCTCGGCCAACCGGCGGCTGTCGGTGCTCAAGCGTTTCTACCAGCTGGCGCTGCGCCAGAAGCAGGTGGCCGACGACCCCTGCCTGAAGCTCGCTTCGGCGCGCCAGCCGGTCCGCTTTGTCCACACCCTGTCCGAAGCCCAGGTCGAGGCGCTGCTGGGCGCGCCCGACGTCGCTACCCCGCTCGGCTTGCGCGAGCGCACGATGCTCGAGCTGATGTACGCCAGCGGGCTGCGGGTATCGGAGCTGGTGACGCTCAAGCTGGTCGAGCTGAGCCTGAACGACGGCGTGCTGCGCATCACCGGCAAGGGCAGCAAGACGCGGCTGGTGCCCTTCGGCCAGGAAGCGCGCCAGTGGATCGAGCGCTACCTGAAACAGGCGCGTGGGGTGATCCTGGACGGCCAGGTCGACGATGCGCTGTTCGTGACCGCGCGCGGCGGTCCGATGACGCGCCAGATGTTCTGGGTATTGATCAAAAAACATGCATTGAAGGCGGGTATTCAAGCGCCGCTGTCGCCGCACACGCTGCGCCATGCCTTCGCGACCCATTTGCTGAACCATGGCGCCGACTTGCGCGTTGTTCAATTATTGCTCGGGCACTCAGATATTTCCACAACGCAAATCTACACCCATGTCGCGCGCGAGCGCCTGAAACAGCTGCATGCCCAGCACCACCCGCGTGGTTAATTCAAATGCCGATCGCATAACTGGGTCATAATGGTGCCGCAGGACTTCTTTTCTTCTAAACCCCGAGAGGTGATTCATGGCTAAAACTAATTTCCAGTACGAAAAGCGACAGCGGGAATTAGAGAAGAAAAAGAAAGCGGAGGAGAAGGCGCGCAAGAAGCTTGAAGCCAAGAACAATCCGGGCGGCGAGGGTGCGGAGGCAAGCGAAGGCGACGATGCCGACGAGACCAGCACCGACAGCGAGTCCCCGACGCAATAGATTGACCCGCAGGGCGGAACCGGTCACCGGTTCCGCCCTATGTGTTTGGCCCAGGGCCGCATAGGGGGCGCAAGTGCTCCGTCTTGTTCACAAGGTGGAGCTCCAGGCGCATGTTGCCACTATAGAAAAGGCGGCCGGCCGCCGCCACCGGTATGCGACGAGCCGCACTTTCCGCCCGCTGGAATGCGCATGGAGGCGACGGAATGCAGCCGCCGCGGCGCGCCGGACTTGCCTTCATGACGGCCCGTTTGCGATTGCACAAGTGGAAGGGCGTTTCGCTGGTCAGAATGAAAGGGTAACTTTCACTCTGTCCAAGGAAAGGTCCCACAGTGAGCGATGACCCGTCTGTCACCGACCCGCCTCCGGAGCCGGATGGCCCAGGGCACGAAGCGCTCGACGTGCTGTACCGCTTCGTCGCGGCGATCGAGCTGACCCCGACCGTCGCGGTCCACAGCATCGACCGCGCCGGCATCGTGCGTTTCTGGAACCGCAGCAGCGTGGCCCTGTTCGGCATCAGCGTCAGCGAGGCGGTCGGCAAGCCGCTGGCCAGCCTCGGGCGGCGCACCAACCACCAGGAACCGTTCGACCTGCTGCTCGAGGATGTATGGCGCACCGGCGCGCCGGCTGCGCGCGACTGGCATATCACCCGTCCCGACGGCAAGGAACTGTGGACCTATTCGACCCACTTCACGGTCCGGCGCGACGGTGTGCCCCTGCAGCTGTTCTGCATGGAGATCGACATCACCCGCCGCAAGGCCGAGGAGCTGGCGCTGGCCGCTTCCGGCGCCAACTTCCGCCAGCTGTTCGAGCGTTCGCACGACGCGATCGTGCTGGTGCAAGGCAAGCTGATCATCGACGCCAACCCGGCCGCCATGCGCCTGTTCCATTGCAGCACCAAGGACGAACTGCTCGGCCATTCGCTGCTCGATTTCTCGCCCCCCAACCAGCCTTCGGGCGAAGCCTCGGCCAGCGGCGACGCCAGCCTGGCCGGGCAGGCCTTCACCGACGGTAACCGGCGCTTCGAGTGGCGCTACCAGCTGGCCGACGGCAGCGCGTTCTGGGCCGAAGTGCTGCTGACCTCGGTTGCGCTGGACCGCGAATCCCTGTCCTTCGCCGTCATCCGCGACATCACCGACCGCAAGCAGACTGAAACCACCCTGCTGCTGGCGGCCCAGGTGTTCGAGAACGCGCGCGATGCGATCATCGTGCTCGACCGCGAGTTCAAGGTGGCGTCGGTCAACCAGGCCTTCACCGACATCACCGGCTATACGCCCGGGCAGGCGCTGGGCCAGAACTTGCCGGGCCTGCGCGACGGCGTGCACGAGCCGGGCTTCTACCAGCACATCTGGGACTACGTGGCGGTGCAGGACCACTGGGAAGGCGAGCTGTGGTCGCTGCGCAGCAGCGGCGAAAAATTCCCGGCCTGGGCGGCGCTGACCGCGATCCGCGATGTGCGCGGCGAGGTGTCGAACTACATGGTCATCCTGGCCGACATCACCAGCCGCCAGCGGGTCGACGAGCGCACCCGCCACCTGGCCGAGCACGACTTCCTGACCGACCTGCCGAACCGCGTGCTGTTCCTCGACCGCCTGCAGCTGGCGCTGGCCACGGCGCGCCGCCAGCGCACCCGGCTGGCCGTCATGTTCATCGACCTCGACCGCTTCAAGCAGATCAACGACGGCTACGGCCACCAGGCCGGCGACCAGGTGCTCAAGGAAGTGGCGCAGCGCCTGGTGCGCTGCGTGCGCAACGTCGATACCGTCAGCCGCCTCGGCGGCGACGAATTCGTGGTCCTGCTGACCGGCATCGGCGGCGTCGACCAGGCCGCCCATGTGGCGTCCACCGTGATGGACAGCGTGGCCCAGCCGATCGAGGCGGGCGGGCTGGCGCTGGCGCTGTCGGTGTCGATCGGCATCGCCATGTTCCCCGGCGACGGCGACACCGTCGAGGCGCTGCTGAAGAACGCCGACGTCGCGATGTACCACGCGAAGCAGAGCGGGCGCAACGATTTCCAGTTCTTCAGCCGCGAAATGAACGCCCATGTGATCGAGCGGGTGCAGATGGAAAACCGCCTGCGCCATGCGCTGGCCAACAACGAGTTCGTGCTCGAATACCAGCCCGAGGTGGCGATCGACAGCGGCCTGACGATCGGCGTCGAGGCGCTGCTGCGCTGGCGCCATCCGGAACGGGGCCTGCTGCAGCCGGACCAGTTCCTGCCGGTGGCCGAGGAGTGCGGCCTGATCGTGCCGATCGGCGAGTGGGTGCTGCGCGAAGCCTGTACCCAGGCCCAGCGCTGGCGCGACGCCGGCATGCCGGTGGTGGTGGGCGTAAACCTGTCGACCGTGCAGTTCCTGCACGATAACCTGGTCGGCTGCGTCGACGAGGCGCTGCGCAGCTCGGGCCTGCCGCCGCAATTCCTCGACCTCGAGATCACCGAGGGCGTCATCATGAACGGCGACGCCGCCACCGTGGCCACCGTCAACGCCCTGCACGAGCGCGGCGTGCGCCTGACGATCGACGATTTCGGCACCGGCTACTCGAGCCTGAGCTTCCTGCGCCGCTTCCCGCTGTCAAAACTGAAGATCGACCGCTCCTTCGTCGAGGACATCACGTCGGCGCCGAACGACGCGGCGATCATCCCGGCCATCATCGCGGTGGCGCGCAGCCTGAAGCTGCGGGTGATCGCCGAAGGGGTCGAGAACGCCGAGCAGCTGCGCTTCCTGCAGCAGCATGGCTGCGACGAGTACCAGGGCTTCTACGCCAGCATGGCCTCGTCCGACCCCGACCTCAGACGCCGCCATCCATGAGGCCATGGCTCTCGTCGAACAGGCGCACGCGCGCGATCACCTGGCCGTGGTCGGACGCTTCCGGCAGCGCCAGCACCAGGTGGTCGTTCAGGTAGGCCACGTCGAGCACCTCGCCGATGGCGGTCGGCAAGGCCGGGTTGAAATCCTCCGACAGCAGGATATGGTCGATCGTCGAATACACGCCCTCGTGCAGGGTCGAGAAATTGGCCAGGCGCGCCGGCTGCAGCTGGAAGGCATCGAACATGCGGTCGCCCAGCGGCGCGCCGGCGCCCAGCACGATGCTGGTGCTGACCGCCTCGGCCACGTCGTTGAAGTCGCCCAGCACCACGCGCGGGCGCTTGCGCTCGCGCGCCATGGCCGACAGCATCACGCGCAGCGCCACCGCCTCGGTGCCGCGCCGCACCAGCGAGCGCAGGCAGGCCAGCGCGTACAGCTGCGGGTCGTCGCCGGTATCGCTGCTGCGGTAGTCGGGACGCTTCGACTTCAGATGCACCACCAGCACGTCGATCAGGCAGTCGGGCGTGGCCGCCACGCAGGCATGGACCACGGCGCGCGCGAAACGGTCGGGGTCGCGGGTGCCGGCCGGCAACGCCACGCCTTCAGGGAAGTTCGTGTACAGCACGCCCGGTTCGGCCAGCGGCAGGCGCGACACCAGCGCCACGCTCGGCGTGAGCCGGTCGGCGGCCGGGTCGGGATCGAAGCCGACATGGACGGCGTCGCGGTAATGGCGGGTGCGCGACAGCGCATCCCTGAGCGAGGCCTGCGAAAAGATCTCCTGGAAGCCGATCACGTCCGCATTGAGCAGATCGATCTGGCGCGCGGTCCAGTCGACCTTGGCTTCGTATTCTTCCGGCGTCGTCGGCGCCAGGTTGTCGTACAGTTTCGCGCCCGGCGGGGCAAGGTTGCACACATTGAAGGTGGCAAAGCGAATTTCTTGCTGCATAATAAGGAACTCCTCATTGAAACTTCAGCGTATCACGCATGGCCAAGAAAGAGCATATTTCCGAGACTCCCGCGACGCAGTTCTTGCGCAAGCACGGGGTCGTGTTTACCGAACATCCCTACGACTACGAGGAACACGGCGGCACCGCGGTGTCGGCGCGCGAGCTCGGCGTGGACGAGCATGCGGTCGTCAAGACCTTGGTGATGCAGGACGAGGCGGCGCGGCCGCTGATCGTGCTGATGCACGGCGACTGCAAGGTCTCGACCAAGAACCTGGCGCGCGCGATCCCGTGCAAGTCGGTCGAGCCGTGCAAGCCGGACGTGGCGCAGCGCCATTCGGGCTACCAGGTCGGCGGCACCTCGCCGTTCGGCACGCGCAAGGCGCTGCCGGTGTACGTGGAACAGGGCATCCTGGCGCTGGAGACGATCTACATCAACGGCGGGCGGCGCGGCTACCTGGTCGGGATCGCGCCGCAGGTGCTGGTCGACGTGGTCAAGGCCAGGGCGGTGCAATGTGCCTTGGCCGAGTGACGATAGTGTATATTCACGGCCCGGAACATCGGCACAGGTCGGTGTCCCGGGACCCGGAAGCACATATATAAGAAGAGAGAGACAATGAACCCAACAATCGCCACCGCCATCTTCACCATCGCCGCCTACCTGATCGGCTCGATCTCGTTCGCCGTCGTCATGAGCCGGGTGTTCGGCCTGTCCGACCCGCGCACCTACGGCTCCAAGAACCCGGGCGCGACCAACGTCCTGCGCAGCGGTAACAAGAAGGCCGCCATCGCTACCCTGATCGGCGACGGCGCCAAGGGCTGGTTCGCGGTCTGGCTGGCGCTGCGCCTGCAGGACCAGTACGGCCTGACCGACGCCGGCATCGCCCTGGTCGCGATCGCCGTCTTCCTCGGCCACCTGTGGCCGGTGTTCTTCCGCTTCGTCGGCGGCAAGGGCGTGGCCACCGCGCTCGGCGTGCTGCTCGGCCTGAACGTCTGGCTCGGCGTGGCCACCCTGGTCACCTGGCTGGTCGTGGCCTATGCCTTCCGCTACTCGTCGCTGGCGGCCCTGATCGCGGCCGTGTTCGCACCGTTCTACTACGGCTTGCTGTTCGGCCTGGACGAGATCTTCTTCGCCGTGGTGGCGATGAGCGCGCTGCTGCTGTTCCGCCACAGTAAGAACATCTCGAACTTGCTTGCGGGCAAGGAAAGCCGGATCGGCAGCAAGAGCGGCGCCAAGAAGTAAGGCGCTGCCTGCTTGAAATGCCAACTTGTGCCACTATCCTGACTTGAGCGCATCGGCGCACCGCAGGAAAGGCAGGCCAGCATGGCAACTCCCCTCAGGATTGATTTCGTTTCGGACGTCTCGTGCCCCTGGTGCGCGATCGGCCTCAAATCGCTCGAGCAGGCGCTCGGGCGCGTGCAGGACGTGGCCAGCGCCGAACTGCACTTCCAGCCCTTCGAGCTGAACCCGGCCATGCCGCCCGGCGGCCAGGACATCACCGAGCACCTGGCGCAAAAGTACGGCGCCACGCCGGAACAGGGCGCCCAGACCCGTGCAATGATCCGCGCGCGCGGCCTTGACGTGGGCTTCCGCTTCGAGATGGACAAGCGCTCGCGCATCTATAACACCTTCGACGCCCACCGCCTGCTGCACTGGGCCGAACTGGAGGGGCGCCAGCACGCGCTGAAGATGGCCCTGTTCGAAGCCTACTTCACGCGCGGCGAAAGCCCTGAGGACCACGAGGTGCTGCTGGCGGCCGCCGCCGGCGCCGGCCTGGACCGGGAGCAGGCGGCGCGCGTGCTGGCCGACGGCAGCTACGGCGCCGAGGTGCGCGAGCGCGAGGCGTATTACCAGCGGGCCGGCATCAACTCGGTCCCGGCCGTCATCATCAACGAGCGCCACCTGATCTCCGGCGGCCAGCCGCCCGAGGTCTTCGAGCAGGCGCTGCGCAAGATCGCCACCACGACCTGAGGAGAATGCCATGCCCAAAGCCAGCTGGAACGGCACCGTCATCGCCGAGGCGCGCGATGACGAAGTGCAGATCGTCGAGGACAATGTGTACTTCCCGATGTCGGCCATCCGCCAGGAATATTTGGTCGCCAGTAATACCGAGTCCTATTGCGGCTGGAAGGGCAAGGCCAATTACTACAGCCTGAACGTCAACGGCGAGGTCAACCGCGACGCCGGCTGGATTTACCGCGAGCCTTTCGTGGCCGCCAAGCAGATTGCCGGCCATGTCGCGTTCTGGAAGGGCGTCACGATCGAGCGCTGATACAAACGGGACTCCTGTTTTGGTGCATCGCACGTTAACGGTGCTTAATTCCCACGTAAAACGGCGGCTGCGGCGGCCGTTTGCATTTCCTCCCTCTGTATTGATGGGCTGGCACGCCAATTGCTGAAGGAAGCTGGTGAAGGCAGCGTTCGCCTGCCACTTGCCAATAGAGGGATACCATGACGACCGACAGCAAAACCAACCTGATCCGCCGCAGCCTGCTCAAAGCCGGCGCCGGCGCCACCCTGACGGGCCTGGCCAGCGGGGGCGTGTTCGCCGCCGGCTCGGACAAGCCGGAGAAAGAGGAAGTGAAGGTTGGCTTCATCCCGCTGACCGACTGCGCCTCGGTGGTCATGGCATCGGTGCTGGGCTTCGACAAGAAGTACGGCATCAAGATCATCCCGACCAAGGAATCGTCGTGGGCCAGCGTGCGCGACAAGCTCGTCAACGGCGAGCTCGATGCGGCGCACGTGCTGTACGGCCTGATCTACGGCGTGCAGAACGGCATCGGCGGACCGAAGAAGGACATGGCGGTGCTGATGAACCTGAACCACAACGGCCAGGCGATCACGCTGTCGAAAAAGGTGGCCGACAAGGGCGGCGTGGATGGCCCGTCGCTGGCGCGCCTGATGCAGACCGACAAGCGCGAATACTCGTTCGCCCAGACCTTCCCGACCGGCACCCACGCGATGTGGCTGTACTACTGGCTGGCGACGTATGGCATCAACCCGATGAAGGATGCCAAGGTCATCACCGTGCCGCCGCCGCAGATGGTGGCCAATATGCGGGTCGGCAACATGGATGGCTTCTGCGTGGGCGAGCCATGGAACCACCGCGCCATCGTCGACGGCGTCGGCGTCACCGCCGCCACCACCCAGGACATCTGGAAGGACCACCCGGAGAAGACGCTGGGCACCAGCGCGGAGTGGGTGGCCAAGTACCCGAACACGGCGCGCGCGCTGATCGCCGCCGTGCTCGAAGCGAGCAAGTGGATCGACGCCGGCCTGATGAACAAGAACAAGATGGCCGAAACCATCGCCGAGAAATCCTACGTCAACACCTCGGTCGACGTGATCAACCAGCGCATCCTGGGCCGCTACACGAACGGCATGGGCAAGACCTGGGACGACCCAAACTACATGAAGTTCTTCAACGACGGCGCGGTCAACTTCCCGTACCTGTCGGACGGCATGTGGTTCCTGACCCAGCACAAGCGCTGGGGCCTGCTCAAGGGCGAGCCGGATTACCTGGCCACCGCCACCGCCGTCAACCAGATCAAGCTGTACACCGAGGCCGCCACGATGGCCAAGGTCAGCGTGCCGAAGTCGCCGATGCGCTCGGTGAAGATGCTCGACGGGACGGTCTGGGATGGCAAGAACCCGAAAGCCTATGCCGACAGCTTCAAGATCAAAGTCTAAGACAAGGAGATCGTGATGAGTGCAGTCCTAGAGAACGTGATGAAACCGATGGCGGCCGCGCCGCTCGAGGCGGCCGCTCCCGCGGCGGCCGCGCCGGTGCCCGAAAAGCGCGCCCGCAGCGCGCGCCTGGCCAGCCAGGGCTACCACTTCGGCAGCGGCAAGACGCGCTCCGGCGCCTTCCTGCTGAAGGTGCTGCCGCCCGTGTTCGGCCTGGCGCTGCTGGTGCTGCTGTGGCAAATCCTGGCGACCAAGAACAGCGCCTTCCCGTCGCCGATGGTGACCTGGGAAGCGGCGGTCAAGCTGTTCGCCGATCCCTTCTACAGCAATGGCCCGAACGACCAGGGCATCGGCTGGAACATCCTGGCCTCGCTCAAGCGGGTCGGCATGGGCTTCGGCCTGGCCGCCGCGGTCGGCATCCCGCTCGGCTTCATGATCGGTCGCTTCAAGTTCCTGGCCGGGATGTTCAACCCCATCATCAGCCTGCTCAAGCCGGTGTCGCCGCTGGCCTGGCTGCCGATCGGCCTGCTGGTGTTCAAGGCTGCCGATCCGGCCGCGATCTGGTCGATCTTCATCTGCTCGATCTGGCCGATGATCATCAACACCGCCGTCGGCGTGCAGCGCGTGCCGCAGGATTACATGAACGTCGCGCGCGTGCTGAACCTGTCGGAGTGGAAGATCTTCACCAAGATCCTGCTGCCGTCCGTGCTGCCCTACATGCTGACCGGCGTGCGGCTGGCGATCGGCACCGCCTGGCTGGTGATCGTCGCCGCTGAAATGCTGACCGGCGGCGTGGGCATCGGCTTCTGGGTGTGGGACGAATGGAACAACCTGAACGTGCCGCACATCCTGATCGCGATCGTCGTCATCGGCGTCGTCGGGCTGGTGCTGGAGCTGGCGCTGGTTACCTTGGCCAAATCGGTCACGTTTGAAGAAGCGGGGAACTGACATGCAAAAATTCATTGAAGTGCAAAACGCCGAAATGGTGTTCGAGACCCGCAAGGGCAGCTTCCACGCGCTGACCAAGGTCAACCTGACGGTCGAGCAGGGCGAGTTCATCACGCTGATCGGCCACTCCGGCTGCGGCAAGTCGACCCTGCTCAACCTGCTGGCGGGGCTGACCAACGCAAGCGAGGGCGCGCTGATCTGCGCCGGGCGCGAGATCGCCGGGCCGTCGCCGGAGCGCGCGGTGGTGTTCCAGAACCATTCGCTGCTGCCGTGGCTGACCTGCTTCGAGAACGTCTACCTGGCGGTCGAGCGCGTGTTCGGCGCCAAGGAAGGCACGGCCAAGCTGAAGGAACGTACCGCGGCGGCGCTGGCGATGGTGGGGCTGACGGCCGCATCGGGCAAGCGTCCGAACGAGATCTCGGGCGGCATGAAGCAGCGGGTGGGCATTGCGCGCGCGCTGTCGATGGAGCCGAAAGTGCTGCTGATGGACGAACCGTTCGGCGCCCTTGACGCGCTCACGCGCGCGCACCTGCAGGATGAGCTGATGCGCATCGTCGCGACCACCGGCTCGACCGTGGTGATGGTGACGCACGACGTGGACGAGGCGGTGCTGCTGTCGGACCGCATCGTGATGATGACCAACGGGCCGGCCGCGACGATCGGCGACATCGTCGAAGTGCGCCTGCCGCGGCCGCGCGAGCGGGTCGAGCTGGCGCATGATCCGCTGTACAACGAGTACCGGACGCGGGTGCTGGAGTTCCTGTATCACCGGCAGGCCAGGCCGCAGAAGGAAGCGGCGTAAGCAGTTGGCTTTACGCGTCCCTGGCCTACGCCAGGTCCAGCACGATCGGCTGGTGATCCGACGCCGCCGTCTCCGACTGCACCTCGACTTCGGTCAGGCGCGGCAGCAGGTCGGCCGTGACGAAGAAGTAGTCGAAGCAGTCGGCCCGCTCCGGCCATTTGAAGCCGTGCAGGCCGGCCGTGGGCGCGCGCGCGATCTCGGGGTGCTTGTAGCGCCACGCATCGACCAGCGGCAGCGCTATCTGCTCGTCCGGCGCCAGCAGCTCCTGGTACTCCGGCGACTGTTCGGTGAAATTGAAATCCCCGCAGTAAATCGCCGTGCCGGGCCGGAAACCCAGGTGGAAGGGCGCGTCCATGCCCGGATCGGGCTGGTAGATGCGCGCGCGTTCGCAAGCTTCCCAGTGCAGGTACTTGATGTGGCGCGTCTGCGCCATGCGCTGCACCGGGGAATAATATTCGAGGTGGGTGGTCAGTACCCGGATCTTGCCGCCCGGCGCTTCGACGACGACCTCGATCATCCCGCGCGGCATGCCGGCCGGGCTGGTCGGATCGGGCGGCCAGGGCAGCAGGTGGCGGTGGACCTGGGTGATGCGGTACTTCGACAGCAGCAGGTTGCCAAACTGGCGCGGCAGGTTGTTTTGATAGATCTCGCTGGTCGGCTCGAGCACCGGCTGGTAGCCGCCGAACGCCCCCGCCAGCTGGCGGAACTGGTTGGCGCTGGCATTGCCTTCCAGCTCAGCATGATTTGAAGCAACTTCCTGCAAACAGATAATGTCGGGATTCAACTTGCGCAATACATCAATGATTGCGTGGATGCGGATCCGACTATCCTTGCCGCAGCCCCAGTGAATGTTCCAACTGACAACACGCATACTTCACCTCCGGAAAACACAACCGGCAGATATTGCCATTCTTTGCGAAATGACGGTACACGGTAGGATCGGCTGCGGCGCGGCGAGTTCCGGCAAAGGCGGGTTCAGACCACCTTGATGTCGTCCAGCGGCCAGCGCGGCCGCACATTGAAGCCGTAATCGCGCTGGGCGGCGTGCGGATTGATCTGCAGGCGCATGGCGCCGGCGAAGGCGATCATCGCGCCATTGTCGGTGCAGAACTCGAGCTCGGGATAGTAGACCTTGAACTTCTTCGCGAGCGCTGCCGCGTTGAGCGAGGCGCGCAGCTGGCTGTTGGCGCCGACGCCGCCGGCGATGACGAGGCGCTTGAGGCCCGAGTGGCGCAGCGCGCTGACGCACTTGGCGGTCAGCACGTCGACGATCGCATCGACGAAGCCGCGCGCGATGTTTGCCTTGTCCTGATCGCAGATGTTGGCGATGACTTTCTGTTCGTGGTTCTTGACGACCGTCAGCACGGCCGTCTTGAGGCCCGAGAAGCTGAAGTTGAAATCCTTCGAATGGAGCATCGGGCGCGGCAGCTTGTACGCTGCCGGGTCGCCGAATTCGGCCAGGCGCGAAATGGCCGGGCCGCCGGGGTAGCCCAGGCCGAGCAGCTTGGCCGATTTGTCGAACGCTTCGCCGGCCGCGTCGTCCAGCGTTTCGCCGAGCAGCGTGTACTGGCCGACGCCGTCGACCCGCATCAGCTGGGTGTGGCCGCCCGAGACCAGCAGGGCGATGAAGGGGAACGGCGGCGGGTCGGACGCCAGCAGCGGCGACAGCAAGTGGCCTTCGAGGTGGTGCACGCCGAGGACCGGCTTGTCGAGCGCGAGGCCGAGGCTGCAGGCGATCGACGAGCCGACCAGCAGCGCGCCGGCCAGGCCCGGGCCCTGGGTGTAGGCGATGGCGTCGATGTCGGCGGCCTCGATCGCCGCTTGCGACAGCGTCTGTTCGAGCAGCGGGATGGCGCGCCGGATGTGGTCGCGCGACGCCAGTTCCGGCACCACGCCGCCGTATTCCTCGTGCATGGCGACCTGCGAATGCAGGGCGTGCGACAGCAGGCCGCGCTCCGTGTCATAGAGCGCGATGCCGGTTTCATCGCAGGAGGATTCGACGCCGAGGACGATCATGGGGGTACGCAGGTTAAGCTGGGGAAGGCGCTATTGTACGGCCTCTTCCGCCCTACGTTCCCGTTGTTTCGGGTTTATGGCCGCTGCAGCAATTCTTTGTGCGTCGCGCGCAGCATATCGGCAGTGGTCTCCCAGTCGATGCAGCCGTCGGTCACCGAGCAGCCGTATTTCAGCTGCGACAGGTCGCTCGGGATCTTCTGGTTGCCGCCGACGATGTTCGATTCGATCATCACGCCGACCAGCGACTTGTTCCCGTGGCGGATCTGCTGGACCACGTCCGCCATCACCAGCGGCTGCAGTTCCGGCTTCTTGTAGCTGTTCGCGTGCGAGCAGTCGACCACCAGGTTGGCCGGCAGGCCGGCCTTGGTCAGCGCCTGCTCCGCGATCGCGATCGACACCGAGTCGTAGTTCGGGCGGCCGTCGCCGCCGCGCAGCACCACGTGGCCGTAGGCGTTGCCGCGGGTGCGCACGATCGACACATTGCCCTGGCCGTTGATGCCCAGGAAGGAGTGCGGATGGGCCGAGGACAGGATCGCGTTGATCGCGATGCTGATATCGCCGTCGGTGCCGTTCTTGAAGCCGACCGGCGTCGACAGGCCGGAAGACATTTCGCGGTGCGTCTGCGATTCGGTGGTGCGCGCGCCGATCGCGGTCCAGGCGATCAGGTCGCCCAGGTACTGCGGCGAGATCGGATCGAGCGCTTCGGTGGCGGTGGGCAGGCCCAGTTCGCACACGTCGAGCAGGAATTTGCGGGCCTTCTCCATGCCCTCGTTGACGCGGAAGGAATCGTCCATGTCCGGGTCGTTGATGTAGCCCTTCCAGCCGGTGGTGGTGCGCGGCTTCTCGAAGTACACGCGCATCACGAGCAGCATGGTGTCCTTCACCGCTTCCTGCAGTTCGAGCAGGCGGTTCGCATAATCGAGGCCGGCCACCGGATCGTGGATCGAGCACGGCCCGACCACGACGAACAGGCGCTTGTCCTTGCGGTCGATGATGTTGCGCAGGGCTTCGCGCCCCTTCATCACGGTCTGGAAAGCCTGGTCCGAGATCGGCAGGGTGGCATGCAGCTCTTCCGGGGTCGGCATGCGGGAGAAGGATGTGACGTTACTGTTTTCGATGTCTGGCGTGATCATGATGTCAGCTAAATGAGTGTAATTACTGGGGGATGCTCCAGTTTAGCCGTATTCTCGACTTGTTGCACTGCAGCAGGTCAAACCGGCCGGGGTTAGACCGGCAATACCTTGAAATCAAAGGCGCGCTCGGCGAGCCAGCCGGCTGCCAGCAGCGCGATCAGGGCCGAGCCCGAGGTCAGCGCCTGGCGGTAGAACCAGGTGTGGCGCGCGAGGAAGGCGAGCGGCAGGAATACCGCCACGATTGCCATTTGCCCCAGTTCGACGCCGATATTAAAGGCGAACAGGTTCCACACGAGCGCCCCCTGCGGCAGGCCGAGGCCGGCCAGCACGCCGGCGAAGCCGAAGCCGTGGACCAGGCCGAAGGCGAAGGCGGCCGGCGGGCGCCGCCCGCGGAACAGCGGCACGATGTTGTTGAGCGCCGCGGCCACGACCGAGGCGGCGATCGCCGATTCGACCCAGCGCGAGGGCAGCGCCACCACGTGCAGGCTGGCCAGCGCCAGGGTCAGCGAATGGGCCAGCGTGAATGCGGTGACCACCTTGAGCACATCGGCGAAGGCCGCGCGCAGCGTCGGCGCCTGCCCCGCCGCGAGCGGCGCCAGCACTGCCGGCAGCAGCAGCGAGAGCAGGAACAGGATGTGGTCGAAGCCGATCCAGATGTGCCAGACCCCGTTCCTGGCATAGTCGCCGAATTGCGCCTGCCTGCTGGGGGCGGCCAGCGGCAGCGTCTGGCGCGGCCGTTCGGGGCTGAAGATTGCGGTCGACAGCTGGCCGGCGTGGCGCAGCTTCAGCAGCCCCCTGTGCTGCGGGTCGATGTCGGCGAACAGGCGGTAGCCGATTGCCAGCGTGGCCACGGGCTGCTTGCAGGCGGCGCTGAACAGCAGCACCGTGTAGGCGCCGTCGGTATGTTTGTCGATCTGCTGTTCGCCCGCACTGATGGCGCAGGGCTGGCCGCTGCTGGCCAGTTCCAGCCGCGCCAGGGCGTACGCGGCGATCGCCTTGTGCTGCGACCGGATCTCGAACCAGGTCAGATCGCCGTCGCCGTCATGGTCCAGGCGCAGCGCAACATCGAGGTCGCGCAGCGCGATGTCCCATTGGCCGGTCACTGTCGGTCCGGCGACGTCCAGCGTCAGGTAGCTGTCGCTCGGTTTGTGTGCGTGGGCCGGGAGCGTGGCCAGCAGTGCCAGCGCCAGCAGCATGCGCAGGGCGAAACGCGGCATCATATGTTCCCCTCCAGCCGGCGCGCGAGCGCGGCGATGGCCACGTCTTCGACCATGTGCTTGCGGACCCAGTCCAGTACCGGCTGCGCCGCGGCCTTGTCCTTGGCGCCGAGCGCGGCCTCGAGCAGCACGCGCATGTCGGCCGATTCTTTTTGCACCTCCCAGTTGCGCCGGGCCAGCGCCAGTGCAGCCCTGGCGTCGCCGCGCAGGTGCAGTTCGAAGCGCGCCTGTTCGCGCTGGTGCACGGTGTCGCCGCGCAGCGCCGCGGCGTTGAAACGCGCCTGCAGTTCGGCCACCGCCGCGGCGCAGGCCCGCTGCCGGCCGGGCATCTGTCGCAGCGCCAGGGCGTGGCGCAGCAGCAGGCCATCGATGCGCGGCTGGCCGCCAGCCAGTTCGGCGGCTTCCGGAGCGCGTCCCTGGTCGAGCAGGAAATCGGCGAAGGCGCCGAGCAAGTAGCTGTCGCGCGGGTCGAGTGCGAGGGCGCGCCGGAAGCGCGCTTCGGCGCTGGCGGCGGCGCCGCGACGCTGCGCCATCTCGGCCAGCAAGGTCAGGACCCAGGCCTGCAGGGCGGGACCGGCGTCATTGCTGTGGCGCAGCGTGGTCTCGACCAGGGCCTCGGCCGGCGCGGAGCGGCCGGTCATCGCGGCCACGCTGGCGCTACAGGTGAGCGCCACCAGCCGCGTGCTGAGCGCGGACAGGCGCGCGCAGCTGGCGCGAGCGCCAGGGTAGTCGCCGCGCACCGTCTGCACCGTGGCGCGCGTCAGCCAGGCCTGGGCGTTGGCCGGATCGGCGGCCACGATCGCGTCGAGGTCGGCCAGTGCCTCGGGAAAATGGTGGGTGCTTTGCAGCAGCGTGGCGCGCAGCAGGCGCACTTCCAGCGGCGGGGCGGGCAGCGGCCACCACGGCGCCAGCGCCGCCTGGGCGTAGCCGTAGTAGCGCGGGTCGGTCTCGCTGCGGGCGGTGCCGATGTAGCGCCGGGCGACGCGGGTCGCCAGCGCCAGGTCGCGCGGATCGACGGCCAGCTTGGCGCGCAGTGCCTGCAGTTCGCGCTGCAGCGGATCGGCGCGGCGCGGCAGGTGTTCGATCACCTGCTTGTCGCTGGAGGGCGTGAATGGGGCCGCATGGACAAGTTGCGC
Organism: Massilia sp.; assembly: GCA_036676245.1. Taxonomy (GTDB): domain Bacteria; phylum Pseudomonadota; class Gammaproteobacteria; order Burkholderiales; family Burkholderiaceae_D; genus Telluria_A. The sequence continues at coordinate 63,869 of JAKFDH010000147.1, read as the reverse complement.
GGGCAGCGCAAGCGCCCATGCGGCGGCCAATGCGAAGCGGTTCCACATGGCCGCGTCGCTTACAGTTCCGCCGGTTCAGCGGCTGCCGGCGCGGCGGTGGTGGCGGCGTCGATGCCGCCGCTCGCGAGGGCAAGAAGGTAGCTGGACATTTTTATGGCGCTCCCTTACTGTTGTGGCGAACCGGGCAACGGCGACTTCAGGTACGGGAAGGCCGGGTTGACGAAGGTCTCGTCCAGGTAGGCGCCGTCGGTGAAGCGGATCGCACCGGCCGGCGCGTCGGCAGGTGCGCAGCCGATGTTCAAGGTGCACAGCTTGCCCATCGCGACGCGCAGTTCGATGTCGACCACGTCGTCGCCGGGGCGGCGGCCGTTCGGGAAGCCGGCATTGTCGCCGTCAATCACGCCCAGGCGCTTTTGCGCGCCGGCGGCGGTGGGGGCGATCGAGGTGTTCAGGCGCAGCATCTCGGCGGGTGTGACCCGCTTCGGCTTGTTGACGCCGGAGACACCGGTCAGGAAGGCGGCCACCAGGTCGTTGCGCGGGAAGTTGGTCGGGGCCTGGGCGCCGGCCGCGCCGAACAGGACTTCGACCAGCGCCGGCAGCGTCGGGTTGGTCACGTAGTTGGCGAACTGGGCGTCGGCCGAAGGCTTGCTGGCGTTGAAGCGGTCTTTGTCCTTCAGGCCGATCACCACCTCGTTTACCAGCGGCATGCCGAGACGCGACACCTGCACCCATGCGCCGGTTTCCCTCGTCACCTCGGCGTCGGATCTTGGAAACGGGTTGAGCAGGCGTCCCTGGCGCAGGCTGGCCGTGGTCCAGCCGCCGATGACCGGATCGTTGGCGCTTGCATGCAGCAGGCAGGTGGTTGGCACTTCAAGGCTCAGGGAGGTGATGTTCTTGAAGGCCAGGTCATCGCGTGCCGCACGCTCGGCGTTGGGGTCGAATTCGACCGCAGGCGCCGTGATGTTGATCAGGTCGAAGATCTCGCCGAGGTTGACGACAAACGCGTCCTTGCGCTGGCCGACGAACAGGCGCGCCGGCGCCGCGCAGCCGGGAATGTGCGCGCTGTACACATGATTGGCGGCGTAGGTATCGTAGTCCGGGATCGACTTGTTGCCGATGTTGTCGATCGGCTTATCGAAGGTGGGCGCGCCGCCGCTGACGCTGGTCAGCGAAGAACGCATGCCGCGGCGGCGGTCGCCGCGTACCAGGGTGACGGAATACGTCTCGCGCACGTTGACGCCGGGCGCGTTGACGGTCTCGATCTTGCCGCCGTTGATCACCAGCGGGATCGACACCTTCTTGCCGCCCACGGTGAACTGGGCGTCCTTGTTCTGGTGCCGGAATCGGAACTGGAAGGTCAGGTCTTCCCTGGCGTCGCCATTGTTATCGATGTGAATTTCGTAGAGCGCGTCCGGGTCCAGCATGAAGTAGTTCGGACCGCCGTAGGCGTCCTGCAGCGGCAGGTAGTTGGCGATGATGGTCGTGTAGTCGCCGCGGCCCTGCTGATAACTGCGGAACATGTAGAAGTCGGTCGCGTCCACCTTCGGCTGGCGCGTGATGAACGGGGCTTCGCGGTGGCTGGAGGCCATGGCCGCCGGCGCGAACGCGCAAGCAAGCAGGTTGGCGGCGAAGGCCAGGCAGAGCGTTGCCCGGCGGGTAATCTGTTCCATGATGCTCTCCTTGGTTAAGGTCTACAACATATGTGTACCGCTCATGGTCGCGACCGGTCTTAAGCCGGATTCAATGTCCGTCGCTTTTATGTTTTTGCCCGCCTGCTGTAAGCTTCGCCTTATGAATACACCACACCAACCATTCCCAGCCGCAAACTTCATCAAAGAGATCGGCCGCGGCAAGAAGGGCGCGCGCAGCATGACGCGCGCCGACGCCCAGGCCCTGTACGGCGCGATGCTCGACGGGCGCGTCTCCGACCTCGAGCTGGGCGGCATCATGCTGGCCATGCGCATCAAGGGCGAGTCGGTCGACGAGATCGCCGGTTTCCTCGACGCCGGCGAAGCCTCGTTCGACAAGCTGCTCTCGCCAAGGGGCGACTATGCGCCGGTGCTCATCCCGAGCTATAACGGCGCGCGCAAGCTGGCCAACCTGACGCCGCTGCTGGCGCTGCTGCTGGCGCGCGAAGGCGTGCCGGTGCTGGTGCACGGGGTGACGAGCGACCCGGGCCGCGTGACGACCGCCGAGATCTTTGCCGCCATGGGCCTGCCGCAGGCGGCGGCGGTGGCCGACGTCGCAAGGGCGCATGCGCAGGGCCAGCCCTGCTTCATGCCGATCACCGCGCTGGCGCCGAAGATGGCGCAACTGCTGTCGCTGCGGCGCATTCTCGGGGTGCGCAACTCGACGCACACCCTGGTCAAGATCCTGCAGCCGTTCGAAGGCCCGGCGCTGCGGCTGGTGTCGTACACCCATCCCGAATACCTCGAGATGCTGGGCGAGTACTTCCAGCATGCCGCGCCGCAGGCGCGCGGCCACGCCTTCCTGATGCGCGGGACCGAAGGCGAGACCGTCGCCAACGCCAACCGCGCCAACCAGATCGACTGGTTCCATGATGGTGCGCGCACCGTATTGGTGCAAAAAGACCCGCCCAGCGACGACAAGGCCGAGATGCCGGAGGCGCGCGACGCCGCCACCACCGCCGCCTGGATCGGCTGCGCACTGCGGGGGGAAGTGCCGGTTCCGGCATCGATCACCGAACAAGTGGCACAGTGCTTGCTAGTTTCAAAGGCATTACAGGCAAACGCGGGTGTGCATCATGGAGAACAGGGGCAAGGTTAGTTTGGTGGGAGCGGGGCCGGGCGATCCGGACCTGCTGACGCTCAAGGCCGTCAAGGCGATCGCCGCGGCCGACGTGCTGCTGGTGGACGACCTGGTCAATCCCGCGATTCTCGAGCATGCCTCGCCGTCGGCGCGGGTGATTCCGGTGGGCAAGCGGGGTGGCTGCAAGTCGACCGGGCAGGAATTCATCGAGCGGCTGATGGTGTCCGAAGCGCGGGCCGGGCGGCGCGTAGTGCGGCTCAAGGGCGGCGATCCCTTCATATTCGGGCGTGGCGGCGAAGAGCGCGCGCACCTGATGGAAGCGGGGATCGAGGTCGACGTCATCAACGGCATCAGCAGCGGGCTGGCCGCGCCGAGCGCGATCGGGGTGCCGCTGACGCACCGCGACTGGAGTTCGGGCGCCATCTTCGTGACCGGCCACGAGCGTGGCGACGACGCCGGCAAGGCGCGCACGCCCGACTGGGCGGCGCTGGCGCGCACCGGGCTGACGATCGTCATCTACATGGGCGTGGCGCGCTGCAGGCAGATCCAGGAAGCGCTGCTGGCTGGCGGCAAGGCCGGCAGCACGCCGGTGGCCGTGATCCAGAGCGCGACGGGTGAGGGGCAGGTCCAGCTGATCACGACGCTGGCGCACCTGGCCGACGACCTGCGCACATCCGGGCTGGGCAGCCCGAGCATCATCGTCGTCGGCGACGTCGTGCGCTGCGCGGACGGCGCCATTCCCTTCGCCACCACCGCCGCCGCTTAAGCACTGCCAATCGGGGTCAGACCTCAATTTCCACCCAATCAATCGGGGTCAGACCTCAATTTCGACCCAATCGGGGTCAGACCTCAATTTCTACTTGAGCCTTGTGAGCTCCGGGTAAGTCTGGAGTTGCCTGATCTTTTTAATGACTGGGGTCAATTGAGGTCTGACCCCGATTAGCCTTTAATTGAGGTCTGACCCCGATTGCGGGTTTTGGAGGGCTGTACAATCACGGTTTTGTGATTTACGGAAAGCCGGCTCGGCCATGGCAAAACAATTCGATGTAGCGGTGGTCGGCGCAGGCGCGGCTGGGATGATGTGCGCGGCCGTCGCGGCGCAGCGCGGCAAGCGCGTGGTGCTGATCGACCATGCCCCCAAGCTGGCCGAGAAAATCCGCATCTCGGGCGGCGGACGCTGCAATTTTACGAATGTGAATGCTTCACCGGCCAATTTCCTGTCCCGCAATCCGCACTTCTGCAAGAGCGCGCTGTCCCGCTACACGCCCCAGGATTTCCTCGCCCTCGTCAAGAAACACCGCATCAGCTACCACGAGAAACACCGCGGCCAGCTGTTCTGCGACGATTCGGCCGAACAGATCATCCAGATGCTGAAGGCCGAATGTGCCGAAGGTAACGTGACCTGGCGCATGCCGTGTGCGGTCGCTACCGTCGACAACACGTCCGAAGGCTTCCTGCTTGCCACCGACACCGGCGACATCCTCGCCGACAGCCTCGTCATCGCCACCGGCGGCCTGTCGATCCCGAAGATCGGCGCCACCGACTTCGGCTACCGCATCGCCACCCAGTTCGGCCTCGAACTGGTCGAGCCGCGCCCGGGCCTGGTCCCGCTGACCTTCGACGGCCCCGGCTGGGAAGCGTTCGCGCCGCTGGCCGGCATCGCCCTCGAAGTCGAGGTCGAAACGGGCGCCGGCAAGGGCAGGGGCGCGCTGCGCGGTTTTTTCAAGGAAGACTTGCTGTTCACCCACCGCGGCCTGTCCGGCCCGGCCATCCTGCAAATTTCCAGCTTCTGGACGCCCGGCACGCCGATCCTCATCAACCTGCTGCCGGACATGGACGTCACCGCCGAATTGATCGAGGGCAAGGGTACCTTGAAGAAGCAGATCGGCAATGTGCTGTCCCAGTGGCTGCCCACCCGCCTGTCCGAAGTATTGCTCCAGCTGACGGGACTGGCCCCGGACGCCCGCCTGGCCGACATCCCCGACGCCAAACTGCGCAAGCTGGGCGACGCCGTCCACCGCTGGGCGATCGTGCCGACCGGCTCCGAAGGCTACCGCAAGGCCGAGGTCACGCTGGGCGGCGTCGATACCAAGGAACTTTCCCAGCAGACAATGATGGCAACGAAGGTGCCGGGCCTGTATTTCATCGGCGAGGCGGTCGATGTGACGGGCTGGCTGGGCGGCTACAATTTCCAGTGGGCCTGGGCGTCCGGCAACGCCGCCGGCCTCGCCATAGGGGAGTGAGGTTCTGCTGTCGCGCTTGCGAAACAGTAAAGCGAAAAGCTTCCATTGATCATGAAATCCTGTTAGAATCTCGTTCTTCCCTAAATCTAACGGTTCTATTTTTACATGACCACTATTCGCCTTAAAGAAAACGAGCCGTTCGAAGTCGCTATGCGTCGCTTCAAGCGCACTATCGAAAAAACGGGTCTGCTGACCGAACTGCGCGCACGCGAGTTCTACGAAAAGCCAACGGCTGAGCGCAAGCGCAAGCTGGCTGCCGCTGTCAAGCGCCACTACAAGCGTATCCGCAGCCAGCAGCTGCCGAAAAAGCTGTTCTAAACTGTTTTAGTCGAAACTGTTCCCGCACAGCGCGTATTCCTGTCCGGGTCATGTTTTGCGCAAGCCCGCTCCGGTTTACCGCAGCGGGTTTTGCTATTTATACGATCTGATTGTGAGGATGCCATGGGCCTGAGAGAACAAATTACCGAAGACATGAAGGCCGCGATGCGCGCCAAGGAAGCCGGCAAGCTGGGCACGATCCGCCTGATCATCGCCGAGATCAAGCGCAAGGAAGTCGACGAGCGCATCGAAGTGAACGACGAGCAAACCCTGGCCATCGTCGAAAAAATGATCAAGCAGCGCAAGGATTCGATCACCCAGTTCGAAGCGGGCAACCGTCCCGACCTGGCCGACATCGAAAAGGCCGAGCTGGCCATCCTGGTCAACTACATGCCGGCCGGCCTGTCGGACGAACAGATCGCCGCCGAAGTGGCTGCCGCCGTCGCCGCCTCGGGTGCCGCCGGCCCCCAGGACATGGGCAAGGTCATGGCCCTGGTCAAGTCGAAGATGCCAAAAGGCACCGACATGGGCGCCGTCTCCGCGCTGATCAAGAAGGCGCTGGCCCCGGCCTGATGTGTTGCGGCGGCCGGACAGGCCGCCATGTGGAGCGCCGCGGCTTGTTATGGATCAACTCTGTAGCAAACGCGGCGTTATAGTCTGACCTGAGACAAAGACTGTTCGCGACGTGATTCCACAAACCTTTATTACCGATTTGCTCAACCGGGTCGACATCGTCGACGTGGTCGGGCGCTACGTCCAGCTGAAAAAGGGCGGCGCCAATTACATGGGCCTGTGCCCCTTCCACAACGAAAAATCCCCCAGCTTCACCGTCAGCCCGACCAAGCAGTTCTACCATTGCTTCGGCTGCGGCGCGCATGGCACCTCGATCGGCTTCCTGATCGAATATTCCGGCATGGGCTTCGTCGACGCGGTCAAGGACCTGGCCCAGGGCGTCGGCATGGTGGTGCCGGACAACGACGACAAGATTCCGCCGCTGCAGCGCGCCGCCAACCAGGCCCAGGCGATGGCGCTGACCGACGCGATGACCAGGGCTTGCGACTATTACCGCGGCCAGCTGCGCGGCGCCCAGAATGCGATCGCCTACCTGAAGAACCGCGGCCTGACCGGCGAAGTGGCGGCGCGCTTCGGCATGGGCTATGCCCCGTCCGGCTGGGACAGCCTGCGCGCCGTGTTCCCCGACTACGACGCGCTGGCGCTGGTCGAATCGGGCCTGGTGATCGACAAGGTCGACGAGGACGGCGGCAACAAGAAGCGCTATGACCGTTTCCGCGAACGCATCATGTTCCCGATCCGCAATACCAAAGGGCAGGTGATCGGCTTCGGCGGCCGCGTGCTCGACCACGGCGAACCGAAATACCTGAACTCGCCGGAAACCCCGCTGTTCCAGAAGGGCTTCGAGCTGTACGGCCTGTTCGAGGCGCGCCAGGCCATCCGCGACGCCGGCTATGTGCTCGTCACCGAAGGCTATATGGACGTGGTGGCGCTGGTCCAGCTCGGCTTCCCGCAAGCCGTGGCCACGCTCGGCACCGCCTGCACCTCGACCCACGTGCAAAAGCTGCTGCGCCAGACCGACACGGTGATTTTCAGCTTCGACGGCGACAAGGCCGGCCGCCGCGCCGCCCGCCGCGCGCTCGAGGCTTGCCTGCCGCAAGTGAGCGACAACAAGACGATCAAGTTCCTGTTCCTGCCGCAAGAGCACGACCCGGACAGCTTCGTGCGCGAACGCGGGGCCGAAGCGTTCGAACAGGAAATTGCCGAGGCAATGCCGCTGTCGCAGTTCCTGCTGCGCGAAGTGTCCGCCGATCACGACCTTTCCACGCCGGAAGGGCGTGCCCGCATCCAGTTCGACGCCAAGCCGCTGCTGCAATCGATGACGCCGAGCTCGCTGCGCCTGCAGATCGTGCGCGGCCTGGCCAGCCTGACGGAATCGACGCCGGCCGAGATCGAGGGCCTGTTCGAGCTGGCCAAGCCGGTGTCCGTCGCCAGGAAGGCGCCGCCGCGCCAGGGCCGCCCGCAGCCGGTGGGCCTGGAGCTGCAGATCCTGCGCCACCTGGTGGCCCACCCGCCGCTCGCGTTCGACCTGGGCGAATCGGCACTCCAGGCCTTCACCCACTTTGGCAGCGAATCGGCCGAACGCCTCGCGCAGCTGGTTGCGATGGGCCAATCCCTGGGGCCGAACGGAAGCTTCGCCGCGCTGTCTCAGCACCTGAAGGATGCGAGTCCTGAATACGACGAGTTAATTGCGGAAATTGCATCGGAGCCGGAATCGGATTTCGACAGCGTGCGGCTGTGGCTGTCAGGGGCTGTGAGGCAAATCAAGATGGATGCCCTCAAACAAGAATTGAATGAGTTGTTTTCTGCAGGTTTGACCTCAGATCAGTTGGGCGTGCGCTACCGCGAAATCACGGCATTGCAGGACCAGCTGGCGCGCGAAGATGCGGCCGAAAAGACGCCTCGCTAAGGATGAAAACGCAGGTCAAGACAGGGGGCGTTTGTGACTGGAAAAAGTTGGGGTGCGTGCTATAATAAAACGCTAAGTGTTGTATTCTTTGAAATAATTTCTGTGTTCGGAAGTCGTTATTCTTTCTGTAAGTTAGGCTCTTGATCGGCGCATGCAAGTGGCGTCGGCGGCCAGGGCCAGCTTGGGTTGCGGCAGCGCGATGCGTGAGCCGATGGCAAACTTTCGTTTGCCCCGTCAACCCCATTGGACCCTGCCCCCCGAGCAACAAGCGCGGATCGCGCCTGCAAGGTGATGTAAAGGTGTAGCAAAGTAGTCGTTTCACGCTGGCCGTGAGGGCAGCAATAAACTTTATCTTATCCACCGTAAAGCTAGTCGTTGTGACATCGAAAGCGCCTGTGCCAATCAAGAAAACCGAATCCAAAGTGGCTGCCAAGCCAACGAAAGTGTCTGCCAAGGCAGACAAAGCGCAAGACAAGGCCGAAGCTCGCAGCGCGAGCGCAACGCCGGTCGTCAGCCAGACCACCGACGCCGCCACCCTGGCTGCGATCGACACGTCCGGTTACGTGCTGCCATCGGTCAAAGTGCCGGGCCGGCGCGGGCGCAAGCCGAAAGAATTCCAGCCTGAAAACGACGAAGTCGCCGCGCTGAACGCGGTCGAACGCGCCGAACTGAAGGCGGTCGACAAGGCCAAGGCCAAGGACCGCAAGGCCAAGGAAAAGGCGCTGCTGAAAGACGCATTCTCGTCGGACACCGAAGCGACCGAGGAAGAACTCGAGCGCCGCCGCCAGAAGCTCAAGACCCTGATCAAGTTCGGCAAGGAACGCGGCTTCCTCACCTACGCCGAGATCAACGACCACCTGCCCGAAAACATCGTCGATCCGGAAGCGATCGAAGGCATCATCGGCACCTTCAACGACATGGGCATCGCGGTCTACGAACATGCGCCCGATGCCGAGACGCTGCTGCTGTCCGACAATGTCGCCACCGTCACCAGCGACGACGAAGCCGAAGCGGCTGCCGAAGCGGCGCTGTCGACCGTCGACTCCGACTTCGGCCGCACCACCGATCCGGTGCGCATGTACATGCGCGAAATGGGCTCGGTCGAGCTGCTCACGCGCGAAGGCGAGATCGAGATCGCCAAGCGCATCGAAGATGGCCTGAAGGACATGATCCAGGCGATTTCGGCCTGCCCGGTGACCATCGCGGAAATCATTTCCGCGGCGATCCGTATCCAGAACGAAGAAATCAAGATCGACGAAATCGTCGACGGCATGGTCGACCCTGACCAGGACGCGCCCGTCGTCGTGACCGCGCCCGTCGTGTCCGAAGACGACGAGGACGAAGCAGAAGGCGAAGAGGGCGAAGAGGAAGAGGAAGAGAACAACGCTTCCGGCGCCGCCGGTTTCTCGGCCGAGCAGCTCGAAGCGCTGAAGATGCAGGCCCTCGAGAAGTTCGACGTCATCTCGGTGCAGTTCGACAAGATGCGCAAGGCCTTCGAAAAAGACGGCTACAACTCGAAAGCCTACGTCAAGGCGCAGGAAGCGATCTCGAACGAACTGCTCGGCATCCGCTTCACCGCCAAGGTCGTTGAAAAGCTGTGCGACACCCTGCGCGGCCAGGTCGACGAAGTGCGCCACATCGAGAAGCAGATCCTCGACGTTGCCGTGAACAAGTGCGGCATGCCGCGCGCCCACTTCATCAAGGTCTTCCCGGGCAACGAAACGAACCTGGAATGGGTCGACGGCGAAGTCAACGCCGGCCACGCCTACTCGTCCATCCTCGGCCGCAACATTCCGACGATCAAGGAATTGCAGCAGCGCCTGATCGACTTGCAAGCGCGCGTCGTGCTGCCGCTGCCGGACCTGCGCAACATCAACCGCCAGATGGCGGCCGGTGAAATGAAGGCGCGCAAGGCCAAGCGCGAAATGACCGAGGCCAACTTGCGCCTGGTGATTTCGATCGCCAAGAAATACACCAACCGCGGCCTGCAATTCCTCGACCTGATCCAGGAAGGCAACATCGGCCTGATGAAGGCGGTCGACAAGTTCGAATACCGCCGCGGCTACAAGTTCTCGACCTACGCAACGTGGTGGATCCGCCAGGCGATCACCCGTTCGATCGCGGACCAGGCGCGCACGATCCGTATTCCGGTGCACATGATCGAGACGATCAACAAGATGAACCGCATCTCGCGCCAGATCTTGCAGGAAACCGGCGCCGAGCCGGATCCGGCGACCCTGGCGATCAAGATGGAAATGCCGGAAGATAAGATCCGCAAGATCATGAAGATCGCAAAAGAGCCGATCTCGATGGAAACGCCGATTGGCGACGATGACGATTCCCACCTGGGCGACTTCATCGAAGACAACAACACGCTGGCGCCGTCGGATGCCGCGCTGCACGCCTCGATGCGCGGCGTGGTCAAGGATGTGCTGGACTCGCTGACTCCGCGCGAAGCGAAGGTGCTGCGCATGCGTTTCGGTATCGAGATGTCGACCGATCACACGCTGGAAGAAGTGGGCAAGCAGTTCGACGTGACGCGCGAGCGGATCCGCCAGATCGAGGCGAAAGCGCTGCGCAAGCTGCGCCACCCTTCGCGTTCCGACAAGCTGAAGAGCTTCCTCGAAGGCAATTAAGCCTTGACGGGAACAGGGGCGAGGACCTATCCTCGCCCTTCGTTTCTGCGCGCCGAGCTTGGTGCGGAAAAACAAGTGTTTCGGGCCTCTAGCTCATGCTTGGTTAGAGCAGCGGACTCATATGTAAATGTGCCTTGCGATGGGAAACCGCGTAAGGGATGGTGTCAAATTCGGTGAAACCTACGGCGCAGCGATGCGTACGGCAATGCCGAGCCAAGCTTCGGGGCGAAAGCCCTGTCGAAGGTGTAGAGACTAGACGGCACCCACCTAAGGCGCAAGCTACGGTGAAGGCATAGTCCAGGGAGTGGCGAAAGTCACACAAACCAGAATCCGTTGGTGCCGTGTTCGACTCACGGGAGGCCCACCAAAATTATGAAGAAGCCAACCTTTCGGGGTTGGCTTTTTTGTTGGCTATGTCACCATTAAGTGTGCGATTGCTAGGCAGAATTCACGAAGCTCGCACGACACTTTCCTCTCCAACGTCATCCCTGCGCCAAGGCGGCCCTCGGCACGGATCCATACAGGGCCAGCGCCGCGTTGCGCAAGCATGGCGGCCATGCCCTGGCCCAGGCCTTTGCCGGCGCCGGTGATGACAATGGCCTTGCCCGCAATGTCCATGGCGCTGCTCCCCCTCAGCGCATCGACTTCCTGGACTTGCGGCCTGGCGCGGCATCGGTTTCGCCGCTTGCCGCGACGGCGCCGTACCGCTTGCTCCACCCTTGCTTTGCCGATTCAATGTTCACATTGCACTCCTTGGTCTGTTGGAAAAATGCCGCACTTCCCTTCGACCATGGAATGACCGGGGCGTTGCACCAGTCTCTCAGCGCTTGCGATCTTCGGCGGACAAGTGCTGCACGAACCAGTCCGCCGCCAGTCCGGCGACAGCTTCCAGCGTGCCGGCTTCCTCGAACAAATGGGTGGCGCCTGGCACGATCGCGATCCGCTTTTCGCAGTGCAGTGCGGCGTGCGCGGCCCGGTTCAGTTCGATCACGCCGTGGTCCAGGCTGCCGACGATCAACAAGGTGGGTGCAGTCACCTGTTCCAGCGCTGCCAGTCCGGCCAGATCGGGCCGGCCGCCGCGCGCGACGACGGCGCCGATGTCGGCACGCTGGGCCGCCACTTGCAGCGCCGCCGCCGCGCCGGTACTGGCGCCGAACAGGCCGAGCGGCAGCCCGGCACAGGCGCTATGCTGCCGCAGCCAGTCGGCCGCCGTGTCGAGGCGCGTGCTCAGCAAGGCGATATCGAAGCGGGTCTGGAAGGTCTCGTCCTCCTGCCGGGTCAGCAGGTCGACCAGCAGGGTTCCGAGCCTGGCGCTGCGCAATTCGCCAGCCACATAGTTATTCCGGGGACTGAGGTGGCTGCTGCCGCTGCCGTGTGCGAACAGGACGACGCCGATTGGATCGGGCGGCAGTTCGAGCATGCCCTCCATGCGCCCGGCACCAGCCTGGATGCCGACCATTTCACTATGTGCCGTGGCCATCGTCAAGTCACCGCATCTGGTACAGGCCGATCAGTTCGGCCTGCTCGAGCACATGGCCGCGCATCGCTTGTTCCAGTTGCGCGCGGGTCGGATCGCCAAGGTCGGGCAGCAGCGCATCGAGCGCATACAGTTTGTGAACGTAGCGATGGCGGCCGATCGGCGGGCAAGGGCCGCCATAGCCCTTGTTCTGCCAGTCGTTGCGGCCTTCGCGGGTGCCTTCGGGCAAACCCTCGCGGGCGGCGCCCTGCTGCAGGCCTGCCGCGCCGGGCGGGATGTTGTAGAGAATCCAGTGCGTCCAGATCCGCTGCGGCGCCGCCGGGTCCGGCGCATCGGGATCCTCGATCACCAGCGCCAGGCTTTTGGCGCCCGCCGGCACGCCGGACCAGGCCAGGGGCGGCGACAGGTCGTCGCCCTCGCAGGTAAAGGCGGCGGGGATGCTTGCGCCCGCGTCGAAGGCGCTCGATGTGATCGTCAGGCTCATGCTTGTCTCCCTGGATATTCTCTTTGACCGCGCGGCGGCGGATGCGTTGCATCCCGGTGCCGGGCGGGGGCGCGAATAGCTTACAATCGCAGGCTACTCGGGAATGGCGGCAGGCACAATGATCGAAACAAACCGGACGATGGAACAGGCGAAACGCGATTTTTCGGCGGGGCGGCTGACGGCGGCCACCCTGGTGCGCGTGCCGATGACGAAGTCCGACTGGACGATCCGCCTGGCCGGCGCCAAGGGCGACGCGGGCATGCTGTTCGAGGTCCAGACCCTGCAGCCCCAGGTGTTCCGCAGCCTGGACAAGGCGGTCCAGGCGATCGAGCAGATCGGCTTTGCCTTCGACCAGTTGAAAGTGCAGTAATTCATTGCCAACACAATTATTTATTTCCGTACCACAAGCTTTGTCAGTGTTACCATAAAGCATTAATTCAGCTGGATGATGCGTTTCGACATGTTCAAGCATTTCCTTTGCACCATTGCCGTCCTGCCTGCGGCGCTCGCCGCCCAGGCGTCCCCGTCGGCCGATTTCACGATGATCGCCCCCTTGAACCAGGCCATGCCGCTGGTCCAGTTCGAAAAGGGCAAGCTTACCGGCGGCATCCTGCGCGACCTCGGCCTGGCCATGTCGCGCCGCCTCGGCCGCACCGCCCAGTTCATCAGCGTGGCGGGCGACTCGACCGCCGCGGCCCTGGCCGATGGCCGGGCCGACGGCCTGTGCTTCGTGCTGCCGACCTGGATCGATGGCGATTTCAACTGGTCGGTCCCGTTCATGGACGATGCCGAGATGGTGGTCTCGCGCAAAGGCGCGCCGCAGATCCGCTCGCTCAATGCGCTGCGCGACCTGCCGGTCGGTTCGGTGCGCGCCTACCGCTATCCCCGCGTCGAGAATGTCCTCGGCGGGCAGTTCGTGCGGCGCGATTCACTGACCACCGACGACAACATCCGCAAGCTGCGCGACGGCGCGGTCGACCACGCGCTGCTGTCGAAATCCGCCGTCGATTACCAAAACTACATCAACAGGGCCGAACCGCTGCGTCCTGACTTGACCATCGCCGCCTTCGAGGCCCAGTGCGCCTTTTCCAAGAAAAGCGATGTCGCCTTCGCCGAGATCGACCGGGTGTTCAACATGATGCTCAAGGACGGCACGATCGAACGGATCATCGCGCGCTACCGGTAATCGCAGAGACGGCGGGGCGGCCACAGTGTTACCATTAGTCATCAAAGCGACAAGGCTGCCACGATCCGCCATGCTCAAGCGCACCTTCTGCATCCTGGCTGTTCTCCTTTCCCTTCCGCCGCTGCGGGCGGCGTCGGCCGAGTTCGTCATGATCGCGCCGCTGAACCAGGCCATGCCCTTCGCCCAGTTCCAGAAAGAAAAGATGGTCGGCGGCATCCTCAAGGACATGGGCGATGCGCTGGCGCAGCGCCTGGGCCGCCACCCGAAATTCATCAGCGTGCCTGGCGAAGGCGTCAGCGCCGTGCTGGCCGCCGGCAAGGCCGACGGCATCTGCTTCGTGCGCCCGCACTGGATCGACGGCGACTTCGACTGGAGCGCCCCCTTCATGACCGACGCCGAAACGATCACCTCGCGCACCGGGGCGCCGCGGATCGGCTCGCTGACCGACCTGCGCGACCGGCCAGTGGGCACGGTGGCCAGCCACCGCTATCCGCGCATCGAGAAGGTGCTGGGCATCCGCTTCAACCGCGTCGATGCGCCGAATATCGAAGAAAGCGTGCGCAAGCTGCTCGATGGCGAGGTCCAGCACGCGCTGATGGGCCAGGCGACCTTCGACTACCTGCTGCGCGGCGAGAAGGCGGCGCAGGTGCGCATCGACATGCGCATTTCCAGTTTCGAGGCGCAGTGCGCCTTCAGCAAGAAGTCCCAGGTGCCCTTCGCCGACGTCGACAAGGCCATCAACGCCATGCTCAGGGATGGCACGGTGGACAGGATCCTCGCGCGCTACCGCTAGCGCCATTTCTTGCGATTGCGCAATTGCCGTCGCGCGCAGCTCCTTAAGCTGGCAAGGCCAGCCATCCGGGAGAAAACATGAAACTGCCGTCGAAGATCCTGTGGTCAGAGGGAGTCACCTTGCGTCCCCAGCAGTTCCAGCAGCAGGACCGCTACCACGAGGCGCGCCTGCACCACATCGCCAGCAGCCTGCACCCGCAGCTGTGGGGCGTCCACAGCATCGAATGGAACCGGGAAGGGCTGGCCGGAAATTCGCTGCAGGCGGAGGCGATGTCGCTGATCTTCCAGGATGGTGAAATCTTCGACGCGCCCGGCGCCGACGCGCTGCCGGAACCGGTCGACCTGGGCACGCTGCCGCTGGCCGAAGACAGCTTCACCTTCCACGCGGCGCTGCCCCTGCTCAAGGGGAATGGCGGCAACCTGGCCGGCTTCGAAAAGGGCGGCAGGGGCGCGCGCTACACCCAGGCCGAGCTCGACACGGCCGACCTGTTCACCGGCGCAATGAACGCGGACATCAGCTACCTGGCCAAGCGGGTCGAACTGCTGGCCGACAGCGCGCACCGCGGCGCCTACGTCCACTTCCCGGTGGCGCGCCTGCGCCGCGTGGCCACTGGCGGCTTCGAGATGGACCCGGCCTTCGTCCCGCCTTGCCTGGCGATCGGCGCGGCCGGCCTTGGCGGCCTGCTGGACAAGCTGATGCTGAAATTGAAAGCCAAGCTCGACGCGCTGTCCGGCGACCAGCGCGAGCCGAGCAAGGACGTGGTCGAAGTGCGCAGCGGCGACATCGCCTCGTTCTGGCTGCTGCACACGATCGGCAGTGCCTACGCCGCGCTGTCCCACTTCGCCCGCTGCAAGGCGCTGCATCCGGAGCGCCTGTTCGAGGCGATGCTGGCGCTGGCGGGCGGGCTGATGACCTTCTCGAAAAAATACGCGATGGCCGACCTGCCGCACTATGTGCATGCCGATCCCGGCCCCGCCTTCGCGCGCCTGGACAGCATCATCCGCGACCTGGTCGACACCGTCATCTCGTCGAAGTACTTCATGATCCCGCTGGCCAGGGAGGAGGGCAAGCTGTCGCATTACCACGGCAGCCTGGCCGCGGGCAAGATCGACGGCCAGACCTTGCTGTGCCTGGCCGTCAAGGCCGACATGCCGGCGATCGAACTGGTGGCGGTGGTGCCGCTGCGCTTCAAGATCGGCGCGCCGGACGACGTCAACCGCTCGGTGCTGTCGGCGCTGCCTGGCGTCGGCCTGGCGCACCTGCCGCAGGTGCCCGCCGCGATCCCGGTGCGGCCCGGCACCTACTACTTCGCGCTCGAGAACAAATCGCAGCTGTACGAGAACATGCTGCAGGCGCAGACGATTTCGATCTACGTGCCGGAAGGGATTCCAGGATTGAAGATGGAACTGATTGCGGTCACTTCCTGACGCCGAAGCCGCGAAGCGCATTTCAAGACACACAAACCAACGATAGGGGGAGGGGAGGCTTTAATTCCGGTACGTGGTGTTTTTCATTCACGACGTTTGAGCGCCTGTAGATTTACTACACAAAAAGTCACTGGTGTACAATTGGTCTGGATGTTGCCCCAGACGCAGGATTGGAAACCCATGTACACGGAAGACCCAGTAATCCCCCCCTTGCCGCGCCGCCGGCAGGTGCTTAAAGCCGCCGCAGCCAGTACGCTTCCCTTCGTCCTGCCGATGGTGGCGCGCGCCGCACCGAGTCCGCTTATCGTGGGCGGCTTGCCCGTCACCTGCAACCTGACCTTGCCGGTCGCCTGTATCGCCAAGGCGAATGCCAACGCGAAGGCGCCCACGCCATTTGCTTTCGAGTACAGCAAGTACAGCGGCTGGCCGGAAATCAAGGAGTCCCTGATGGCGGGCCGCATCCAGGCCGCCTATATGCTCGCGCCGCTGGTGATGGACTTGACGGACAAGCGCATCCCCCTGAAGATCGTGTCGCTCGGCCACCGCTCCGGCGCCGTCATCATGGTGCGCACCGATTCGGGCTTCACCAAATTCAAGCAGCTGACCGGCAAGCGCATCGCGATTCCGAGCCGCTTCGCGGTCGACTTCCTTTTCCTGCGCAAGATGCTGGCGCGCGAGGGCATGTCGCCGAAGGACATCGAGATCGTCGAGATGCCGCCGCCGGACATGCCGGCCGCGCTGTACGCGAAGGCGGTCGATGCCTACTGCACCGGCGAACCGTTCGGCGCGGCGGCCCAGCGCGCCGGCTACGCGCGCCCGCTGTCGATGACGCGCGACGAGTGGCGCAACTACATCTGCTGCGTGCTGACCGTGCGCCAGGAACTGATCGACACGAACCGCCCGCTGGTGCAGGACCTGGTCAATTACGTACAGGCCGCCGGCACCTGGCTCGACGCCGGCAAGGCCAACCGCGACCGTGCCGCCGACCTGGCCGCCGGCCGCAAATTCTTCAACCAGGATCCGAAGATCATCAAGTTCGTGATGGACAATCCGCACGACCGCGTGACCTATGGCGACCTGCGCATGATCCGCCCCGAGTTCGAAGAGCTGATGAAGCTGTCGATCGAGGCCGGTACCCTGAAACGTCCGGTGGCTTACGAAAGCTATATGGACGAAAGTTTCGTCAAGGCCCTCAAACCGGCAGTCTTGACGGTGTAAACGGAAAGCTTTCCCATTAATGAAACGCGCCATCACCTTCATCGCCGCAGCCTGCCTGCTGTCGCTTCCTGCCATCGCGGCCGACAAGCTCAAGTCCGGCGTGTTCGAGCCGCCGCGCGCGGCGCCGGAATTCGTGCTGCCCGCATCGACCGGCGGCGACTTCAAACTGAGCTCCACGCGCGGCAAGGTCGTCGTGCTCGAATTCGGCTACACCAACTGCGCCGACGTGTGCCCGGTGTCGCTGGCCTCGCTGGCGCAGGCGCGCAAGGCGATGGGCAGCAACGCCGCCGATGTGCAGGTGGTGTTCGTCACCGTCGATCCGGCGCGCGACACGCCGGCCAGGCTCAAAGGCTATCTGTCGAACTTCGACCCGACCTTCATCGGCGTGTCCGGCACCCAGCAGCAGGTCGACGCGATGCTCAAGTCCTACGGCATTTCGGCGACGAAGAAGATGGTCGAAGGCAGCAAGACCGACTACGCGATGCACCACTCGTCCTACCTGTACTTCATCGACCGCAAGGGCATGCAGCGCGCGCTGATGCCCTTCGGCCGCCCGCCGGCCGAGATTGTCCATGACCTCACCGTGCTGTTGAAGCAGTAGGCGCGTGCTGATTCCCATCCTGCGCCGCTGGTGGTGGCTGATCCTGATGCTGGCGCTGCTCGCCTGGGGCGCGCTGGCGCCGGTCGGCCGCGGCTCGCGCGACGAATTGTTCGAGATCCCGAAAGGCACCTTTGCGCGCCGCATGGCCGGCGACAAGGTCGAGATCCTGCCGTCCGAGGTGCGCCTGACCCTGGGCGTCAAGGACGTGCTCCTGCTGCGCAACAGCGACACCGTGCCGCAGATTTTCGGCCCGGTGCTGATCATGCCGGGGCAGGATTTCCGGCTGCCGTTCGAAACCGCCTCCGAAAACCAGTTTGCCTGCACCGCGCACGCCAGCGGCCAGATGACGGTGCTGGTGGTGCCGCATCCGGACCCGGGCTGGGAACGGCTGCGCTGGCGCGTGCAGGGCCTGCTGCATACCATCAAATATCACTACTGAGGACGACATAGCACGTGGAAAAACTGAAACGTATTCTGCCTTCGCTGCTGCTGCTGCTGGTCATCGTGATCATCTGGCGCCAGGTCGTGATCGCGACTGAAAGCCTGTTCTTCCCGACGCCGATGCAGGTGCTCGACGGCACGCTGGAGCTGGCCGCCGACGGCAGCTTGTGGGAGCACATCAGCGCATCGCTGATGCGCGTGGCCGCCGGCTTCGGCCTGGCGGTGCTGATCGCGGTGCCGATGGGCCTGTGGATGGGCCGTGTCGACGGCGCTTTCCGCACGCTCAACCCGATCTTCCAGATCATGCGGCCGATCTCGCCGATTGCCTGGATTCCGCTGGCCATCCTGTGGTTCGGCGTGGGCGAGCTGTCGCCGATCTTCCTGATCTTCATCGCCTCCGTGTTCCCGATGATCGTGCAGACCGCCGCCGGCGTGCACACGATCGAGAGGCGCTACCTGCACGCGGCCGAGAACTTCGGCGTCTCGCGCAGCACGCTGTTCCGCCAGGTGATCGTGCCGGCCGTGCTGCCCGAGATCCTGGTCGGCATGCGCATCAGCCTCGGCGTGGCCTGGCTGGTGGTGGTGGCGGCCGAGATGATCGCGCTGCGCTCCGGCCTGGGCTTCCTGATCATCGACTCGCGCAACGCGGGCAACCGCTACGACCTGGTCATCGCGGCCATGATCATCATCGGATTAATCGGACTTTGCCTCGACGGCCTGATGCGCCTGTTCGAAGGCCTCAAACAGGTAAGGTGGCGTTATGGACGATAAGATCGTCGTCAAGGACATCAAGAAGGATTTCATCAAGGGCAAGACCCGCCTGCCGGTGGTGGACGGCGTCAGCCTCGACATCCGCGACGGCGAATTCGTCGCCATCGTCGGTCCCTCCGGCTGCGGCAAATCGACGCTGATGAAGATCATCTCCGGCTTCGAGCAGCCCGACACCGGCAGCGTCACCATCGACGGCCTGCCGGCCAACAAACCGAGCCCGAAGGGCATCGTCATCTCGCAGCACGGCTCGGTGTTCCCGTGGCTGACGGTGCAGCAGAATCTGATGTTCGGCCTGAACGGCGACGGCCACGGCGACAAGGCCGCGCTGGCCGACCACTACGCCGAAATGGTGGGCCTGAAAGGCTTCGAGAACAGCTACCCGCGCGAACTGTCGGGCGGCATGCTCAAGCGTGTCGAAATCGCGCGCGCGCTGGTCGTCAAGCCCGAGATCCTGTACATGGACGAGCCGTTCTCCGCGCTCGACGCGCTGATGAACCTGAAGATGCGCACCGAGCTGCTGCGCATCCTGCAGGAAGAGCGCCACACGGTGCTGCTCATTACCCACGACGTCGAGGAAGCGCTGTACCTGGCCGACCGCATCATGGTGCTGTCGCAGCGCCCGACGACGATCCAGGCCACCTTCGAAGTGAAGCAGGCGCATCCGCGCAAGCTGTCCAACCCGGAGCTGCAAGTGTTGAAGGACGCGATCCTGGCCGAACTGGGCATGTAGCGGGGCGCTAGCAATCGTGCTCGTGTCCGGGCGGCGATTCTGTCATCATGGGGGCTATGGCGACGATTCCCATTCCCCTTTTTCCGCTGGACACAGTGCTGTTTCCCGACGGCGCGCTGCCACTGCAGATCTTCGAGGTGCGCTACCTCGACATGATCGGCAAGTGCATCGCCGGCGACAGCCCGTTCGGCGTCGTGATGCTGACCGAGGGCAAGGAAGTGCGCACTCCGCAAGTGCAGGAGCGCTTCGCCGCCAGCGGCACGCTGGCCACGGTGCAGGAGACCACGGTGTCGTCGCCGGGGCTGCTGCAGGTGCTATGCCGGGGCGCGTCGCGCTTTCGCATCCACGCCAGCGAACGGCGCGCCAATGGCTTGTGGATGGCGGATGTCGAGCTGGTGGCGGACGACATGGCGGTGCCGCTGCCTTCCGAACTGCAGGGCGCGGCCGATGCGCTCGACCGCGTGCTCGATTCCCTGGTGGATGTACCCGAGGCCAAATGGCCGGTGCTGCCGCCGTTCCGGCTGGACGACTGCGGCTGGGTCGCGAACCGCTGGTGCGACTTGCTGCCGCTGCCGAACCAGCAAAAGCACCAGCTGCTGATGCTTGATAATCCGGTGATCCGGCTGGAGTTGCTGCATGATTTGCTCGATGAGCATGGGATGATTACGTCGTAGTAGTTGCCGTATAAAGAGGGTAGGCTGGGTGAGTCCGAAGGACGCTACCCAGCATGAGCCGCCGATGACGCTTGGTGGGTAGCGCATTCGCTCACCCACCCTACGCCACTTTTTAGGCAAGAAGTCCTTTATTTCGACGCCTCGGCGCTGCCCGACCCGCTGCCATCGACCGACCCGTTCGCGCTCGCCGACGGCGACACCTTCACCGCCTTGGCCGCATCGGCCACCTGGCGCGCGCCGCCTGCCGCCGCCTGCTTCGTGCCGCGCGCCGTGCCGCGTGCAGTCGCCACGCTCGACTGCGCATAGCCGCGGGTGTTCTCGACCTGCGTCGCCGCGCCGTCGCGCGCCGGCTGCGCCGCACCGCGCACACCACCCAGCGCGCTGCCGGCCAGCTCGCGGCCGCCGCTGCCGTTCAGGCCCAGCGATGCGTTGCCATTGCCCGATCCGTTCGCATTGCCGCTGGCGCTGCCGCCTGCCGGTGCAGCCGGCGCGGCAGGCGTGGCCGGCGTGGCGCTATCGGCGCGGCTGCCAGTCAGGCTGCCCGCGAGGCTGCCGTTGCCCGATCCGCTCCCGGTCAGCCCGCCCGCCAGGCCGCGGCCTGCCTGCTCATTGCCAGCCGAGGGGGCAGCGGGAGTCGCAGGCGTGGCGGAAGGCGGCGTCGGCGCCACATTGCGGGCGCCGGTCAGGCCGCCCACCAGGCTGCCGTTCGCGCTGCCGTTGCCGTTCGCATTGCCGGCGATCGAGCCGGTACGCGGCAGGCTGTCGATGCCGCCCATGCGGCCGCCCATGTTGCCGCTGCCGCCGACCATGCCGCCCAGCGAACCGCCCAGGGCGCCGCCGACCGGGCCGCCGCGGCCGAGCAGTTGTGCGTGTGCAGAGAAAGCCATGCCGAGCGCGATGACGAGGGCGGCTTGTTTGACGATGGTGATGGTTTTCATGGTGATTCTCCTTGTTGATGCCGCAGTCAATCTGCAGCGCTTGCAAGGAAAACGACCGGGCCCGGCCGTTTATTCCATCGATCCGAAAATATTTTTAAAATTTATCGGAACGCCGACGGATCGTTGCGCAGCGCGGCGCCCAGCACGCCGTGGCCGGTCTCGTTGCTGACACTGGCCGCGTCGGCCCGCACCGCCTGCCGCTGCAGCGCCGCCAGCGCCTGTTTGGCCGCCGCCGGTTCGGGGCGGGCGAGCTGCAGCGCCAGCAGCGCAGCCACGGTCGGCGCGGCGAACGAGGTGCCGCGCACGATGCGGTAGGGCGGGCTGCCCAGCGCCGCGCTGACCATCTGGTTGCCGGGCGCGGCGAACATCACCTGCGGGCCGCGCGCGGCTTCGGGCAAGGTGCGGCCCTGGCGGTCGACGGCGCTCACGCCGACCACGCCCGGATAGCTGGCCGGGTACAGCGGCGGCGCCGCCGGGCCGTCGTTGCCGACCGCCGCCACCAGCAGGTGGCCGCGCCGCACCATCGCGCCGACCGCCAGTTCGAGTGTCTTGTTGGGCGGCCCGACCAGGCTCATATTGATGACGCCGATCCGCGCGCCCGCCAGCCATGCCAGCGCCGCGGCGATCTTGTCGGCCGAGCCGCCGCTGCCGCTGTCGCAGTAGACATCGGCCGCGTACAGCCCGGCCTGCGGCGCGGCGCCGCGAAAGCGCTCGGAGCGGCCCACCATCAGCGCCGCCACCGCGGTGCCGTGCGCGGCCGGATGGACGGCGCCGTCGCAGCCCCAGCGCGTGACGGCGGCGTCGCGGAACACCGCGTGGCCGGTATCGACGCCGCTGTCGACCAGGCCCACCCGCGGCGCACCGTCGCGCGGCGCCGGCTCCTGGCGCGCCGCGCCCGGCTGGCCGCCGGGGAGCGGCTGCGTCCCGCTGCCGGTGTAGACATGGTTGAAATCGTAGGAGCCGTCCGGATCGAGGGCGCGCAGCTTGTCGAGCAGGGCGGCGGTGTCTTCGCCGGCCGGCACCTGCAGCACCACCAGCCGCGCATCGAGGCCCTCGAGCACGCGTTCGCGCAGCACCGTCAGGCCGGCCGCCCTGGCCGCCGCCAGGCTGGCCGCGCTGGGCGACCAGGCCAGGATTTCGCGCCGCACGACGGGCTCGCCGCGCGGATCCGCTTCCAGCACCTCGCGCTGCTGGCGCAACAGCTTGCCCACCGTTTCGAGCCGCAGCTCGCGCAATATCGGCTGGGCGGCCGTGTTCAGCAGGCGCTCGCCAGGTATGCGCAGGTTCTCGCTGTCGAGCGGGCCTATGCGTTGCGGCAATTGCACGCCGACCGAGGGCAAGCGCAGCTGCGCATGTGCACTGGCGGTGCTGGCTGCGATAGTAAGCGCTAACACCAGGCGGCGGATGCGGTAGTTCGAAGAGGACTTCATAGGGCGGATGATAATATAAGCGATCGAGATTATTGATGGGTAAACGAACGGGACAGGGAATAAAATCCCTGCCGCCATCGTTTACCGTATAACCATGACGATGAACGCCGTACCGCATCAGGAAATTGCCGCATTGCTGCCGCGCCTGCGCCGTTTCGCCCGTACCATCACCTACAACCGCGAAGACGCGGACGACCTGGTGCAGGTGGCGGTCGAACGGGCGCTGGGCCGCAGCGCCCAGTGGGAGCCGGGCACGCGGCTCGACAGCTGGCTGTTCCGCATCATGAAGAATGCGTGGATCGACGAAGTGCGCACCCGCATCCGGCGCGACCGCATCTTCGCGCCCGAGGCGGAAGGCGAGCATGTCGGCGACGATTTCGCCGAGGCGCACCAGCAGCGGCTGGCGATCCAGAAGGCGATCGGCATGCTGTCGGACGACCACCGGATCGTGATCGGCCTGGTGCTGGTCGACGGCCTGCCCTACAAGGAGGCGGCGGACGTCCTGGAAGTACCCATTGGCACCCTGACCAGCCGGCTGGCGCGTGCCCGCGAGGCCCTGCAGGGGCTGTTATCCGATCAAGCGAGGACCGTATCATGAGCTTTAACGACGAAACCCTGATGGCCTATGCCGACGGCGAGCTGGATGGCCCGACCCGCGCGGCGGTCGAGCAGGCCATGCGGCGCGACCCGGCGCTGGCCGAACGCGTGCGCCAGCACCAGGCCTTGCGCAGCAATGTGTTCGCGGCGTTCGCGCCGGTGGCGGAGGAGCCGGTGCCGCAGCG
Organism: Massilia sp.; assembly: GCA_036676245.1. Taxonomy (GTDB): domain Bacteria; phylum Pseudomonadota; class Gammaproteobacteria; order Burkholderiales; family Burkholderiaceae_D; genus Telluria_A. The sequence continues at coordinate 40,469 of JAKFDH010000147.1, read as the reverse complement.
GCTGCAGGCGGCCGCCAGCGGGGGCAAGGTGATCCACCTGAATACCAAGCGCAAGGGCCACGCCGAAGCCGCCAACGACCGCCGCTGGTCGTGGCCGGAATGGGGAGCGGTGGCGGCCGCGCTGGTGGTCGGGGTGCTGGCCGGCGGCGTCGGCCTGCAGGAGGTGCAGGGCTTGAACGGCGGCGCGCAGCTGGCGATGGCGGCCGACGGCCAGCTGGCCGCGCGCGGCAAACTGGCGCAGGCGCTGGGCAGCCAGCTGGCTGGCGCGGCGCCCGGCGCGGTGAAGATCGGCACCAGTTTCGTGGGCAAGGACGGCAACTACTGCCGCAGCTTCATGATGGGCGTGGCGGCCGGGCTGGCGTGCAAGGACGGCGCCGAGTGGAAGGTGCCGGTGACGGCGCAGGCGGCGCCCGCGGCTGGCGGAGCGTATCGGCAGGCGGGCAGCGAGATGCCGCAAGCGGTGCTGGAGGCGGTGGATCAGCGGATCGTTGGCAAGGCGCTCGATGCGGCGGGGGAGCAGGCGGCCGCAAGGGCTGGCTGGAAGCGTTGATTCTTCATACGTATGGGGAACGTAGGGCGGAAGAGCGTAGCGATATCCGCCGGCACCGCGTTGACGCATGCGGGCGGATATCGGCGTTGCCACTTCCGCCCGGGTATGTGGCGAGCGAAATCAGGTCGTGGCTTCTTCCACCGCGCTGACCACATCGGCCATCACCGCCCGGTTGCGCCCGGCCTGCTTGGCCCGGTACAGCGCGCGGTCGGCGCTTTGCACCAGCATCTCCGGATTGCCATCCTCGTTCGGCACCACCGCGGCGATGCCGATACTGATCGTCACCACCCCATACGGCGACTTCGCATGCGGCAGCGCCAGCTTCTCGAGCGCTTCGCAGATGCCGCGCGCCAGCAGCAGCGCGTGCTCGCGGTCGGTCGCCGGCGCCAGCAGCGTGAACTCCTCGCCGCCGTAGCGCGCCACCAGGTCGCTGGTGCGGCGGCCGTGGGTGGCGATCAGGTTGGCCACCGTGCGCAGGCACTGGTCGCCGGCCTGGTGGCCGTAATGGTCGTTGTAGCTCTTGAAGTGGTCGACGTCGAGCATCGCCAGCGCCAGCGGGTAACCATTGCGCGCGGCGCGCTTCCATTCGCTGGCCAGTGCATCGTCGAAGCCGCGCCGGTTGCTGATGCCGGTCAGGCCGTCGGTCGACGACAGCGCGGCCAGCTTGGCGTTCGACGCTTCCAGTTCCTTGGTGCGCGCCGCCACCAGCGACTCCAGCTCCAGTTCGCGCCGCTTCATCATGCGCACGCGCGAGGTGTAGGCCGCGGTGATCAGGCCGAACGCGGTCAGCGCCACCAGCAGCCGGCACCACCAGGTCTGGTACCAGGCCGGCATGATGTTGATGCGGAAGCGTGTCGCGTCCTCGCTCCATACGCCCTGGTGGTTGGCGCCCTTGACTTCGAAGGTGTAGCTGCCCGGGTCCAGGTTGGTGTAGGTCGCCACGCGGTGGCTGGAGCCGGCGTCGACCCAGTTGCGGTCGAAGCCCGCCAGGCGGTAGGCGTAGCTGTTGCGCTCCGGGTCGGTGTAGTGCAAGGTCGAGAACGCGATCGAGAACACCGAATCCTGCACCGACAGCGTCAGCGCCTGCGGCGCCGTCACGGTGCCCTTGAGCGAGATGCCGTCGCTGGCCTTGCCGTCCCTGAGCGAGCGGTTGAACACGCTGATGTCGGTGATCGCCACCTGCGGCGCGGCCGACACGCTGCGCACCGCGCCCGGCGTGACGCCGGTCATGCCCTTCAGGCCGCCGAAGTACAGCTTGCCGTCGTCGGCGGCGTAGGCCGAACCGACCGAGAAGCCTTCGGTCAGGCCGTCGGCGGCGGTGAACAGCTGGGCCTTGCCGCTGTCCGGATCGAGCCGCACCAGGCCCGACGAGGTCGACAGCCACAGCTTGCCGGCGCGGTCGCTGCGCATCGCCAGGATCTTGCGGCTGCCGACGCTGCCTGCGCCGCCGTAGGCGCGGAAGCTGATGCTGCCGTCGTCCGCGGTCAGCACCTGGTTGATGCCCTTCGCGGTGCCGGCCCAGATCCGCCCCTGCGGGTCCTGGTACAGCGACGCGACGTTGTCGTCGGCCAGGGTGTCGGCCTTGCCCGGCTGGTGGCGGTGGTGGCGGAACTTGCCGCTCTTCGGGTCGAGCAGGTCGAGCCCGCCGCCGCTCCATTCGGAGCCCATCCACACCCGTCCCAGCTTGTCTTCGAGGATGGTGGTGGTGCTGTTGACGCTGCGGCTGTCCGGGTCGGCCGGGTTCGGCGCGTAGTTGGTCCACTCGCCGCTGGCGCTGTCGTAGGCGATCGCCTGCAGGCCGGTGCCGAGCCACAGCCTGGCGCCGCTGCCGGGCGCGATGGTGTTGATGAAGTCGGCGCCGACGTTGCCGAAGCGGATCACCTTGAACGGGCCGTCCAGATTGTCCAGGCGGTTCAGGCCGGCCGAGGTGCCGACCCACAGCGGTCCGGCTGGCTGCTGGTACAGGCTGTAGACGATATCGTTGCTCAGCGCGCCGGGCTTCTTCGGATCGGCGCGGTAGCTGCGCAGCACGTCGCCGCCGGCGGGGTCGAACAGCGAGACCCCGGCATTGTTGGCCAGCCACAGTCGGCCGCCCGCGGCGCCGTCGATCTGCTGCACCGAATTGCTGGGGCGCAGGTTGGCCGCCTCGACGTCGAAGGGAATGAAGCGCTGGAAGCCCTGGCTGTTCAGGTTGGCCAGGCTGATGCCGTCGGTGAAGGTGCCGGCCCACAGCATGCCGCTCTTGTCGTGCATGACGGTGCGGATATTGTCCGACGGCAGGCTGTTCGAATCGTTGGCGCGGTGCATATAGTGCACCATCTGGCTGCTGCCCTTGTCCCAGCGCAGCAGGCCGGCCGACTGGGTCGCGGCCCAGACGGTGTCGTTGCGGTCGGGGTACAGGTAGTTGACGCGACTGGCGGGCGACTCGATGCGGCGCCGGCTGTCCCAGGGGCTGTCGGCGTTCCATGTGAGCACGCCGGTCTCGGTGCCGATCCACAGCGTGCGGTCCTTGCCGTAGTGCAGCGCGCGCACGATGTTCAGCTTGGGGTCGGGCGCGTCCTCGGTGTCGACCCGCATATGGGTGAAGCCGGTGGCGCCGGGCGCCAGGTAATCGATGCCGCCCGGCCAGGTGGCAGCCCAGATGCCGCCCTTGTCGTCGAGCGCGATGGCGTTGATGTCGTTGCTGGCCAGGCTGTCCGGCCTGGCCTTGTCGTTCAGGTACAGCGTGAACTTGCCGTTCTCCGGGTTGAAGTGCTGCAGGCCGCCCCAGGTGGCCAGCCACATGCCGTTCTTGCCGTCGCTGATGATGGACTTGATGATGCGCTGCGGCGACGGACCCGGCGGCGGTACGAAGCGGCTGAAGTCGTTGGTTTGCGGGTTGTAGCGCGCCAGGCCGTCCTGGGTGCCGATCCAGATGCGCCCCAGGCTATCCTCGTACATGGCCGATACGCGGTCGTGCGGCAGGCTCTTCTGGTCCTGGGTGTCGCTGGTGTAGCGCGTCGACTGGTAGCCGTTGTAGCGGTACAGGCCGCCGCTGTGGGTGCCGATCCACACGAAGCCCTGCCGGTCCTGCAGCAGCGACAGGATCGACAGTTCATCCACGCCCAGCGAACCGAGGCGCTTGAAGCGCAAGGGCGAGGTCGGGGACGCCGCCACCTGGAAGGCGAGCGCCAGCAGACACAGGAACGCGCAGGCGCGGCGAAGCAGGGATCGGTTGAGCATGGTCGAAGTTGTCGGAATTCAAGTCTACTGTGATGCCTGGGCCATCCCCTGTCAACCAGTAGCGGCAGGGATGTGGTTAAAGAGCATGCGATGTGGGTGGCAGTGTAAACGAAGTTATTATTAAAGCAATGGCTGGTGTCGAAATTCAGGATTCCATGTACAGTTGTGGGGATTTAGGGTATCGTTTACGGCACTGTAATTGTATCTACGTCCAACCGCCCGGACATTTGCTTCGTTTTCGTGGCTGGATTTCGGGCTCGTCTTGTCCACCCTGGAGTTCCCCGCACCGGCCTGCGCCCGATGGGCCGTGGCTTGCGTGGCCGGTCGTAGAGCATGTCGATTAATCGCCCGGAAAACTTATGTCAGAAACACCGATCACCATCGAGGCCGACAGCGCGCCTACCGTACGCTTTGCCGACTTCGGCCTCGCGCCCGAGATCCTGCGTGCGCTGACCGACCAGGGTTATGTCCACCCGACCCCCATCCAGGCCCAGGCCATCCCGATCGTCCTGCAGGGGCGCGATGTCATGGGCGCGGCCCAGACCGGGACCGGCAAGACCGCCGGCTTCTCGCTGCCGATCATCCAGCTGCTGCTGGCGCATGCGAATCCGAGCATGTCGCCGGCGCGCCATCCGGTGCGCGCGCTGGTGCTCACGCCGACCCGCGAACTGGCGGTGCAGGTGGCCGAGAACGTCAAGGCCTACGCCCAGCACACCCCGCTGCGTTCGACCGTGGTCTTCGGCGGCATGGACATGAAGGGCCAGACGGTCATCCTGAAGGGCGGCGTCGAGATCGTCATCGCCACCCCGGGCCGCCTGCTGGACCACATCGAACAAAAGAACGTCAGCCTCGGCCAGGTGCAGATGCTGGTGATGGACGAAGCGGACCGCATGCTCGACATGGGCTTCCTGCCGGACCTGCAGCGCATCATCAACCTGCTGCCGAAGAAGCGCCAGAACCTGATGTTCTCGGCCACCTTCTCGCCCGAAATCAAGAAGCTGGCCAACAGCTTCCTGAACGACCCGGTCACCATCGAAGTCGCGCGCAGCAACGCGACCGCCGACAAGGTCACCCAGATCGTGTATAAAGTCGCCGAAGAGTCCAAGCGCGACGTGGTCGAACACCTGATCCGCGGGCGCGACCTGAAGCAGGTGCTGGTATTCTCGAACACCAAGATCGGCGCGTCGCGCCTGTCGCGCCACCTGGAGCAGAGCGGCATCAAGGCCACCGCCATCCACGGCGACAAGACGCAGCAGGAGCGCATGGCCGCCCTCGACGCGTTCAAGAAGGGCGAGACGGATGTGCTGGTCGCCACCGACGTCGCCGCGCGCGGCCTCGATATTTCCGACCTGCCGTGCGTGATCAATTTCGACCTGCCGTACAACGCAGAGGACTATGTGCACCGCATCGGCCGTACCGGCCGCGCCGGCGCCTCGGGCGATGCGCTGTCGGTGTATTCGGACAAGGACGAGCGCCTGCTGGCCGACATCGAAAAGCTGATCAAGCAGAACATCACCCGCGGCGAGCTGACCGGCTTCGCGCCGTCGGCGGCGCGTGCGCGCAGCGAGAGCGGCGACCGCTTCCCGGAGCGCCGTGCGCGCCGCAGCGACGGCGACAGCCGTGCGCCCGAGCGTGACCGCGGCGAACGCCCGGACCGCGGCCCGCGCAGCAGCAGCGGACCGCTGCCGCGCCGCGAAAAAGTCGATCCATGGTTCCTGAAGCCGTACGAGCCGGCGGTGGCGAATGCGCCGGTGGTCAATTCGGCGCCGGCCAATTCGTCGATCAAGCCGGCCAAACAGAAAGTCGCAGCGCTGCTGGGTGGTTTGCCGAAGCAGTAAAGCCGGCTAATAGCCACACTCACCAACGTCGTTCCTGCGAAGGCAGGAACCCATACTGAATTTGCTCAGCATGGGTTCCTGCCTTCGCAGGAACGACGTTTGTTATTGTGCGTTGAACTTTGTGTTCGCGGCTTCGGAATCGCTACCGGAAGATCCAGTGCTTCCCGAGCAGGTAGCCATTGATCGCCACAATCGGCAGCGAAATAATCTTGCCAAGCACCGCGGCTGCGCCCAGGTGCACGCCGAGCGCCACGCAGCCGAGCGTGAAGCCGTAGTTCAAAGCCACCAGCGTGATGTAGCGCGCGAAGCTGCGCCCCGAGGGTGGATGCGCGAACGTGATGCGGGCATGGAAGGCATAATTGAATCCCAGTCCGGCGAAGAAGCCGGCGCTGGCCGCCACCGCATAGTGCACGCCCGCCACGATCAGCAGCTGCATCAGCCCGACGTCGATCAGCGCGCTTGCCACGCCCCCGCACAGGTATAGCAGGAACTGGCGTTGCCCGCGCAAGCGTTCAAGCATGCGAGGTGCGCGACCAGATGGTCTTGTGGATCGGGCGGCGCGGCACGGCGGCGATGTCGTAGGCCAGGAAGGCAAGGATCAGCTGCACGCCCATCAGCACCGGCAGCGCGGCCACCATGACCGTACCTGCCGGCGTGGCCACGCCCAGCTGCGCCGATTCGAGCCAGTGCGTGATGCCGTAAATCGAGCCGAACGACAGCAGCCCGACACCCAGCGGCAGTTCGATCGACGCCAGCGACATGTTGCGCAGGTAGTAGTTGTAGAACACCCGCTTGAAGAAATTGCGCACGTGCTTGGCCATGAATTCGGTGACGATGCGCGAAATCTTCAGGTTGCTCACTTCGTCGCCGTAGACCGCATCCATCGGCACGTCCACCACCACCGCATGCAGGGTATTGAGGCGGAACATCATGTCGGTCTCGAAGAAGTAGCGGCGGCTGATCTTGTTGAACGGCAGGTGGCGCGCGGCGTCCGCGTGGATCGCCGTGAAGCCGTTGGTCGGGTCGAAGATGTCCCAGTAGCCCGACGAGACTTTGCTCATCAGGGACAGTACCGCGTTGCCGAACAGGCGCAGCGGCGGCATCGTGCGCAGCTGCTCAAGGTCGAAGAAGCGGTTGCCCTTGGTGTAGTCGGCTTCGCCGGCCAGGATCGGCACGATGAAGTTCGGGATCAGGCGCGCATCCATCTGGCCGTCGCCGTCGACCTTGACGATGACGGCGGCGCCGGCGGCGATCGCCGCCTGGTAGCCCGTCATCACCGCGCCGCCGACACCGAGGTTCTTCTCGTGGACGATGACCTTGACCCGCTTGTCGGTGCAATGCTCGCGCACGAAAGCGCCCGAATTGTCAGGGCAGGCGTCGTCGACGACATAAATGAGGTTGACTTCCGGGCCGATGCCAGCAATGACACCCAGGATATGGCGGGTTACGCGGTAACTGGGAATCACGACGGCAATCGTATCGTTCGAATACATGGATAAGGACAAGGGTAAAAAATTGACAATAAGCAATGGTAGCGCAAAGCACGGCGCATGGCGTGATTTTGTGCCAAAAAGAGCTGTCGGCGACATATTCGGGACAGTTTTTTGACATTTGGCAGCGGCTGCGCTTTACCCCAGGTAGATCGCAGCGACCGGCACCAGGGCCGCAGCCGCCACCATCGCCGCGGCGATGGCCGGCCTGGCCGTGACCGGCGGCGGCGCCTGCCCCGCGCGCCAGCTCGCCACGCCCGCCATCGCCACGAAGGCCGCGGCCAGCAGCCAGCCTGGCGGCGCGATGCCGGTCGCGCCACTGCCGGCCAGTACCGGCAGGGTTAACAACAATGCGGCCCAGACGATGCGGACGAATTTTACCCGTTTAAGGCCGGCGGCATAAGCAAGCGACAACATGCCGTGCGAGGCTGCGGCCAGCAGCAGCATGCGGCCGTCGCGCCAGGCCAGGTACGCGGCGGCCAGGTAGGCCAGCACGCCGCCGGCGACGGCCAGCCAAACGGGGAAAGGGCGGCGGACGCGCTGTTCGAGCGCGTCGACGCCATCGCGCAGCAGGGCGCCGCCGCCGCTGCACAGGACCATCACGACGAAGGCCGCCAGCGCCTGGCGCACGGTAAAGCGGTCGACGACGTGCGCCGCCAGCATCGGGGCGAACACCAGCAGGCTGGCCGCGGCCTGGAACGGGCGCGCGGCGAGGATCAGCGGCAGCACGGCGGAGCGTGGGTTGGGGGTGGCGTGCATGGCGGACAGGTGATGAACAGGCGCCCATGGTAGCGCATGTCCGGCGCCGCTGGCTCGATCCGCCAGAATTTGCTTAATGTATAATCCGCGGCCATGAATCTCCTACGCCCTCGCCTGAAGTACCTCCTCCATCCCGGCGCATTTTGCCTGGCGCTGCTTGTGCTGCTGCTGTACATGGTGATGCGCGACGCAGGGCTGTATCCGACCATCATGGGCGACGAATGGACCTACAGCAGCCTGTCGCGGCTGACGCCGTTCCGCGAAACGATCATCCCGTCCTACCTCTATTTCAGCCTGTACCGCCTCACCAACCAGTGCGGCGACGCCTTCATCGGCTGCTCGCAGCTGATCAACGCGGTGCTGTTCGTCGGCGCCGCGCCCTTCATCTACCTGGTTGCGCGCCGCGTCGCGAACGCGCCGGTGGCGGCGATCGTCGCGCTGCTGGCCGTGGCCGGCCCGGCCAACAGCTACGCCGGCTACTATATGCCGGAAGCGATGTACTTCTGCGCCTTCTGGGCTTTCAGCGCGCTGGTGTTCTGGTTCTTCGACCGGCGCAGCACGCGCCGCCTGCTGTGCTCAGCCGCCGTGCTGGGCCTGATGGCAATGATCAAGGTGCACGCGATGTTCCTGGTGCCGGCCTATTGCGCATTCCTGGTCTACGCCGCGTGGGCGGGGCGCGACGACGCCGGCGCGCCGCACTGGCTGCGCCGCGCCGCCACCTGGGTCGGCCTGGCGCTGCTGACCGCGCTGGCCGTGCGCATGGCGGTCGGCTACCTGTTCGCCGGCGCCCACGGCCTGGGCCTGTTCGGGCAGATGTACGGCCAGCAGGCAAGCTTCCACGCCGACGGCTTCACCCGCATCCGCCAGGCCTTGGCCAACCTGCGCGGGCACATCATGGCGCTGGGCCTGCTGGCGGGCCTGCCGTTGGCGGCGATGCTGCTGCATGCGTTCACGCCTGCGCTGCGCGGCAAGCACGGCGAGAAGTCCAGCGCGCTGATGGCCTACACCTTCCTGATGATGGGCGCGCTGCTGGGTGTGACGGTGCTGTTCACGGCGGCGGTGTCGGGCCACGGCGCCGAAAGCAACGCCCGCCTGCACATGCGCTACTACGATTTCCTGCTGCCCCTGCTGCTGATCCTGGCCGGCTCGCACATCAACCATGCGCTGCCGGTGCTGTCGTGGCGCCGCAAGGCGGCTGCCGCATTGATCCCGGCCGCGCTGATCGTGTACGCCAGCGTGGCCCTGATACCGGCATACAGCCCCAACTTCATCGACAGCCCGGCGCTGTTCGGTTTCACCACCAAGCGCGGCGTGTTCTACGTGCTGTCGGCCTGTGCGCTGCTGGCGCTGGGCTACTGGGTGGTCAGCATGCGCCGCGGCGCCCAGCTGTTCGTGTTCCTCCTGACGCCGCTGCTGGCCGTGGTCGGCGCGCACCATATCAACAAGCTGCGCGCCGGGTTCAAGGAGCCGGATACGTTTATCAAGGCCGGCATGTTCGCGCGCGACTACCTGGGCGCGGAGGACAGGGCGCGGCTGGTGCTGGTCGGCGAAGACCCGGCCGACCTGTTCAAGACCCGCTTCATGATCGACGACACCAAGGTCGAATTGAAAATCCTGCCGCGCGGCCAGGCGATCACCGACTTGCCGGAGCATGTGCGCTGGCTGCTGGTGATCGGCCCCTACCCGGCGGCGCCGGGAACGGTCACCCGTGTTTCGCACCACGGCTTCAAGCTGGTCGAGCGGGCGGGGGCGGCGCCGGCGTCGTACACCGTCAATTTCAGCTTGGAGGATGGCGCGCAGGACCATGTGCGCATGTGGGGCATGTCGTACCGCGAAGACTGGGGCCGCTGGTCGCTGGGCAAGACGGCGTACCTGGAGTTCGCGCGGGCCTTGCCGCGCCAGCTGCGGCTGAACTTCGAGGCGGCGGCCTATGGGCCGAACGCAGGGCAGGAATTCGTGTTCCGCATCGGCGCGGAAGAGCGCCGGATCAAGGTGCCGGGCGAGTACACGAAGCTGAGCGTGGAGTTCGCGACCAGCGGCGAGGAACAACTGGTCATGATCGAGGTGCCGCAGCCGACTTCGCCGCAGCAGCTGGGGCAGTCGCAGGATTCGCGGCCGCTGGGGATTGGGTTGAAGTCGATTGAGGTTGAGGATTTGGCGAAGTAGTCGGTAACGATATCGAAGTCGCGAACGCGATACTCAACGCAAAAACGCCAACGTCATCCCTGCGAAGGCAGGGATCCATGCTGCGTATGCCAAAGACGCAAAGCTAGCGTATAGCAACGGCATCGCCTTGGATCGACATCTGCTTGGATCCCTGCCTTCGCAGGGATGACGTAGGTAATTGTATTTCGAACGCTACTACTACGACTTCGGAAGCAGCACTTCCAACAGCGCCGCCGCATTCTCGCGCCACGACCGGTGCGCCATGTCGTCCGACGCGGGATGCGTACCCGCCTCGTACAGCGCCATCCAATCCCGCACCGACTTCGCAAGCCCTGGCGCGTCACTGGCATCGAAGTAATACGCGCTCCCGCCAGCCACTTCCCTGAACACCGGAATCGCCCGCGCCAGCACCGGCAGCCGGTAGCGCGCCGCTTCGATCAACGGCAATCCGAACCCTTCGCCTTCGCTCGCCGCCAGCAGGCAGGCGCTCGCTTCGTACACCTGCTGCAAGGTGGCGTCATCCACCCCCTTCAGCCAGAACAGCCGCTTGCCCGCCTCCGTATGTCCAGCCAGCCGCTCGACAACGCGCGGAATCGTGCGCCGTTCCGCCGCCGGCAAACCCTTCCACCCTTCGTGCCCGACGATCGCGAGGTTCACCTGTACACCTTCGCGCCATAGCTGTTCGAAGGCGTCCAGCGTCTGCAAATGGCCCTTGCGCGGTTCGATCGTCCCCACCATCAGGAAGGTCGGCGTTGCGCCAAGCTGCTTCAACACGCCGGCGTGCGGAGATGTCGCCGCTGGCGCCAGTTCGCCGAAATCGGCGCCGTGGTGCACGACCGCCAGCTCCGGCAGCCTGGCGCCGGCCGGCAGGCGCGCGCCCAGCCAAGCGCGCGTTTCGTCGGCCACCGCGGCCGAGATGCACACCAGGCGGTCGCCTTCGCGTGCGATGCAGTCGAGCCAGTCGGCATGGCCGCGGTCGGCCCCCGGCGGGAAGAACTCGGGCCGCAGCACCGGCAGCAGGTCGTGGATCAGGAAATTGACCGACACGCCGCGCGCGCGCCAGTCGGCGTAGATCCCGGCCCGTGCGGCCGCCATGGCCAGCGTGGGCGCGTAATCGGGCGCATACAGGATGTCGCCGGGATTGATGTCGACCGCCGGTTCGCGTTCCTCGATGGCCTGCATGCCGAGCACCTTGCGCGCGTAGTGGCGCGCATAGCGGTAGCGCAGGCGTCCGCCCTCATCGCTGAGGTACACCGGCTCGACGCGGCAGCCAGCGCCAGGGTGGCGCAGCAGCTCGAGCAGCTGCATGCGCACCACGCGCTCGATGCCGGTGCCGAGGTCGTTGCGCACGATGTTGCTGACGTCGACCAGCAACTGGCGCGGCTGCGGGTAGCGTTGCGGCAGGAAGGACAGGCTGTGCGCAAGCTGCTGCAGGTTCTGTTCGCCGGCGGGCATGCCGGCCGCCACGGCGCGCACCAGGGCGCGCATGCCGGTCGGCGTTTTTTGCCACACGCCGTCCATCACTTCCGCGTACAGCTTCGCGCTGTGCTGCGGCCGGTGGCCGCTTTCGATCGCCCGGGCGGCGCTGGCGCCAAGTTCGGCCAGGCGCGCCGGATCCTTGCGCAGCGCGTCGAGCGCGGCGGACAGGTCGGCGCTGTCGAAGTGGTCGGTCAGCTTCCATACGGCGTTGTCGGCCAGCGCCGCCATCGATCCATTGGCGTTGACGATGGTCGCCAGCCCGTAGTTCATGCAGTCGAGCACCGCGGCCGAGGTCTCGCCGCGCGAGATGCTGCGCAGCTGCACGCCGACGTCGGCGGCCTGCAGGTATTGGTGATACGCGGTGTCGTCGGTCCAGCCGGCGATGCGGATGCGCTTGCCGGCGCCGGCCGCGGCGATCGATGCCAGCAGCTGCTGGCCGAACTCGCCGCCGTGGTTGGCGCCGACGAACACCAGTTCGCAGGCGGCGTCCTTGCCCAGCGACGAGGCGGTGAAGGCCTCGAGCAGGCGGTCGCTCAGTTTGCTGGCGTCGACGAAGCCGAAGCTGCAGACCAGGAAGGCGTCCGGCGCGATGCCGAGCGCCGCGCGCGCGGCGGCGCGGTCGCGCTGCGCCGGTTCGGTGCGTGGCAGCGGCACCACGTGCCAGCCGCGCGCGGCGCCGGGTCCGTACCAGTGCTCGGCCAGCTGCAGCGCATGGGCCGAGTGGACGATGATGGCGTCGGCCTTTTGCAGCACCGCCAGGTTGCACGGGTAGGCCAGCCTGGCCGCCTCGGCGCCGCCCTCCGCCAGGCCCGCCTGCAATGCGGCGTGGCCATGCGAATGCAGCAGCGCGCCGGTAAAGCCATGCGGCATGGCGCCGGTCATTTGCTCGTACGCCAGCACGCTCGACAGGTAGAAGTCGTGCAGCACGACGACGCCGGGGAAGCGTTCCAGCAGGCCGAACATGTGGCTGTGGAAGGGGCTGTTGCCGAACTGGTAGATGATCTGGTCGTAGCTGGCTGCATGCTGCTCGAACCAGGCCAGGTCGCGCCGCGGCAGGGCGCCGGCGGCGGGCGGCAGGGTCACGGCCGGCTGGTGCACGATCAGTTCGATGTCGAAGTACTCGGCCAGCGCCGGCAGGCACTGGGCGGCGTAGTCGGCGATGCCGGTGCGCTCGGGCGGCAGCGGCGACACGAAGGCCAGCTTGCGGCGCTTGCGCGGCGCGGCGGCAGGGCGCGCGCGGGCAGCATGCGCTTCCAGTGCGCGCAGGGCCTTGCGCGCGGTCGCGTCCCACGAGAACTTGGCCGCTTGCTGGCGGCCGTTCGCGCGCAGGCGTTCCTGCAGCGCCGGGTCGTTCAGCACGGCGGCCATCTTGGCGGCGATCGATGCCGGGTCGGCGGCATTGAACATGGCGTCGGGGCTGCCGATCACTTCCGGGATGCTGGTGTTGTCGCCGCCGATGACAAGGGCGCCGCAAGCCATGGCTTCCAGCGCCGGCAGGCCGAAGCCTTCGTGCTTGGACGGGAATACGAACAGGTGCGCCGCGCGGTACAGGGCGACCAGGGTGTCGTCGTCGACGTAGTCGGTGAACAGCAGTTCGTCCGGCGCCAGGCCAGCGCGGGCGGCATGCTGCTGCAGCCGCTCGCGGGTGCCGGTATCGAGCTTGCTGGCGATCAGCAACTGGTGGGCGGCGCGCAGTTCGCGCGCCAGCATGGCGTAGGCGGAGATCAGCCCGTCGATATTCTTGCGCGCGTCGAAGCCGCCCGGCGCGTACATGATGGCTTTGCGCGTGATGCCGTAGCGCGCGCGCAGTGCGGCCAGTTCGCCTTCATCCACCGCCGCCGGGCAGAAGCGCTCGTCGACGGCGGTCGAAATGGCGACCACCTGCGCTGGATCGAGCCCGAGCGCACCGATCGCTTCTTCGCGCGAGTAGTCGGAAATCGACAGCAGCAGGCCGGCGTTGCGCAGCGACGCGATCTTGCGCGCGTAGTAGTCCTGCTGCAGCGGCGCGGGCAGGTAGGCGGCCGGGTTCAGGAAGGGAATCAGGTCGTACAGGACCACTGCGGTATCGGCGCCGCCGGTGAAGGTGCCCACCGAGCAGGCGGTGTCGTCGACATAGCCCTCGAACAGGCTGGTGACGAGCACCGCATCCGGCTCGAGCTGGCCGATGAAGTATTCGCGCAGGCGTTCGTTGGCGCGCGCGCGCCACTGGTTGGCCGGTTCATGTTCGGCGGCCGGCGTGAGCAGGTCGAACACGCGGATCCGCTCCTGCGGCACCAGGCCGGCGAATGCGCCGCGGATGGCCGCGACCGATTCGGGCAGGATGCTGTTCAGGGCGATCCATACTTCATGGTCGTCCGCGTTGCGCGCCACGCCCAGCGCCAGCGCCAGCGAGTAGCGGCCGATGCCGCGGAAACGGCTCGCCGATTGCGCGCCCTGGAGATCGATGACAATGCGCATCAGCTGTCCTTATCGCCGGAAGCTTGTGAAGCTTGTTTGAGTTCCTGGTACAGCTGCTGGCCGCGCGGCGACAGGTCGCCCGCCTGCTGGCTGGCCGGCGGCGGGCCGCCCTGCGTCATCGGCGACTGTTCCATCACCGCGCGCAGGCGCGCCTGCAGGCCGGGGAAGCGGGAAAGCAGCCCGCGCACCAGGCGTTTGGCGGCGCGGTTGCGCAGCACCGCCTGGCCCACGGTGCGGACGACGACGCGCGCGCGCCATTTCAGGCCGGCGACGATGGTGCCGTTGCGCAGCGCCGCGCGCACCCGCGCCAGCAAGCCGCCCACGTAGCGCAGCGGGCGCGTCACGCGCCACGAGGTCGAGGACATCAGGTCGATCACCTTTTGACCCATGGCATCGGCGCGAGCTTCGGCCGCGGCCAGGCGCGCTTCGGCCGCGCCAAGGCGGCCCTCGGTGGTGCCCAGGCGCGAACCGATATCGAGGGTGTGGGCTTCCAGGTGGCTGACGCCGCCGCGCACGGCGGCGACCTGGTCGAGCGCCTGTTCGCTCAGCGAACGGGCGGTCTCGAGGGCGCCGCGCTGGCGCGCCGCCTGGTCGTCGAAGCGGTGCGCCAGGATGTCGAGCGACAGGCCGTAGCGCGCGCCGAAGGGCGCATCGAAGCGCGCCATCACGGCCGCGTCGGCCGCCTTCTGGGCGACCACGGCGTAATCGGGGCTGGCCCCGTCGAGCACGTGGTGCAGGTTGACCAGCGGCGCATCGCGCAACCCCGGCGCTTCTTGCAGGCGCAGCACGGCCTGGCGCGCATAGCCCGCGTGCTCGGCTGCGAAGGCCAGTAGTTCGGGCGGGATCGGGCGCACGTGCGAGGGGTCGCGGTAGAAGCTGCTGGCGCCGACGACCAGGTTTTCCGGGTTCGGGGTTTCGAAGATCAGCAGGCCGCCGGGCTGCAGCACGCGCAGCGCTTGTGCCATCAGTTCGCGCACCATGTCGAACGGGATGTGCTCGACCACGTGGAAGGCCGACACCATGGCAAGGCTTTCGTCGGGCATGGCGCGCAGGGTCAGCAGCGCGTCGGCGTTTTCGACCGACAGCCCGCGTTCGCGGCAGGCCTGCAGCATGCCGTCGTCGAGGTCGACGCCGAGCGCTTCGAAGCCGGCCGACGCCGCCAGTTCCAGCCACTCGCCGCGGCCGCAGCCGACGTCCAGCGCGCGCGCCGGCGCATGCAGCGCGGCCAGCGGCTCGATGAAGGGCAGGTAGGCGCGCAGGCGCTGGGTGATGACCTCGCGCGAGCCGCGGTAGCGGTCTTCGAAGGCGCGGTAGAAGTTGTCGCTCATCGGAGGATCTCCACCTTCGGTTCGAGCCAGCTGCAGCCCACGAATTCATTGCGGTTCATGTTCATGACGATGAAGACGAAGGCGAGGTCGCGCCATTCGTAGTTTTCGCTCAAATGGGTTTCGGTGCTGGTCAGCGCGGTCGTGACCGAATAGCTGCCGGCGCCCAGGTTGAGCGGGAAGCGGAAGCAGAACTCGAGTTCTTCGCCGGCCTCGAGGTTCTCCAGCGGCTGCTTCATGTGGTGGGTGTTGGTGCCGTAGATCTGCTGGCCGAGGCGGTCCTTGATCATGTAGCCGAGCACCAGGCGCGGCACCGGCCGGTGGATCCGCACGGCGATGCGCAGCTTGATGTCGGCGCCCACGTTGACCAACTCCAGCGGTTCGCCGGCATCGTTCTCGAGCGTAATGCGGGTGACGGTCGCTTCGCCGCTGCCGGAGGTGGTCTGGACCCGGCCTTCGGCGGTGGCGACCTGTTCGACCTTGCTGCCGTCGCGCTCCGCCAGCAGCGCGTTGTAGAAGTCCATCACCTGCTCCGGGCTGCCTTCCTGCGCCAGGCGGCCGCTGTCGAGCAGGATCGCGCGGTCGCAGATCGACTGGATCGCGGCGCGGTCGTGGCTGACGATCAGCAAGGTCGTGCCCTGCTTGCGGAATTCGCGGATGCGCTCGAAGCTCTTGTGCTGGAAGTAGGCGTCGCCGACCGACAGCGCCTCGTCGACGATCAGCACGTCCGGGCGGTGCACGGTGGCCACCGAGAACGCCAGCCGCATCTGCATGCCCGACGAATAGACGCGCACCGGCTGGTCGATATAGTCGCCGATGTCGGCGAAGGCTTCGATCTGCGGCATCAGTGCGGCGATTTCCTCGACCGGCATGCCGAGCAGCTGGCCGGCCATGAAGGCGTTCTGGCGGCCGGTGAAGTCGGGATGGAAGCCCATGCCCAGTTCCAGCAGCGCCGCCACGCGGCCGGTGATGGCGACCGTGCCGGTGGTGGGCACGGTGGTACCGGTGATCAGCTTGAGCAGCGTGCTCTTGCCGGCGCCGTTGATGCCGATGATGCCCACCGCGTCGCCCGGCGACAGGGTGAAGCTGATGTCGCTGATGACCCATTTGAGCTTGTGGCGCAGGCCGAGGAAGGGCAGCACCCACTCGGCCAGCCGCGACCAGCGGTTTGGATATTGTTTGTAGGCCTTGCCCAGCTTGGAGACGACGATGCTGCCCATCAGAGTTCATCCACCATTTCGCCGGCGCGCTTGCGGAACAGGCGCATGCCGAGCACGCAGCACAGTATGCCGAGCACGGTGACCGGCAGCAGGCTGTTCCAGTCCGGCATCCAGCCGTGCAGGACGATCCCCTGGTGCGCCTGCATGACGGCGGCCATCGGGTTCCAGCGCAGCAAGTCCTGGATACCCGGCGGCAGCGCGCCGGTAACGTAGACGACCGGCGTGAACCAGAACCAGAATTGCAGCAGGATGCCGAAGAATTGGCCGACGTCGCGGAAGAACACATTGAGCACGCCGAGGATCATGCCCAGGCCGATGGCGAACATCACCTGCACCGCCAGCACCGGGACCATGGCCAGGAACACCCAGCCGGGGAAATGGCCGGTGGCGATCAGGAACACGGTGAACAGGCCGAAGATGATGCCGAAATTGACCAGCGCATTGAGCACGACGATGATCGGCAGGCAGATGCGCGGGAAGCTCAGTTTCTTGATCAGGTTCGCGTGTTCAAGGAACACCGATTGCGCGCGGCTGGTGATCTCGGCGAACAGACCCCAGGTCAGCACGCCGGCGCACAGGTAGATGCTGTACGCGAAGCCGCCCGGGTTGCCCGGCATGCGGCTGCCCATGACGGACGAGAAAATGATGGTGTAGACCACGATCATGGCCAGCGGGTTGAGCACGGTCCAGGCGGCGCCGAGCAGCGAGTTGCGGTAGCGCGACTGGAACTCGCGCTGCACGCTGCCGGCGATGAAGCCGCGGTAGTTCCACACGCCGGCAAGCATGGCGGGCGCGCGCAGGCGCGGCATGGCCTTGGTCATAGGGAGAAGTGGGGGCAAACCCGGTCAAAATGGGCTGCGATTATAGCATCTTGCGAAGTTGCAAATGTCGCGGAAGTGTAGGGTGCAAGGCCGCTCACCGGCTCAGCCCTGCGCCAGTTTTTTGAGCGCCTCGGGCTGCACGATGATCAGGCGGTGCGTGCCCTTCTTGATGATGCCCTGCTGGACCAGCATCAGCAGTGTGCGGGTGACGGTCTCGCGGCTGGTATTGATCATGTTGGCGATGTCCTGGTGGGTCGGCAGGTTTTCGACCACTTCTTCATCGGTCGGCGTCTTTTGCTTGAGCAGGTCGATGAAGTTGTAGATGCGCTTGGACGTGTTGTGGATGCTCAGGAGCGCGCGGAACTGCGAATCGCGCTGCACTTTCTCGGCCAGGAAACGCAGCATCTGGTTGGCCACCGAGGGCGAGTGCGAGAATAGGTGCAGCGCGGTGGCGCGCGGCAGCAGCGCCACCAGCACCGGGGTCAGCGCCACCACCGAGGCCGAGCGGATCGAGCCGTTGATGACGGCGATTTCGCCGAAAAAGTCGCCGGGGGCGAGCATGCGCAGGCCGATCGCGCGGCCGTCCTCGGTCACGTCGATCACTTGCAACTGGCCCGACAGCAGGAACAGCAGGCTGTCGCCGACGCCGCCTTTTTGCAGCACGACATCGCGCCGCGCATATTCGCGGATGCGCAGGTCGCCGCGCACGCGCTGCATTTCTTCCTCGGTCAGGCTGGCCAGCAGCGGGATCTTGCGCAGGTGAATCTGGATATTCACCTGCTGCGGACTGGCTTCCTTGCCCTCGGCTTCGGGCGGCAGCGTGCCTGCAGCCTGGGCTGCCGGCGCGGGGACCGTCTCGGTGGTGGTGTCTTTGCTCATTAATTCTTTGCTTAATACAGTAAGTCTGGCGTGAAACGGTTCGATTCCGAAATCGTGAATAAGGAACACAGGTCACGCTCCTCAACGTCGTTCCTGCGAAGGCAGGAACCCATGCTGAGCGTACTCAGTATGGACCCCTGCCATCGCAGGGGTGACGTCGAGTATTGTAGTTTGAGTCTACACTTCGCGATTTCTGTAGCAGTCCCACGTCCAGCTGACACCCCGCCATTGTCAAGTAGTTATTCCGGACAGCAGTGTTCCTTCGCAGGGGTGACGTGAATACTTATATCCCTGGTTTCGCATTACGACTTCGAATCACACCGGCGGCAGCACCAGCAGCAAGCCCCCCGCGCACAGGACGCCGGCGGCATTGGCCGCCATGTCGCGCCAACAAAATTTGCGGCCCGGAACCCGGTTTTGCAAGACCTCGATGCCCCAGCTTGCCACAAATACGGCCAGCAAGGCCAGCGCCAGTGCAAGACCGGGGCCCGCCAGGCGGCCCGCCATCAGCGCCATGCCACCGAAGGCGACAAAATGCAGGAATTTGTCGTTTGGCAAGGTTGGCAGCCGGCTCAAGGGAAGCAAGCAACCGGCCGGGATCAAGACCAGGCCGGCCAGCAGCACCATCCACTCCCAGCGCATCAGAAGCCCGCCCAACGCCAATTGAGCTGGACGACCTGGCTATTATATTGAAACAGCGTGATATTTTCCCTGTTGCGCACGTCACGCCACTCGAGCTGGACACGGTGGCCGCCGCCAAGCTGCCAGGCAAAGGCGCCGCGCCACTGGCGCGTGCTCTGGGCGCGCACGGCGTCGATCAGGCCGGGCGAGTAACTGGTCTGGCCGCGCCAGTCCTGCTGCGTCCAGCCCAGTTCGCCCTGGAAGCGGTCGCTGAAGCTGTGCTGCCCCTGCACGCTGCCGAACCAGCCGTGGCGGTCGCCGCCGAGGCGGCCGGTGTCGCCGTGCTCGACCAGGCGGCCGGTCGACAACTGGCCCTGGGTATCGTCGCCCCGGTAGCTCAGCATGGCGCTCACTTCGCCGGTGATGCTGTCGAAGTTGGTGCGGGTAACGTAGTCGACCTTGCCGACCGAAGCCGCCAGGATCAAGTCGGTCTTGGCCGGCAGCTTGACCGGCGGCGCGATGCGGCCCTGCAGCTGCAGCTGGCGCTGGTACAACTGGCCGCCCAGGGTGATCATGCTGGTCGTCGCCAGGGCGCGTGTGTTCCATCCGAGTACCTTGACCGGCTTGTCCAGTCCGACCAACAGGGCATTGGTGTCCTGGTCGCTCAGGCTGTCGTGCTTGCGCACCCGGAACTGGACCATCGCCACGCTGCCGCGCTGGTCGAGCTCGCGCGCGTAGTCGAAGGTGGCCTGGCTATAGTCGTCGCGCTGCGGCAGGAAATCTTCGGCCAGCAGGGTTTCGATGCGGTCCGGGCCGCTGCCGGTGACGAACACCGGATTGCTGGCGCCCTGGTTGACGTTGCTGTCGGTGCCGCGCGCCAGGGTGATGCTGCGGAAACTGCGCGCCTGCCACGGCTTGCAGCCCTGGCGGCGGTGCGCATTCATCACTTCGAGGATGGCGACGGAGGGCGCGAAGCGCACCTCGATCTCGCGGAACAGCTTTTCGGCTTCGGCGGCGTTGCCGATCGTGCACTGGCTGATCGCCAGGTCGAGCCAGGCGCCGGCGTGCTGCGGTTCGATCGCGATCAGCTTTTCGAGGGCGTCGCGGGCTTCTTCATGGCGGCCCTCGGCCATCATGCGCATGGCGTTCAGATACAGGTCCTGCTGTTGTTCGGGCGTGACAGCGCCGGCCGCGCCGGCCAGCAACACCACTGACATCAGCGCGGTGCGCAGCACCGGCCTCATGCGTTTTCTCCAAAACTGTACAACTTGATTGGTTTCTCCTTGCCTCTCAGGAGGCGTTCACCCAGCAGCTGGAAACGGTGGCGTTGCGCGCGTGCAACCGTACCTTCGCCAATAATGACATCGTATGGAAAGTCGCGCGCGGCTTGCTCCAGCCGGGACGCCGTGTTCACGCTGTCGCCGACAGCGGTGTAAATACTGCGGAAGGCGGTGCCGTAGTCGCCCGCCATCGCCACGCCGCTCTCGATGCCGATACGCACCCGCAGCGGCGGATGGCCAGCCTTGACGCGGCGCGCGCTGAAGGCGGCGACCTCGCGCAGGATGTCGCGCGCGGCGTCCAGCGCCAGGTCGGCGTGGTGGGCGTTCGGCAGGGGCGCACCCCAGAACGCGACCAGGCCGTCGCCGGTGTACTTGTCGAGCGTGCCGTGGCGGTCGAGCACCGGCCGGGTCAGGCAATCGAGGAAATCGGTGGTCAGGCGTGCGGCGTCTTCGACCGGCAGCGATTCGACCTGGGTGGTGTAGCCTTCCATGTCGGCGATGAGCGTGGTCACTTCCAGCTGGCGCGGGGCGAGCGGGTCTTTCAGGTCGCTGCGCAGCAGCTCGTCGACGACGGCGCTGGCCACGTACTGGCGCAGGGTGCCCAGTAGCTGGCGCGACTTCTGCTGCGTCAGCTGCCAATGGAAGGGGACGCCGACGGCCAGCAGGAACAGGTTTGCCAGCAGCGGGCCGCTGGTGGAAAAATTCTGGTCGTGCGGGACCAGCGTATAGGCGACCGGCAGCCACAGCAGCGTGGCGCCGCCCAGCAGCATGACGTTGGCGGCGGCCGACAGGCGCGGGAAGGTGTAGGCCATCACCAGCGCAACCGCGGTGCCGAACAGCAGGGCGATCCATTCTCCTGGCCAGGGCCGCGGTGCAATGCCGGCGCGTTCGTCGAGCAGGGCCGACAGCATGGACGCGTGCACGTGCAGGCCCGGCGTCAAGGCGCCCAGCGGGCTGGCGACGTGGTCGCCCAGGCTCAGCGAGGTGGAGCCAACCAGCACCAGCCTGCCCGCCACCAGCTCAGGCGGAAAACCATCTTTCATCACATCGAGCGCGCTCGGCCCCTTCCAGGCCTGCAGGCTGCGCGTGAACGGCACCCGCATGCTGGCCGCGGTGGCGGGCGCGCCGCCGCTGCAGCAATCGAGCAGGGCCAGGGTCAGCGTTGGATACTTGCGGCCATCGAAGACGGTGTTCATGGGCAGGCGCCGCAGCACGCCGTCCTCATCCGGGATGACGGCGATGTTGCCGGCATAGGCCGCCCGCGCCAGGCCGGCGTGGTTGGCCAGGTAGCCGCTGGCCGGCACTTCGCGCCCGGTGGCGGGGCGGCCGCCGATCAGCTGCCCGTGCCGGTTCGGCAGGTTGCCGCTGGTGTAGTCGAACAGCTGCGCCAGCACCAGCGGGCCGTGCTGGGCCAGCATCGCGAGGCGGGCGTCGCCTGCCGGATCGCCGGCCTTGAGCAGCACGATATCGAAGGCGACGCCGCGCGCGCCGGCCGCGATCAGGCGTTCGGACAGTTCGGCCAGGCGCTCGCGGCTCCATGGCCAGGGATGGACGGCCAGGGTCGACTCGTCGAGGTCGACGACGAGGATGCGGTTGTCCGGCGCGTTATGGGCTTGCACCCGCACGATCCGGTCGCGCAGCCACTCGTCGGCCAGACGCGATCCAGCCGGCTGGCCGCCCCATTGCGACCACACGGTCAGCAGGATGGCGACGGCCGCAATGCCGAGCCGGAACAGGATCGCAGGCGAGGGAATGACGTGGAGGGCAGCGGGTAGATTCATTAATTTTCATGGCCGGGTACAATGGCGTCCGGCCAAGCGCAGTCCCTTGTTCGTAACAGGCGCTCAGTATAACGGTTAGTTGCTTCCCGTACTACAAGCATGATTGCCTCATTTTTGCCCTGAATGTGTAGCGAATTGTCGCGACTTCCCTCTGGAAATACACTTGTTACATCTTGAAATCATTTATTGTGGGATAAATGGAACTGCTCGATAGAATGTGATGGCCATCACAGCCTCAACCGTAACATGCGGGGGAGAATGTGATCAAGGAGAGTTCCATGTTACGTCGCTTATCAATCATTCTTGGCCTGGCCATCGTTTCCGCTTCCGCGTTTGCGGCGGAAGCAGGCCGTGTCGTCTTCGTCGCGGGCAAGGCCGACCTGGCCAGCCGTCCGGCGCAAGTCGATGCCGCGGTACAGGAGGGCGATGAACTGTCCACCGGCGCCGACGGTTATATCTATATGAAGACGGTCGATGCAGGTTTCCTGATCCTGCGGCCGAACAGCCGCGCCAAGGTCACGGCTTACCACGTCGACAAGGTCAATCCCGCCAATACCCGCGTCAAGCTGGAATTGCTCAATGGCGTCGCGCGCAGCATTTCGGGCGATGCAGTCAAGGCGGCGCGCCAGAATTTCCGTTTCAATACCCCAGTCGCCGCCATCGGCGTGCGCGGTACCGACTTCATCGTCCATACCAATGCCAAGAGTTCCTGGGTGTCGGTGGTTTCCGGCGGCGTGGTCGTCAGCGGCTTCGGTGGCGCCTGTGGTCCGGAAGGCAATGGCCCATGCGAGGGTGGCAAGAGCCGCGAACTGTTCGCTGGCCGTCCCGATGTGATGTTGCAGATCGAGCGCGGCCAGGATGTACCGCAGCTGCTGCAAAATACCACCATTTCGCCGGAAGTGAATCCGCCGGCGCGCAGCGATGAACCGGTGGGCAAGGTCGTGAATGGCGTAAAAACGTCGTCGACCATCCGCGAGATTAACCTGGATGCGGCAAAGGGTCCGGTGGTGCTGATTCCGGTAAAGCAGCCGGATACCACGACGCCGCCGCCGGTTATTATCGACAAGCCCGAGCCGTCGCCGCCGGTTCCGGTAGTGCCGGAAGTATTGTGGGGCCGCTGGAAGGCGGTGGCCGAACTGCCCGCCACGCCTGAAACGGTCGCCAGCATTAATGCTGGAGCAAACCAGAACCAGGTGCTGCTTGGCTCTTACGTGATTGGACGTCCGAACAATTCGTCGTTCGTCATGCCGCGCGAAGGCACTGCGTCATTTGCCCTTACCGATGGCGAGGCGACGTTGACGAAAGCCGGCGGCCAGGCAATGGTGGCGACCATCAGCAATGCGAAGCTGAATATCGATTTCGCGGCGCAGTCTTATACCACTAGCCTGACGGTGGCTAATTCGCTGGGCCAGGTCGATATGGCCTCCAAAGGCGATGTGACGCAAAAGGGCCTGATGGTCAACTCGCTGTTCTCGCAGGGCTTCAGCCTGCGCGGTGTACTGGGTGGCGCGAATGCGAATGAGGCGGTGTACACGTTCAAAAGCACCGGCGAGCCGGCTCTGAGCGCGGCTGGCATTACGCGCTGGTCGCGCTAATCAAAGAGAATCAGGCGAACTCCCTTGATTCTCAAATCTCACAGAAACTAACCGCCTGATTCACGAGGCGGTTTTTTTATGGCTGTATATGCAAGATTAGTTGACTTAGCATTTTAGTTTGTATATAAACTCGGCGCGGGCATATTGCGCGCGATTAGCCCGTCCCAAAAGAATTCGGCGCCTTCGCTGAAAATAGTCAGCGAAAAGCCACAAAAGATCAGGTTTTGTGACGCCCGTCACAACATTTGAAATGGGGTGTGGCAAGATACACCCAGTTCTGTGAAAGGGAAAATCCGTGCGAAAGCCGGAATCCCGATTAGCAGGAAATTTAGTTAATGTAGTTACCTTTAAAGGAAATATCATGGCTGCAGCAGATTACATCCCGCTCGTACAATCGCTTTACATCTCGTACTTCGGCCGTCCAGCCGATACCCTGGGCGCAGCGAACTTCGCAGCGCAACTCGACGCACTGCACGCTCCTACCGATGTTAACGGCCTGACCGCTGCTTACAAGTCGAACACCGGCATCAAAGCCCTGATCGACAGCTTCGGCACCAGCGCTGAATCGAACGCACTGTACACCGGCGACAACGTTGCATTCGTCACCGCGATCTACGCAAACGTCCTGAACCGCACTCCTGACTTCGACGGTCTGATTTACTGGGCAACCGAAATCAACGCTGGCCGTCTGACCAAAGCCAACGCTTCGCTGGCAATCATGGCTGGCGCTTACAACAACGTCACCGAACAAGGCCTGCTCGACAAAGCTGTTCTGGAAGCTAAAGTTGCAATCGCAACCGCTTTCACCGCCGCTATCGACACCGCCCCTGAACTGTCGGCTTACAGCGGTGCTGCTGCTGCTGCTGCCGCGCGCGAAATGCTGAAGACCGTGACCGCAACTTCGACCGCTGCTGGCTACGCCGCAACGATCGACGCGACCCTGGTGCAGTTGGTCGCTGACAGCATTCCAACCACCACCCACGATCTGACCGCAAGCGTTGACAACTTTGTCGGCACCACCGGCAACAACATCATCAACGGTAACGACACCACCTACACCGCTCTCGACAAGATCGACGGCGGCGCTGGCAACGACAAGCTGGTTCTGTCGGATGTGGGCGGCGGCGACCTCGACCTGTCCGACGCAACCGTCGTCAATGTCGAAACCCTGGAACTGACCTCGACCGAGAACCTGGGCGGCAATGCTGCTGACCTGTCCGCTTGGACCGGCCTGACCAAGGCGACCCTCCTGACCAAGACCGCGGCTGGCCAGACCGTCATGGTTGGCAAAGCAGTCGACCTGATCATCAACAACACTGGCGTTGCTGACTACACCATCACTGGCGGCAATGACGTGGTTGTTAAGACTGGCGGCATCATCAGCCTGACCGGCAATGGCGGCCTGGCCACCGTGGCCGTGACCGGCGGTTCGACCGTAACGATCAACGACGGCGCGAACGACACCCTGACCACCGTTTCGCTGGATGGCAACACGTCTTCCGCAACCATCACCAGCGATAAGCTGACCACGCTGTCGATCACCGACACGGCACAAGCCACCACCGTGGTCGCAGCTGCCGGCACCCGCGCCCTGGGCGTGACCCTGGACACCGCAACCGGCGCACTGACCGATGCGACCGCAACTTCGGTTGCTCTGACCGTTGTTGGCGCAGCGTCGAGCATCGCCCTGAACGCCGCTGCCGCAACCGCAGTGACCATCGCTGGCGACAAGGACCTGACTGTGGCGCACACCGCTGCAGCGCTGACCTCGATCACCTCGACCAGCACCGGCAACGTGACCCTGACCAATGCACTGGGTGCCGGCGTTGCTTACACCGGTGCAGCTGGTGTTGACACCCTGTCGGTTGGCGCAACCACCAAAGCCGTCAAGACCGGCGCAGGCGCTGACTCCGTGACCGTTACCGCTGCTGCACTCGGCACCGGCGGTTCGATCGATGCAGGCGATGGCACTGACACGCTGAACATGACCTCGGCTATTGCTGCCGCGGCGACGGCATCGGCGACATTCGCTGCTTCGATTTCGGGCTTTGAGAAAGTTAGCCTTGGCTCGACCACGGTAAACAATACCGTCGTTCTGTCGAACCTCGACAACATCAACTACGTTCAGTCTGCTGGCACCGCTTCCGGCTCGGCGACCGTCGCACCAACCGCTGAAGTGACCACCGTCACCGTGTCCGGCGTTGCCGCCCACGCTGACACCGTGACCTTCGACGGCCAGGTCATTGCTCTGACGCACGGCTTCACCGCAGCGCAAACCGCAGCCGCGATCGCCGCGGGCGTGTACACGAACTACACCGTGACCGCTGACGGCGCAGTTCTGACCGTGACCAACAAGTCGACCGGCAACCCAGCCGACCTGACCGCAGGTTCGTTCACGTTCTTCGATGGCCTGGCAACCGGCCAGACCGCTGGCGCAGTCGCAACCACCGTTCAGGGCGTCACCGCTGCGGGTGCGATCGCTGCGACCGCTGAACAGCAGGAAATGACGATCGCTGGCGCCGCAACCGGTCCAGTCGCATTCCTGGGCACGAACGTTCCTAACACCAACGTTGGTTCGACCCCAGCGCAAGTCGGTGCAGAAATCATCCTGGCCAAAGCAGCCATCATCGCTAAATGGAATACTGACTTCCCAGCGCGCGAACTTGCTGACATCACCCTGGCCGGCACCACGCTGACCCTGGTGTACGCTGACACCGAAGGTAACGTCGAGGCAATGGCTGGCGCAGTGAGCAACGGTATTGGTTTCGGCAACGCATCGACCACGGTCGAAGGCAGCTTGGCCATCCCAGCAGTAACAGCTGTCAAGGAAGTGTTCACCCTGACGCTGACCGGCCCTGCAGTTGGCGCGGACACGATCGCCTTTGACGGCGTGACGGTCAACACGATCGTTGACGGTGACTCGGCGGCAACCATTGCTGGCAAGATCGCTACGTTCCCTGGCGGCTTCCCGAACTGGGTTGCTACGGTTGCTGATAACGTTGTGACCTTCACTGCAATGAATGCTGGTGCTCAGCCTGTTGACCAGGTGATCGGCAACTTTACCTTCTTCGATCAAACCGTCTCCGGCACCCAGTCGGTTGCGATCACGACCGTTGTGGATGGCGGCGCTGGCACCGTCGGCACTGCTGCTACCCTGACGCTGTCCGACCTGGCTTCGGCGGGCACGCTGGAGATCAACAATGGCGGTACGTACGTCGTTGGCGTCAAGGATGCTGCTACCGGCACCGCTGATAGCCTGAACGTCGTGCTGAAGAGCGCAGCTACCATCGGTACCGGCCCAGACTTCATCACCGTGACCGCAGCTAACGTCGAAACCGTGAACATCACGAACACCGACAGCAACTCGACCGTGCATCAGAACATTGCAACCTTGGTTGCTACTTCGGCTAAGACGATCGTCGTTACCGGCAATGCTGGTCTGAACCTGACCAACACCGGCAACACCAAGGTGACCTCGTTCGACGCATCGGGTGTAACCGCTGCTTCGCCAATCCTGTTCACCTCGGCTAACGACTCGACGACCGCATCTGTCTCGATCAAGGGTGGCGCTGGCGCCGACGTCCTGACCGGTAATGTTGGTTCGGACACCATCGTTGGCGGCGCAGGCGTCGACATCATCGACGGTAAGGGCGGCGTCAACACCCTGACCGGCGGCGCAGGCAACGACGTGTTCACCTTCACTGTGAAAGCTGAGTCGGCAGTCAAGGCTTCGACCATTACCGACCTGACCGCTGGCGATTCCGTTGTTCTGACGGCCGCAATCGTTGATGGTGACGGCAAGATGGGCGCAGCAGTGACCGGTCTGGATGCAACGACCGCAGTGTTCCAGGACTTTGTCGATGCAGCAGTTGCAGGCGTTGGCTTGGGCGCAGTTGCTTGGTTCCAGTTCCAGGGCAATACCTACATCGTCCAGGATCTGATCGGCGATTCGCTGACCTTCTCGAACACCGACGACAGCATCGTCAAGATCACCGGCAACGTTGATCTGACCGCTTCGACGATCGCTGGTTCGACCATCACCATCGTTTAATTTCCCTCAGGAGATGCTCCCTTGCGCAAGCGGGGGAGTTCGATGAAAGTCGGTAGGCGTTCCGGCACCGCAAGGTGGCGGGGCCGATACCAGAAGGCCAGGCTGCAAAGCCTGGCCTTTTTAATTTTTCGATCCAGTCCTGCAGGAGCTTGTATGCGCAGTGAAGAAATAGAAGTAACGGTCGACGGAGTAAGTTTTCGTATGGACCAATTGAACGAAGAGGCTCGGGCTCAAGTGATCAGCCTGCAATTTGTGCAAGCTGAGATTGAGCGCCTGAACGCCCAGCTGGCCGTCTATGCCACGGCGAAAATCGCTTATCAAAACGCGCTACGCAACTGCGTGCCCCGCAGCACTCAGTAATCTGAATCCGCTATCCCCAGCGGGATGCCACACAGCTCCAAATAATCGTACAATCCCCGCAGCAATTCCAATCCCCGATGCGGCTGCTCCCGTTTTGCAGCAACCGTTTTAAAAAATGTGATGTACATCACATTTCCTTGGCGAATTCAGCTATACTGTCACGTCTGCCTGGAAATGGATGCCGCACGCGTTGCGCTTCCAGGGCATGGTGAGCCTGAGCGCTGACCATTTACAGTCTTCGCGGCCCGTGTCGCGGGCCGAACCAGTACCGAGCAAGCCACCCACAAAATGAAAACTAATCCGTTTAATATTCCCAAGAACGAAATCGCGATGACCCTTGCCGGGTTCAAACGCACGTTCATCACCGTCGGCGTATTCAGCGCGATCAGTAATATGCTGATGCTGGTACCGTCGATCTACATGCTCCAGGTGTACGACCGCGTGCTGGCAAGCCGTAACGAGCTCACCTTGCTGATGCTGACTGTGATGATGCTCGGCGCCTACCTGATGATGTCGGGCCTGGAGCTGATCCGCAGCTTCGTCCTCGTGCGCGTCGGTGCCAAGTTCGACATGCAGCTCAACAAGCGGGTCTACACGGCCGCGTTTGAACAGAACCTCAAGCGCGCCGGCGGCAGTGCAGGCCAGTCCCTGTCCGACCTGACCACGCTGCGCCAGTTCTTGACCGGCAATGCCCTGTTCGCGTTCATGGATGCGCCCTGGTTCCCGGTGTACCTGGCCGTGATCTTCTTCTTTGACGTTTCGCTTGGTTTCTTTGCGCTGGGCGGCACGATTATCCTGGTGATATTGGCCTATGTGAACGAGAAGGTTTCTCATAAGCCGCTCTCTGAAGCGAACCAGATGTCGATCCAGGCCGGCAACCTGGCCACCAACAACTTGCGCAATGCCGAAGTGATCGAGTCGATGGGCATGCTGCCCAACCTGCAAAGCCGCTGGTTCAAGCTGCACGGCAAGTTCTTGTCACTGCAGGCGGAAGCGAGCCAGAAGGCTGGCACCGTCGGCGCGGCGACCAAGTTTGTCCAGGTGTCGCTGCAGTCGCTGGTGCTAGGCCTTGGCGCTTTGCTGGTGCTTGAGAATAAAATCACGCCGGGCATGATGATCGCGGCGTCGATCCTGGTTGGTCGCGCACTGGCGCCAGTGCAACAGGTGATTGGCGTGTGGAAGTCCTGGGAAGGCACCCGCAGCGCTTACGAACGCCTGCTCAAACTGTTGGAAGACAATCCGGCGCGTACGCCAGGCATGCCGCTGCCGCCGCCAAAGGGCGTTCTGTCGATCGAGGGCGTCAGTGCCGCGCCGCCTGGCGTCCGGGTGCCGGTGCTGGCCAACGTGAGTTTCGCACTTGCGCCTGGCGATGTTCTCGGCGTGATCGGCGCCTCCGGCAGCGGCAAGTCGACCCTGGCGCGCCTGCTGGTGGGCGTATGGCCGGCCGTATTGGGCAAGGTGCGCCTCGACGGCGCCGATATCTACAGCTGGAACAAAGGCGAGCTGGGCCCGCACCTGGGCTACTTGCCGCAGGATGTCGAGCTGTTCGGCGGTACCGTGGCCGACAACATCGCCCGTTTCGGCGAAGTGGATGCGGAAAAGGTTGTGCAGGCAGCCAAGCGCGCCGGTGTGCACGACATGATCCTGCACTTCCCGAACGGGTATGACACCGTATTGGGCGATGGCGGCGCCGGCTTGTCCGGCGGCCAGAAACAGCGGCTCGGCCTGGCCCGCGCCATGTATGGCGACCCCTCGGTGATCGTGCTCGACGAACCAAATTCGAATCTGGACGATGTGGGCGAAGCTGCCCTGGTGCAGGCGATTAACGATCTGCGCGCACGCGACAAGACGATCGTGCTGATCACCCACCGCATGTCGGCTATCGCGGCGACCAACAAATTGCTGTTCCTTCAGCACGGAACGGTGGGCGCCTTCGGCCCTACCAACAATGTGCTGCAGGCGATCCAGGAAGCAAACCAGAAACAACTCCAGGCGCAGCAAGCTGCCCAGGCGCCGGCGCGCGCACCAGCCGCGGCCCCCGCTACTGAATAGGATTAGAGATGAGAAATCTTGTAAGCAAAGAACGACCAACTGACGTCATTGCACATGATGTCACGCCGCTCGAGGTCAACACCGATGCTGGTGCGTACGCGAAGATGGGTTGGCTGATCGTGTTGCTGGGCGTGGGCGGCTTCGTGCTGTGGGCCTTGTTCGCGCCGCTCGACAAGGGCGTGCCGATGGTCGGCACCGTGGCCAAGGAAACGCATCGCAAGTCGGTGCAGTCCCTTGCAGGCGGTACCGTTGACGAGATCCTTGTCCGGGACGGCGACCGTGTCAAGCATGGCCAGGTACTGGTGCGCATGAACGGCGTGGTTGCCAATTCGCAGGCCGAGATGGCGCGCAGCCAATATATCAGCGCCCGCGCCGCCGAGGCGCGTTTGCTGGCTGAGCGTGATGGCAAGGCGAGTGTAACTTTCCCGCCAGCCCTGACCCAATGGAAAAGCGATTCACGCGTGACGATGGCATTTGGCCTGCAGGAGCAGCTATTCAATTCGCGCAAGTCGGCCTTGCGTGACGAACTCGCCGGCATCGATTCGACCATTGCGGGCCTTAAGGGCCAGATCGATGGCTTGAAGGAGTCGCGCGACGGCAGCAAGGAGCAGCTGGTCATTCTCAAGGAGCAGCTGGGCAATTTGCGGGAGCTTTCCAAGGAAGGCTATGTCGCCCGCAGCCGCATGCTCGAAGTCGAGCGGAGCTATATCCAGGTTAATTCGGC
Source organism: Massilia sp. (assembly GCA_036676245.1). GTDB lineage: Bacteria > Pseudomonadota > Gammaproteobacteria > Burkholderiales > Burkholderiaceae_D > Telluria_A. The sequence goes on along the minus strand of JAKFDH010000147.1, from coordinate 9,799 downwards.
GATCGCCGAAGCGAATGGTAACCTGATCCGCAATCAGAACCAGTTGCTGGAGATGGGCTTGCGCCGTACCCAGCGCCAGCAGGAATTCCAGCGGGAAGTGCGCGCGTCGCTGGCCGATGTGCAGCGCGACGCCGATGCGATGGCAAGCCGCATGAAGGCGCTCGACTACGAACAGGCGAATGTCGAAATCAAGGCGCCGACCGATGGCGTGGTGACGGACCTCGCGGTGTTCACTCGCGGCGGCGTGGTGCAGTCCGGCTTCAAGATGATGGACGTGGTGCCGAGCGCCGACGGCCTCGTGGTTGACGGCCAGCTGCCGGTCAATTTGGTCGACAAGGTGCGTCCGGGCCTGCAGGTGGAACTGAATTTCTCGGCCTTTAACGTCAACAAGACGCCGCACATCCCGGGCGAAGTGGTGACGGTTGCCGCTGACCGTACTGTGGATGAACGTTCTGGCATGCCTTACTACAAGGTACGCGTGAAAGTGACGCAGGAAGGCGCCAAAATAATCGCGGCCAAGAAGCTCGACATCCAGCCCGGCATGCCGGTAGACCTATTCGTCAAGACCGGCGAGCGCACGATGATGAATTACCTGATCAAGCCGCTGCTGGACCGCGCCCAATCATCGATGTCGGAGGATTGAGGATGAACTTTAAAAAAGCAGCCGCGCTGGCTATCTGCAGCGCATTCGCCTGCGGCAGCGCGTCGGCGATCAACCTGATGCAAGCCTATGAAGCGGCGCTGAAGAACGATCCGACCTATCGCATGGCCGTGCATGAACGCGATGCAGGCAAAGAGTACAAGGTCATCGGCCGTGCCGGCCTGCTGCCATCCGTGACGGCGCAGTACAACGCCAGCAAGGTCCGCTCCGACGTGGAAGGCACCAACGTTTTCGGCCAGCCGTCCTTGACGCACCCGGAATACATTAGCCGGGTGGCAAACGTGCAGTTGCGCCAGTCGATCTTCAATCTGGACGCGCTGGCGCGCTACAAGCAGGGCGTGGCGCAGACCAAGGCCAGCGATGCGTTCTTCGACGGCCGCACGCAGGAAACGGCGCTGCGCGTCGTTAGCGCCTACCTGGAAGCCCTGCTGGCGGCCGAGCAGGTGAGTCTGACAAAGGCCCAGCGCGACACATTGGTGGAGCAGCGCAAGGTCAATGACCGATTGTTTGCGGGCGGCGAGGGTACCAAGACCGACATGCTCGAAACCCAGGCGCGCCTGGACGTTGCCGAAGCCAATTTGCTTGAAGCCATGGACATTGAAGCGACCGCGCGCGCCACACTGGCCGGCATCGTCGGACGCGATATCGACGTGCTCGATGGCCTGGGCGCGACATTCAAACCGCGCCCGATTTCACCGAATAACCTGGAGTCCTGGCGCGAACTGGCGTTGAAAAACAATGCCGACCTGGTGTCGCAAGGATATGCGGTTGAAATAGCGCGTCAGGAAATCAACAAGAACCGCGCCGGCCATGCGCCGCGCCTTGATTTTGTGGGCACCTACGCGAAAAACTCATCGGAAACGTTGAACACACGCGGCGAAGATTCGACGGTGCGCAGTCTTGGCATCCAGCTGGTCGTTCCGATCTACCAGGGCGGCGCGGTCAACGCTTCAACGCGCCAAGCCGCGGCCAATCTCGAACGCGCCAGGGCCGACCTTGACGCCCGCACCGACAAGGCGATGGTCGAAGTACGCAAGCAGTTTACGTCCGTCAGCACAAGCATGGCCCGCATCGAGGCTCTCGACAAAGCGATCGAGTCCGGCAAGTTGCTGGTCAAGGCGACCGAGCAAAGCATCAAGGGCGGCGTGCGCATCAATCTCGACTTGCTTAACGCGCAGCAGCAACTGTATTCGAGCCAGCGCGATATGGCTCAGGCTCGCTTTACCTACCTGCTGGCGAATCTGAGGCTGCGTTCATCGGCCGGTACGCTGGGCTACTCTGACGTGCAGGAAGTGGCGGCGTATTTCCGCTAAGCGGCGCTGCTTAAGCTCTAGCAGGCGTCACGCCCGCAAGGTCGCCGACATTTCCGCACGGCTATCTGGCGCACCCAAATCCTTGTGGCGAATACACTGCGGCCTCACCGCAGCATTTGCACAACCATTTGGAGATTAGTATGTCGACAACTCACCCCGCCAAAGCCCTGCTGGGCTTGCTGATCGCCGCTGCACTGGCGGCGCCGCTGGCGGCACACGCGCAAAAAGCGAAGGCCCCGGCGATCACGATGGACACGCCCGCAGCCAGTGCGCTGGACAAGAAGGACCAGAAAATCGTCAAGGAAATGGCGATGGCCAACATGGCCGAAGTGGAACTGGGCAAGCTGGCCCTCTCCAAGACGCAGAATGCCGGCGGCAGGGCGTACGCCCAGCAGATGGTCGACGATCACGGCAAGGCCTTGGCCAATGTGCAGGCGTTGGCGCTGGACAAGGGCGCCACGCTCGCCACCTCACTCGACGCGAAGCACAGGGCCAGGGCAAGCAAGCTGGGCCGCCTGGGCGGAGCCGCCTTCGACAAGGCCTACATGGCGCAGGCCGGCGTGGCAGACCACAAGGCTGTGTACGCCAAGCTGGAGAGAGATATCGCGAACGCCAGCGACGGCGACGTCAAGGCGCTGGCCAGCAAGCTGCTGCCGACCGTGGCGCAGCACCTCGATCATGCGCAGAAGATGCCCGTGACGGGCGGCGGTAAGTAGTTCGGTACGAGCTCGGTTGCGGCGGCTGTTGACTTTGAGTTCGTAATACGTACACTGAATACGTATTACATTCCACTTCAATCCGGTGAAAATCATGAAATCCAGCACCGACAAGCCGATGACCGTCCGCCTTCCGACCGACTTGGCCGATCAGCTTGAAAAGCTCATTCAAGCCACTGGGCGAAACAAAAGCGCAATCACCGTGGCCGCGCTCCGAGACTACATTGAGGCAGAATCCTGGCAAATTCAGGACATCAAACAGGCCATTGTGGAAGCAGATCGGGGTGAATTCGCAAGCGACAGCGAAGTAAATTCTTTCTTCGCAAAATATGGCGGTTAAGTGGACCAAGACAGCGTTGGCCAATCTCGCCGCCATTGTGGAGTACATCGAGCGAGATGACGCCGAACGGGCAAAGTCGTTTGCGTTGGAAATTCGAGCGAAGACAAACAGCTTGGCCGAGTTTCCCGCTATGGGGCGGCCCGGGCGGGTGATCGGTACTCGCGAGTTAGTGATTCACCCAAACTACATCGTCCCGTACCGGGTGCGTGCTGGCGTGGTTGAGGTCTTACGGGTTCAGCATGTTGCCCGACGCTGGCCACGGCGATTTTAAGTACCCGTCGACTCAAGTCCGCAGAGCGAATCAGGCAGCACTGGCAGTCGGTTCGCTCGCCTTAGCCTGCTTGCCGATGCAATGCGGGCACGACACCCCATACACATACTCCGGCGACAATTGCTGGCGTGGCGTCACCACGGCGCGGCAGGCGAAGCACTGCACGGTGACAGTCGGTTCCAGCTTGGGATTGAGCGCGGTGCGGTAGTCGAACACGAAGCAGTCGCCCGTGTAGTGGGCGCCGCCCACGTCCTCAAAATACTTGAGGATGCCGCCTTCGAGCTGGTACACGCTGTCGTAGCCGATGTTCTGCATGTGGATCGCCGCTTTTTCGCAGCGGATGCCGCCGGTGCAGAAGGTGACCACGGTCTTGTCGGCCAGCGCGTCCTTGTTGGCGGCGATGACTTCCGGGAATTCGGTGAATTTTTCGATCCGGTAGTCGATCGTGTTGTCGAAGGTGCCCACGTCCACTTCGAACGCGTTGCGGGTATCGACCATCACCACCGGCTTGCCCTTGTCGTCATGGCCCTGGTCCAGCCAGCGCTTGAGCGTGGCCGGCGCCACGGCCGGCGCGCGGCCCAGCTCGGGCTTGATCAGCGGCATGCGCATCGTGATGATCTCTTTCTTGATCTTCACCAGCATGCGCTTGTGCGACTGTTCTTCCGACAGGCTTTCCTTGACTTCGATGTCGGCGAAACGCGGGTCGCTGCGCAACCACGCCAGGTAGCTGTCGATGTTTTCGCGCGTACCGGACAGGAACATATTGATGCCTTCCGGCGTCAGCAGAATCGTGCCCTTGAGTGCCAGGTCCTTGCAGATCGCCTGGTATTGCGGACGCATCTCTTCCGTGTTGTCGAAAGTGATAAATTTATATGCGGCAATATTTACGAAGGACGGTGTGGCGGACATGGCAGTTCAGGACAGATGGGACAGGCCGACATTATAAAGCAATGATAGGTGGGGGCAATCAAAGGTGGCGTGGCGCATTCATCAGAATTGTCCCGAGAAACCCCGTCCTTCAGGGCGGGGAGTGAAAGGGACCACTGCAAAGCAGTCGGCATTATTTGTGTAACGTTGGAACCAGCTTCGGCCTGGACTGTCGAACTGATATGAACCTGGTATTCCGCTATCGTGTCAAATCGCTCAACGGACTGCTGAACAGGCAAGCCCGTACGGTGAACTTTGTCTGGAATTACTGTAACAATCGACAGAAAGACGCCCTCAGATTCAACCGCCCTTGGCTCAGCGGCTTTGATCTGATCAAGCTGTGCGCTGGATCGAGCAAGGAACTTCAGCTGTATTCCGACACGATCAACGATGTATGCCAGCAGTACGCGAAGTCGCGATCCCAGCTTAAACGGCCGTACCTGCGTTATCGCGGCACCAAGTCGACTGGATGGATTCCCTTGAAGGGGCGTTCGCTCAAGCGCGAAGGCGATGCCTTTCGATTTGCCGGAAACACCTTCCGCGTTTTCTACTCGCGCCCTCTGCCCGACGGCAAGATAGTCGACGGCAGCAATTTTTCCCGAGACCGCCGCGGTAACTGGTACCTCAACATTGTCATGGAGCTTGCCGAAGCCCCACTGCGCCCGCCGGTACGCGGCGTCGGAATCGATCTTGGCCTCAAGGAGCTGGCCAAACTTACCGAAGGAAATGCCATCGTGGCGCCGACGTTCTACCGCGATGCCGAAGGCGCGCTTGCAGTCGCACAGCGCGCGCGCAAACGCAGACGCGTGAAGGCGATCCACGCAAAAATCGCCAATCGGCGTCACTATTTTCTGCATAAAGAGTCGCGCAAGCTCGTTGCAAACTACGACTACATCGTGGTTGGCAACGTGAATGCGTCTGCACTCGGCAAAACCAGCATGGCCAAGTCGGTGTACGACGTCAGCTGGTCGACCTTCCGAACACAACTGGCGTACAAGGCTTTTAAGCATGGCGTGCAGTTCGCGGAGGTGAGCGAACGTTTCACCACCCAGATCTGTTCGAATTGTGGCAGCTTGCCCGATTCGAGGCCGAAAGGTATCGCAGACCTTGGAATAAGGGAATGGACTTGCAGTGATTGCGGTACTTTGCATGATCGTGATCTCAATGCGGCAAAAAACATTCTCCGTCGCGGACGTGCGACGCTAGGGGTAGGAATCCCCTTCCTTTAGGGAGACGCTGATCAATTGACGATTTTGGCATGAGCGATGCGGTCCATTGCAGCGCACGCGTCAGAAATCGAAATTTTCTATTTTCAGCGGCGCTACACACCGATTTTCGCGAGTTCCCGCGCGTTTTCCCCGCCCTCTCGTCCTTCAGGACGGAGCTCGGGATTCTGAGACCGTAAATCGCCGGCCAGCGAGCACCAAATTCGCGAAGCCAAACAACGTGAACAATTGCGCGGTGTTCTTCGCCAAGCCGCGGTAGCGGGCCTTGCGATGACGGAAGAGGTTCTTCACCACATGAAACGGATGCTCCACTTTTGCACGAACGCTCGCCTTCAGGTGCTCCAGTTTTTCCGTCATGCGGCCAAGCTTGTTCTTCGGCAGCGCCTTGCGTTTGCTGCGCTTCAGCGCCACGTGCCAAGTCACCTTCGTCCCAAGATTTTCTTCGCGTTTTTCAACGCCCTGGTAACCGGCATCACCCATCGCCGCTACTTCGTCGCCGTGCAGCAGCGCGTGCGCTTGCGTGACGTCGGATACGTTGCCGGCCGTGCCGACCAGCGTGTGTACCAGGCCCGATGCCATGTCCACACCAATGTGCGCTTTCAGGCCAAAATGCCAGTCGTTGCCCTTCTTAGACTGATGCATTTCCGGATCACGTTTCTTGTCTTTGTTCTTGGTCGAAGGTGGCGCCGCGATCAACGTGGCATCGACGATGGTCCCCTCGCGCATCATCAATCCTTGTGCCGCCAGATGACCGTTGATGGTGTCGAAGATCTGATGCGTCAGATCGTGCTTCTCCAGCAAGCGCCGGAACTTCAGCAACGTCGTCGCGTCCGGCGCCGACTCGCGTCTGAGGTCGATACCGATAAAGCCACGAATCGCCTGGCTGTCGTAGATCGCGTCTTCAATGCCTTCATCGGACATTCCAAAGCACTGCTGGACAACGTACATGCGCAGCATGCGCGCCAGACCGATCGGAGGACGGCCGGCGCCATCGCCCTTCGGGTAGAGCGGCTCAACTACCGCATGCAAGCGAGACCACGGTGTGATCGCATCGATCTTTGCAAGGAAGACGTCACGCCGCGTCAGCTTCTTCTTGGCGGCGTATTCGAAGTCAGAAAAACTTTTTTGCATGATCGACGGGGTGATGATGGGCGTGCCGCTATTGTCTCAGGTCCGGCAAGCGAGCGGAGGCGATGCTCGAAGAATAAATCAGTGCTTCCTTAGGGAGGGGAGGACGTCAAACCACTGATGCATTGTGGCTCGAGACCGCATCAAATGCCAGCTGGTAGCTTGCACCGGCAGGACGTGCTGCGGCAGCATCCGAAGTGCTACGATTGGGTTTAGACAACTTCGCAAGGTCAGAAACCGGCTGAACAAGCTGAGAGTGGACACACCTAGCCCAGAAGTGACACAGCCAAGCGAGTCGCTTGTCGGGTTCATGCGGCGCTCGCCTTTGTACGGAATTGAAGAAATCGAATTTGAGCGAAACAAGAGCCTCGCTCGCGAAATGGTCTTACCGAACTAGCCGCATACCCAGCTGCGATGCCGCGCCTTTGTCGAATGTAAGGGTGAATTTGCAGCCAGCATCGTTACCGAGTTGAGAATTAAGCGTGTCTGCAAACTCGCATTTGGAACTGAAGAACATCTTCAAAGCATCGTCGACGACACGTGCGTGCTGAACCATCAATTCCGGTGACCGCAAGAGACTTTCGAGCACTGCTATCAGTTCGACTTTGCTGAGGCTATACACCCTATGCAGAACCCATGCGAGTTCAACTAGAGTGACGATTGAAATATAACCTGGATTTTCGACGGTAAACGACTTCAGTAAGGCACTTACCTGAGCTGCCTGTGTCGGATCGTCCTTCGCGAAATGGCGAACGAGGACATTGGTGTCCAGTCCGATCATTTGCGTTTGGATTTCTTGAATCCTTTTACAGCCTCTGCGGCAATCGCTTCGTTCATCTCCTCGATCGTCACTTTTCGCGCTGTTCGATTACGTAAGAATCCTTCCAGCGCCTGAAACGGGCTGATGGCTGCCACAATGGTGAACTGACCTTTGCCCGTTTCAAAGAATTCGACTTGGCTCCCGGGCTTCAGGTTCAGTGCGGCGCACACCTCTGCTGGCAGGGTCACTTGCCCTTCAGCTGACACGATCGCAGTTGCCACGATTGCCCCCTGATTTAAATTGACGGTCACTTCTCACTCTAGTGCCGGTATAAGCGAGTGTCAATTGCGCACGTCAAGGCTTATTTGCCGACTTGTGCGGAACTTTTTGAAAGCTCGTCAGAACTGCGCGGCGCGGTAAAATAGCGCTCTTTGGTCAGCAGTGAAGCGGAACATCAGCATGGAAGTCCTCGAAGCCGGAAACGAAGCGGTCGCCGCCCCAGCCAAGCCTGTGGGGCCGGCGTTTGTCCACCTGCGGTTGCACTCCGAGTACTCGATCGTCGACGGCCTGGTGCGCATCGACGACGTGGTCGCCGCCGCCGCCAAGGACAAGCAGGCCGCGCTCGCCGTGACCGACCTGGCCAACCTGTTCGGCATGGTCAAATTCTACAAATCCGCGCGCGGCAAGGGCATCAAGCCGGTCATCGGCGTCGATGCGTGGATCTCCAACGACGACAACCGCGACAAGCCTTCGCGCCTGCTGCTGCTGGCCAAGAACCACACCGGCTACCTGCAGCTGTGCGACCTGCTGTCGCGCGCCTGGCTGACCAACCAGAACAAGGGCCGCGCCGAGATCCGGCCCGAGTGGCTCGAATCGCTGGCCACCAGCGAATCGTCGCTGCACCCGGGCCAGGACCAGGCCAATGGCCTGATCGTGCTGTCCGGCGCCCATTTTGGCGACGTCGGCACCGCCATCGAGAACGGCAACCTGGCGCTGGCCGAACGCTGCGCGCAGCGCTGGGCGGCGGTCTTCCCCGGCCATTTCTACATCGAGGTGCAGCGCGCCGGGCAGGCCAACCAGGAAGCCCAGGTGCGCAACGCGGTGGCGCTGGCGGCCAGACTTGGCCTGCCGGTGGTGGCGACCCATCCGGTCCAGTTCACCACGCCCGAGGAATTCATCGCCCACGAGGCGCGCACCTGTATCGCCGAAGGCGAAATGCTGGCCAACGCCAAGCGCGTCAAGCGCTTCAACGAGGAGATGCGCTTCAAGACCCAGGCCGAGATGGCCGCGCTGTTCGCCGACATGCCGGGCGCGCTCGCCAACTCGGTCGAGATCGCGAAGCGCTGCAACGTCGTGCTCACGCTGGGCAAGCCGCAGCTGCCGAACTTCCCGACCCCGCCGGGCATGACGATCGACGAGTTTCTCGTCGCCGAGTCGAAGGCCGGCCTGGAGCAGCGCCTGCTGCACCTGTATCCGGATCCGGACAAGCGCGAAGCGGCGCGCCCGCGCTACGAGGCGCGCCTGAAGTTCGAGACCGATACCATCTGCAACATGAAGTTCCCCGGCTACTTCCTGATCGTGGCGGAGTTCATCAAGTGGGCCAAGGAGAACGGCGTGCCGGTCGGACCGGGCCGGGGTTCGGGCGCGGGTTCGCTGGTGGCGTATTCGCTGCTGATCACCGACCTCGATCCGCTGCAGTACAACCTGCTGTTCGAGCGCTTCCTGAACCCGGAACGCGTTTCGATGCCCGACTTCGACATCGACTTTTGCCAGGAGGGGCGCGACCGCGTCATCCAGCACGTGAAGGATTTGTACGGCAAGGAGGCGGTCTCGCAGATCGCCACCTTCGGTACGATGGCGGCCAAGGGCGCGATCCGCGACGTCGGCCGCGTGCTCGATTTCGGCTACACCTTTTGCGACGGTATCTCCAAGCTGATCCCGTTCAAGCCGGGCAAGCCGGTGTCGATCGCCGAGGCGATCGAAGAAGAACCGATGCTCAAGGAGCGGCTCGAGAACGAGGACGAGGTCAGGCAGCTGCTGGACCTGGCGCAGCAGGTCGAGGGCATCACCCGCAACATCGGCATGCACGCCGGGGGCGTGCTGATCGCCCCGGGTAAGCTGACCGACTTCTGCCCGCTGTACACGCAGGGCGGCGAATCGGGCGTCGTGTCGCAGTACGACAAGGACGACGTCGAAGCCGTCGGCCTGGTCAAGTTCGACTTTTTGGGCCTGACCACGCTGACCATCCTCGACCGCGCGGTACGCTACATCAAGCAGCTCGATCCGGCCTGCGCCGATTTCGCGCTCGAAAAGCTGCCGCTCAACGACAAGGCCTCGTACGACCTGCTGACCAAGGCCAAGACGGTCGCGATCTTCCAGCTGGAGTCGCGCGGCATGCAGGGCATGCTGAAGGACGCGCGGCCCGACCGCTTCGAGGACATCATCGCGCTGGTGGCG
>JAKFDH010000146.1:0-56494 GCA_036676245.1 Massilia sp. | reverse complement strand
GTCGGCCAGGTTCAGCACCGCCATGAATTCGCGCGACACCTGCACGTCGCCGCCGGTGCCGGACACCTTCGGCAGGCGCTCCAGGCTGCTCTTGAGCGCGGTGCTCAAGCCGCCGACGTTGACGCCCGCGCGTTGCAGGAGGGAACGGGCGCCGCCGTCGTCCTGGTTCAGCAGGGCCGTCAGCAGGTGCACCGGTTCGATGTATTGGTTGTCATTGCCCACCGCCAGGCTCTGGGCATCTGCCAGGGCTTCCTGCAACTTGGTGGTCATTTTGTCTTGCCGCATAGGTCACTCCTGGTTAAAACTGCCTTGGCCGCTTAGCTGGCCCCGCCGAAGCCTGGCGCCGCACAGGCGCGCGGATAACCGACCGATTGCGCAAGGATGATGCGCTGGCTGGGCAACAATCCCATGACCCTGGCCAGCGCCGGACGATCAATCATCCCGCGCGCGACCGTCGCCAGGCCTTCTGCCGCGCAAAACAGATAAACGTTCTCGCAGATGAAGCCGGTGTCGAGGGCCGCGTAGAATTCCTGTTCGACGTGCGAGGCGTTCGGCGCCCGATCGAAATCGGCAACATAGACCAGGTTGACCGGCGCGTCAGCGACAAAGTCCTGATCGCCAGTCGCGCCGCGTATATCGCAGGACAGTACCGGCCGCAGCAGGTGCCCCCCCGCATCAAAGCGGTACAGGCCGCTGGCCATGGCGACGTAGATGCTGATCTCCTGGAAGTCTTGCGCCGAAGGCGCAGTGCGGCGCAATTGCTCCGGCCGGTTGAACCCGAACGCGGCCCACAATAGCCGCGACAGTGTGTACAAGCGCAGCTCCTGCGTGTCGAATTCGCGGTCGGAGCGCCTGCGCAGCAGCACCTCGAGCAGGGCCATGCTCAATGGCGGAATATCGGCATCAAGCGCCAGAGCCGATGGTGCAATCAACTGCACGGCGGGCTGGCATGCGTACGAATCATTCATATTCTTCCCTCGTCATGTTCGACGCCACACTTCCGTATCGACATCATTGTCTTCGTCCTGTCGGGCAAGCGGCAAGGGGCCAAGCAGCGGCCCTATTTCTTCATCAGTACCGGCAGCATGGTCTGGCCAAGCAGATTGGCGCTGGTTCCGCCGACGACCCATTCATTGAAGCGGCTATGTCCATAAGCGCCGGCAACCACCAGGGCGGCGCCAGCGTTTTCGGCCAGGGTCAATAGCGCTCTCCCCGGTTCGAGCTCGGTCTGCATGGATACGATTTCGACCCTGACGCCGTGCCGGGCCAGGTACAGTGCCAGGTCGGCGCCCGGCTCCTTGCCGTGCAAGCCGGGACTATCGTTGGGATTGAACACGCCAAGCACGACGTTCTCGGCGCCTTGCAAAATGGGCAGTGCTGCCATCACCGCATGGCTCGCTTCAAGGCTCGCGTTCCAGCCGACGACCACCGTACCGCTGAACTTGCGGCCGGAGGCACGCGAGGGCAGCAGCAGCACCGGACAGGCCGCATGGACGGCGAGGTAACCCGCCAGGCGTGTCGGAAAGACGGGATTGCCATCGGTCGCATCGCCTTGCCCTACGACCAATAGATCGCAATAACGCGATTGCAGCATCAGCGCGTCTTCGGTACTGCAGCTGAACAGACGCGTCTCGACGGATTCCAGGCCAAGGCGCTGGCACCGTGTCTCGAACTCCTCCAGCAGCTTGTTCGCCTCGGATCGCAACTGTTCCTGGTCGAACGGCGGCGCCAGGGCGATGCCCGCAATGCTCGCCAAGATGAAGTCGAACTGCAATCCGCCAATGGTCGCCGCACCGACCAGGTGGGCACCGTGGTCTTTGGCAAGCTCGGCGACGAAGGCCAGGCGGTCGGAGAAGTCAGGCATGGCGTCGACATGCATAACGATAGTCTTGTACATGATAGCTCCCTGTCATTACTCGCAGGACTAGTGTGCGCCCGCGGAAGCGATCCGATCCATGATCCAGATCAAATCCAAATGCGAAGATGCTCAACGTTTGTCAAAGCACGTTGAGCGGGATCTTGAGGTAGCGGGTGCCGTTCGCTTCGGCCTTGGGAAAATGGCCGGCGCGCATATTGACTTGGACCGAAGGCAGGAGCAGTGTCGGCATTTCCATCGACGCGTCGCGCCGGGTGCGCATGGTAACGAACTCGGCTTCGCTGATGCCGTCGCGCACATGGATGTTGTGGTCGCGCTGCTCGCCGACGGTGCTGGCAAATTGCACTTCGCGGCCATCGGGCTGGTAGTCGTGGCACATGTACAGCGCGGTTTCTCTCGGCAAGCTCAACACTTTGTTGATGGAACGGAACAATGTGTGCGCATCGCCGCCCGGGAAATCGCAGCGTGCCGTGCCGTAGTCCGGCATGAACAGGGTGTCGCCGACAAACGCCGCACTCTGGCTGCCATTGCCGACCACGTAGGTCATGCAGGCCGGTGTATGGCCCGGCGTATGGAGCGCGCGGCACGCCAGCGTGCCGATGCTGAACCGTTCTTCGTCGGTGAACAAGTGATCGAACTGGCTGCCGTCGCGCGGCATCTCGGTGCCGGTATTGAACAGCGCGCCGAAGGTCCGCTGGACGGTGCTGATCTGTGCACCGATGCCAATCTTGCCGCCAACCTTGCCTTGCAGGTAAGGCGCAGCCGTCAAGTGATCCGCGTGGACATGGGTCTCGAGTATCCACTCGACCTGCGCGTCCAGTTCGGCCACGCGGGCAAGCAGCTTGTCGGCCGAGCCGGTTGCCGTGCGTCCGGCCTTGGGGTCGTAGTCGAGTACGCTATCGATCAGCGCGCAGCGCTGACTGGACGGATCGAACACCAGGTAGCTGATGGTACAGGTGGCGGCATCGAAGAACGCTTCGATGCGAAATTGTGCAACTCTCATGGCATGTCTCCTTGGGGCCCGGCCCGGTATGGCGCCGCGTGTCCAGTTCCGCAGCAAATGGCGTGCCATGGCGTCACGCGATCAAGCCCAGCGGGCCGACGGGGTGTCATGGAGCAGCCGCCAGCCCAGCATTTCGCGCGCCCGCTCAGGGCTCGGCGGCGGTTCGCGCCTGGCATTGCCTTGCCGCCTTTGGCGCTGCGGCGCCGGATTGTCCCTGGCCTTCCCGGGCATCGTCTTGTCGTTCATGATTGCCTCCCTGACCTAGTCAGTGTCAGTATTGCCGGTCGGGCGCAGGCAGGGTATCGGGGATGTCGGACACGTGCTGTAGGGGAAAGCCACGAAATGCCCCTGGACCAGCCAAGCGGCTTGGGCGGTGCCGCTTGACAGCAATGGCAGTCGCGCGACAGTATAGGCGTCGTCAGGAGCCGCCAATGTCAAGCCAGTCCCCATTTCCCGTCAGGCCATGCCCCAACGCAGCGCAAGTTCAGTCGCTGGTATCGTTTCTGGAATACGAACCCCAACCGATGATCGTGCTCGACACCGAGTACAACATCCTGGCGGCCAACACCGCGTATCAGCGCCAGTTCGGCAGCGCCGGCCAGCCGCACATCGGCGACAAGTGCTATCGGATCTCGCACCATTACGACGTGCCCTGCGACCTGGCTGGCGAACATTGCCCCATGAAGAAAGCGCAGGAACTGCGGGGGCCGGACCGTGTGCTGCATATCCACCATACGCCCCGTGGCCCCGAGCATGTGGAAGTGGAGCTGCGTCCGATACTCGATGAGCATGGCGCCATCGCCGCTTACGTCGAGCGGCTGGCGGTCGTGCGCAGCGTCTCCGCCCGGCCCAGCGAGGCAGGCCTGGTGGGGCGCTCGCCCGCCTTCAACGAAGCGATTGCCGCGCTGCAGCGGGTGGCGCCATCGTCGCTGCCGGTGCTGCTGCTGGGCGAATCCGGCACCGGGAAGGAACTGTTCGCGCGCGCCGTGCATGAAGCGAGCGCGTGCGCCAGCGGCCCGTTCGTCATCGTCGATTGCTCGGGCTTGACCGAAGCGCTGTTCGAAAGCGAGCTGTTCGGCCATGAGAAAGGCGCGTTCACGGGCGCCGCCGCGCGCAAGACGGGGCTGGTCGAAACGGCGCACGGGGGCACCCTTTTTCTCGACGAGATCGGCGACGTGCCGCTGGCGATGCAAGTGAAGCTGCTGCGCCTGATTGAAACCGGCAGCTACCGGCGTGTTGGCGGCGTCGCATCCCTGCATGCCAATTTCCGGCTGGTCGCCGCGACCCACAAGCCCCTGGAGCTCATGCTGGCCAAGGGCGAGTTTCGCCAGGACCTCTATTATCGTATCGGCGCATTCCCGATCGCCTTGCCGCCATTGCGGGAACGCGTCGACGATATCGCCTTGCTGGTCAATTCCTTCCTGCAGCGCAGCAGCCTCGACAAACGCAGGATGACGATCGCGCCGGACGCCATGTTGCTGCTGCAGCGCCGTCCATGGCCGGGGAATGTGCGCGAATTGCGCAACGTGCTGGAACGCGCCCGGCTGTTCGTCGATGACGGCGTCATCCGTCCGGAGCATCTGCCGGCCGCCCCGCCCTCGGCCCTCCCCGCGCGCCCGCCGTTTGCTGCCGTCCCGTTCGCGCAGCAGGCGGCCGCCTTCGCCGGCACCCGCAGCGAGCTGGCCGCGCACCTCGGCATCAGCGAACGCACGCTTTACCGGCGCCTGAAAGCGCAAGGCCTGGCCTAGGTCCTGCCGCCAGCAGACTGCCAGTTGCTGCCAGACCGCCAAATTGGCAGTGGGAAACCGGCCAGGCAGGCGGCCCACCGCGCCGCGGCGGCCTCTTTGCGCGATTGGCATGGAAAGTGCTCAAGTCCAGGTAGTTGACCCACGGTGGGATCACAATCCAAAGGAAAAGCCATGCAAGCAAACGTAGGCAGTATCGACCGCACCATCCGCATTTTGGCGGGCTTGGGATTGATCGCAGCGACACTGGCGGGGATGATCGGCGCCTGGGGCTGGATCGGCTTGATTCCGCTGGCGACCGGAATCGTGCGCTTCTGTCCCTTGTATCTGCCTCTTGGTTTTCGCACTTGCGAGGCAAAAAAAGGCATCACGTCAAAGAAAGCGATCAAATGAACACTGCACCGAATGGCCATGGCGATTTGACCGCATCGGTATCGAAGCAACTGGGCACGCTGCGCAACGACCTTCCCGACGTAATGAAAGCCTTCGGCGACCTGGCGCGCGCTGCGACACGTGATGGCGCGCTTGGCAGGAAGACCAAGGAGCTGATCGCGCTGGCCCTGGGGGTGGCTGCGCATTGCGATGCGTGCATCGATTTTCACGTCCAGGCCCTGGTGCGCCTTGGCACGACAAAATCCGAACTTGAAGAGGTCCTGGGGATGGCGATCTACATGGGAGGCGGACCTGCCGCCATGTATGCGGCGAGCGCACTGGCGGCATTCGAAGAATTCTCCGGCGCGCCGTGAGTGCCCCGCATTGCCCTTCTAATAGATTAGAAGGAGCAACACGATGACGATCGACTGGGTGAATTTCACGCCGTGGGCCTCGCTCGCCGGCGGCGGCGCGCCACCACCTTCGCCTGCTGCGCCGCCGAACTTGGCGTCTTGATCCACATCAAGGATTCTCGGCGGCGCCTGGCACACACTGACGTGCAATGCTGCAAAAGCGCGCAGGCGTCATGCTCGCAGTTCATCATCTCTGAAAAAGGAAGCCAGGATGGCTATCATCCAGATTTTCGATCCCGCGCTGTGCTGCAGCAGCGGCGTCTGCGGCATCGAAGTCGAGCAGCGCCTGCTGCAATTCTCGGCCGATGCCGACTGGGCCAGGCAAAACGGCGCGCAACTGCAGCGCTACAATCTGGCGATGCAACCCATGGCATTTGCCGAGAACGCGGCGGTACGGCGATTCCTCGAACTGTCCGGCGCGGACGCACTGCCGCTGACGCTGGTCGATGGCAGCATCGCGCTTGCGGGGCGCTATCCGAATCGCGCCGAACTGGTCCGCTGGGCCGGCATCGCGGCCAGTGGCGGCGGCGCGGCGATGCAATCGGACGCGCCCTGCTGCGGGGCCGGAACGCCATGCGGCGGGTAAGCTGAACATGCCGGCCGAACGCCATTTTCTTGAATCCCCTCCGCCTTTTCTATTTTTTACCGGAAAAGGCGGCGTCGGCAAGACCTCCCTTGCCTGTGCCAATGCCGTGCGCCTGGCCGACCGCGGCAAGCGCGTCCTGCTGGTCAGCACGGATCCTGCGTCAAACGTCGGCCAGGTGTTTGGCATCATGATCGGCAATCGGCTGACGGCGATACCCGCTGTGCCCGGCCTGAGCGCGCTGGAAATCGATCCCCAGGCCGCGGCCCAGCTGTACCGCGACAAGATCGTCGGCCCCGTGCGCGGCGTACTGCCCGACGCCGTCGTCAAGTCGATCGAGGAACAGCTCTCGGGGGCGTGCACCACCGAAATCGCCGCTTTCGACGAATTCACCGCCCTGTTGACCGATCCCCAATTAACTGACCGTTTCGATCATATCGTGTTCGATACGGCGCCCACCGGACACACCATTCGCCTGCTGCAGTTGCCCGGCGCCTGGGATCAATTCCTCGCCGCCGGGAAGGGCGATGCTTCTTGCCTCGGCCCGCTCGCAGGACTCGAAAAACAGCGCGACCGTTACCACGCCGCCGTGGCTGCGCTTGCGGACCCGGCCCGCACCCGCCTGGTGCTGGTGGCGCGCGCGCAGGCGGCAACCTTGCGCGAGGCCGCCCGCACCCAGCGCGAGCTGGCAGCGATCGGCCTGGCACAGCAATTTCTGGTCATCAACGGCATATTGCCCGCAATCGAGGGGCGCGATGACGCACTCGCAGCCGCCGTGGTGCTGCGTGAACGGCTAGCGCTTGCGACAATGCCGGCAGCACTGCGCTCCTTGCCGGTCGACCAGATTCCCCTGATGCCGTTCAATATGGTGGGCCTGGACGCACTGCGCGGCTTGCTGAGTACTGGCGCTGCCCTGCCCACCCCGTCGGTGCCGCCCGTCCCGCCCATCAGCGCGCCGGTCTTGTCCGACCTGGTCGACGAGATCGCCGCCTGCGGCCACGGCCTGATCATGCTGATGGGAAAAGGCGGCGTCGGCAAGACCACCATGGCGGCGGCGTTGGCGGTGGCGCTTGCCGAACGCGGCCATCAGGTGCACCTGACCACATCCGATCCGGCCGCCCATCTGTCGGAGACGCTGGACGGCGCACTGGCCCATCTGAGTGTGAGCCGCATCGATCCGCAGGCCGAGACGGAGCGCTATCGCCGCCAGGTGCTCGCCACCAAGGGTAAAGACCTGGACGGCCCGGCACGCGTCCTGCTGGAGGAGGACCTGCGTTCTCCCTGCACGGAAGAGATTGCCGTGTTCCAGGCCTTCTCGCGCGCCATTCGCGAAGCGGGCAAGAAGTTTGTCGTGATGGACACGGCGCCCACCGGCCACACCCTGTTGCTGCTCGATGCCACTGGGGCCTATCACCGCGAGGTGCTGCGCCAATTGGCCGATACGCAGATGCATTACACCACGCCAATGATGCAGCTCCAGGATCCGGCGCAAACCAAGGTCCTCATCGTGACCGTGGCCGAAACCACGCCGGTGCTGGAAGCGGCCGGCTTGCAGGCGGAACTGCGGCGCGCCGGCATCGAGCCATGGGCCTGGATCATCAACAACAGCCTGGGCGCGGCCAACCCCCGTTCCTTCCTGCTGCGCCAGCGCGCCCGCAACGAAGATGTGCATATCGCCGCCATCGCCGGCCAGCATGCACGCCGTTACGCCGTCGTGCCCTTGCTGGCGGACGACCCGGTCGGTGTGGCACGGCTGGAACAGCTGGTCCGTCCCGCCGCGGCAGCGTAGCACGCACCGTCTTTCTGCGGCTCGCCGCCCGGTTCACTGACCGTCACCCGCCGGGTCGCGCCAGCCGCCGCCGAGCGCCTTGAACAGCCGCACCTGGTCGACGCCAAGGCGGGCGGCCGCGGACACTGCCGCGTCCCGGCTTGCGTACAGCGTGCGCTGGGTCTCGAGCACAGTCTGGTAATCGGCCGAGCCGCTGCCGAAGCGCCGGTACGCAATGGTCGCGGCCTCCTCGGCGGCCGCCGCGGCATTGCCCAGGTGCCGCAGCCGGGCACGGCCGCCCGCCACCGCGACCAGCGCATCTTCCACATCTCTGAGCGCGTTCAGAACGCTGCGCCGGTAGGCCGCGCGGG
Source organism: Massilia sp. (assembly GCA_036676245.1). Lineage (GTDB taxonomy): Bacteria > Pseudomonadota > Gammaproteobacteria > Burkholderiales > Burkholderiaceae_D > Telluria_A. The sequence goes on along the minus strand of JAKFDH010000146.1, from coordinate 48,363 downwards.
CCTGGTCGAGCGCAGCTTGCTGGGCTTTTCCGTGCGCCTTGGTGGCCCCGGCGTCGAACAAGGGGCCAGCCACACTGCCCAGCAGCGCGCTGATCAGCGCACCGCCGCCGCCCAGCGTGCCGAGGTTCAGGCCATGCACGCCAATCGAACCGGAAAGCCGGAATGCCGGATAGCGCGCCGCCCGGGCCTCGCCGACCCTGGCCAGGGCGGCGCTGACTTGATGTTCGGCGGCCCGCACGTCGGGGCGCTGGCGCAGGAGGTCGGCTGGCACGCCGAGCGCCGGTTCGGCGCCGCTGTCGGGCACCAAGGTGCTCTCGCCGAGCTCGGCGTCCAATGCCCGCGGCGCCTCGCCGCACAGGACGGCCAGGGCGTGCCGCAGCTGGGCGACGCCGCTGGCCAGCTGCGCAAGCTGCGCGGCCCCCTGTTCGCTGGCGGCCACTGCCTGCGCATGCTCGAGCGAAGTCAGCAGTCCTGCCTGTCTGCGCCAGGCAACAAGGCGCATGGTCGCCAGCTGGCTGGCGGCGTGGTCGCGCGCAAGCTGCAAACGGGCGAGCGCACCACGCAGCTCGATGTAGCCCGCCGCCACCTCGGCGGCCACCGACAGTCCCGCATGGGCCAGCGCGGCGTCGCTGGCGCGGGCGTCGGCAGTGCCGGCCTGCAGCGCACTGCTTCCGGCGCCGAACACATCCGGTTCCCAGCTGGCGTCGAAGCCGGCGTCATAGACATGGCTCGCGCCGGCCTGGCCGGACGTGCTGCGTCCGGCCGACAGCGAACCGCTGACCGTTGACGACAGGCGCGCCGCCGCCGCGTCGCGCAGGGCGCGTGCCTGGCGCAGCGCGCCTTGCGCCTGCTCGAGACTGGCATTGGCGGCAAGCGAGCGCAGGACCAGCATCTCGAGCACCGGGTCGTTGAAGCGGCGCCACCAGCGCGGATCGGCGGCGGCCGGCGCCGCGCCCGGCACCGACCAGGCCGCCGGCAGCGGCAACGCCGGCGTTGCCGCAGGCGGCGGGGCCACGCTGCAGCCGCCGGCCGCCAGCAGCGCGGCCGCCAGGAACAGGCGCCGCCAACCCCGTGCGGGGTCCGGCAAAGCTTGCCGCATGGTTTTCTACTCCCGTTCCGCTTCCGCATCCCAGTAAAAATACAATTCGCGCTGCGCGCCGGCCTTGAGCGTGAGCGACTGGCGCATGACCTTGCCGCGCGAGGACGCCTGGATCCGGTAGGCGCCGGGCGCCAGCCGGGCATAGAACAGCGGTCCGACCGACTCGAAGAACAGGATCTGCCTGCCCGCCACATCCAGCACCAGCAAGGACACGTCAGGCTGGTAGGCGCCGCTGCCCCGCCTTGCAAAGGTCAGCAGCAGGTTGTGATCCTTGCGCACGGCGGCCATTGCTTCCCGCTCGTCCTCGCCCACGCCGCCGCTGGCGTAGGCGATGTCGCCCTGGACTTGCTGTGGCATGGGCGGCGCTTGCGCGGCCGCCAGCGCCGCCGGCAAGCACAAGGCCGGCAGCATGGCCCGGGCCGATCCGATCCATTTCATCGTGTTCTCCCTCATCAATGGCGCCAACGGAAGGTTGCCCGCCCACCAAGCCACAGTACCCGTCCACGCTGCCGGCGTCATCCATCGTGCTTGATCCACGTCAAGCAGGCAACAAATTGCGGCTGGCAATAATCAAGGTTTGTTCGGGGGCCAGTTGACGTGGATCAAACTTGCTGGCTGACGGGGACGGCGTTTGCCCTTACCGTGTCATGCAAGACGATTTAACCGGAGAGTCCATGCGCATACTGCAAGCAAACCGACGCCAGCTATTCCGCGCGGCACTCCTCGCACTGGCCGCGTCGCTGGCGCTGCCGGCGGCGGCCGCTGCGGGGCTGCCGCCCGGCGCCCAGGTTCCGGCATTGGCGGCCAGGGCGGCGCCGCCGGCGCTGTACGACGAGGGCGACTGGCTCGAGCGCTTTTACGGCGCGCGCGGCGATGCGCCGGCCTGGACCGGCGCCAAGGCGGCCCAGGCCGCGTCCGCGCAGGCCCTGCTGGCCAACGCGGCCGAACACGGCCTCGTGGCCGCCGACTACGCCGCCGATGGCGAAGCGCCGCATGCGGATGCCCATCTGACGCTGGCCGTGCTGCGCTACTTGGCCGACCTGCATGCAGGCCGGCTGCGCGCTGGCACGCCGCCTGCGCCGGCCGCGCTGCTGCGCCAGTTCGATCCGGTTGCGGCGCTGCAGGCGGCGCTGGCGAACGGCAGCCTGGCCGCCGCCGCCGATGCCGCCGCGCCGCAGCTGGCGCTGTACCGGCGCCTGAAAGCGGCACTGGCGCTGTACCGCGACCTGGCCCTGGAGCCGCTGGCGCCGCTGGCGCCCTTGCCGGCGCGCGCCAAGCCGGTCGAGCCCGGCGCGGCCTATCCCGGCGCGCCAGCGCTGCGCGCACGCCTGCGCCTGTTCGGCGACCTTGCGGCCGGCGGCGCCGACGAGGGCGACGCGACCTACACGCCGGCGCTGGCGCAGGCGGTCAGGCGCTTCCAGGACCGGCATGGCCTGGCGCCAGACGGCAGGCTGGGCAGGCAAACGCTCGCCGCGCTGGCGGTGCCGCCGGCCGTCCGCGTCCGCCAGATCGAACTGGCCATGGAACGCCTGCGCTGGCTGCCGCGCCCGCCGGCCGGACCGGCGATCGCGATCAATGTGCCCGCCTACCGGCTGTGGGCGGTGCGCCACGCGGCCAGCGGCGGCGCGCCGGCACTGGCGATGCGGGTCATCGTCGGCAAGGCCGCGCTGCACCAGACGCCGCTGTTGACCGACGCCATCCGTTTTGTCGAATTCAACCCGTACTGGAATGTGCCGCCGAGCATTGCGCTGGCCGAGATCGTGCCCGCCCTGGCCAGGAACCCTGGCTACCTGGCCGGCAACGACATGGAAGTGGTCGATCGGCGGGGCCAGGCGGTGGCCGCGTCCGCCGGGGCGGCAATCGCCGGCCTGCGCGCCGGCAGCCTGCGCGTGCGCCAGCGGCCGGGGCCGCAAAATGCACTGGGTGCGGTCAAGTTCGGCATGTCGAATTCAATGAATATCTACCTGCATTCGACACCGGCGCGCACGCTGTTCAAGGCCGCGCGGCGCGATTTCAGCCACGGCTGCATCCGGGTGGAAGATCCGGCGGCGCTGGCCGCCTTCGTGCTTGAGGGTTTGCCGGAATGGACCGCGGACGACATCGCCGCGGCGATGGCGCCCGGACCGAACCGCACCGTGCGCCTGCCGGCGCCGGTGCCGGTCATCATCTTCTATGCGACGGCGATGGTCGACCGCGATGGCCGCTTGTTGTTCCCGTCCGATGTCTACCAGCTCGACGCGCCGCTGGCGGAGGCGCTGGCGCGGCGCAGCGAGGCCCTGCGCGCTAGGCGGCAAACGCCATGTCAGGGCGCGCCCGGCGGGTGCTGACGACCGGCTCGGGCGTGGCCATGCCGCTGGCGAGCGCCTCGATGCTGGGGCGGTCGAGCAGCTCGACTTCGCGCTTGTCGACGGCGATCCAGCCCTTCTGCTTGAAGCGCAGCAGCAGGCGGCTGACGCTCTCGATCGTCAGGCCGAGGTAGTTGCCGATTTCCTCGCGCGACATGCGCAGCTGGAAACGGGTCGGCGAATAGCCGCGCGCCGCATAGCGGTTGGCCAGGTTGAGCAGGAAGATCGCGAAGCGCTGCTCGGCCCGCATCCCGCCAAGGAACATCATGACGCCCTGTTCGCGCGTGATTTCGTGGCTCATGATGCGGTGGAAGTGGCGCTGCAGCAGCGGAATTTCGGCGAACAGTGCGCCCAGCGGGGTGAACGGGATCTCGCAGATCTCGCTGTCTTCCAGCGCCTCGGCGCAGCTGTTGTGGCGCTCGGTGCCGATGCCGTCCATGCCCAGCAGTTCGCCGGCCATGTGGAAGCCGACGACCTGCTGTTCGCCGTTCGGGTTGATGCGGAAGGTCTTGAAGTGGCCGAAGCGCACCGCGTACAGGCTGCGGAAGGGCTGGTCCATCGAAAACAGGGTGTCGCCGCGCTCGACGCGGCGGCGGCGGCCGATGATCTTGTCAAGACGGCCAGTGTCGGCCTCATCCAGGCCGGTCGGCAGGCACAGCTTGTTCATGGCGCACGAGGCGCACTTGATCTCGCGTCCGGTGGACACTGGCACGCTGTTGATCTTGATGTCGCATTTCATGGCGGACTCCCCCGATGGCATGCAGACAGTATCGTCCGGCGCCGTCCCGGGCGGCATCGGGTAAGCCAGCCAGCTCATGTAGGGGATCGCCGGTGAAATAGCTGTAGGGGATCCCCTACAGCGGCGGCGCAGGCTAGATGATGCCGTTCTCCAGGGCGTAGCGGGTCAGTTCGGCATTGCTGCTCATGCCCATTTTCTCGAGGATGCGGGCGCGGTAGGTGGTGACCGTGTTCGGGCTCAGGTGCAGCACCTTGCCCACCTGGACCAGCGATTCGCCGGCCGCGATCAGCTTGAACACCTCCAGTTCGCGGTTCGACAGCGCCTCGTGGCTGGCGCTGCCGCCCCCGCCGATCAGGCTGGCCAGCTTTTCCAGCATGGCCGGGCTGACATGCTTGCCGCCGGCGGCCGCCTTGCGCACGGCGGCGACCAATACACTGGTCGGCACATCCTTGGTCAGGTAGCCGGCCGCGCCCAGCTTGAGCGCGCGCACGGCGTAGATTTCCTCCGAATAGGTGCTCAGCATCAGCACGGCCATCCTGGGCCGTTCCGTGCGCAGCGAACGCAGCAGGTCGAGCCCGTTCTTGCCGGGCATCGTGATGTCGACCAGGGCGACGTCGAAGCTGTCGCCCTGCAGCAGCTGCATCGCATCCTGCGCATTGCCGGCCTCGCCGGCGACCTCGATCTCGTCGGCCGTGCCCAGCATCAGCCGCACGCCATTGCGCGCGATCGCGTGGTCGTCCACCAGCAGCACCCTAATTTTCTGCGTCGTCATTCCATTGCCCTAACGGTAATTCGAGGGACAGCGTGGTGCCCTGCCCGCCATTGTCCGTGATCCTGACCTCGCCCTGGAAATGGCGCGCCCGCTCCAGCATGCCGCGAATGCCCCAGGATTCGCCGTTGAGCATGCGCTCGCCGTCGATGCCCTTGCCGTCGTCGTGCACCAGCACCAGCAGCTTGTCGCCGCGGCGCGCGACCTGCACGCTGACGGCGCGCGCCTCGGCATGGCGCAGCACATTGGTCAGCGCTTCCTGCACGATCCGGAACAGCATCGTGCTGCGCTCCGGGCCCAGTTCCAGGCCGATCAGCTCGGGATCGATGCGGCATTCGCAGGCCAGTCCCGAGCGCTGGGCGACCTGGTCGGTGTACCACTCGAGCGCCGCCCACACGCCCAGCTGGTCGAGCACGCTCGGGCGCAGGTCGCTGATGACCTTGCGCACCGTGCCCATCGCTTCCTTGGCCAGGCCGGCCGCGTCGACCAGCAGCGGGTCGGGCGCGCCGCCGGCCAGCACGGCGCGCTCGATCGCCACCGAAATATAGGCGTTGATGCCGGTCAGCAGCCCGCCCAGCTCGTCGTGCACTTCCTGGGCGATGCGCTTGCGTTCGCTTTCCTTGATCGCTTCCTGGTGCGCGGCCAGCTTGCGCAGTTCGGCCTGGGTGCTCAGCAGGGCCTGCTCGGCCACCTTGTTGCGGGTGATGTCGACCAGGATGCCCTGCATGAACATGTTCTGCCCCGCCTCGTCGGTGACGACCTCGGCCTCGTCGCGGAACCACAGGGTGGCGCCGTCGCGCGACAGCAGGCGGTATTCGTGGCGCAGGGCGACCCCGGCGCGGCGGCTGGCGCCGATCGCTTCGAGCGCCGCCGCGCGGTCGTCCGGATGCAGCTGGCGCGCCAGCAGGCCGGGCGTGGCCAGCCATTCGGCCGGTGAAAAGCCCAGCATCCGGATCTGTGGACTGATGTACAGCAGCGTATCTTCCGAACCGAGCGCCGCGAGATAAGTGATGGCCTGGATCTGCTCGACCAGGGTGCGGAACTTGGCCTCGAGCTGGCGCTTGTCGTCGAGCAGGCGCTGCTCGCGCAGCATGCGGTGCACCGCGGTCGCCAGCAGCTGCAGGTAGTGGCCGTCGACGTCCTTGACCAGGTAGTCGCGGGCGCCGCGCCGCATCGATTCGGCCGCCACGGTGGCGCTGTCGGCGCCGGTCAGCATCATCACCGGAATCCCGGCGACGGCCGGATTGGCGGCCAGGCGGGTCAGGAATTCGAGGCCGGTCAGGTCCGGCAAGTGGTAGTCGAGCAGGATGCCGTCCGGGCGCTCGGCGAGCGCGAGCGCGATGCCGTCCTGGCCGGTGTCGGCCTCGAACACCTGGTAGGCATGCTCGCGGTCGGCCGCCAGCGCGCGCCGGCAGGCGATCCGGTCGACCAGGTCGTCCTCGACGATCAGCAGGCGGGTGGCGGCGGCGTTCACGGCATTTCGCTGACGGTCCAGTAGAGATCGATCGAACGCATCATCTCCACGAAACGGCGGTAGTCGACCGGCTTGGCCATGTAGCCGGCCACGCCCAGGTTGAAGCTGTTGACCTTGTCCTGCTGTTCCTCGGACGTGGTGAGCACGACCACCGGAATCGCCTTGAGCTTGTCGTCGTGCTTGGCCAGCTGCAGGAATTCGATGCCGTTCATGATCGGCATGTTCAGGTCGAGCAGGATGATGCAGGGGCGCGCGTTGGCCGGCTCGTTCAGATAGGCCAGCGCGTCCTCGCCATTCTCCCTGCTCACCACCGGATTGCTGACCTCGATTTCCTTCAGGGCGCGCTTGATCGTCATGATGTCGACGTGGTCATCCTCGACCAGCAGGATCGGCCGGTTGCTTATTTTCATGATGGATTCCTTGTCGTTGAAGCCGGGGCGATCATCGCCGCCGGCAGCGTGAACCAGAAGGTCGTGCCTTCGCCGGGCGCCGATTCGAGCCAGATCCGGCCCTGGTACATCTCGACGATCTTCTTGGCCAGCGCCAGGCCGACGCCGGTGCTCTCGACCCGGTCGCGCGGCGCCAGCGTCTGGAACAGCTGGAAAATCTTCTCGAAATGGCGCGCCTCGATGCCGGGGCCGTCGTCAGCCACGGAAAAGCGCCATTCGCGCCCATCGCGGCGGGCGCCGATGCGCACCGTGCCCTGCGGCTTGTCCATGTACTTGATCGCGTTCGAGATCAGGTTGTGGAACACCTGTTCGATGCGGGTCGGCTCGACCACGACCGACGGCAGGCTGCCCTCGACCGTCACGCTGATGTGCGGCGGCGGCGCCAGCAGGTCGATCACGTCGCGCAACAGAACGTTCAGGTCGACCGCGGCGGCCGCCTCCTTGACCCGGCCCACGCGCGAATATTGCAGGATGCCGTCGATCAGGCCGCTCATGCGGTGCACGCGCTGGATCAGCAGCCGCATGTGCTCCTTGCCCTCGTCGTTGAACTTGTCGGCGTAGTCGGTCGACAGCCAGTCCGCCAGCGAGCCGATACCGCGCAGCGGCGCCTTCAGGTCGTGCGAGACGACGTAGGCGAAGCTGGTCAGCTCCTCGTTGGCGCTGGTCAGTTCCTGCAGCAGGCGCTCGTTGCTGGCCTCGGCCTCCTTGCGCGCGGTGATGTCGCGCACCACGCCGGTGAACATGCGGCGTTCGCCGAGCAGCATTTCCGACACCGTCAAGTCCATCGGGAACACGGTGCCGTCCTTGCGCAGGCCCTCCACCTCGCGCCCCTTGCCGATGATCTTGCGCTCGCCCGTCCGCAGGTAGTGGGCCAGGTAGCCATCGTGGTGTTCGCGGTGCGGCGCGGGCATCAGCATCGACACGTTCTTGCCGGCCGCTTCGGCCTCGGTGTAGCCGAACATGCGCTCGGCCGCCGGATTGAGCCGCTCGAGGCGGCCGCGGTCGTCGATGGTGATGATGGCATCGATCGCCGTTTCGAACACGGCGCGCATGCGCGCCTCGCTCTCCTGCAGCGCGGCCTCGGCCGCCTTGCGGCTGGTGATGTCGTGGATGGTGGCCATCGCCAGCGGCAAGCCCTGCGCGGTTTTCAGCGGCGACAGGCTTACTTCGACCGGAAACTCGCGGCCATCGCGGCGCAGGCCGAACAATTCGGCGCCGCCACCCATGCTGCGCGCGCGCGGCTGGTGGAAGTACTCCTGGCGCTGGCCGCCATGGGCATGCTTGAAGCGGCCCGGTACCAGCACTTCGATCATCTGGCCCAACAGCTCGTCGGGGCCGAAGCCGAACAGCTTTTCAAGGGCCGGATTGCCCAGCACGATCCTGCCGTCGCGGTCGATGATGACGATCGCGTCGGTGGCCGATACCAGCAGCCAATCCAGGCTCTGGCCCTCGATAACAAGATTTTTCACCGTTTTGTATCCCTGCCGAAAGCTGCGTGACGACGCCCTGAGCCGCCATTGTACATTTGCTCGCCATATTTGACCTACATCAACTCTGCGGGATGACTGCGGGGAGTTTCGCCGTTACATTCTCACTCACATACCCATTCCGGCGCAGGCATCGCCGGACAGTTCAGGAGCGCAATGTGAACCACCTTTCAAGCAACGACCTCGGGCACCTCGCAGGCCAGCTGCAAACGCAGCGCCAGGCCTTGCTGGGCGCGATCCGGCAGCGCCTGCATCATGGCGAGACGCCCGGCGAGATAACGCTCGGCAACTATTTCGCCGAAGTGCGCGAACAGGCCGAGGCCAACCTGTTGGCCGACACCGACATCGGACAACTCCAGCTCGAACTGGCGGAACTGGAAGGCATCGAAGGCGCCCTCGTCCGCATTGCCGACGGCAGCTATGGCGACTGCGCCGACTGCGGCAAGGCGATCGCCCTGCGCCGCCTGCAGGCGCAGCCCGCGGCCAGGCTGTGCCTGCAGTGCCAGGAACGCCACGAGCACCAGCGCCAGGCGCGCGCCGCGCCGGCACGCTGACCATGCCCGGCCCAGCCATGGCAGCGGCGCCGGCGCCAGGCCTGGACAGCGCCGAAGCCGCGCGCCGCCTGGCCGCCGGCGGCCCCAACACCCTGCCCCAGGGACAGCGCCGCCGCTGGCGCGACATCGCCTGGCACGCCGCGCGCGAGCCGATGTTCGCGCTGCTGCTCGGCGCCGCCCTGCTGTACCTGGTGCTGGGCGAACTGCGCGAAGGCCTGTTCCTGGCCGCGATGGTGCTCGTCACGGTCGGGCTCACCCTGTACCAGGAAGGCAAGGCCGAGCGCGCGCTCGAAGCGCTGCGCGACCTCTCCAGCCCGCGCGCGCTGGTCATCCGCGATGGCCAGCGGCGCATGGTCGACAGCCGTGAGCTGGTGCCGGGCGACCTGATCGTGCTGCAGGAAGGCGACCGCGTGCCGGCCGACGCCGAGCTGCTGGCCTGCCATGGACTGCACACCGACGAATCGCTGCTGACCGGCGAAGCGATGCCGGTGGCCAAGGCGGCCGCGGCCGACACGCCGGCCGACGCCAGCCTGGGCCAGGTGTTCGCGGGCACCCTGGCCGTCAACGGCCACGCCATCGGCTGCGTCACGGCCACCGGGGCGCACAGCGCGATCGGGCGCATCGGCGCCTCGCTGCTGGGGCTCGCCCCTGAACCGTCCCCGCTGCAGCGCCAGGCGACCCGGCTGGCGGCCGGCTTCGCGCTGTTCGGCCTCGTGCTGAGCCTGGCGCTGGTGCTGATCTATGGCAGCGCGCACGGCGACTGGCTGCAGGCGCTGCTGGCCGGCATCGCACTGATGATGTCGATGCTGCCCGAAGAGTTTCCCGTGGTGCTGGCGGTCTTTCCCGCGCTCGGCGCATGGCGCCTGGCGCGCCAGCAGGTGCTGACCCGGCGCCTGTCCGCCATCGAAACCCTGGGCGCGGTCTCGGTGCTGTGCGTCGACAAGACCGGCACCCTGACCGAGAACCGGATGGCGGTCGACACCCTGTACCTGCCCGGTCCGCCAGGGCGCGAGCTGGCGATCGGCGCCGCTGGCGTCCTGCCGGACGCCTATTGCGCGCTGCTCAAGACGGCGGTCCTGGCCAGCGCCATCCATCCGCACGACCCCATGGAACAGGCCTTCCACCGGCTGGCGCGCGGCCAGGCCGGCGCCGGCCCGGCGCCGGCGCGCACGCTGCTGCGCGAGTACGGCCTGACGGCGGCGCTGCGGGCGATGGCCCTGGTATGGCAGGAAGGGCCGGACCAGGCGGCCACGGTCGCCGCCAAGGGCGCGCCGGAAGCCATTGCCGGGCTATGCAGGATGGGCCCTGGCGAGCGCGCCGCGATGCTGGCCGCAGCCGACGCCATGGCGCGGCGCGGCCTGCGCGTGCTGGGCGTGGCACGCGCCGCGGCGCCCGGCGCGTCCTTGCCGGACGAGCCGCACGGCTTCGCCTTCACCTTCGCCGGCCTGGCCGGGCTGGCCGACCCGCTGCGGGCAGACATCCCGGACGCGGTGCGGCTGTGCCGGCAAGCGGGCATGCGCGTCATCATGATCACCGGCGACTATCCGGGCACGGCCAGCTGCATCGCGCGCCAGGCCGGGCTGGAACCGGGCGAACCCCTGACCGGGGACCAGCTGGCCACGCTCGACGACAAGCAGCTGCGCGCGCGGCTGCAGGCGACCAGCGTGTGCGCCCGCATCGCCCCGGAGCAAAAGCTGCGCATCGTGCAAGCGCTCAAGGCCAATGGCGCGGTGGTGGCGATGACCGGCGACGGCGTCAACGACGCCCCGGCGCTGAAGGCGGCCCATGTCGGCATCGCCATGGGCCAGCGCGGCACCGACGTGGCGCGCGAGGCCGCCGCGATGGTCGTGCTCGACGACAGCTTCGCCTCGATCGTGCAGGCGGTCGCCGCCGGGCGCCGCATCTTCGCCAACCTGCAAAAGTCGATGTCCTACATCATCGCGATGCACGCCCCGATCGCCGGCACGGCGCTGCTGCCGATCCTGCTCGGCTGGCCGCCGCTGCTGTACCCGATGCATATCGTGTTCCTGGAACTGATCATCGACCCGGCCTGCTCGCTGGTGTTCGAGAACGAAGCGGCGGAACCGGACCTGATGCAGCGCCCGCCGCGCGCGCCCGATACGCCCTTGTTCAGCGTACAGGCGATGGCGCTGGCGCTGGCCAGCGGCCTGGGCGCGTTGCTGGCCGTGATCGCCGCCTACGGCTGGGCCAGGTCCCAGCTGCCGGACGGCGAGGCGCGCGCCTTCGCCTTCACCACGCTGGTGGTGGCCAACCTGGCCCTGATTTTCGCCAACCGCAGCCGCAGCAGCGGCCTGGCGGCGCCGCTGCGCACGCCCAATCCGGTGCTGTGGGTCGTCACCGGCGCCGCGCTGGTGCTGCTCGCGCTGGCGATTTACCTGCCGTGGCTGGCCGCGGTGTTCCGCTTCACGCCGCTTGGCCCCGGCCACTTGCTCGCGGCGGCAGGCAGCGGCCTGGCCAGCCTGCTGTGGCTGGAGCTGTTCAAGCCCCTGTGGCGGCGCCAGCGCGCCTGAGCCGGCAACGCCGCGCGCCCGGCCCGGAACAAAGCAGGTGGCGCGCCCCTGGTCGCTTTACCCGCCGCAGCCGCCGCAGCAGCCACCAGCCGGGGCCTCCGCCACAATAAACCCCGCCGCCGTCACCGCCGACTTCAGCTGCACCGGCGTGGCAACCCTCTCGTCGAACGCCACGCGCGCGCGCGTATGCGCCAGCGTGATGTGAACCGAATCGAAGCCGTTCACGGCCTCCAGCGCCTTCGCGACCTCGATCGCGATCGCTTCGTTGTGCATGGCGGGAATGGTCAATGTTGCAGTTTGCATGAAGTCCTCCTGTTGTGATGCTGTCAGCCTAAGCCAGCCAAATGCCGGCGTCCATACCCCAGTTCGGAAAAACACAACCTGCATCAAATTCCATCAAAACTCCGCAGAAGCCAATTGCCGCCTGGCGCCGTTTGAAGTAGTATTTTGCATATATCTTTAAAGAGCCTATCATGAGCCTCCTTCACATCGAAGAACCCGCCCCGACCGAGATCCACCCCCTATGGACCGGCCAGCACCCCTTGTGGGCGCTCGGCTTCCGCCCGTTCTACCTGCTGGCCGCCGCGCTGGCGGTGCTGGCAATACCGCTCTGGCTCGCGCAGTACCTGGGCTGGCTGCAGGGCTGGCCGGACGTCGGCCTGGCCTGGCACATGCACGAAATGGTGTTCGGCATGGCCATCGCGGTGATCGTCGGCTTCCTGTTCACGGCCGGCCGCAACTGGACCGGCCTGTGGACGCCGCGCGGCGGCCACCTGGCCTTCCTCGCGCTGCTGTGGGTCGCGGGCCGCATCGCCATGCTGGCCGCGCCGCCGCTGGCCGCGGCCCTGGTGGACCTGGCGTTCCTGCCGCTGGCCGCATACGCCATGGCCGGCGTGCTGCGCAGGTCCGGCAACAAGCGCAACATGCCGCTGGTCGGCTTGCTCGCCCTGCTCGCGCTGGCCAATGCGCTGTTCCACGCCGCCGTGCTTGGCTGGCTGCCGCTGTCGGCGGTCGCGCCGGTGCATGCGGCGATCGTCCTCATTGTCATCATCGAGTCCATCATCGGCGGCCGGGTCATCCCGATGTTCACCAACAACGGCGTACCGGGTGCAGGCGCCAAGGTCCAGCCGCGCGTGGACAAGACCGCCCTCGCCCTCATGGTCCTGGCTGGCCTGAGCTGGGTGGCGGGCCTGCATGGCTGGCCGATGGCGCTGCTGGCCAGCCTGGCCGGGGCGGCATCGCTGGTTCGCCTCGCAGGCTGGCAGCCGCAGCGCACCATGGGCACACCGCTGGTGTGGATCCTGCACATGGGCTATGCGTGGATCGGCATCGGCTTCCTGCTGCTGGCGCTGGCGTCGCTCGGCGTCGGTACGGCCAGCACAGCCTTCCACGCGCTGGCGGTCGGATCGATGGCAGGCCTCATCATCGCCATGATGACCCGCACCACGCTGGGCCACACGGGGCGCATGCTCAAGACCCGGCGTTCGGAACCCGCCATGTATGGCTTGATCCAGGCAGGCGCGCTGCTGCGCGTGCTGGCCGGTTTTGCTCCTCCGCTTTGGCGCGACAAGGCACTGGTACTGTCCGGCCTGTGCTGGACACTGGCGTTCGGCCTGTTTATCGCGGTGTATGCGCCTTACCTGTGGCGTGCCCGCGTGGACGGGAAAGAAGGATAGGAGGCTTTGCCTTGCCGCTGCCGCAGACGTCCCTGATGCAGGCCTGCGCTCCGGCGTCGAGCAAGGTGTCCAGGCGAAGACACAGGCGGAGCGCGCGCGCGGCAGGCCAGCCGGGCGGCAACAGGGCGTCCGGCAGCTGAGGGTCGAGCGCACGCGCGCGCCGCCATTGGTGCATCAGGCGCAGGCGCTGGGCGAAGCTGTGCGGCGCATCGGGCAAGGCGCGGGGATCGGCAAACCTTTTCAGTTCGTGGGTAGCGCTCGCAAGGAGTGCGTCATAGAGCCTTGCCACGGACGGCAGATCCCAGGCGATGGAGACCGCCGCCACCAGTTCGTCCTGCGCCAGCCCTGGGATGCCCTGCGCTTCAAAGGCCAGCGTGCGGCCAGCGGCGCCGGTCGCGCGCACGATCGCCGCCACGGATGCGGGACAACCGCCCGGCCGCGCATACAGGCCCCGCACCAGCTGGCGCAATCCTTCCCCATGCAGCCGCTCCGCCAGCGAAGACTGGCGCAGCAGCGGCGCGACCACGGTCCAGCGCCCGTTCCATGGAGGCGCCGCCGCACACGGGTAGCGCTGCGCACGGTCGGCAGTGGCTGCCGCGGTCAATCCGTACACGCTTTGGCGGCCGATGCGCAGCGCGCGCAGGAACGCCTGCTGTTCCAGCCGGTGCAGGCTGGTGCGCACACCGCGTTCGTCGATGCCGGCCGTGGCGGCCAGCGCGATCAGCTGGCTGACCCACAGGTGCTCGACGCCGGCGCGCGAAGCTTCCACGAAGATGGCGCTCACCAGCGTGTTGGCGCTCGGGCGGCGCCAGTCGCCATCAACGGTCAACGGCATCGCTGCTCACGCGCGAGGCGTGCTTGTCGAAGTCTTCGATGGCATCGAGCAGTTCATCCTGGCGCAGCGCCAGCGCCTGTTCGATGAGCGGGAACAACTGGAAGTTCTCCTTGTTGGCATGCTGGCGCAGCACCAGCCGCAGGGTATCGGCATGCAGCAGGAAAGCCTGGGCATGGCGCGCTTCAAGCGCCAGCCACATGCGCTGCATCGTATCGCGGATTTGCATATGCTCGACGCGCAGGGTCGCAGTGCGAGGGGCGCCATGTTCGGGCGCGGCTTCCATGGCGGTGAAGACGATGCGCTCCTCGATCTGCATGTGCCGCTCCAGCGCCTTGGCGAATTCGTGCATCGCCCCTGCCGCCAAAGTATGGGCCTGGGCCACGATAAGCTCGCAAGTCTTGTAATACAGTTGATTGCAGAGGGCGATGTCACCCTTCAGGTAGCTGCCGATGCTGTTCATGGTGGCCCCGCGGAGATTATGCTTGCTGCATTGTCCACCAGCCCCGTCAATGAAATCATTGATCTACCTCAAGAAAGCCGGGATACCACAGATCGTCATGCGACCGTCCTACCCGCCCGTCTGCGCCATGAAACGGATGATCTTGGCGGGCTGCTCGCGGAACTCGTGGCGCTCCGGCTTGAGCGTGATGGCGTGGCGGATCGCGTCCTCAAGGTCCGCATCGCTGGCGCCGGCGCGCAGCAGCGGCCGGAACTCGAACTTGTCTTCCTGGCCAAGGCACAGGTAAAGGGTGCCGTCGACGGCGAGCCGCACGCGGTTGCAGTCGCCGCAGAAGTGCTGGGACATCGGCGTGATGAAGCCGACGCTGGTGCGCCCATCCGGCGTGACGAGGTAGCGCGCGGGGCCGCCGCCCAGGCGGGCGATCTGCGGCATCAGCTTGAAGCGTTCGCGCAGGCGCTTTTCCACCGGGCCGAGGTCGAGCCAGGTGGTGTCCTGCCCTGTCGCGCCCATCGGCATCGCCTCGATCAGGCGCAAGGTGAAACCGTGTTCGATGCAGAAGGCGACCATGTCGTCGATCTGCTTGTCGTTCACGCCGCGCAGCGCGACCATGTTCAGTTTGATGGGCGCGAAGCCGGCGTCCTTGGCGGCCATGATGCCGTCCATGATCTGGCCCAGGCTGTCGCGGCCCGTGATCTGCTCCATGCACTGGCGGTCGAGCGAATCGAGGCTGACGTTGATGCGCGAGATGCCCGCCGCGCGCAGCTCGGTGGCGTGGCGCGTCATGCGGGTGGCGTTGGTGGACAGGGACAGGTCGCCGATGCCGGGGATCGCGGACAGGCGGCGCGCCAGTCCCGCCAGGCCGCGCCGCAGCAGCGGCTCGCCGCCGGTCAGGCGCACGCGCTGTGTGCCGAGACGCGCGAAGGCTCTGACCAGGCGTTCGATCTCGTCGAAGGTGAGCCAGTGCGCGGGTTCCTCGAAGCCTTTGAAGCCCTTGGGGATGCAATAGGTGCAGCGCAGGTCGCAGCGGTCGGTGACCGACAGCCGGAGGTATTCGATCGATCGGCCGTACCGGTCGCGCAGCATTGCTGGACTCCACTATTAGTTGATGAAGTCATTGTAGCGAGCGCGGGCCTGCTTGACTGTGGGCAGGACGAAGGGGTGACGCTAGTCACTTGGAACTAGGAAGCTGCGGTTCAGTCCTCTTTGCCGAGCTCGACGCGAAATTGCTCGAGCTTTCGCTCATAGTCCTCGGCCTCGCCGTACTCGAGGAATTGCGAATAATGTGCGTGCGTGCCGAGCACCTTGCGCGCGTGCTTGATCGGGCAAAAATACTGTTCGGTGCGGGCAACGATCTCGGTGATGTAGGCGATCAGGCCGGCGCCGTAAGCACAATAAGTGCAGTGGAATTTTTCGATGAAGTTCAGGTACTCCAGATGCTGCCGGTCGAACACGATGTAGTCGGCGCGGCGGACCTTGCGGATCTTATAGATTGGAAAACACGTGGCCTGGTACAGCGTAATGGCCAGGTCC
The DNA here is from genome assembly GCA_036676245.1 of Massilia sp. Lineage (GTDB taxonomy): Bacteria > Pseudomonadota > Gammaproteobacteria > Burkholderiales > Burkholderiaceae_D > Telluria_A. The sequence continues at coordinate 32,415 of JAKFDH010000146.1, read as the reverse complement.
AGCAAGAGCAGCGGGATGATCATGGCGTAAATGACCGGCCCGGTGATCAGGTTCTGGGGACGGTAGGTCACCAGCCAATGGAAGAAGCTGCTTTTCAGCCGCCGGTGCGCTTGCCTGGCGCCTTCCTCGAACTCGATGCGCTTGCCACGGATTTCAAAGAACATCTTGTGCTGCTGTTCCTGCAGCGCCGCCGCCATCTCGTCTTCAAGGGCGCGCATCTGGGAAAGCAGGCTGCGTATGCGATCGTTCATCGGAATGCCCTTTCGTCGGTTGTTCCGTAACCTTACGCCTAAGCCCTTACTCCGAGTTAAGAAATCCAAAACTAAATGCGCTATCGACCGCTCAGGTGGCATAAGGCCTTAGCCAGCGTCGCACTGGTTGATGGTTTTCTATTTATACAATACCATGATGGGCCAATCCGCCAGGCCGAAAGTCCGAACGAATGGCGGCGAAATCGGAATCCGGAAAGGAATACCAATGAAGAAGCGATGGATCCCCGTGTTGTTCACGCTGGGCCTTGCCCTGCCCCTGCAGGCCATGGCCGCAACGCGCCCAGCGCCCACGATCGAGCAAACCGTCGGTGACACCCGGGTCAGGATCAACTTCGTCACGGACCGGATTGTGCATGTCGCGGCCTCGCGCAACGCCAGTTGGTCCGCCAGGCCTGGCTTGATGCTGACTAAAGTGGCGGAACAGCCAGGCCGGATCACCTTGCGCGACCAAGGTACGCTGCGCACCCTGCAGTCCGCGCGCCTGAGCGTGGCGCTCGACCGCGCAACCGGCGTCATTCGCTTTTCCGATAAGGCCGGCCGCCAGCTCCTTCGCGAAGATGCGGCGGCGCCGCGTGCATTCGAAGCGGTGCCCGTGGTTAAAACGGTCGCCGATCCCGCCACCGTGAAAACAGTCAAAACCGTCGATGGCGAGCGGCAGGTGGCCGCCAGCTACCAGCAGAAGCAGGACCGCATGGCCTGGAAGGCGGCGGCCCGCTTCCGCCTGGATGATGACGAAGCCCTCTACGGCATGGGATTCGACGAGACCGCCGACCTGAACCTGCGCGGCACCACCAAACGTCTGTACCAGCACAATCTGCGGGTGGTGGTCCCGTTCGTCGTCTCCACGCGCGGTTACGGCATTTTGTTCGATACATACAGCGCCATGACCTTCAGCGATGGCAAGGACGGCACCGTCGTGAGCAGCGACGTCGTCGATGACCTGAACTATTACTTCATCCTGGGGCCGTCGATGGACCAGGCGATCGGCGGCTTCCGCCAGCTCACCGGCGCCGCCGTGCCGCTGCCCAGGTGGGCCTTCGGCTACGTGCAATCGAAGGAGCGTTACACCAGCCAGGATGAGCTGGTCGCCACCGTCAAGCAGTTCCGCCAGCGCCAGATTCCACTCGACGTGATCGTCCAGGACTGGAACTACTGGAAGCCCGATCATTGGGGCAGCCCGGTGCCGGACGCCAGGCACTACCCCGACCTGTCCGCCATGACGGCGGCCGTCCACGACCTGCAGGCCAAAGTGATGATTTCGATCTGGCCGAATCCCAGTCCGCTCGACCCGCCCGGCAAGGAGCTCAAGGATGGCGGTTTCATGAGCGCGGGCAGCAACTATGTCGACTTCTTCCAGCCCAAGGCGGCCGATGTCTACTTCCGCAATGTGTGGCATTACCTCGGCCGTCACGGCATGGATGCCTGGTGGACCGATTCCACCGAGCCCGAAGTCGGCGACTGGAGCGGCAACAAACGTCCCGTCAATGCCGACCAGGTCAACGTCGCCGCATTGTCGCGCGTGATCGATCCCCAGTACCTCAACGCCTACGCGCTGGTGGCTGCCCAGGGCATGCAGCGCAACTGGCGCCAGGCCACGTCTGACAAGCGCATGGTCAACCTGACCCGCTCCGGCTATGCCGGCAGCCAGGCCACCGGCGCCATGATCTGGACAGGCGACATTGCCGCCCGCTGGCCGGTGCTCGCGCAGCAAGTGGCTGCAATGCAAAGCTTCAGCGCCTCTGGCCTGCCGTACGTCACCACCGATATCGGCGCCTTCTTCGTGCGCCCGCGCGACCAATGGTTCTGGAAGGGCGATTATCCGGACGGCGCGGCCGACCTGGGCTACCGAGAACTGTACACGCGCTGGATGCAGTTCGGCGCCTTCCTGCCGATGTTCCGCAGCCACGGCACGGACACGCCACGCGAACCCTGGCACTTCGGCGAGCCGGGCACGCCATTCCATGACGCCATCCTGGACGCAATCCAGTTGCGCTATCGCCTCCTGCCCTACATTTATTCGCAAGCCGGGCTGGTTTACCTGAAGGGAGAGACCTTCATCCGGCCCGTGGCGTTTGCCTATCCCGACGATAAGCGCACGCACGGCCTGGCCTCGCAGATGCTCCTGGGCGATGGCATGATGGTCAGCCCGGTCACTTTCCCGATGTATTACGGAGCGAATTCCGTGCCGATTAATGGCGTGGCAAGGTCGCGCGAGGTGTACCTGCCGCAAGGCCAGTGGATCGATTTCTGGACCGGGCAAGCGCTTGACGGCGGGCGCGCCGTGCAGGTCGAGGCGCCGATCGGCAGGATGCCCGTGCACGTCCGGGCCGGCACGATCATCCCGATGGGACCGGCGGTGCAGTATGCGGCGCAACAGCGCGACACGCCGGTCGAACTGCGCGTCTATCCCGGCAAGGACGGCGCCTTCACCCTGTACGAAGACGCGGGCGAAGGATGGGGCTACGAGCGCGGGGAGTATGCCTTGACCAGGATGCGCTGGGACCAGCGCAGCGGCCGTCTTCTGATCGAAGCCAGGCAAGGCAAGTACCCGGGCATGGCGGCCAAGCGGCGGTTCAAGGTCGTCCTGGTCGGACCCGGCGTTGGCGTTGGCGCCGCGCCGCTTGGCAAGGCCGTCGAGGTGGACTACGACGGCCGTGCTGTGAACGTCAAGCTGCGCGGGGCAAGCGCAGCTTAAGCGCCATATTGAAGTTCGAGCGGAACAGGAACCGGGCGCGGCTTCTCCTCACCTGGCACGACATAGTCCAGCTTGAGAAGTGCACCGCCGCCCTTCTGGAAGTATTCCATTCGAACGGGATAGAACCCCTTTTCCAATGGCAGCATGTAGGTTCTCGGCTTCCCATTGCCATGCAGGCCATCATAAGTAATCAGCAGTTTGTCTCCGACGAATAATTTCGATCCGTCATCTGAATCCAGGACGAAAATATAGTGGCCAGCTTTCTGGATTTCGATATAGCCTTCGATCAGGCACGCAAAGTTGGTCTGGCGCGACAGCTTGTTCAGGTTGAAATCGCTGCCGGCAGTGCCAGAGTGGATGGGTTTCAGTCTGCTGAAGTCCGGCAGCGCGTCCCATTCGCCTTCATAGTAGGAATAGCGGAAACCACCCGGCTTCACATTGTTCGGCTTTGCACCGGCAACCAGTGCCTCGCCAATTTTGAACTCGCCCACAGTTGGCTTGTTGAACCGGTCGCTGCGGTCCAGGGCCATGGCGGCAAATTTCGCGTTGTTCGTCAAACTGTTTTCGATCTCCATTTTTGGCGAGGACGGCGTGGGTTTGCTTCCATCGGTCGTATAGTGCACCGATTGCGTTGGTGGCCCAAAATAGTAGATCTTGTAAGGCATATCCTTCAGAACAATGCCATTCATAGGATGGAACTGGATGCCCTGGATCGCGTAGCCATCGTAGAAAAACCTCAGCCCGTCGTAGACGCTCTTCAGCCGGAGAGATCCATGGTCCTCATCCGCGTAGCCTGCGATTTTCCATCTGAATCCTGTTGGCGCTTTGTTCTTCAGCACGGCATCCATGCTTGCGATGCCCATCTGCTTCAGCCCCTCCTCATTGCGCCCGGTAATAAATAGCGATTTACCCGACAGCGGTAATACGCTCAATTTTTCAACCGCAAGTTTATCCAGGTAGGCGTTGTCCCACCAGAAGCTCGGATCGACGGCCAGGTAGGAATTGAAGAGCTGTGGCTCCTTGAGAAGCGCATACATCGCAAACAATCCGCCAAACGAATGGCCAAACAAGATGTTGTTGCCATTGCTGGGATATGTTTTGTTGACGTGGGGAATAAGTTCGTCTTTCAAGAACGAAAGAAACTTGTCGGCCCCGCCCGATACAGCCATTTGAGGATTCGGTGTCGGCGAAAAATCACGTTCGCGATTGGTATTGAACACGGCCACGATCATGACTTGAGGCGTGTAAGTGTGTTCCTGCGCGAACTGTTGAATGCTCGCGATGGACTTCAGGTTGGAGTCGCCATCGAGCAGGTAGAGCACATCATACTTTTCTTCCGATCCGGGCTTGTAGCCTTCAGGCAGAAGCACCTGGATTACTCTTTCTTCCTTCAGTGCAGTCGAATAGAGTGAATCGCGCTTGCCAGGCAGGTTCTGGGCGATCGCGCTCGTCATAACAGCGAAACATGGAACAAGGACCAGCATCGCCACGGCACACATCCGGGCGCTCGGCTCAAGCAGTCGAATCATTCAGGCCTCACTATGGAATAGTTATTGATTGAACATCCATAGTAGTGCGGGATAGTTAATGCCTGCAATAGCTTTTGCGGACTCCACTTTGCATTCACAAATTTTACAATCGCATTACCGAATAACATAATCAACAGGCGCGTTGCGCCTATCCGATACGCATAAAAAATCCACAAACCCTGCTGCCTTTTCGGGCACCAGGGTATGTGGAAAAGCCGGCAACTACGCTTTAACTATTGAACCAGCGGCGAAGTCGCCCCCTCGAGTTCAACCCCGTCGATGTTCGCCTGGCCCACCAGGATATGCAGGTACTGGTGGATCGCCCGCTGGGTCGACTGGCGGTCGAGGAAGGCCGCGATCTCGCCCTTCACCATCTGGAATGGCAGCAGCGCGCCAGCCACCTTGCGCATCACCTGCACGATGTGCAGGCCGAAGCGTGTCTCCAGCAGCCGGCCGGCCAGCTCGCCCTCCCCCAGCCTGAACACCAGTTCCTCGAACTCCGGCACGCACTGTCCGCGCGAAAGCTGACCCAGGCTGCCGCCCACCTGCCCCGAGCTGCAATTTGAATACTGCCCCGCCAGTTCGGCGAAGCGTTCGGGCCGCGCCTGCAGCGCCTCCAGCAGCGCCTCGCCGGTCCCGCGCAGCAGTTCCAGCGGCACGTCAGGCGTCACCTGCAGCAGGATGTGGCGCGCTTCGACCATGTCGCCGCTGGTGTACAGCGCCGCGTTGTTGCGGTAGTAGCGCAGGCAGGCTTCGTCATCCGCCTTCGGCACCTGGATCTGCAGGGCCAGCAATGTTTCGATGCGCTCGTCGTCGTCGCCGAGGATGCCCAGCGTGTCGGCCTGCTGCAGCAGCACGGTGCGCAGCACCAGTTCCTGCACCGCTTTCTTGAGCGGGTTGGGCGCGTCCTGGTGGTGCGCCAGTTCTTTCTCGATGGCGATGTCGTCGATGTCAACGCCGTTCACTGCGATTCCCATGATGATCTCCTTCGCTTAGCGGCTGCGCACCAGTTGGTACGCACGGCCCAGGTAAGTCAGTGCGCCGAAGCCGCTCCACACGTGCACCAGGCGGGTGAACGGGAAGATGACGAACAACGACATGCCCATGAACAGGTGCAGTTTGAACAGCAGCGGCGCGCCTTCGATGAAGGTGGCGGCGTCGCCGCGGAAGGTCACCACATGCTGCGCCCAGTTCATCAGCGTCACCATCGTGTGGCCGTCCATGTGCGAGGCCGATACCCAGATCGACGACAGCCCGAGCAGCAAGGTAGCGAGGATCCACAGCAGCACGATCTTGTCCTTGAAGGTCGTGGCATTGCGCAGGCGCTCGTTACTCCAGCGGCGCACCAGCAGCAACAGGATGCCGGCCAGGCACAAGGCGCCCATCACGCCGCCCGCCACCATCGCGAACAGCTGCTTGGCGCCGTGGGTCACGCCCAGCGTGTCCCACACCCACACTGGGGTCAGCAGGCCGGCCGCGTGGCCGAAGAACAGGCCGATGATCCCGAGGTGGAACATGATGCTGCCGGCGCGCAGCTGGCCGCGGTGCAGCACCTGGGTCGATTCGGACTTCCACGTGTACTGCTCGCGGTCGAAGCGAACCAGGCTCCCCAGCAGGAAGACGGCCAGTGCGATGTACGGGTAGATCCCGAAGGTGAATTGGTGCAGGTAGTCCATGATGCCTCCTTCAAGTCGCGGCGGCGGCAACGCGCGCCTTGGGGTAGAAATTGATCGGGTGCGTGCCGGGCACTCCGGTGTTCTTGAGCAGCGGCTCGACGCCGTCTGCGCCCGGGCCGAAGGTTTCCAGCGCTTCGTCCATGTCGCGCACGGGCGGCTCGGTCAGCGTTTCGGCAGCCACCGGGCTCAGTGCCTCGAGCACACTGAACACGCCGGTGTAGGGGCTGCCGTTCGCCTCGAGCTTGCGGCCGATGTGGGCCAGCACGTGCACGGCGTCGCCCAGCAGGCGGGCGGCTTCGTCCGCGGTCTGCTGGTCCAGGAACTCGAGGAACAGCGGCACGTAGTCGGGCAGGTCGTCGCCGGTCATTTGCAGGCCGTGCTTCTTGTACTCTTCCATCAGGTCGACCATGGCCTGGCCGCGGTCGCGCGATTCGCCGTGAATGTGCTCGAACAGGTGCAGCGAATGCGAGGGGTTGCGGTCGAAGGTGGTCACGTACTCCTGCTGCAGGTCGATCAGCTTGCCGCGGCCCAGGTGGGCGAACAGCGGCAGCAGCGGCGCATGCAGCGAAGGGGCGGCGGCCATCAGCCCGGCCAGCGCCGGCAGGTTGTCGACCAGCTCCGGCTCGGGGTACTGCAGCAGTGCGGACAGCACGGCGTAGTGGCGTTTCGGTTTCATCATGCTTCCTCGGTGGCTTTTTTGCGGGACTTCGGCATCGATACGAAGTGCGTCGATCCCGATTTCTTCTTGCCGAACAGGCTGGTGTCGGTCAAACCGTCCGAACAGCCGTTGCCGAAGCTGAAGCCGCACGAGCCTTTCTCGTTGAAGCTGTCCTCCGCCATCTCCTTGTGGCTGCTCGGGATGACGAAGCGGTCCTCGTAGTTAGCGATGGCCATGATGTGGTACATGTCCTCCACCGTCGCCTTGTCCAGCCCTACCCGCTCGAGCACGCCCAGATTCTCCACCTTATCCACGCTCTTGCTGCGCATGTAGGCGCGCATGGCCAGCATGCGGTCCAGCGCGCGGATGATCGGCGGCTGGTCGCCAGCGGTCAGCAGGTTGGCCAGGTACTGCACCGGGATGCGCAGGCTGGCGGTGTCCGGCAGGATGCCGTTCATGCCCATCTTGCCCGATTCGGCCGCGGCCTGGATCGGCGACAACGGCGGGATGTACCACACCATCGGCAAGGTGCGGTATTCGGGGTGCAGCGGGAAGGCCACTTTCCATTCGACCGCCATCTTGTACACCGGCGAGCGCTTGGCCGATTCCAGCCACGAGTCGGGAATGCCCTGGCGCCGCGCCTCTTCGATGATGGACGGGTCGTGCGGATCGAGGAACAGGCCGAGCTGGGCGCCGTACAGGTCGCGCTCGTCCGCCACCGAGGCAGCCGCTTCGATCTTGTCGGCGTCGTACAGCAGCACGCCGAGGTAGCGGATGCGGCCCACGCAGGTCTCGGAGCACACGGTCGGCTGGCCAGCCTCGATGCGCGGATAGCAGAAAGTGCACTTCTCGGCTTTGCCGGAAGACCAGTTGTAGTAGATCTTCTTGTACGGGCAGCCGGAGATGCACATGCGCCAGCCGCGGCATTTGTCCTGGTCGATCAGCACGATGCCGTCGTCCTCGCGCTTGTACACCGAGCCCGATGGGCACGATGCGACGCAGGTCGGGTTCAGGCAGTGCTCGCACAGGCGCGGCAGGTACATCATGAAGGTATTCTCGAAGGTGCCGTACATCTCCTTCTGCATGTTGTCGAACAGTTTGTCCTTGCTGCGCGCGGCGAACTCGCCGCCCAGGTCGTCCTCCCAGTTCGGGCCCCATTCGATCTTGTCCATCTTCTTGCCGGTCAGGACCGAGACCGGGCGCGCCGTCGGCGGCGTCTCCGACAGCGGCGCGTTCTGCAGGCGCTCGTAGTCGTAGGTGAACGGCTCGTAGTATTCGTCGATGGCGGGCAGGTTGGGGTTGGCGAAAATATTGGCCAGGATCTTCAGGCGGCTGCCCTGGCGCGGTTCGATCCTGCCGTTTTCCTTGCGCTTCCAGCCGCCGTTCCACTTGTCCTGGTTTTCCCACTGCTTCGGATAGCCGATGCCTGGCTTGGTTTCCACGTTGTTGAACCAGGCGTATTCGACGCCGTCGCGGCTGGTCCACACGTTCTTGCAGGTGACCGAGCAGGTGTGGCAGCCGATGCACTTGTCCAGATTCAGCACCATGCCGATTTGGGCTCTGATTTTCATACGTTCGCTCCCGAAGCTTCTTCAACCAGCGGCCCTTCCAGCCACTCGACCTTGTCCATCTTGCGCACCAATACAAACTCGTCGCGGTTCGATCCGACCGTGCCGTAGTAGTTGAAGCCCCACGACAGCTGCGCATACCCGCCGATCATGTGCGTCGGTTTGGTCACCGTGCGCGTCACCGAGTTGTGGATGCCGCCGCGCTTGCCCGACTGCTCCGCACCCGGCGTGTTGATGATCTTTTCCTGGGCGTGGTACATCAGCGTCATCCCGGCCGGCACCCGCTGGCTCACTACCGCGCGCGCCGTCAGCGTGCCGTTCACGTTGAACACCTCGATCCAGTCGTTGTCCACGATGCCGGCCGACCTTGCGTCATCCTCCGACAGCCACACGTGCGGCCCGCCGCGCGACAGGGTCAGCATGCGCAGGTTGTCCGAGTAGGTGGAGTGGATACCCCACTTCTGGTGCGGCGTGATGAAGTTCAGCGCGATTTCCTTGTTCCCGTTCGGCTTTGCCCCCAGCATCGCCGCCGTGGTCTTGGTGTTGATCGCCGGCTTGTACACGCACAGGCCTTCGCCGAAGTCGCGCATCCACAGGTGGTCCTGGTAGAACTGCTGGCGGCCGGTCAGCGTGCGCCATGGGATCATTTCGTGCACATTGGTGTAGCCGGCGTTGTAGCTCACCTCTTCCGATTCCAGGCCCGACCAGGTCGGCGACGAGATGATCTTGCGCGGCTGCGCCTGCACATCGCGGAAGCGGATCGTGTCGTGCTCGCGCGGCAGCGCCAGGTGGGTGTGGTCGCGCCCCGTCATCTTCGACAGCGCGGCCCATGCCTTCACGGCCACGTGGCCATTCGTCTCCGGCGCCAGCGACAGGATCATCTCCGCCGCGTCGATCGCCGTGTTCAGGCGCGGCTGGCCTTTCGAGATCCCCTCTTCCTCTACCGTGCGGTTGATGCCGCGCAGGACGTCCACTTCATGGCCGGTCTTCCAGCCGATGCCCTTGCCGCCGTTGCCCAGCGATTCGAGCAGCGGGCCGATCGAGGTGAACTTCTTGTACACCTGCTTGTAGTCGCGCTCGACGACGGTCATGTTCGGCATCGTCTTGCCCGGGATCGGCTCGCACTCGCCGGCGCGCCAGTCCTTCGGATCGAAGGGCTGGCCCAGTTCGCCCGGGGTGTCGTGCATCAGCGGAGTCAGTACCAGGTCGGTCTGGGTGCCCAGGTAGTCGCCGCCGATCTCGGAGAACTTCTCGGCGATGCCCTTGTAGATCTCCCAGTCCGACTTCGACTGCCACAGCGGCTGCACGGCTTCGGACAGCGGGTGGATGAAGGGGTGCATGTCCGATGTGTTCAGGTCGTCCTTCTCGTACCAGGTGGCCGTCGGCAGCACGATGTCGCCGTACAGGCAGGTGGTGGACATGCGGAAGTCCAGCACCACCACCAGGTCAAGCTTGCCTTCGGCGGCCGGACGCACCTTCACGTCGCGCGGCTTGATGCAGTGCTCCTCGTCGCTCATCAGCGCGTTCTGGGTACCCAGCAGGTACTTCAGGAAGTATTCATGGCCCTTGCCCGAGCTGCCCAGGATGTTCGAGCGCCATACGAACATATTGCGCGGGAAGTTGTCCGGGTTGTCCGGGTCGTCGCAGGAGAACTCCAGCTTGCCGGCCTTGATCTGCTCGACCGCATACTTGGCCGGTTCCATGCCGGCGGCCTTGGCGGCGCGCGTCACTTCCAGCGGGTTGGTTTGCAGCTGCGGTGCGGACGGCAGCCAGCCCATGCGCTCGGCCTTTGCGTTGTAGTCGATCAGGGCCATCGGCTTCTCCGGCACGTCGGCCGACGGCGAAGCGATCTCCTCGATGTGCAGCTTTTCGTGGCGCCACTGGCTGGTGTGGGCGTAGAAGAACGAGGTGCCGTTCATCTGGCGCATCGGGCGGTTCCAGTCCTGGGCGAATGCCAGCGGGGTCCAGCCGGTTTGCGGACGCAGCTTTTCCTGGCCCACGTAGTGCGCCCAGCCGCCGCCGGACTGGCCCACGCAGCCGCACATCATCAACAGGTTGATGATGCCGCGGTAGGTCATGTCCATGTGATACCAGTGATTCAGCGCGGCGCCGACGATGACCATGCTCTTGCCATGGGTCTTGTCGGCGTTCTCGGCGAACTGGCGCGCCACGGTGATCACGTCGGCGGCCTTGACGCCGGTGTGCTTGACTTGCCAGGCCGGGGTGTACGGCACGTCGTCCTCATAGCTGGCGGCCACGTTGGCGCCGCCCAGGCCGCGGTCGATGCCGTAGTTGGCCAGTGTCAGGTCGAACACGGTGGCCACGTTGACGACGCTGCCGTCGGCCAGGGTGACGCACTTGACCGGCACGCGGCGCATCAGCATGTCGTCCGCATCCTTGCCGCCGAAGTAGGCGAAGCCCACGTCGAGCACGGCGTCGCTCTTGCCGAGCAGGGACAGCTGCGGATCGATGTCGCGGCGGCTCGTTCCGTCCTTCTGTTCCAGGTTCCAGCGGCCCGATTCGCCCCAGCGGAAGCCGATCGAGCCGCTCGGCGCGCAGATGGCGCCGGTGGTCTCGTCGATGACCAGGGTTTTCCATTCCGGATTGTTCGTTTCGTCCAGGTTGTTGGCCAGGTGCGAGGCGCGCAGGAAGTAGTCCGGCACCAGGGCGCCGTTCTTCTCGACCAGGGTGACCAGCATCGGAAAATCGGTGTACTGCTTGACGTAGCCGCGGAAGTAGTCCGAGCCGCCATTGGCGTGGAACTCCTTGAGCACTACGTGGCCCATGGCCAGCGCCAGTGCGGCGTCGGTGCCCTGCTTCGGCGCCAGCCAGATGTCGCCGAACTTGGCCATCTCGCCGAAGTCGGACGACACGGCGACCGTCTTGGTGCCCTTGTAGCGCACTTCGGTGTAGAAGTGGGCATCCGGGGTGCGGGTCATCGGCACGTTCGAGCCCCACACCATCAGGAAGGTGGAGTTGTACCAGTCGGCCGATTCCGGCACGTCGGTCTGCTCGCCCCATACCTGCGGGCTGGCCGGCGGCAGGTCGCAGTACCAGTCGTAGAACGACAGCGCCACGCCGCCGATCAGCGACAGGTAGCGGGTGCCGGCGGCGTAGCTGACCATCGACATGGCCGGAATCGGCGAGAAGCCGACGATGCGGTCCGGGCCGTACTTCTTGATCGTGAAGGCGTTGGCGGCGGCGATGATTTCGTTGGTCTCGTCCCACTTGGCGCGCACGAAGCCGCCCAGGCCGCGGATCGACTTGTACGACTTGGCGCGTGCCGGGTTCTGGCTGATGTACTCCCAGGCGGTGACCGGATCCATCGTCAGGCGCGCTTCACGCCACATTTCCATCAGGCGGCCGCGCACCATCGGGTACTTGACGCGCTGGGCCGAGTACACGTACCAGGAATAGCTGGCGCCGCGCGGGCAGCCGCGCGGCTCGTGGTTCGGCAGATCCGGGCGGGTGCGCGGATAGTCGGTCTGCTGGGTTTCCCAGGTAATCAGCCCGTTCTTGACGTATACCTTCCAGCTGCACGAGCCGGTGCAGTTGACGCCGTGGGTCGAGCGCACGACCTTATCGTGCTGCCAACGTTGACGGTAAGCGTTCTCCCAGGTGCGGTCTTCGTGCACGACGGCGCCATGGCCGCCGGAGAAGGTCTCCTTGGGATTATTGAAATACTTCAGGCGATCCAGAAAATGACTCATGCTGCCTCCACAAGATGAAAGCGGCGCCGCCAGCGATGGCGCAGCTTGATGGAGCCAGTCTACGCAGCGGGCATGCGCGGGGATATTGGCAAGAAGGCGATTGGCGGCAGCGACAAGGACTAGTCGGCCTAGTCCTTTGTGGGTATGGAGAGCGCCGGATGGATGCGCTATACCTACGGATATTCGATATCCACGCAACGAGGCTCCCTATGAACACCGATAGCTTTACCACCCTGCTCGACGCCGCCCGTGCGCAGGAGCAACCGCAGCGCATGCTATTCGCCTTTGCCCGCGCCGAGCTGCCCGAGGGCGCCGGCGACGCCGAGAAGGCCGCGTTCGACCAGGGACGCGGCGGCACCTTGGCGCCGGTCATGTGCGTCGACAAGACGCTCGACGAGCTGGGTACCTTCGCCGGCCTGGTGGAAGAGTCGCGGCACACGGGGAAAGACTGGGACATTGTTTTCGTGACCAGCATGTCGGGCCGGGGCGGCAAGCCGCCGGCGTCGAGCGAAGCCGAGGCGCCGCTGAACATGATGGTCACCTACATCCATACCGGCGAAGTCGGGCGCTTCCTCGCGTTCAGGAAGAATGGGGAGCTGGTGGAGTTTGCGGCTGCGTAAGCTGGCCACAGGCGCAAAAAGCGGCGTAGGCTGGGTGAGCGCAGCGCTACCCAGCATGAGCCGCCAGCGACGCCGGTGTCCGTTTTTAAGCCACCGCTAGCATCTTCACCCCCGCCACCGCCAGCACCGCCACCAGTATCCTCACCACCACCCTGCCCGCCTGCCGCCTGCTCCCGAACCCCGCTCCCGCGTACCCGCCCGCGATCGCGGCCAGCGCCCACACCGGCATCGCCGCCGGCAAACTGGGCGCGCTCCCCATCAGCCCCAGCAAGCCCGCCGCCGAATTGACCAGGATGAAAGGCGCCGCCACGCCGGCCGCCTGCGGCATCGTCGCAAACCGCCCGAACAGCAGCAGCGGACTGAGAAAAATTCCCCCGCCCACGCCGCTGATCCCGGCCAGCAGCCCGATCCCGGCGCCGGCCGCCAGCAGCCCCGCACGCGGCGCGGGCCGGATCGCCACCGGCGCCGTCGGCCGGCGCAGCAGGCGCCACGACGAATACAGCAGCAGCACGCCGAGCAAGGGCCGGTAGAAGTGCGGCGCCAGCTGCACCCCGCCCCCCGCATACGCAGCCGGCACGGCGAACAGGGCCAGTGGCCAGAACAGCGGCCAGCTGAAATGCCCCGCCCGCGCATACTTGACGGTGGCGATCGACGCAACCAGCATGTTCAGGCATAGCGCGGCGGGCCGGATCTCGGCCGGCGACAGCCCGAACAAGGCCATCGCGGCGATATAGCCGGAGCCGCCCGCATGCCCGACGGCCGCATACAGCGCAGCCGCCGCCAGGATCATCAGCGACAGGCCGAGGTCGGCAAAGTTCACGCCGCGGCCGGGCGCATGGCGCCGGCATGCGTCACCGGGCACACAATCGGCAGAAACTGCTGCTGGCGTGCCGAATAGGCCATCAGCGCGCCGCTGTCGATGTCGAAGTACCAGCCGTGCAGCACCAGCTTGTTCTCCTCCACGCGGCGCTTGAGCCACGGGTAGGTGAGCAGGTTGTCCAGCGACCGCAGGATGCTGGCCTGCTCGCAGGCGGTGTGGCGTTCTTCAGGGCTTTTGTGCGCCAGTTCGCGCAGCACGCGGTCGCGCACCGGCGCGGCGATGCGCATCCAGCGCTCGACGAAGTCGGTTTCGCGCGCCTCCTGCTGCGGCGCGAGCAAGGCGCGGATGCCGCCGCACCTGGCGTGGCCAAGTACGATCACGCGCGCCACTTCCAGGTTACAGATCGCGAATTCGATCGCCGAGCTGACGCCCGGCGGGGCATCCGGCGTACAGGGCGGCACCAGGTTGGCGATGTTCCGGACCACGAACATGTCGCCCGGGTCGCTGCCGGTCAGCAGCATCGGGTCGACGCGCGAATCGCAGCAGCCGATCAGCAAGGTCGTGGGCCGCTGTCCGCTGCGCAGCGCGTCGTACAGCGAATGCTCTTCCGAAAAGTAGTGCTGCTGGAAGCGGGTAAAGCCGCGCACGAATTTCTCGATGTCTTCCATGTGGATTCCTTCTAGCCCGCGTAGCGCCGCAGCGCATCGACCGCGAGCAGTTTCACTTGCTTGCCCTGCACCGCGACCAGGCCATGCGCGCTCAGGTCGGCCAGGATGCGCGAAAAGTGTTCCGGTGTCAGGTTCAGCCGCGACGCGACCACCGCCTTCGACACCGGCAGCAGCAGCTGGTGGCCGTCCTCCACGACCTCGTCCTGCAACAGGAAGCCGATCACGCGCTGGGTGCCGGAGCGCAGCGCATACGACTCCAGGTCGCAGATCAGGCCATGCATGCGGCGGCTCAGGCCCGCGAGCATCTTGCGGGCGAAGCGCGGGTCGTGCTCGATGCCGGCAAAGACGACCTCGCGCGCCACATGCAGCAGCAAGGTGTCGGCCAGCGCGGTGGCCGACACGATGTACGGCTTTTCCATGAACATCAGCGCTTCGCCAAAACTGTGGCCGGGGCCGACCAGCTCGATGATCTTCTCGCCGCCGCTGGCGCTGCCCGCCGCCAGCTTGACCTGGCCGAAGATCACCAGGTGGAAGCCGAGGCAGGGATCGCCGCGCTGGAAGATCGCCTCGCCCTTCTGCACGTGGCGTTCGGTGGTGCCGGCGGCGATTGCCGCCAGCTCGGCCGGCGACATGGCGTCGAACAGCGGCATGCGCGACAGGAAGGTCTCGGGGGCGAACCTGGGCTTGTCCATGGCGGCGCTCAGATGGTCCGGGAAAAGCGCAGCGGCTGGGCCTCGGCGCCGGCGCGCGGCAGACCGAGGTAGCGGTCGAACACCATGCACACGTTGCGGATCAGCAGGCGCCCGCGCGGGGTTACGTCGATCGCCCGTTCGCCGATGGTCACCAACCCGTCCCCTTCCAGCGCACGCAGCTTTTCCAGTTCGGGCGCGAAGTAGTCGCTGAAGGCGCCGCCGCCGGGCAGGTCCAGGCTCGCATATGGCAGCGTGAAGTTGCACATCAGCTGGCCGATCAGGGCGCGCCGCAGCAGGTCATCTTCGCTGAGCGCAAAGCCGCGCGCCACCGGCAGTTCGTCCCTGTCGATCCCCGCGTACCAGGCGCCCAGCGTCTTTTCGTTCTGGCTGTAGGCGCCGCCGACAGCGCTGATGGCGGACACGCCCAGCGCCACCATCTCGGCCTCGGCATGCGTCGAATAGCCCTGGAAGTTGCGCTGCAGCCGCCCCTCGCGCTGGGCACGCGCCAGGTCGTCGTTCGGCTTGGCGAAATGGTCCATGCCGATGTACACATAGCCGGCGGCGCACAGGCGCTCGATGCACAGGCCCAGCATCGCCAGCTTGACATCCGGCGCCGGCAGGTCGGCGTCCATGATCAGGCGCTGCGACTTGAACAGGTTCGGCATGTGCGCGTAGTTGTAGACGGCGATGCGGTCCGGGTCGGCCGCGATCACCTTGTCCAGCGTGGCCGCGACGGTGTCCAGGGTCTGCCTGGGCAGGCCGTAGATCAGGTCGATGCTGATCGAATGGAATCGACTCGCGCGCGCCGCCCCGATCAGGTCCGTCGTCATTTCCTCGGGCTGGATTCGGTTGACGGCGCGCTGCACTTCGGGATCGAAGTCCTGCACGCCCAGGCTCAGGCGGTTGAAACCCTGGCGCCGCAGCACCGCTACCCGTTCCGGGCTGACGGTGCGCGGATCGACCTCGATTGAGTATTCGCCCTCTTCGTCGGGAACGAAGTCGAACCATTCGCGCAAACTGGCCAGCAGCGTATCCATCTGGCGGTCGCTCAGGTAGGTCGGGGTGCCGCCGCCGAAGTGCAGCTGCGACAGCTTGTTGCGGCCCTCGAACAGGCGGCCCTGCATCGCGATCTCGCGCTGCAGGTAGCCGAGGTACTTGACGGCCTTGCCTTCGTCATTGGTGATCAGTTTGTTGCAGCCGCAGTAGTAGCACAGCGATTTGCAGAACGGGATGTGCACATACAGCGACAAGGGGCGGCCGGCCGTGCCGCCGGAGCAGGCCGCGGCCGCCGCGCGGTAATCGGCCGCCCCGAAGGCGGGGTTGAAGCGGTCCGCCGTCGGGTACGAGGTGTAGCGCGGGCCCATCTGGTTCAGCCGGCCGATCAACCCGGCGTCGAACTGCACCGCGGGATGGACGGCATCGCGTTTCATCGCAGGCTCCGGGTTCAGCAAGGCATGGCGGCGTTGCGCCGCGCATAGCACCACCACGTAATGGCGATGCACGAGGCGTAGAAGGCGATGAAGCACAGCAGCGCCGCGTCGGGACCGCCGGTCAGGGCGATCGAGGTGCCGTAGCTTTTCGGGATGAAGAACGCTCCGTATGCGGCCACCGCCGACGTAAAGCCGAGCACCGCGGCGCCCTCCTTGTTGGCGTCCACGATGGCCTGCTCCTGCAGCGCGCGGCTCTTGCCGGCCGCGGCGCGCTGGCGTTCGGTCATGAAGATCACCGGGATCATGCGGAAGGTCGATGCGTTGCCGACGCCGGTGCCGGCGAACAGCAGCATGAACATCCAGAAGAAGCCGCTGAAATTGCCCGCTGTGCCGGCCTGCGGCAGGAAGTTGAGCACCCCGATGACGGCGCCGATCATGACCACGAAGGTCCACAGCGTCACGCGGGCGCCGCCCAGCTTGTCGGCCATGAAGCCGCCCGCCACGCGCGCCAGTGCGCCCACCAGGGGTCCGAGGAAGGCGTAGTCGAGCGGGTTCACTTCGGGGAACTGGGTCTTGATCAGCAGCGGGAAGCCGGCCGAATAGCCGATGAAGGAGCCGAAGGTGCCGGTGTACAGCCAGCACATGAGCCAGTTATGCTTGCGCTTGAAGATGATGGCTTGCTCCGAGAACGAGGCCTTGGCCGAGGCCAGGTCGTTCATGCCGAACCATGCCATCAAGGTCGTCACTGCGATGAACGGCACCCAGATGAAGCCCGCGTTCTGCAGCCACATCGACTTGCTGGCATCGCCCTTGACCCAGGTTTGCGCCTCGCCGCCAAGGCTGCCGAACAATCCGATCGTGATCACCAGCGGCACCACGAACTGCACCACCGAGACGCCCAGGTTGCCGAGGCCGGCGTTCATGCCGAGCGCCTGGCCCTTCTGCGCCTTGGGATAGAAGAAGCTGATGTTCGCCATCGACGAGGCGAAGTTGCCGCCGCCGAAGCCGCACAGCAGTGCCAGCATCAGCATCGTCGGGTAGCCGGTGTTCACGTCCTGCACGGCGAAGCCGATGCCGATCGCGGGGATCAGCAGCGAGGCGGTCGAGATCGTGGTCCACTTGCGGCCGCCGAAGATCGGCACCATGAAGGAGTAGAAAATGCGCAGCGTGGCGCCGGACAGGCCGGGCAGCGCGGTCAGCCAGAACAGCTGGTTGGTGCTGTACTTGAAGCCGATATTGGGCAGGTTGACCACCACCACGCTCCACACCATCCACACGGCGAAGGCCAGCAGCAGCGCCGGGATCGAGATCCACAGGTTGCGCTGCGCGGTTGGGCGTCCCGTCGTTTTCCAGAAGGCCGGGGTCTCCGGCTCCCAGGTCGAAATTACATATTTGCTCATGACAGTCTCCTGAAAAATTAGGCGGGAACGGCTTGAAGGGCAGGCCTGGCGGCCTGGCCCTGGCCCTTGAACGAGTAGTGCATCCACACCAGCGACACGCAGACGGTGCCGTACAAGAGCATGAAGGCGGACGTGCGCACGCCGGTCAGGTCGACCAGGGCGCCGAACATGATCGGCAGGACGAAGCCGCCCAGGCCGCCGGCCAGGCCGACCACGCCCGACACGGCGCCGATGTTGTCGGTGAAGTCGTCCGAGATGAACTTGAAAACCGAGGCCTTGCCGACCGCCATGGCGACGCCGACGATAAACAGCAGCACCGTGAACATGACCGGCGTCACGCCGATATTCATGCTGGTCGTGCCGCTGACGGTCTTGATGACCATGCTCGTTTGCGGGTACGACAGCAGGAAGAAGCACACCCAGCACACCCACATGACCCACCAGGTCACCTTGTAGGCGCCGTATTTGTCGGAGATCCAGCCGCCCAGCGCGCGCAGCACGCCGCCCGGCAGCGAGAAGCAGGCCGCCAGCAGCGCGGCCAGGCCGATGTTGAAGCCGTATTCGGCCACGTAGTATTTGGTCATCCACAGGGCCAGCGCCACATAGCCGCCGAACACCACCGAGTAGTACTGGCAATAGCGCCATACCCGCGGATCCTTGAGCACCTTCATCTGCTCGGCGAAGGAGACGCCGGCCGGCATCTGGTGCGACTTGTCTGTGTAGGAGAAGACCCAGAACAGGATCGCCGTGACCAGCATGGCCACCGCATAGACCTGGGGCAGCACCTGCCAGCCGAAGGCGGCGATGATGGCGGGGGCGACGAACTTGGTCAGCGCGGAGCCGGAGTTACCGGCACCGAAGATCCCCATCGCCAGGCCCTTGCGCTCCTTGCCGAACCAGCGCGCCACGTACGGGGTGCCGACCGAGAAGCTGCCGCCGGCCACGCCGACGAACAGGCCGAGGACCAGGAAGTGCCAGTAGGCGGTGGCATAGGCCAGCAGCCAGATCGGCAGCACCGTTGAGAGCATCAGCAGGAAGAACACGATGCGCCCGCCGAAGCGGTCGGTCCAGATGCCGAGCGGCACCCGCACCAGCGAACCGGTGAGGACCGGTGTGGCCGCGAGCAGGCCGAATTCGGTCTCGTTCAATCCCAGCTGGGTCTTGATCGGGATGCCGAGCACCGCGAAGATCATCCACACCGCGAAGCAGATCGTGAACGCGAAAGTACTGCTTGCCAATACCCCTATTTGCTGCCGGCCCTTGCTTGCCATATCCTTCTCCTCGACGCTTTACCTGATGCGACAAGGTTACGTGGCGAAGGGGAAGCGGACTATTGGCCTCTCGGAGATTCGGGCAAAGCAATCTGGCTAGCGGTATCGGCCAAAATGACTAGGCCGGCTAGTCCTGTCGGATGGCCTTCTGGCGAAACACGATAGCGGCGACGCCCGCAGCTTTGGGGGGCTTGCCCCGCGGCGCGACCAGGTCGGCCAGCGTGACCGCGTCGAGCACGGCCAGATAGGCGGCGGTGGCCGACCCGAGCACGCCCTTGAGCGCGCACCCGGGCGCCAGCTGGCAGGAGTTGCTGGCGGCGTCGAAGCATTCGGCCATGTAGAAGTCGGTCTCGCTGCTGCGCACCACCTCGCCTATGTTGATCTCGGCCGGGTCGCGCCCCAGGCGCATGCCGCCGTTGCGCCCCCTCACCGTCTCGACCAGTCCCAGCAGGCCGAGCTGGTGCACCACCTTCATCAGGTGATTCTTCGAGATCCCGTGCAGATCGGCGATGTCCTGGATCGTGGCCAGGCGGTCGCGATGCATCGCCAGGTAGATCAGCGTGCGCAGGGTGTAGTCGGTATAGGCAGTCAATCGCATTCGGCCAGTATATAACATGTAAACCACTTGCATCTTATAAATGAAGTATTTAGAATGCATCTTTAGCGCAGCGGTATTTTCCTCTGCGCCGACAACAACAAGGAAACCACGCCATGCATCACTCCCGCAAACTATGGAGCTGGCTCGGAGTCATCTGCATCCTGTCCTTCGCCGTCCTCGGCTGGGTAGGATCCGAGATCTACCTGACCGCCCCGCCCATCCCCCGCCAGGTCGCCAGCGCAGACGGCGACGTCATCTTCTCCGAAGGCCAGGTACCGCACGGCCAGCAGGCATGGCTGTCGGCCGGCGGCCAGCAACTCGGTTCCGTCTGGGGACATGGCAGCTACCTGGCCCCCGACTGGTCGGCCGACTGGCTGCACCGCGAAGCGCTGGCCCTGCGCGCGATCTGGTCGCAGAAGGAGTTCGGCAAGCCTTACGGGGAGATCGGCATCGAACGCCAGGCAGCACTGGACGCACGCCTGCGCCAGGAAATGCGCAAAAACACCTGGGATGCGCGCTCCGGCACCATCACGCTTTCGCCCGAACGGGCCCAGGCCGTGCGCGAAGTGGCGGCCCACTATATGTCCCTGTTCGGCGACGACGCCCGCCTCGACAGCCTGCGCGAGCAGTATGCGATGCGTCCCGGCAGCCTGGCCGACCCGGCGGACCTGAAAGCCCTGCCCGCGTTCATCTTCTGGTCGGCCTGGTCGGCCGCCACCGACCGCCCGGGCGAAACGGCATTGAGCTACACCAGCAATTGGCCGCATGAACCGCTGGTGGGCAACACGCCGACCGCCGGTGCGGGCATCTGGTCGGTGGCCAGCATCATCCTGATGCTGGGCGCGATCGCCGGCATGGTCTTCGTCCACGGCCGCGCAAAGGAGGAGGACGACCCCAAGCCGCCCAAGGCCGATCCCCTGTTCGACCTGAAGCCGACCGCCTCCATGCGCGCCACCCGCAAGTACTTCTACGTGGTCATCGCGCTGATCCTGGCGCAGGTGGGCATGGGCATCATCACCGCCCATTACGCCGTCGAGGGCGAGAGCTTCTTCGGCATCCCGATCGGGCAGATCCTGCCGTTCACTGTCAGCCGCACCATCCACACCCAGTTCGCGGTGCTGTGGATCGCGACGGCCTGGCTGGCCACCGGCCTGTACATCGCCCCCGCCATCTCGGGCAAGGAACCGAAGTACCAGGCGCTGGGCGTGAACGTGCTGTTCTACGCGCTGCTGTTCATCGTGGCCGGTTCCACCGCCTCCGGCTGGCTCGGCACGCTGCAGGGCCTGGGCACGGACTTCAGCTTCTGGATCGGCAACCAGGGCCTGGAATTCACCAGCATGGGCCGTGTGTGGCAGCTGCTGCTGTTCGTCGGGCTGCTGTTCTGGGTGCTGCTGCTCGGGCGCGGCCTGTGGCCTGCACTGCGCAAGCCGTCGGAGAGCCGCGGCCTGATCGCCATGGTGTTCCTGGCGGCCCTGTGCATCGGCGGCTTCTACGCCACCTCGCTCGCCTGGGGCAAGCATACCCACTACTCGATGGTCGAGTACTGGCGCTGGTGGCTGGTCCACCTGTGGGTCGAAGGCTTCTTCGAAGTGTTCGCCACCGCCGTCATCGCGCTGCTGTTCACCCGCCTCGGCCTGATCGGCGCGGCCACCGCCAACAGCGCCATCGTGCTCGAGACCATCGTGTTCCTGTTCGGCGGCATCCTCGGCACCTTGCACCACCTGTACTTCACCGGCACCCCGACCTTCGTGATCGCCATCGGCGCCATGTTCTCGGCGCTGGAAGTGGTGCCGCTGTCGATGATCGGCATCGAGGCATGGCGCAATTACCAGCGCACGAAGTCCGCTGCCTGGGTGCAGGCCTACAAGTGGCCGATCATGTGCTTCATCGCGGTCGGATTCTGGAACGTGGTCGGCGCCGGCTTGCTGGGCTTCTCGATCAACACCCCGATCGCGCTGTACTACATGCAGGGCATGAACATGACCGCGGCCCACGGCCATGCGGCGCTGTTCGGCGTGTACGGCATGCTTGGGATCGGCCTGATGCTGTTCTGCCTGCGCGGGCTCACCAGCCGCGCCGCCTGGTCCGACCGCTTGCTGGCGCCGACGTTCTGGACCATGAACATCGGCCTGGCGATGATGGTGTTCATGTCGCTGGTCCCGGCCGGCATCTACCAGGCCTGGGCAAGCATCACCTACGGCACCTGGTTCGCCCGCTCGCCGGAAGTCGTGCACTCGACTTTCATGGAAACCATGGTCTGGCTGCGCGTGCCGGGCGACGTGGTGTTCTCGGTAGGCTGCGCGCTGCTGGCACTGTTCGCGCTGCGCCTGGCGCGCGGTGCGCGGGATGCGGCGCCTGCCGGTACGCTAATCAGAAGTCGAGGCGCATAAGTTCACAACCACCCCGACCAACGTCGTCCCTGCGAAGGCAGGGACCCATGCTGAGCATGCGTAGTATGGATCCCTGCCTTCGCAGGGACGACGTTGGAGAGCGTAAGGACTATCGATCATCGCCGAATCCGGCCCAATTCACCCTCACCAGGAGAACCACCATGCCACACGATTGTTCCACCCCCACCGCCGTCGCCCTGTACCCCTTCGACGCGCGCGGCGTCGCCAAGCGCTTCCGCCACGCGGCGATTTTCGGCGCGCTCGACGCGCTCAACCGCGGCGAGACGATGCGGTTCTATAATGACCACGATCCGCTGCCTCTGCTGGCGCAGATCGAACACCGTTACGGGCAGCGCGTAGGTATCAACTACGTCGCCCGCAACTACGGCGAAATCATCATCGACTTCTCGATCGGCCACTGACAAAAAAGGACCGCGGCATGGGCTACCTCGCAATCAAACATCTCCACATGGGTTGCGCGGGCCTGAGCATCGCCTTGTTCCTGCTGCGCGGGACCTGGATGCTGCAAGGATCAACCATGCTGCAGCGGCGCTGGGTGAAGATCGCGCCGCACCTGGTCGACACCGTCCTCCTCGGCAGCGCCATCACGCTCGCCGTCGTCAGCCGCCAATACCCCTTCGCCCAACCCTGGCTGGGCGCCAAGGTGGTGGCCCTCGTCCTCTACATCGTCCTCGGCACCATCGCCCTCAAGCGCGGCCGCACGCTGCGCACCCGCGCCGTCGCGTTCGCCGCCGCCGTCGCCACCTTCGCCTACATCGTCATGGTCGCCGTCACGCGGCAGGTGCTGCCGTTCTAAAACCAACCTGGATCAAGAAAATCGAAGTTCGCCCGATTTCACGTTGACCCAACTACATCTAGTAATTAATCTCTAATTGCCACTACATATTGTAGCCAACGGAGAATTCATGAAGCAAATCCCAACCCATTTCCCGGCGCAGGCCGTCAAGCGCGACGGCAGCATCGCCCCCTTCGACCTGTCCCGCATCGCCTCAGCCATCCGC
The DNA here is from genome assembly GCA_036676245.1 of Massilia sp. Taxonomy (GTDB): domain Bacteria; phylum Pseudomonadota; class Gammaproteobacteria; order Burkholderiales; family Burkholderiaceae_D; genus Telluria_A. The sequence goes on along the minus strand of JAKFDH010000146.1, from coordinate 9,396 downwards.
CGCGCGGGCCAGGCCAGCGGCGAGCTCGATGCCGCGCAAGCGATGTCGATGGCGTACGACGCGGTAGCGCACCACCTGGCCCCAGGCGATGTGCCGAGCGTCGAAAAAATCCAGGACGCGGTCGAAGCGGCGCTGTTCGGCGCCGCCAAGCGCGCCACCTTGCGTGCTTTCGTCGTCTACCGCGAGCAGCACCACAGCTTGCGGCGCGACCGCAAAAGCCTGGTCGACGTCGAGGCGTCGATGAACGAATACCTCGAGCAGCGCGACTGGCGCGTCAACGCCAATGCCAACCAGGGCTACTCGCTCGGGGGACTCATCCTGAACGTATCGGGCAAGGTGATCGCCAACTACTGGCTCGACCACGTCTATCCGCCGGAGGTGGGCGAGGCGCACCGCTGCGCCGACATCCATATCCACGACCTCGACATGCTGGCGGGGTACTGCGCCGGCTGGTCGCTGCGCACGCTGCTGGCCGAGGGCCTGAATGGCGTGCCGGGCAAGATCGAATCAAGCCCGCCCAAGCATATGTCGAGCGCGATCGGCCAGATCGTCAACTTCCTCGGCACGCTGCAAAACGAGTGGGCCGGGGCCCAGGCCTTCAGCTCCTTCGACACCTACATGGCGCCTTACGTGCGCAACGATGCGCTGACCTACGAAGAGGTCAGGCAGTACATCCAGGAGCTGATCTACAACCTGAACGTGCCGTCGCGCTGGGGCACCCAGACCCCGTTCACCAACCTGACCTTCGACTGGGTGTGCCCGGAAGACCTGCGCGAGCAGGTGCCGGTGATCAGCGGCGTGGAAATGCCCTTCACCTACGGCGACCTGCAGCGCGAGATGGACATGATCAACCGCGCCTACATCGAGATCATGATGGCTGGCGACGCCAAGGGACGCGTATTTACCTTCCCGATCCCGACCTACAACATCACGCCGGACTTCGCGTGGAACAGCCCGAACGCCGAACTGCTGTTCGAAATGACGGCGCGCTACGGCCTGCCCTACTTCCAGAATTTCCTCAATTCCGAGCTCAAGCCGAACATGATCCGCTCGATGTGCTGCCGGCTGCAGCTGGACCTGCGCGAATTGCTCAAGCGCGGCAACGGCCTGTTCGGATCGGCCGAGCAGACCGGGTCGCTGGGCGTGGTGACGGTCAACTGCGCGCGCCTGGGCTACCTGCACGCCGACGACGAGGCGGGCCTGTTCGCCGCCCTCGACCGCCTGCTGGAGCTGGGCCGCGACAGCCTTGAGATCAAGCGCAAGGTGATCCAGCGCCACATGGACAACGGCCTGTTCCCGTACACGAAGCGCTACCTCGGCACCTTGCGCAACCATTTCTCGACCCTGGGCGTCAACGGCGTGAACGAGATGATCCGCAACTTCACCTGGGGCGAGCATGACATCACCAGCGACTGGGGCCACGCCTTCGCGCTGCGCCTGCTGGACCATGTGCGGGCCCGCATGCTCGAATTCCAGGACCAGACCGGCCATATGTACAACCTCGAAGCCACGCCTGCGGAGGGCACGACCTACCGCTTCGCCAAGGAGGACCGCAAGCGCCATCCGGACATCCTGCAGGCCGGCACCCGCGAAATGCCCTACTACACCAACTCCTCGCAGCTGCCGGTGGGCTTCACCGACGATCCGTTCGAGGCGCTCGAACGGCAGGATGCGCTGCAGCGCAAGTACACCGGCGGCACCGTGCTGCACCTGTACATGAACGAGCCGCTGTCGAGCGCGGACGCCTGCCGCAACCTGGTGCGGCGCGCGCTGGGGCGCTTCGGCCTGCCCTATATCACGGTCACGCCGAGCTTCTCGATCTGCCCCCGGCATGGCTACCTGGGCGGCAGCCACCATTTTTGCCCCAAGTGCGATGCAGAGCTGATCGCACGCAAACAGCGCGAACCCGCGTAAACACCAAGGAGATTGTCATGACCGATTTGAGCCAAGCCGTATTCCTCGCACCGCAAGCCGTCACCCTGCGCGACGACGAGCGCCAGCCCTGCGAGATCTGGACCCGCGTGATGGGCTACCACCGCCCGGTCTCGTCCTTCAACACCGGGAAAAAGGGCGAGTTCCACGAGCGCACCTGCTTCACCGAGGCCAGCCTGGCCGCGCAGGCGAGCTAGCATGGGGGCCGCTGCGCTAAGGGTGGGCGGCCTGGTGCCGTTCACCGCGACCGACTTTCCAGGCAAGTTTGCGGCGGCGGTGTTCGTGCAGGGCTGTCCATGGCGCTGCGGCTACTGCCACAATCCGCACCTGCAGCCGCGCAAGCGCGGCGCATTGGCGTGGGCGGACGTGACGGCGCTGCTGGAGCGGCGCGCCGGCCTGCTGGACGGCGTGGTGTTCTCGGGCGGGGAGCCGACCATCGACCCGGCCCTGCCGGATGCGATCGAGCTGGTTCGCCGCATGGGGCTGGCGGTGGGCCTGCACACGGCCTGCATCTATCCGCGCCGGCTGGAGGCGGTGCTGCCGATGCTGGACTGGGTCGGTTTCGACATCAAGGCTCCGTTCAAGGCCTACCGCCGGATCACCGGCATCGACAACAGCGGCGACCCGGCGCGCGCGTGCATGGACGCGATCATCGCCAGCGGCGTCGCTCACGAGTGCCGCACCACGCTGCATCCGGCGCTGCTGGGGGAGGATGAGGTGGAGGCGCTGGCTGAGACGCTGGCTGCGGCCGGTGTCCGGAACTACGTGCTGCAGGCGTTCCGGTCCCGGGGCTGCGCCGACCAGGCATTGTCTGCAAGTGGCGCTCCCTTCCCGGTAGGCGCGGCCGCGCTGGTGCGCATCGGGGCGCGTTTCGAGACGTTCATGGTGCGACGGGGATAGCTATTCAGAAGTCGTGAATCCTGCACGTACTACATAATCACCAACGTCGATTCTTGCCGCCCCGATTTCTAAAATTACCTGGCCTGCAGCCGCCGCACTCCCTGCACGAAGCGCGACAAGGTGGCCGACTGCACGCCGCGCGGGATCATCGCCTCGATCAGCTGGAACTTGCCGCGCGTGGCCAGAGCCGTGTCGAGCGCCTCCTTCAGCTCGCGCCGGGTCTGCACCCGGTAGCCCTGCCCGCCCATCGCCTGCGCCATGTCGGCGAAGTGCCAGTCCGAGAGATCGGTGAACGCCGCCTTCGGCGCGAACGCCCGCAGCATCTCCCAGCTGCAGTTATTGAACACGATGACCACCGGGTCCCAGCCATAACGCTGGCAGTTGCCCAGTTCCCAGCCCGTCATCTGGAAGGCGCCGTCGCCGACCAGGATCAGCGGACGGTCGCCGCCGCCGGCCTGCAGCCCCATCCCGGCCGGCACGCCGTAGCCCATCGTCGCGTAGTAGCCGGGCGCCACCAGCGCCGTGTTCTCCATGTCGAGCGCCGTGAACAGGCAATCGCCGATGTCGGACGCGATCGGCATGCGCCCGTGTTCGGCCATCGCGTCGTTGACGGCACGGGCGATGTCGTCCGGGCTGATGCGCGCGCCGTCCGCCTGCAGGCCGCGCACGCAGGCCCGCGCCGGCGCGGCAGGCAGCGGATCGGCCAGCGGCGCGTCGATCTGGTCGATCAGCGCGTCCACCAGTTCTTCGATGCCGATGCGCGGATAGACGTGATGCGCGATCGTCACTTGGCCGTCCAGCACCTGGATCGCGCCGCGCATGTCGATCGCCGTTTCGGACACGCCGAAGTTGGTATCCGAGATGATCACCCCGAGCATCAGCAGCGCATCCGAATCCTCGACCGCGCGCGTGGTCGCGTCCGGCCCGGCCACGCCGAGGTAGGTGCCGAGCAGCGAGGCGTCGCAGTCGGCCATCAGGCCGCGGCCCATGAAGGTGGTCACGACCGGCAGCCGCAGCAGGCGCGCCAGCCGGGCGACCTTGTCCTCGATGCCGAAGCGGCGGATCTCGACGCCGACCAGCAGCACCGGCGAGCGGGCCCCGCGCAGGCGCGCCAGCACTTCGCCGACGCAGGCGTCGAGCGCGGCCGGATCGGTGCGCGGCGCGGCGCAGGCCGTCGCCGGCCCGCATGGCGCGTCGACCATGTCGCGCGGCAGTTCGATGTAGACCGGGCGCGAATGGGTCAGGCAGCTGCGCAGCACCCGCGCGATGTCGGCCGGCGCGCGCGCCGCGTCGTCGAGCACGGCCTGGTCGCAGGTGATCTCGCGGAAGATCGCAATCTGCGAATCGAGTGTGCGGGCCTGGTGGTGCAACAGGTAGCCGCTGCGGCGCTCGCCCGCGCCCGGGGCGCCGGAGATGACGATCAGCGGCACTTTTTCGGCATAGGAGGATGCGACCGCGTTGACCATGTTCAGCGCGCCGGCGCCATACGTGACGGCGGCCACGCCCAGCCGGGTGCGGTAGCGCGCCGACGCGTCGGCAGCGAAGCCCACCGCCGGCTCGTGGCTCAGCGTGTACAGCGGCAGGATGCCGGCATCTGCCGCCTGCTGGAAAAAGGCGAGGATGAAGTCGCCGGGAATGCCGAACATCTCGCGCGCACCGTGTTGATGGAGGGCGTCGAGCAGGGTGCGGGAAAGGTTCATGATGCTTGTCTTCCATTCGGCTGTGGTTTGAGGCGGCGCAGCAGCATAGCCGGGTCGAGCAATGCCAGGTCGAGCGCGTCGATCGTGTTCTTGACCAGCAGTCCCAGTTCGGTGTCCCCTTCCATGGTCAGGCGGCGGGCGAAGAACAGCGTGTCAGGGTCTTCGCGGCGCTGTGCCAGCAGCATGAAGTCGCGCGCGCTGGCGCCGATCGCCAGGTCCGGCGCCGCGAGGCCGCGCAGCGGCACGAAGCGCGTGCCGCACCAGCTGACGTCGAAGCGCAGGCCAGTCTCGCGCACCAGGATGCGCACCGCCTTCCCTTCGAGCGCAGCGCGCACGTCGAGCGGCAGCTGGGGCGCCACCACCAGGTTCAAACCCGCCGAGAACAGCAGCGCGCCCGGGTAGGCCGGGAGGCGCGCCGTCGCCCGTTCCAGCGCCGCGGCCAGGCGTCCGCGTGGCGCGTTCATGCCGCCTCCCGCGCACGGGCCGCCATGCCGGGCCGGCCGTACCAGTAGCCGTCGCACCCGGCGGACGGCATCAGGGGGGCGAGCCGCGCCTGCGCCGCGTCCAGGCCTGGCGTGCCGCGGCGCGCCGCGTCGAACACGGCCAGCACTTCCGCTGTGCCTTGCGCCTGCGGACTGACGCGCACCACATCCACGCCCAACGCTTCGATGCCGGCCAGCTCGCCCAGCAGGTTGTAGGTCGATTCGGACTGGATCTGGGTCCCGTTCAGGACCAGGAAGCCGTCGCCTTCGCGCGTACGCAGCGCCATGCCGTCCGGATGCTCCAGGCAGCTGAAGCGGCAATCGTCCTTGCCCAGGTCGCGCTGGCGCGCGGTGAAGCAGCGCGCCGAGTACGCCAACGGCATGCGGCCATAGACAAAGACCTCGGTCTCGAGACCCGGCGGCAGGGCCTTCATCATCTCCGCCAGCGCGGCACGGCCCATTTCGAGCGGCATCACCCAGCGGCGCGCACCCAGCCGCGCCATCAGCGCCACGCTGTCGGCGTTGTACAGGTTCAGGTGCGGGCCGGCGACGAAGCCGGCGCCGTCGGGCACGCAATGGACGGCGCCCATGTCGTTCGCCTCCGCCAGGTAGCGGCCGTTGCCGGCAAGACGGCGCAGGCTCGCAACGTCGCTGCCCGATTCGAGCAGCACCTGGGTCGACAGCACCACCTCCTTGCCGGCGGCGGCCAGCATGTCGGCCACGGCCAGCCAGTCCGGCAGGCGCAGCTCGTGGCGGCGCGAACACACGGTTTCGCCCAGGTAGACGATGTCGGCGGGACTGGCTGCGGCCATGTCGTAGAAACGCAGCACCACGTCGCGCGGCCAGTAATACAGGATTGGTCCAAGGGCCAGTTTCAACATGCTTGCCTCCTTATTTCCATGAGCGGTGATAGGCGCCCAGCGTGTGCTGCTGCCCTTCCGCGACCTTGTCCAGCGCCGCCATCCAGGCCGGCCGCGGCGAGTAGCGCTGCGGGTTGGCCAGGCACTGGTCGATCGCTTCGCGCCACACGGCCGTGACCTGGGCCACGTAGGCCGGGCTGCGCTGGCGTCCTTCGATCTTGATCGCGCGTACGCCGAGCGCAGCGAGCTGAGGCAGCAGCGCCAGCGTGTTCAGGCTGGCCGGCTCCTCGATCGCGTAGTACTGCTCGCCGGCGACGTCGAAGCGGCCCTTGCACAGGGTCGGGTAGTTGGCTTGCTCGCCCTCGGCATAGCGGTCGATCAGCACGCCGTTCAGGCGCGCCTCGAAGCCCTTGTCCGTCTGCTGCCAGCGCACCGATTTGGCGGGCGAGCAGACGCCGTGCGTGTTCGGCGACTCGCCCGTGGCGTACGACGACAGGGCGCAGCGCCCCTCGACCATCACGCACAGGCTGCCGAAGCCGAACACCTCGATCTCGACCGGGGTGTTGCGCACCACCTGCTCGACCTGGGACACCGACAGCACGCGCGGCAGCACCGCGCGCGCGATGCCGAAGTGCTGGTGGTAGAAGTTGATCGCCTCGACGTTGGTCGCCGAGCCCTGCACCGACAGGTGCAGCCGCAGTTGCGGATGATGCTCGCAGGCGTAGGCCATCAGGCCGGGGTCGGCCAGGATCACGGCGTCGATGCCGGCGCCGGCGGCGCGCTCGATCGCCTGGCGCCACAGCGCGCCCGCGCCGGGCTGCGGGTAGGTGTTCAGGGCCAGCAGCACCTTGCGCCCGCGCGCGTGGGCATAGGCGATGCCTTGTTCGATCGCGGCCTGGTCGAAGTTGAGCCCGGCGAAGTTGCGCGCGTTGGTCGCGTCCCGAAAGCCAAGGTAGACGCAGTCGGCGCCGTTGTCGACCGCCGCCTTCAGCGCCGGCAGGCTGCCGGCCGGGCAAACCAGCTCCAGGGGCGCGGCGGGCGATTCGTGGGAATTTGCTTGCATGGTTGTACTCGGTATGTTCGGGCCAGCACTGTAGCCCGCCTGCCTGTCCAAAATCCTTGACCTGCATCAAGGATTTCCGGCATGCGAGAGGAGGACAATGCGGCATCGATGCACCAGCAGGAGAACAACGATGGAAACCTTGAGCGCTTACCTGGCCGACGACCACCAGCATTGCGACGCCCTGATGCGCCGCGCCGGCGACTTTGTGGCGCACGCCCAGTGGCCACAGGCGCGGCATGCGATGACCGCCTTCCAGAACGCGCTCGAACGGCACATGATGATCGAGGAGCGCATCCTGTTCCCCGCCTTCGAACGCGCCCTCGGCCATGCGGTCGGCCCGACCGCCACCATGCGCGCCGAGCACCTGCGCATTCGCGCGGTGGCGCAGCGCCTGGCCGATTCGGTCGCCCAGCAGGATGGCCGCGCCTTCGCCACCCATGCCGAGGTGCTGCTGCTGGTCGTGCACCAGCACGGCGAAAAGGAGGAAGGCGTGCTGTACCCGATGATCGAGCGGGTGCTGAAACACCGCTGCCAGGATGTGCTGGCGGCGATGCGCGCCTTCGAAGCCCTTGAACCGTGCGAGAGCGCGGCATGACGGCCGGCCCGCAGGTCCACCACCTCGACGTGCGCGGCCTGGAGCCGCCCGAGCCGCTCGAACGCGTGCTCGACGCGCTCGACCTGCTCGGCCCCGCCGACCAGCTGCGCATGCTGATCGAACGGGAACCGCATCCGCTGTACCGCATTCTGGCCAACAACGGTTACTACCACGCAACAACGGCGCTGCCCGATTCGCTGTACCAGGTAACGATCTGGCGCGGCCCGGGTGCGCCCGCCTGACATGCAGCGTGCACTGTCGCTCGACCAGTCGCCTGCGCTGGCGTCCGTGCTGCGCTATTTCACCGCCACGCCGCTGTTCGCCCTGCTGGCGGGCCTGCTGCTGGCCTGGCACGGCGAGGCCGCCTTCCAGAGCCGCTGGGCACCCGTCACGCTGGCGCTGACCCACTTGTTCACACTGGGCGTGCTGGGCATGTCGATGGCGGGCGCGCTGATACAGATCCTGCCGGTGGTGGCCGGCTGCGCGGTGCCGCGCGCACAGGCGATGGCGCCCCGGGTGCACGCCCTGCTCGGCGCTGGCGCCCTGGCGCTGGCAGCGGCCTTCCTGGCTGCCCGGCCATGGCTGTTCGGCGTGGCGGTCCTCCTGCTGCTACCTGCCCTGCTGTGGCTGGCCGCCAGCCTGGCGATCGCCTTGTGGCAGCGCGTGCCGCAGGGGGCGCAAGCCATGGTCGCGATGGTGCGGCTGGCGCTCGCCTCGCTGGTCGTCACCGTGATCCTGGGCGCGCTGCTGGCGGGGGCATTCGCCCGGCCCGGCGCGGCGTCGCTGCCGCTGATGCTGGCGACCGACCTGCATGCGCTGTGGGGCCTGTTCGGCTGGGCGGGACTGCTGCTGGCCGGCGTCGCCTTCCAGGTGCTGCCGATGTTCCAGGTCACGCCCCTGTACGGCGGGTGCCTGGAGCGCTGGCTGGGCGTGGCCGTGGTGCTCGCGCTGTTCCTGTATTCGGTCAACGCCACGCTGGCGACGAGCGAAGGCGCCCCGCTCGGGCCTGTCCCCGCACTGCTGTTGCTGGCGGCCTTTGCCCTGTTCGGCGGCGCCACGCTGCGTTTGCTCGCGCGCCGCACCAGGCAGGCGGACGCGATGACCATGTTCTGGCGGCTGGCGATGGCATGCCTGCTTGCCGCCATCTTGTTGTGGGCCGCGCCGGCGGGCCTGGCCGGCGCCGGCCAGGCACTGGCCCCGGGTGTGCTGGTGATCGTGGGCTTCCTGTACTCCACCATCAACGGCATGCTGTACAAGATCGTTCCCTTCCTGCTGTGGCACCACGAGCAGGCGCGCACGCCGCCCGGACGGCGCGTGCTGCAGGTCAGGCACATCATTCCGGACGAGGTGGCGCAGCGCCAGTTCCGGCTTCACGCGCTGGCGGTGGCGGCGCTGGCGGCGGCCTGCTGGTATCCTGCCGCGCTGGGGCGGGCAGCAGGCGTGGCGCTGGCCGTGTCCGCGCTGTCGCTCGCGTGGAACCTGGTGCGCGCCATGCGGCGCGACCTGGCGCTCCCGCCCGGCCGGCCGGTCATGACCATCGTGCCGAAGTAAGCCACTCAAGGTGGCCTGCCGCCGGGCACTGTCAGAAGCCGGGACGATGAGAAAATCAACAATGCAGGCCAACGTCGTCCCCGCGTTCGCGCACTGGTGTCCGGAATAATCCTGTTGACTTCTGAATTTCCACTGACACGAGCGGCGCCCTTCCCGAAGTCGTGAATGTGGAACTCGAAAAGACAATAACCAACGATAGGGGTAGGGAAGGTTTTCGCCTCCCCTCCCTCCAAACCGTACGTGCGGTTTTCCCGCATACGGCTTTCCAGTCGGTGGTTTCCTCATCGGGATTGTCTCGCTTCAAGCAGAGCCG
>JAKFDH010000145.1:0-43682 GCA_036676245.1 Massilia sp. | reverse complement strand
CCGAAGTCGACGCTGTGAAACGTGAAATGCAATCTCCGACGTCGTTCCTGGCCGATGGCGGCCCCCTTGGCAGGAACCCATGCCACCTTTGCTCCGATACGCCGTAACTCTAACCAGATGTGCAATGGATTCCTGCCTGCGCAGGAACGACGTTGGTTATTGTCTTTTCGAGTTCCACATTCACGACTTCGAGAAGGGCGCCGCTCGTGTCAGTGGAAATTCAGAAGTCAACAGGATTATTCCGGACACCAGTGTGCCTTCGCAGGGATGACGTCGATACTTGTGCCTTGAGTCTTGCATGTGCGACTTCTGCCCGATCCCCAAATCTCACGCCGGTCCCCAGCGGTCGGCTGCCATGTCTATCTCATTTTTGCAACGATTCCGGCCGCCAGGCCTTCGATCGCCCCTCTTTTCAAGGCCGTGCCGGTCCACCTGATGTGATGGGTAAAGCAGCAATGCATGCTGAAAGGCCTGCCAAAAACCATTGTTTCTGTGTTGTGAAAGGCGCATTACAGGATAAGCAGCAAGTTTGCATGTGTTGTAATCAATATCAGACAAGGCCACGAGAGAGAACTGCAAAGTTCGGCCGTCACCAGCGCCAGCCGCAGTCATAGATGCGGCAAGCGTTGTAAACAGTGCAAACAATTAAATAGTCCAAGGAGTTAGACCATGTATCCCTCCCGTTTTTGCACCCTGGCGCTGTTCCTGGCGGCCACCTACCCAATCCAGGCCTCGGCGCAGTCCGAACCCGCCGCCAGCCCGGCCGAACCGGCTGCGGCGCCGGCCCCCGCACCAGCACCCGCTGGTGATGCAGGGCAGGACAGCACCAAGGCCAAAGTCGTCGTCACCGGCCAGCGCCAGAATTACCGTGCCCTGTCCGCCACCGGCGCCACCAAGACCGATACCCTGCTCAAGGACCTGCCGCAGTCGGTGCGCGTGCTGACCGGCGACTTGCTCAAGGACGTCGGCGTCACCAACCTGGCTGGCGCGCTGGACCTGTCGAGCGGTATTTCGCGCCAGAGCAACCTGGGCGGCCTGTGGGACAGCTACGCGATGCGCGGCTTCACCGGCGACCCCAACTTCGGCTCGGATTACCTGGTCAACGGTTTTAGCTCGAGCCGCGGCTATAACGGCCTGCGCGATTCGTCGAGCACCAACAGCGTCGAAGTGCTCAAGGGACCGGCATCGGCACTGTATGGCCGTGGCGAGCCTGGCGGCACCGTCAACATCACGACCAAAAAGCCGCGCTTCGATCCGGCGTATTCGGTTGAAGCATCGGTCGGCAGTTTTGGCATGGTGCGCGGCGCGGTCGACCTGACCGGCGCCATCAGCGAGACCCTCGCATACCGCCTGAACGCGGCCCATGAACGCAGCGACAGCTTCCGCGATACGCTGGAAACTGAACGCTCGTTCATCTCGCCATCCTTCATCTGGCTGCTCGGCGATGCCACCACCATTTCGTACGAAGTCGAGGCGAGCAAGCAGAAGACGCCGTTCGACCGTGGTGTTGTCGCCGTCAACGGCGTTCTCGGCCTGATTCCGAATACGCGCTTCCTTGGCGAGCCGAACGACGGCCCCGTGACCGTCAAGTCGCTCGGCCACCAGGTCTTCGTGCAGCATGAGCTGAACGAGTCCTGGAAGCTGCAGTCGGGCTTCTCGTACCGCGACAGCTCGCTGGAAGGCTTTTCCACCGAAGCGAACAACCTGCTGGCCGACGGCAAGACCCTGCGCCGCCAGCGGCGCCATCGCGACTTTTCCGCGACCGATGTGTCCGGGCGATTCGAGGTATTAGGCAAGTTCGCCACCGGTTCCTTGAACCACAGCGTGCTGTTCGGCGTCGATGCCTACAAGTTCGACGACACCCGGATCCAGCTGCGCCGTAACCCCTCGGCCACGAATGCCTACGCGATCAATATCTACAATCCGGTCTATGGCGGCCTTGCCGATCCGCTGACCTTGTCGATCAATACGCTGGAGTCGCAGCGTGCCCATGGCATCTATGCGCAGGACCAGGTGGACCTGAGCGACCAGTGGAAGGCCATGGTCGGCGTACGCAGCGACAAGTACGAGCAGACCGTCACCAACCGCCGCCTGAATGTCGCCAACACGCAGTCGCTGTCGGCCACCAGTCCGCGCGTCGGCCTGGTGTACCAGCCGAACAAGGTGATCTCGCTGTATGCGACGGCAGCCAAGGGCTTCCGCCCGAACAGCGGCATCAGCATCGACAACAAGGCCTTCCCGGCCGAGGAAAGCAGCTCGTACGAGATCGGCACCAAGCTCGAGACCGAAGATGGCAAGATCACCGGCACCCTGGCGCTGTACAAGATCGAGAAGGAAAATGTGCTGACGACGAATCCCGTCAACACCGACTTCTCGATCTCGGCGGGCGAAGTGGGCAGCCGGGGCGTCGAGCTCGACATCTCGGGCGAGATCATCAAGAACGTGCGCTTCTCGGCGGCGTATGCCTACACCGATGCCACCGTCACCAAGGGCGACAACACGATCCGCACCGGCAGCCGCTTCCCTAACGTACCGAAGAACAGCGCCAGTATCGTCGTCACGCCGACCTTCGCGCTGTGGGGCGGCACCGCCTCGCTGGGCGCAGGCCTTAACTATGTCGGCGAGCGCCTGGGCGACGTTGCGATCTCCAGCAATTTCAAGCTGCCGGCCTACACCACCGTGCGCCTGATTTCGTCGTATTCGCCAAACAAGAAGCTGCGCTTCTCGCTCAATGTCGACAATCTGTTCGACAAGACCTACTACGCCAGCTCGTACAGCCAGGTGTGGGTCGCGCCGGGCACCGCACGCACCATCACTTTTAACGCCCAATACAAGTTCTGAAATACCCAAGGAGAGGAATCATGCTGAAAATGAAGAAACTGGCGGTCGTCGCAGCGCTCGGCGCCACAGTCCTGGCGAGCACCGTGGCGGAAGCCCACGGCATCTGGTTTGCCCAGCGCTCCACCCAGCTCGCGCTGCTGTATGGCGTCGGCGCGGACGACCTGGATATGGTCAAGCGCGTGCCGCTGATGACGGGCATCGCCGCTTACGGCCCCGATGGCAAGGCAGTGCCGACGGCGCTGCAGGTCGATGGCCGCCTCGTCCTCGTCAATACCGAAAACCAGCCATCGGTGGTGGCCGGCGTGATGGATAATGGCACGTGGTGCAGAACCCCCGACGGCAAATGGCACAAGAAGGGCAAGGACGAAGTGCCGGACGCTGTGGTTGCCGAAAGGACGATGAAGTATGCCGTGCACATCCGCGGTCCGCTGACCGCGCCGCTGGGCGCTCTGCCGGGTCAGACGCTGCAGGTGGTTCCGGTGACGGCGGTGCCGGCGCTGCTCGGTCAGCCGATTACCTTGCGCGTGCTGTTCAACGGCAAACCAGTGGCGGGCGCGCGCGTGCTGCACGACTGGATCAACGATCCGGATGGGGCGCCGGCGGTGAGCGGCGCCGATGGCATCGTCAACCTGAAGGTGCGCAACCAGGGCCTGAACGTGATCATGGCGGTATTTGATGGCCCGACCGACATGCCGGCCAAGTACAACAAGATTGAACACTCGGCGTCGCTGTCGTTCGTGCTGCCGCACTTGCCTGAATAAGCCGCGACAAGGAGATATCACATGAAAAAACTTACAGGAATGCTGGTATTCTGCGCCTCAGCCTTGACCTTCGGCGCAGCCTACGGCCATGGCAACCCTGTCGCCAACCATGGCGGCGTGGTGCAGGCTGTTGGCGAAACCTGGCTCGAGCTGGTGGTCAAGGGTGACGCGGTCGAAATGTACCTCGAGGACGACGGCGATCCGATGTCCAGCACTGGCGTCAGCGGCAAAGTCACGCTCGGCGGCAAGGAGCTGGCCTTGGCCCCGGCAGGCGGCAACAAGCTGCAGGGTAAGTTTGCTGGCGGCGCGCCCAAGGGCGCCAAGGCGACCGTCATCTTGCTGATGGCCGATCAGAAGACCAAAGTGGCGGCCACGTTCACGCTGAAATAAAACCGGTAGTTCGTCCCTTCAGCCCCGGCCCGCCTTGCGCGGGCCGGGTTTTTTTGGGGGCTAAGCCACAGTCGACATCGCGAATGCGATATTCAACGCACCGCATCCAACGTCATCCCTGCGGAGGCAGGGATCCATACTGAGTTTGCGTAGTGGCGTTATCGAACATGGTGCCCGTTACTTCATTTTCCTGATGCTTGAATAAACACCGCTGGCCTTCAGGAAGATCTTGACTTCGTTATCGCTGCGATTGCGCCAGAACCAGCCATGGTTGCCATCGAATACGGCCGTGAACTCGCCGCTGTTCCCCGCTACCAGTTTCTCCTTCAGGTAGCGATGGAAGGTATTGGCGGGGCCGTTTGCCGGATCGCCATGGGTGTCATGGTTGACCAGGCCGCCGTCGGTTTTCCATTCGTATTTCACGCTGGCGCCTTTCAGCATGGCCATTTTCACTTCCGTTCCTTCGCCGGGTTTCAGGACGACGACCATTTCATCGGAGCGCGCTGCATGGCTACCGGGTGGCGCCGTACTGGCAGCCGGGGCCGTGGCAGGAGCGGGTTTGGCCTGGCCGGCCTCGGCTTCGGCTGCCAGCGTCGCCTTGATCTTGCCCATTGCAGTCAGATCGAGGACATTGCCGATGCCGGTCGGATCGATGCCGTATTCGGAAGGAAGCACTACGGTGGTGAGCAGTACGCCGGCGGTGACGATGGCAATGCCGGTCGAACGCAGCAACTGGCGCGCACTTGGCAGTTCTGCGCGGGTAGGGATATCGGTGTTGTACATATTGGTCTCCAAATCAAATCACGAAGTAGCCGGTCAGCTGGTAGCCGATCAGCATGAAGCCACAGCTCATCATGGCGATGTTGGCCGTATAGGCGTGGCGCACGAAGCTGCCGCTGCGGCGCCAGAATCCCATTGCGATCAGGATCGTTGCGAGCGCCAGCAACTGGCCGAGCTCGACGCCGATGTTGAACGCGACCATGTTGGTGATCAGGCCGTCTGCTGAGATTTCATATTCCTGCACCTTGGTGGCGAGGCCGAAGCCATGGAACAGGCCGAAAATCATCGTTGCCGCCTTGGTGTTGGGCTGTACGCCAAACCAGCGCTGGAACGCGCCGACGTTGTCGAGCGCCTTGTACACGACCGAGAAGCCGATGATCGCATCGATCAGGTAGCCGCTGATGCTGGTGCCAAAATACACGCCCAGCATCATCGTGGTCGAATGGCCGATGGCGAACAGGCTGACATACAGGCCGATATCCTTCAGCTTGTAGAGGAAGAAGATGACCCCGAACAGGAACAGGATGTGGTCATAGCCGGTGAACATATGCTTGGCCCCCAGGTACATGAAGGGCAGGAAATGGACCCCCTTGATTTCCTGGATGTAGCCCTTGTCGCCGTCGGCGATGCCATGGGCCTGGGCGGCGGAAAGCAGCAGGTACAACAGGACGCCGCACGCGGCGGTCAGGAAAAGGCGAAGCCGTCGCGCTCGCGCGTGCGCGTGGCCGCCTCCTCGGAAAGGCAGTGCAAACATGGTTTTCTCCGTAACGGAATAGGAATGGACTGAACGTCAGCCGAAATCGGCTGACGTGCAGGTCGGTCAAACGGTCAGCGGAGACTTGGGCGGCCGTTCCAGTGGAAGCAGGAAGGCGGAATGGAATGGGAGAGGGGAGCTGGACAGCCACCCTCGGAAAAATGTCGACGCCACGGGAATGACAACCGTCATGCGCAAGGGAATGTCATGCGTATGGTCCAGCGGATCGTGCGGATGCGTGTGTTCGGCATCGAGTCCACTCTCCTGATGATCGCTGTTATGGTGGTGATCGAGCTCCGCTTGATGACTGTGACTGAGCTGCGCATGCGAGCTGGAATGCGAGTTCACGTAGAGAAATCCAATAAAGAATATCAGCAACGTGACCCCGATCAGGCGCATGGTTGGAGAGTGTGAATTCACGTCGTCATTCTCGGATGGCATCAGGCAAACGGATCATAAAAACAATTAGACCACGGCACGGGCGCTGTTTTTCCGCGTTTGACCCGCCCTGCAACGGAGAATTGACTGATTAAAGCTGCCATTTCAGCAAATGATGCGGCGGCAACGAAAATTCCGGGCACGGTCCCGATTGAGCCGGAATCTGCTTGAGATTTGCCCCAATAGAGCATTTCCTGAGTTTTCAAGTCCTTAAACTTGTATGCATCCAAGCAAAGGAGATACTCAAAATGACATTCAAACCGAAATTCATCAGCTTCGACTGCTATGGCACCATGATCAACTTCGAAATGGGGCCGACTGCCAAAGCCCTGTTCGAAGACCGTGTCCCAAGCAAGCGGATGCCGGCCTTCCTGGACAGCTTCCGCGCCTACCGCCTCGATGAAGTGCTGGGCGACTTCAAACCCTTCTTCGATGTGGTGGAAAACGCCATTCACCGGGCCTGCAAGAAGCATGGCGTCGAATATCGGCCGACGGACGCGATCGCACTGTATGCCGCGGTCCCGAACTTCCAGCCGCATCCGAACATGGTCGAGGTGCTGCAGATCATCGCGCCGCACATCCCGCTGGTGATCCTGTCCAATTCGATGGTCGACCTGATTCCGCACAGCGTCGCCCACCTGAAGGCGCCATTCCACGCCGTCTACACCGCCGAGGAGGCACGCGCCTACAAGCCGCGCCTGCAAGCCTTCGAGTACATGTTCGACCAGCTTGGCTGCGGACCGGAGCAGATGATGCACGTGTCATCGAGCTTCCGCTACGACCTGATGAGCGCTTCCGACCTGGGCTTCATGGCCAAGGCCTTCATCGACCGCGGCCACGAGCCGACTTTGGATCAGTACGGGGTCAACCGGCTGGCCGACGTGCGTGAGCTGCCAGGTTTGCTGGGGCTGGGCAGCCCATGGCGAGGTGCGTGATGCCGGCCGATCGACCAATCGAAGCCGCGGCGCTTAGTACTCCGGCGCCCAGCCTTGCCCTGGTCGATGTGGAGGAGCTGGTCGCCCGCCTGTACGGTGTCGCGGGCAAGGCACAGTCGCTCGCGAGCGAGCGCGACCAGAATTGCTGCATCACGACCGCCGACGGCAAGCGCTACGTGGTCAAGATCAGCAATCCATCCGAGCCTTTGCCGGTGGTCGATTTCCAGATCGCCGCGCTCGACCATATCGCCCGGGTCGCGCCCGACCTGCCAGTGCCGCGCGTCGTGCGCACGCTAAAGGGACGCACGCGCGACAGTCTGACGCTCGATCACGGCGCCCAGACCAGCGTGAGGATGCTTACCTACCTGGACGGCATCCAGATCCGCGAGACCGTCCGTACCGCCTCGCAGCGCCGGGCGATGGGCGCTGGACTGGCCAGGCTCAATCTCGCACTCGAGGGTTTCAGCCATCCCGCCGCCAGCCACGACCTGCTGTGGAACGTCTCCACCGCGCACCGCCTGGCCGACAAGCTCGATGGCGTCGCGGACGCGCCGCGCCGCGCCCTCGCCACTGCCTTCATGAAGCGCTTCACCGACCATGTGCTTCCGTGTCTGCCCTCGGTGAGGGCGCAGGTGATCCACAACGACTACCACCTCTACAACCTGCTGGTGGCCGCCGACGACCATGAACGCATCACTGGCGTGATCGACTTCGGCGACATGCTGCATGCGCCGCTGGTCGGCGAGGTGGCCACGGCGGCGGCCTTCCACATGACGGGCAATGCCGATCCGTTCGAGGGGCCGGCTCAATTCGTCGGTGCCTACGACGCGATATTGCCGCTGCTCGATGCCGAGCAGGAAATCGTCGCCGACCTGATGGCGACGCGCCAGCTCGTCACGGCGCTCATTTCGGAATGGCGCGCCGCGCGCTACCCGGAAAACCGCGCCTACATCATGCGCCACAACCCCGCCGCATGGGAGGCGCTGGCCCAGATGGCTGACCTTTCGCGCAATACGGCGCGCGACCGATTGCTTACCGAAGTACGAAATGGAAAATCACTATGAAAAGCACACCTGACCTCAATATGGTCAACGCGTTTATCCCCGGACGGGCCAATCTGGGACCGGCCACCGAGGCCATGATCGAACGGCGCGACGCCTTGCTTGGCCCGGCATACCGGCTGATGTACGAGCATCCGCTGCACATCGTGCGCGGCGAAGGCGTGTGGCTGATCGATCCGCAGGGACGCCGCTACCTCGACGTATACAACAACGTCACCTCGCTCGGACATTGCCACCCGGCGGTGACCGAGGCGATCTGCACGCAGGTGCGTACGCTGGCGACCAATACCCGCTATCTGCACGACACGATCCTGGAACTGGCCGAACGCCTGCTGGCGAGCGTGCCGGAGACGCAGCTGGCGCACCTGATGCTCACTTGCACCGGCAGCGAAGCCAACGACCTGGCGTATCGCATCGCCAAGGTCCGCACCGGCGGCACCGGCGTGATCGTGACCGATACCGCCTACCACGGCATTACCGACACCGTTTCGCAATTCTCGCCTTCGCTTGGCCCGACCGTCGACCTGGGCGCCCATGTGCGCCTGGTCCCGGCGCCGCGCCAGTATCATGCCGGGGGCGAGGACCTGGGCGAGCGCTTCACGCGCGATGTCGAGGCGGCGATCGCCGACCTGCGCCGCCATGGCATCCAGCCGGCGGCGCTGATCGTCGATTCCCTGTTCACCAGCGACGGCATCCTGCCCGAACCGGCGGGCTTCCTGAAGGGCGCGGTCGATGCGATCAAGCGCGCCGGCGGCCTGTTCATCGCGGACGAGGTCCAGCCAGGTTTCGGCCGGACGGGCGAACATATGTGGGGCTTCCAGCGCCATGGCGTGATGCCGGACATCGTCACCCTCGGTAAGCCGATGGGCAATGGACAGCCGATCGCCGGCCTGCTGGCGACTGGCGACGCGCTGGAGGAATTCGGCCGCTATTCACGCTATTTCAACACTTTCGCCGGCAATACGGTGTCCTGCGCGGCGGCGCTGGCGGTGCTGGAAACGATCGAACAGGAAGGCCTGGTGCGGCATGCCGGCCGGGTCGGGAAGGTGCTGCTCGATGGTATCGCCGAATTGGCCAGCCGGCACGAGGCGATTGGCGACGTACGCGGCGCGGGCATGTTCGTGGGCGTGGAACTGGTGGCGGACCGCGGCACGCGGGCGCCGGATCGCTGGCTGACCAGCCAGGTGGTCAATCGCCTGCGCGACAAGGGCGTCCTGCTCAGCGCCTGCGCCATGGGACACAATGTGCTCAAGATCCGGCCGCCGCTGGTGCTGACGGCCGACCAGGCAGGCATGGTGATCGAGGCGCTTGACGCATCGCTGATCGAAGCGCGGGCGGCCAGGCCAGCGTAGGTGATATTATCGGCGCCATGACATCCACCGTGACACTCGACCGGTTCGACCTCAAGATTCTCGTGCACCTGCAGCGCGCGGGACGCTGTTCGAACGTCGAATTGGCCGAGGCTGTCGGCCTCAGCGCGAGCCCCTGCCTGCTTCGCACCAAGCGGCTCCAGGACGTCGGCGTCATTCGTGGCTACAACGCCGATGTCGTGCTGGAGACACTGGGCGATCACGTGATCGTGTTTTCCGAGGTGACCATGGGCAGCCATCACCCGGGCGACTTCCGCAAGTTCGAAGCTGCAATTGCCAGGTATGACGAGATCGTCGAGTGCTACAACCTCAGTGGCGGCTACGATTACCTGTTGAAGATCGTGGCGCCGACGGTGGCCCATTTCCAGGCACTGATGGAGCAGCTGCTGGATGCGGAGATCGGCATCCTGAAGTTCTCCAGCCGGATCGTACTGCGCCAGCCATTCCTGCGCCGCAGTTCCCCGCTGGAGACCATCATCAGCGGGAGGAAAAGCTGGGAGCAAGGCGCAGGCTGTCAGAAGTAACGCACCCAGCCTTGCGTCGAGCGCCGCTTGTACAGTGCGAAAGCGCGGCATGGCAGGTACAGCAAGGGCATCAGCGCGAATGACATCAGCCATACCAGCCAGTAGTCGTCGACGCCGAATCGGCTGCCGTGCGTGGATCCCAGCAACAGCACCAGCACGTTCTGGATCAGCAGCAAGAGATACAGATGCAGCAGGTAGTAGAACATCGGCACACTGCCGAACACGGCGCAGACCCGCGTCAGCCAATTGTCGATGCTTTCCAGCCTGGGCAGGACCAGCATGCAGATACCCAGCGTCATCAGCAGGAAATCGAGCGAGGGTGGGTATTTCGTAAAGTTGATAAACGACATTACGGTCAGCATGGCGTTCTCGCCATGCTCCCAGGGCTGGTTTTCGCCATAGATGTTGAAACCGCGCAGCACCCCGAGCGTGGCCAGCGCGGCTGCGCCCAGCATCGTCATCAGCTGCCGGCGGTGCGCCGGCGTCATCGTGCGGGCATACAGGGGGCCGGCGCAGTAACCCAGCAAGATCACGCCGATCCATGGCAGCAGGGGATAGCTGACCTTGATCTGGAACGCGCCCGCGGTCCACAGCACGCCGCGCTGCAGCAGCAGCGTCGAGGCCGTGTAGGCGGCGGTGCCTGGCTCGAAGCGCAGCTCGCTGAGCGCGTTATGCCCGCATACGATCACCAGTCCCACCGTCAACAACACCTTCATCGGGAGCTTGTGCATCAGGCCCAGCGTCATCATGGCCAGGCCGGTGATCCAGATGACCTGCAGATAGAGCTTGGCCGGCGGAAACCCACCACCCCAGGCTACATTGACCACCACCACTTCCAGGAACACCAGCAGCAGGCCGCGCTTGAGCAGGAAACCGGTGGCATCGCGCGGGCCGGCGGCGGGATGGGCGTACAGCCAGGCAGCCAGGCCGCTCAGGAAGACAAACAGGGGCGCGCAGAAATGGGCGGCGATGCGGGTGAAGAACAGCATCGGCTCGGTGCCCGTCACCGCCAGGGGATCGGTCAACGGCACATGCAGGTAGATCGTTTCGCGCACGTGGTCGAACAGCATGATCAACATGATCAAGCCGCGCAGCACGTCAATCGCGGCGATGCGGACGCGTATGGTCTGCGCGGCCTGGGCCAGTCCGGCGGCCGGCACGCTCTGCGCGGCGGTCCAGGCGCCGGCCTGATGGTTGCTCGAAGTGCTCATTGGGTCTCCTGACGGGTGTAAGGTCGATCAAACGGGCCGATACTGCTGGCCGAAGCGCACCACGGTGACGCCGGTGCGCACTTGGCGCAGCGATGGCATCACCAGGATGCAGTTGGGATACGGGGTCAGCACCGGGACGCCCTGGTCCCAGCCGACCAGGCTGCCAGCATCGGCAAATTGCTCCAGCCCGGTGTAGGCGCCGGCGAAGCGGAAGTCGGGCCCGCTGGCCACGACCGGCGCCGTCACCTTGATCACCATTTGCTCTTGCGGCAGCGGCTGCAGCCAGCCGTCCGGCACCTGGCCGGGGTCGATGTTGTCGCACAACAGCAGGTAGCGCATGCAGTAGTCCCTCGCGACCGCCAGCGCGCCGTGTTCCCAGTGCTGGCCGGTTTCGATCAGCAGCGCGCTCTTGGGACTGGCCGGGTCGCCAAAGCCGCCGTAGTCGCGCAGCCGGCAGCCTTCCGGATGCCCAGCGTCGCTGATGATGTGCGCCGGCGTGCCCAGTTCCATGGCCATCCGGATGCCTTTGTCGAGCGGCCCGCAGACCGTCAGCGGCGCGCTGCGCTCGTGCATCGAGTGCAGGTCGAGCAGGCAATCGACGCTGTCGACCAGCGGCCGCAGGGCGCGGGCCCGGCGCAATTCGGACGAATCGAGCGTGGCGTCGTCGAGCGTGGCGGCCTGCCACACGCGGTTCATGTCCTGGTCGACAAAGCGCGAGGCGTCCGGCCTGGCCGGGTCGAAGCTGTGGTAGGCATCGACATTCCCGAACACCAGCGTCAGGCGGCCGCGCCGGGGCCGCAAGCCGGCATCGAGGATGGCTTTGACCGCCACCGCGCCGGACACTTCATTGCCGTGGGTCAGGCAGGCGATCATTGTGTGCTTGCCCGGCTTTCCGCTGTCGAAGCTGTAGGCGTAGGGGATGCCGGTATTGCCGTCGGCATAGGGACGGATGTCGGGGAAAGCGAACTCGACAGGATAGGGATCCAGCTCGGCGCCGGCGCCGGGTGTGTTGCTGTTTTTCATGATGTACCTTTCAATGGTCTGTCACTGCGCCCACCGCGTTCACTTCAACGAGGGCGCCGTAGTGGAGGGTGCCCACCGGTACGATCGTGCGTGCCGGTTTGCTCGCGCCCATGATCTGCGCATAGACGCGGTTCACTTCGGGCCACAGGCTGACGTCCGCGATGAACAGCTGTACGCTGACCAGCTGTTCAAGCGACGAACCGTTGGCGAGCAGGATGTGCTCCACATGCTGCATCACCAGGATCAGCTGCGCTTCGATCCCGTCAGGAATGTCCATCGCCGGCGGCCGCAGTGGCAACTGGCCCGAGACGAACACCAGTCCCGCGGCGACTTTCGCTTGCGAATAATGCCCGGCCGGCAGAGGCGCGTTCGGTGTTTCGATGGTCTTCATTGAGGTTCCTTTCGACGGTTGACAATCACCAGCCGCCAAAGCGCGGCCAGAATTCGCTCGGCGCCTGGCCGTGCGTGACGTGATAGCCGGCGTGCTGCGCGGCGGTGGCGCAGGCATGGTTCGGCAGGATGCGCAGCTGGGTGCCGACCGGGAAGGCGGCGACGCCGGCGCATCCGTCGCGCGCGGCGACGATGCCGTGCTCCTGGTTGGCGCCCACCACGATCATGTCCGGCAGCGGCACGCCGTCAATGTCGCAGACGACGCCGTAGCCCTGGTCGACGGTCTGCGCGCTGGTGCCGCGGTCGCGCGAGAGCGCCATCCATCCGGCATCGACGATGGTCCAGCCCTTGTCGGCTTGATGGCCAATCACGGTCGTCACGACCGACAGCGCAATGTCGCCCAGCTGGCATACCCCCAGGCCCGCCATCACCAGGTCGAAGAACACGAACACGCCGGCCCGCACTTCGGTCACGCCCGTCAGGTCCCTGGCGAACAGCGCGGTCGGCGTCGACCCGATGCTGACCACCGGCGCGGCGAAGCCGGCCTCCCTGAGTTTGCCAGCGGCCAGCAGCACCGCGTCGCGTTCCTGGCGGGCGTAAGCCTCGATCTGCGCGGTGCTTTTGCTGTTGTAGGAATTGCCGGCATGGGTCATGACGCCCCTGACCTCAATGCCGCCCCGGCGCAGCTCCCGGGCGATCTCGACGACCAGCGGCGCGTCCGGCGGCAGGCCGGAGCGGTGGCCGTCGCAGTCGATCTCCAGCAGCACCGTGAAGTCCTGGGACTCGGCCAGTGCATAGTCGGCCAGCAGCGTGGCGGTCGCCATGCAATCGAGAACCAGCGTCAGCGCGGCGCCCTTGCGCGCCAGGTCGGCCGCCTGCGCGAACTTGTTCGGCGCGATCGCCACGCCATACAGGATGTCGCTATAGCCATGCTCGAGGAAGTAGCGCGCTTCGCGCAGCGTGGAGACGGTGATCGGACCGTAGCCCTCGTCAAACAGGCGCCGCGCCACCTCCAGGCATTTGTTGGTCTTGACGTGGGGGCGCATCGCTACGCCGAGCGTGGCCAGCTGGGTGCGCATGCGTGCGATGTTGCGGTCCATCCGCTGGCAGTCCAGCAGCAGGGCGGGGGTGTCGGTCATTGTGCTCATTGTTGTTTCCTATATCGGGACAGCGGATTTGATCCAGTCCAAATAGTAGTCCAGCAGCAGCGTCAATGAGTTTAGATAAATTAATTCATAAATGTAGAATGCTTAAATGTTGAGAGTTCGCTTGCGACGCTATGGCGCCTGGCGCCACGGTGCCACTGGACGAAAGCGCTCCTGCAGGAATTGCATGAAGCTCCTGGTGCGCAGGGGCAGCCCCTTGCGCGCATGCGTCAGGGCGATTACGTTTGCATCCGACAGCTTGAACGCCGGCAGCAACCTTACCAGGGCGCCGTTGGCGATATCGGCAGCCACGTCCCACTCGGAACGCAGGATGATGCCGCGGCCTTCGCGGGCCCATTGATGGATCACGTCGCCGTCGTTACAAATGAGCTTGGGGTGGATGCGCACGCTTTGGCTCGTGCGGCCCTTGTTGAAGTGCCACAGGGTGCCATCCTCATTGTTTTCGCGCAGCGCAAGGCAGGGAAAATCGGCAAGCTGCTCCGGCTTGTCGGGCGTGCCGAAGCGCTGCAGCAGGGACGGCGCGGCGCATAAGAAGCGGGCGTTCGGCGCGATCGTGTAGGCGATCAGGTTCGACAACACCAGCTCGCCGATATGAATGCCCACGTCGAAGCGTTCCCCCATCGCCGTCAGCGGCTGGTCCGACAGGTTCAGCACGACGTCCACTTCCGGGTGCAGTTGCTGGTATTCGGCCGCCGCGGCGGCGATATAGCGCCGGCCGAAGCCCAGCGGCGCGTTGATGGTCAAGGTCCCGACCATGCCGCCGCGCCGCGCCCGCACTTCCTCGAGCAGGCTGTCGAACTGCTCGATGACGCCGGCGCCCTGGCGGCACAGCAGCTCCCCCTCCTCGGTGAAGCGCAGCTTGCGCGAGCTGCGGTCCAGCAGGTGCACGTCCAGGCCGCGTTCGATCTGCTGCAGCCGCTGGCTCACGGCCGAAGGCGTCAAGCCCAGCTTGCGTGCTGCCGCGAGCAGGCTCGTATGCTCACGAAGGATGAGTAGAAAGCGCAGGTCGCCGGATTCTTTCATGTAATTTCTCTTCATTCATGAGTTAATGAGATTAATTCTATTGGCGATTCTACGCGACTATCATGAAGACTTGAACAAGCCCGCTGGGAGAGCGCACATGCCCGATTTCGATCCCGATGCCGTTCGTATTCCGAACGGCCATTTCATTGATGGCCTCGTAATCGCCGGCAGCGGCGACAGGCTGGTCGTCCGGCGCCCCAGCGACAACGCGGTCTGCGCCGAACTGCCGGTAGCGAGCGCCGATACGGTCGATCAGGCCGTCCGCAATGGCATGCATGCATTTCAGGCCACGGACTGGGCAACGGGCGCACCGCGCGCGCGGGCCCGCCTGTTGCGGCGCTGGGCAGACCTGATCGAGGCGAACAAGGTGGCGCTCGGCCAGCTGGAGGCTGCCACCTCGACCCGTCCCATCAGGGCTGTCATCGACATCGATATTCCCTATGCGGCGGACTGCATCCGGTTTTTCGCCGAATTTGCGGACAAGCTGGGCGGCGAGGTTGCCGCCACCCGCGCCGATCAACTGGGGATGGTGACGTCCGAGCCCTACGGCGTCGTGGCGGCCATCGCGCCGTGGAATTTCCCGATCACCCAGGCGATCACCAAGATTGCGCCGGCGCTTGCCGCCGGCAACGCGGTGGTGCTCAAACCGTCGGAGATGACCCCGTTCAGCGCGGTGGCGCTGGCGCAATTGGCAATCGAGGCGGGCATCCCCAAGGGCATCTTCAATATCGTACAGGGCACCGGGGCCGTGACGGGCGATCTCCTGTGCCGCCATCCCCTGGTCGGAAAGATCTCGTTTACCGGGTCTACCCGGACTGGCGAGGCCATCATGATCGCCAGTGCCCAAAGCGGCATCAAGCCGGTGACGCTGGAATTGGGCGGCAAGAGCCCGCAACTTGTGTTCGCGGACGTGGCCGATCTCGACCGGGTTGCGGGCGCGATCGCCGCTTCCCTCCTGAACAACGCCGGCCAGGTGTGCGTCGCCGGTTCGCGCCTTATCGTCCAGCGCAGCATTGAAGCGCCTCTGCTCGATCGCATCATTGCACTGGCCGGGGCGATTCGCCCTGGCCCGGCCTGGGCGGGCGGGACCGACTATTCGCCGATCATCTCCCACCCGCAGATGGAAAGGATAGACGGTATCGTCCAGCGCGCCGCCGCCAGCGGCGCCAGCGTCCTGATGGGGGGCGGGCGCCTGGACACGCCGGGTGACGGTGCCTACTATCAGCCGACGATACTGTCGGGTGTGGAAAGCGGGGCAGAAGCTGTGCGCGAGGAGATTTTCGGGCCTGTACTGACCGTGCAAAGTTTTGACGACGAGGAAGAGGGGCTGCAGCTCACCGACCACCGCTATGGCCTTGCCGCCGGCGTCTATACCAGCGACATCAACCGCGCCCTGCGCGCGCGCCGGCGCATCCAGGCCGGCACCATCTGGGTCAACAGGTACGGCCGCTCCGCCGATTTCATCATCCCGACCGGCGGCTACAACAACTCGGGCATTGGCAAAGACCTGGGGCGCCAGGCCGTGGAAGCGAATCTGCGCCACAAGAGCACGCTAATCGCCTTCGACGAGCAGGCATCCGAAGTCGCGAATCCGAACCTGAAAATACACTAACCAACGTCATCCCTGCGAAGGCAGGGATCCATACTGAGCATGCTCAAGCTGCAGCGCCAACACATAAAAATGGCTTCGTCTTGATTTTGCTTCAGCATGGATCCCTGCCTTCGCAGGGATGACGTTGGTACTTGTATCTTAAGTTTCGCGTTGGCGACTTCGGTAGTCATCGCCATCCGTCAACACAGCGCCTGGCTGATGATCGCAAACTGCCGCACGTCCGGGTCCTGCTCCGGAACGCCGTTGCGCGCCATGATCACCGCCGTATCCACCTCCGGCAATCCCGCTTCCGCCAGCCAGTCGCCCAGGCCGCTGGTGCCCGTGATGTCCAAGCGTACGAAGGAACCGGCGAAGGCGCCGGCCCAGAACGCGATCAGCGCCTTCGCACGTTCGCTATCGGGCGCCACCAGCGGCCCGATCACCTGGCCGCGGCCAAAGCGGCGCATGAACGAGAAACCAAGCAGCTCGCCGTCCCGTTCGAGCACGGCGCCCGCAGCCTCGGCCGCTAGCTGTTTCAATATGTCGTCGCGCGCCATGCCGCTGCCGCGGTTCGCCAGCGCGATCATCTGCGCGATATCGCCCGGTTCGGCCGGCCGGATGGTTTCACCCTCTGCCAGTGCAAGCGGCGCGACAGCAGCGATCGTCCCCTGGTGCTGGTGCAGCGAGCCGGTGACCTTGAATCCCAGGCTCTCATACAGCGGCTTCCCGGCCACAGTGGCGTTGAGCTCTGTGCAGCGCTCGCCGAGCGCCTCCAGCACCAGCTGCATCAGTTTGCGCCCGATGCCCTTGCCCTGGTGGTCCGGCGACACGATGATCATCCCCAGCGATCCGGTCCGGCTGCCCTGCAGCCAGCACATGGCGGTGCCGACGACCGCGCCGTCCTCCTCGGCAACGAAGCTTGTGCCGAGGCGGTAGACGAACTGCCAGTCCTCGCGGCGGTGCGGCCAGCGCACGGCTTGCGACAGGGCGTGCGCCGCGGTCAGGTCGTTCTCGTTCATTGGGCGGTAAGCGACCGCGCTCGCGCCAGACTGGTTCGTCATCACTGCTTCCTTTGGGCTTCGATTTTTTCATCATGCCACAGCAAAATGCGGCTGGCGACGGGGTAGATGCAATTCAAAAGATGCCCCCATCTGCCGCCCAAAAAACACGGACTTGTGCCGCTCCGGCGTGGCCGAACCGCACAATATGCTTGAGTACGAAACTTACAATTGAGCATGTCTTACAAGGGCGGCGGAAATGTCTCGGCCGGTCCCATTCGGATTCATTGAAAGGATAGTAATGGAACGCTTCGACCCGGATCAGGTGGCAGTGCGCAGCGCGCATTTTATCGGCGGACGTTTCGTCGAGGGCAGCGCGAACGCGATGGACGTGCGGCGTCCCTCCGATGGCCGGGTGTACGCCGGCATGCCGGTGGCGGACGCCGATCTGGTCGACCGTGCGGTGCAGGATTCCTGGCAGGCCTTCAAGACCAGCGACTGGGCGCGTTGCGCGCCGCGCGACCGCGCGCGCATCCTGCGCCGCTGGGCGGACCTGATCGAGGCCGATGTGAAGACCCTGGCGCCGCTCGAGGCGATCGGCTCCACGCGCACGCTCAAGGATGCGGCGAGCTGGGACGTGCCGTTCACCGCGGACGGCATCCGCTTCTTCGCGGAGTGGGCGGACAAGATCGGCGGCGATGTCGCGCCGACCCGCGCCGACCATCTCGGCATGACCATCGCCGAACCCTACGGCGTCATCGGCGCCATCGCGCCCTGGAACCTGCCGCTCGTGATGGGATCGTGGAAGGTGGCGCCGGCGCTGGCGGCAGGTAATGCCGTAGTCCTCAAGCCGTCCGAGATGACGCCGTTTAGCATACTGCGCCTGGCCGAACTGGCGATCGAAGCCGGCATGCCGCCGGGGATCTTCAATGTCGTGCAAGGCGATGGCCGCACGACCGGCGACGCCTTGTGCCGCCATCCGCGCATCGCCAAAGTGACCTTCACCGGTTCGACCCGGACCGGCGCCGCCATCATGGCGGCGTGCGCGGAAAGCGGGACCAAGGCGGTGACCCTGGAACTGGGCGGCAAAAGCCCGCAAGTCGTGTTCGACGACGTGCCCGACCTGGAAAAGACCGCGCGCACCGTCGCGCGCGCCATTACGCTCAACGCCGGCCAGGTGTGCGTGGCAGGTTCGCGCCTGATCGTGCAGCGCGGGATCGCGGACCGCTTCATCGAGCGTGTCGGCGAGATCTTTGCCGAACTCAAGGCGGGCAACACCTGGGATCATGACACGACAATGAGTCCGATCATATCAACGCCGGAAATGGAGCGGATCGACGGTATCGTGCAGCGCGCGGTCGCCGCGGGCGGGCAGCTCGTCGCAGGCGGCGGCCGCATCGCCACCGGCAACGGCGGCGCCTTCTACCAGCCGACCATCCTGACCAACATCGATAGCGGCATGGAGGCGGTGAAAAGCGAGATTTTCGGACCGGTGATGACGGCCCAGGTCTTCGATGACGAAAGTGAAGCGCTGGCCCTGGCCGACCATCCGGAGTTCGGCCTGGCCGCCGGCGTCCATACTGCCAATATCGGCCGCGCCTTGCGCATGGCGCGCGGCATCGAGGCGGGCACGGTGTGGATCAACCGTTACGGCCGCAGTGCGGATTTCGTGATCCCGACCGGCGGCTACAAGCGCTCCGGCATCGGCAAGGACCTCGGCCGCCAGGCCTACGAGGCAAACCTGCGCTACAAGAGCGTGCTGGTCGAATTCGCCCGGGAGGATTGAGATGGCTTGCGCCGCATTTTCTGCTGCGGCGCGCCATTTTGGGGCTCGCACGGGGCAAATTCCGGCATCGCGCCCCCTTCTGGCGCCATCGTTTCGAGGCCTGGCAGCTTATGCCGGGTGGCGCCTCAAATGCCACCGTTTCTGTGTTTTGCCCCCATCAGAACAAGACATTCGGGCGGGATGAAAGTGGTGTAATGCATACATCGGAAGCGATGCATGCAAAGAGCGGAAATCGCCAGCCAGGCGAACATTATTCAAACAAAAGGAACCTGAACCATGACTACCAACTTGAGGCCGAAGTACATTTCTTTCGACTGCTACGGAACGCTGATCAATTTCCAGATGCGCCAGGTGATGGAGCAGCTGTTCGCCGACCGCGTCACGCCCGAGAAAATGAAGCAGTTCACCACCGACTTCGCGCAGTACCGCCTCGATGAAGTGATGGGCGATTGGCGTCCGTATGACGAGATCCTGTGCAATTCCGTGCAGCGCACCTGCAAGCACAATGGGGTCGAGTATCGCGACAACGAGGGACTGAAGTTCTACGAGGCGGTACCGACCTGGATGCCGCACGCGGACGTGCCGGACGGGCTGGCGCGCCTGGCCAAGGAATACAAGCTGGTGATCCTGTCGAACGCGATGGATGCGCAGATCGGGGCCAGCGTGGAAAAGCTCGGCGCTCCTTTCCACCGCGTCTATACCGCGCAGCAGGCACAGGCCTACAAGCCGCGCCTGCGCGCCTTCGAATACATGATCGACCAGCTGGGCTGCAATCCGGAAGACATCCTGCACGTTTCGTCCAGCATGCGCTACGATCACTTGTCGGCGGACGATATCGGCATCAAGAACCGGGTATTCGTCGCCCGTGGCCACGAACCGGCATGGCCGGTGTGGGGCGCCCACGAGATCAAGGACATCGGCGGCCTGCCGGCGCTGGTCGGCCTGTAAGCGCGTGTATATGAGCCCGGAACGCCACCAAGACTGGACACGGCAATGAAGCTGGAATCGTACTGGCTAGATACGGCACCCGCCTTCACCGGCGGGGCCCAGGGACCGGTGTCGGGACGCGCCGACGTTGTCGTGGTCGGGGCCGGCTTCACCGGCCTGTCGGCGGCGCTGACCTTGGCCAAGCGCGGCGCCTCGGTGACCGTGCTCGAGGCGGGACGGGTCGTCGGCGAAGCGTCGGGCCGCAATGGCGGGCACTGCAACAATGGCCTGGCGCACGACTTCGGCGCGCTGGCGGCAAGTATCGGTATCGAGCAGGCGCGCGCGTTCTATAAAGCGTATGTGGCCTCGGTCGATACGGTCGAGTCGGTGGTCAGGCAGGAAAACATCGACTGCGATTTTGGCCGTGTCGGCAGGCTCAAGCTGGCCGTCAAGCCTGAGCACTACGACAAGCTGGCGCGCGCCTGCGACCTGCTGCGCGCCGAGGTCGATCCGCATGTCGAGATGGTGCGGGCGGCGGATATCCGGACTGAAGTGGGCTCCGATCAATTTTTCGGCGGCCTGCTGCAAACAACCAGCGCACAGATGCACATGGGCAAGTTCGGTGTCGGGCTGGCACATGCCGCCGCGCGCGCCGGCGCCAGTATCCATGAGCACGCGGCGGTGACCGGGATCGAGCGCCGCGCCGACGGCGGCTTCCGCGTCACCACTGCCCAGGGCAGCATCGATGCCGGCCAGGTGCTGCTGGCCACGGGAAATTCCCGCCAGGGCCCGTTCTTCTATTTCCGCCGCCGCATGATCTCGGTGGGCAGCTTCCTGATCGCCACCGCACCGCTGGACAAGGCCGTGATCGACCGCCTGCTGCCGCAGCGCCGCAACTACGTTACCTCCAAGAACATCGGCAACTACTTCCGCCTGTCGCCCGACAACCGCCTGCTGTTCGGCGGGCGCGCGCGGTTCGCGATGTCGAATCCGACGTCGGACCAGAAGAGCGGGGACATCCTGCGCGCGTCGATGGAACAGATGTTCCCGGAGCTGGCAGGCGTGGGCATCGACTACTGCTGGGGCGGCCTGGTCGACATGACCGCCGACCGCCTGCCGCGCGCCGGGGAACATCGCGGCATGTATTTCTCGACCGGGTATAGCGGGCATGGCGTGCAGATGTCGGTGCACATGGGGCAGGTGATGGCCGACGTCATGGCCGGCAAGCCTGAAGGCAATCCATGGCGCGACCTGAAATGGCCGGCCGTGCCAGGGCATTTCGGCAAGCCCTGGTTCTTGCCGGTCGTGGGCGCTTATTATCGGATGCGGGACTGGTTGCAGTAACCGATCTTGCCAGAACAATTACTAAAGACTCTCCAGGAGCAATCATGAGCGACAAGACATTCGAACACAGCGTATCGCGACGCGACGCGATGCGCAGCCTTGTGGCAGGGGGCATGCTTGTCTCCACCGCCGGCGGCCTGTTGACCTTCCCCGGGGCGGCCCAGGCTCAGGCGCCGAAGAAGGGCGGCCGCCTGCGCGTCGCCACCAACGCCGGCTCGACCGCGGACACGCTCGATCCGGCCAAAGGCGCCAACATGGCTGACTACGTACGGCACTACATGTTCTACAGCTGCCTGACCGTCATCGACAACAAGCTCGAGCCGCAGATGGCACTGGCCGAATCGATCAGTTCCAAGGACGGCGCGCTGTGGACCGTCAAGCTGCGCAAGGATGTGCGCTTCCATGATGGCAAACCGCTGACTCCGGCCGACGTCGTGTATTCGCTGATGCGGCACAAGAATCCGGCCACCCTGTCCAAGGTCATGGCGGTGGCCGACGAATTTGCGGAGATCAAGGCGACCGGCCCGAACGAACTCCAGATCAAGCTCAATTCGCCCAATGTCGACCTGCCGGCGCTGCTGGGCGTGTCCCATTTTTCGATCATCAAGGACGGGACCACCGATTTCCGCACCGCTGTCGGCACCGGGCCGTACAAGTGCAAGGAATTCAAGCCGGGCGTGCGCTCGGTCGGCGTGCGCAATGACGGCTTCTGGAAGCCGGGCAAGCCCTACCTCGATGAAATCGAATACTTTGCGATCCCCGACGAGGCCGCGCGCGTGAACGCGCTGCTGTCGGGCGATGTGCACCTGATCGTCGGCATCAACCCGCGCTCGGCGTCGAACTTCACGCCGCAGACCGGCTGCACGCTGTTCGAATCGAAGACCGGCCACTACACCGACATCATCATGCGCGACAACCTGGGTCCGGTGAAGAATCCGCACTTCGTGCTGGCAATGAAAAACATGCTCGACCGCGAACAGATCCGCAAGGCCTCGATGCGCGGCTACGGCGTCGTCGCCAACGACCAGCCGGTCCAGGCGAGCAACCGTTTCTACCTGGCCGGCCTGCCGCAGCGCATGCTCGACCTGGACAAGGCCAAGTTCCACCTGCAAAAATCCGGCATGGCCGGCATGACCCTGCCGCTGGTGGCCTCGACCGCCGCGTCCGGTTCGGTCGACATGGCGCAGATCATCCAGTTATCGGCGCAAAGGGCGGGCCTGAAGCTCGACATCAAGCGCATGCCGGCCGACGGCTACTGGTCCAATCACTGGGGCAAGCATCCTATGTCGTTTGGCAACATCGGCCCGCGCCCGACGGTCGACCTGATGTTCTCGCTGTTCTTCAAGTCCAGTTCGCCAACCAATATGTCAGGCTGGAAGAACGAGAAGTTCGACCAGTTGCTGGACCTGGCGCGCGCCGAAACCAGCGAGGCCAAGCGCAAGCAGATGTATGGCGACATGCAGGTACTGGTGCATGAGCACTGCGGCGTCGGCATTCCGATGTTTATCCACTCGCTCGACGGTTTCAGCAACAAGGTCAAGGGTTACGCCAGCCACCCGCTGGGCGGCCTGATGGGCTTCCAGTTCGCCGAGCACCTGTGGCTCGAGGCCTGAGCATGAACGGTTCCACGCTACGACTGGTCGCGAACCGGCTCTGTGTCAGCGTACTGACACTGCTGGCCGTGTCGGCCATCATCTTCACGATCACCACCCTGCTGCCAGGGGACGCGGCGCAGCAGGCGCTCGGCCAGGAAGCCACGCCGGAACTGGTGGCCGCCATGCGCGCCAAGTTCGGGCTCGACCAGCCCGCCCATGTCCGCTATTTCCAGTGGCTGAGCGGCTTGCTGGCCGGTGATCCCGGCATCGCCATGGCCAACGGCCTGCCGGTCGCGGAGCTGATCGGCGGACGCTTGCCGGCTTCGCTGATGCTGGCGGCCGTGACGGCGGCCGTGTCGGTGCCGCTCGCGCTGACCATCGGCATCCTGGCGGCGATGTACCGCGGCTCGCTGTTCGACCGCACGGTCAGCATGGCCACGGTGTGGACGGTGTCGGTGCCGGAATTCCTGATCGCCACCATCGCCGTGCTGGTCTTCGCGGTCAAGCTGCGTTGGCTGTCGGCGCTGTCGCGCACCGAGGACATCGAGACCGTGGTCCAGTTCCTGCGGGTGTACGCGCTGCCGGTGATGACCTTGTGCTGCGTGATCGTGGCGCAGATGGCGCGCATGACGCGCGCCGCCGTGATCGACCAGCTCAATTCACCCTATGTCGAGATGGCGCGCCTGAAGGGCGTGCGGCCGATCAGGATGGCGCTGGCCCATGCGCTGCCGAACGCGGTCGGCCCGATCGTCAACGCGGTGGCGCTGTCGCTCGCCTACCTGATCGGCGGCGTGATCATCGTCGAATCGATCTTCAATTACCCGGGGATCGCCAGCCTGATGGTCGACTCCGTCACGATGCGCGACATGCCGGTGGTGCAGGCCTGCGCCATGCTGTTCTGTGCCGGCTACCTGGTGCTGCTGACCCTGGCCGACGTGTGCGCCATACTTTCCAACCCGAGGCTGCGTAAATGAACACCCCCGTGAATCCCTCCGATATTACTCCAGCCGCAAGGCGCAAACCGCGCCGCCGCCTGCCGGTGGCGGCCATGATCGGCATGGCGGTGGTCGCCTTCTGGCTGCTGATGGCCGTGATCGGGCCGTCGATCGCGCCCGACGACGTGGGCGGCGTCACCGGCGACGATGTGTTTGCGGCGATGAGCGCAAAGCATCCGCTGGGCACCGACTACCTCGGGCGCGACATGCTCAGCCGCATCCTGCACGGCGCGCCATACACCATCGGCGTGGCGCTGGCCGCCGTGCTGATCGCCTGCACCGGCGGCACGGTGCTGGCCATGTGCGCGGCCGCGACCGGCGGCTGGTTCGACGCCATCGTCAGCCGCGTCGTCGACACGATGATGAGCATTCCCCACAAACTGCTGGCGCTGATCATCGTGGCCGGCTTCGGCAGCTCGGTTCCCTTGCTGATCGTGATTGCCGGCGTGGGCTATATGCCCGGCAACTACCGCATCGCGCGCGCCCTGGCGGTGAATGTGCAGGCCATGGAATACGTGCAGGCGGCCAGGGTGCGCGGCGAAGGGCTGGCCTACATCACCCTGTTCGAGATGCTGCCGAATATGTTCCGTCCGGTGCTGGCCGACCTCGGCCTGCGTTTCCTGTTCATCGTGCTGCTGCTGAGCGGCCTGAGTTTCCTCGGGCTCGGCATCCAGCCGCCGGAAGCGGACTGGGGCTCGCTGGTGCGCGAGAACATCATCGGCCTGTCCGAAGGTGCGCCCGCGGTCATCATGCCGGCCATCGCCATTGCGACACTGACGGTCGGCGTCAACATGGCGATCGACAGCCTGAGCGGGCGCAAGCGCCGCGGAAGCGAGGCCTGACATGAACGACATCGTCAAAGTATCCGGCCTGCGGGTCACTGCCCGCAACGACATGGGCGAGGATGTGGCCATCGTCCACGGCGCCGATTTTTCGATCCAAAAAGGCGAGGTGCTGGCCCTGATCGGCGAGTCCGGCTCGGGCAAGACCACCATCGCGCTCGCGCTGATGGGTTATGCGCGCGCCGGCTGCCGCCTCGCCGGCGGCACGGTGACTGTCGCCGGCCACCAGGTGCTGTCGATGAGCGAGGGCCAGCTGGCCAACCTGCGTGGCCGCACGGTCGCCTACATCGCGCAAAGCGCGGCCGCCTCGTTCAACCCGTCCCTGCGGCTGATGGACCAGGTGATCGAGAGCGCGCTGATCCACAAGGTGATGACGCGCGAGGCTGCCGAAGCCAAGGCGGTGGCGCTGTTCCGCGCGCTGGCCTTGCCCAATCCGGAGACGATCGGCGCGCGCTACCCGCACCAGGTGTCGGGCGGCCAGTTGCAGCGCCTGATGGCGGCCATGGCCCTGATCACCGATCCGGACCTGGTGATCATGGACGAGCCGACCACGGCGCTGGACGTGACCACGCAGATCGACGTGCTGCGCGCCTTCAAGAAGGTGGTCAAAGAGCTCGGCACCACTGCGGTGTATGTCACGCACGACCTGGCGGTGGTGGCGCAGATGGCCGACCGCATCGTGGTGCTGCGCGACGGCGAGATCCGCGAGATCGGCTCGACCACCCAGATCCTGACCGCGCCCGCCCATCCCTACACCAAGAGCATGCTGGCCGCGATCGCACCCAAGCCGCTGACCGCCGGCAGCGGCGCGCCGGCACTGGCGCAAGAGCATCCGCTGCTGGAAGTGCGCGGCCTGTACGCTTCCTATGGCACGGCCAAACACGGCGTGCCGCCCAAGTGCGTGCTGGACGACATCAACCTGGTGATCCCGCGCGGCGCCACCGTCGGCGTGATCGGCGAATCGGGCTCCGGCAAGACCACGCTGGCACGCGTCATCGCCGGCATGGTCGCGCCATCGGAAGGTGAGATCCTGTTGGACGGCAAGCGCCTTGCGCCCACGCTCGAGGGGCGCACGCGCGAGCAGTTCCGCCGCATCCAGTTCGTGTTCCAGAACGCCGATACCGCGCTCAATCCCCTGCACACGATCGAACGCATCCTCGCGCGTCCGCTCGAGTTCTACCATGGCATGAAGGGCGAGGCGCGCCGCAAGCGGGTCATGCAGCTGCTCGACCTGGTGCGCCTGCCGGCCACGGTCGCGGACCGCCTGCCGGGCGAACTGTCCGGCGGCCAGAAGCAGCGCATCAACCTGGCCCGTGCACTGGCCGCGCAGCCGGACCTGATCCTGTGCGACGAAGTCACGTCCGCGCTCGATACGGTGGTCGGTGCCGCCATCCTCGAACTGATGGCCGACCTGCGCAAGGAACTGAACGTGTCCTACATGTTCATCAGCCACGACATCAATACCGTCCGCGCGATCTGCGACGACATCGTGGTGCTGTATTCCGGCCACAAGGTCGAAGCGCGCAAGCGCGAGGCCCTGGCGCTGCCGCCTTTCCATCCATACTCGCACTTGCTGATCTCGTCGGTGCCGGTGCTGCGCCGCGGCTGGCTGGAGGAGGTGGGCGAACGCGATCCGGCCGCCCTGCCGGCGCTGACATCGTCCGGCGAAATGCGCGGCATTTGCTCTTTCCTCGATCGCTGTTCGATGCGCGTCGACGGCGTGTGCAACAGCCTGCCGCCGCCGCGCCGGGCGCTGGACAACGGCGGCAGCATCCTGTGCCACCGCCAGGAAGCGGAGCTGCGGCGTTTGCAGAGTCCCTTGACCGTCGTAGAAGGAGAGGTCGCTTGAACCCGCGTTTTGTCCGCCTGGCCGAAACGGCCCGCGCCCCGGTGCGTCTGGTCATTGACGGACGCCCGGTGGAAGCCCTTGCCGGCGACACCCTGATGGTCGCCATCCTCAACAACATCCGCCACCTGCGCGAATCCGAGTTCGGCGACGGCAAGCGCGCGGGCTTTTGCCTGATGGGCGCCTGCCAGGATTGCTGGGTCTGGACCGCCACCGGCGAGCGCCTGCGCGCTTGCACCACTGTAGTTGGAGAAGGCATGCATATCGTGACAGCACAAGCGGAGGCGGCATGGTCCAACCTCGCGTAATCATCATCGGCGCCGGACCATCCGGCGTGCGCTGCGCGCAGACACTGGTCGCGGCCGGGCTGCGCCCGGTCGTGATCGATGAAAACCGCCGCGACGGCGGCCAGATCTACCGCCGCCAGCCGGACAACTTCACGCGGCCCTATGCCAAGCTGTATGGCACCGTGGCCGGCGCCGCCCAGGCGCTGCACGAGTGCTTCGACGCGCTGCGCGACAAGATCGACTACAGGCCCGAAACCCTGGCCTGGAACATCTCCGACCAGAAGGTCCACGTCGTCAAGGACGAACGCTCGACGGCCTTGCCCTATGATGCGCTGGTGATTTGTTCCGGCGCGACCGACCGGCTGATGCCGGTCAAGGGGTGGCAGTATGCCGGCACCTTCAGCCTGGGCGCGTCGCAGATCGCATTGAAGGCGCAGGCCTGCGCGATCGGCAGCCAGGTCGTGTTCATGGGCACCGGACCGCTGCTGTACCTGGTCGCCTCGCAATACCTCAAGGCGGGCGCGAACGTGGCCGCCGTGCTCGATACCGCGCCGCTGATGCGCCGGGTCGCCGCGCTGCCGAAACTGCTGGCGCGGCCGGCGGTGTTGTTCGAGGGCCTGAAACTGGTGGCCGCCCTCAAGCGCGCCGGCGTGCCGGTGCTGACCGGGGTCACGCCGCTCGAGATCACCGGTTCCGCGGAGAACGGCGTGCAGGGCGTGACGGTGCGCGACGGCGGCAAGGAGCGCAGCTTCGCCTGCGACGCCGTCGCGATGGGGTACCACCTGCGCCCCGAAACCCAGCTTGCCGACCTGGCGCGTTGCGCCTTCCGCTTCGACCAGGAGACGCGCCAGTGGCTGCCCGAACTCGGGGAGGATGGACGCAGCTCGGTGCCGGGCGTGTACCTGGCCGGCGACGGCGTGCGCGTGCTGGGCGCGGATGGCGCGGAAATCGCCGGCCGCCTTGCCGCCATGGCCGTGCTGGAGGATTTTGGCCTCAACGTCGATGACGAGCAACTCAAGCAGCTGCGGACGGCGCAGGCCGGCATGGACCGCTTCCGCCGCGGCCTGGTGCAGGCCTTCCCGTGGCCGGCGCAGCAGGCGGCCGAGTTGCCGGACGAGGCCATCGTCTGCCGCTGCGAAGTGGTCACCGCAGGCGAGTTGCGCCGCGTGGTGTGTGAGATGGGCGCGCAGGAAGCGAACCGCGCCAAGGCCTTCAGCCGGGTCGGCATGGGACGCTGCCAGGGCCGCTATTGCGGCAATGCGGGGGCGGAAGTCATCGCGCATGCCGCCGGCGTGCCGGTGGAACTGGTAGGGCGGCTGCGCGGCCAGGCGCCGGTCAAGCCGCTATCGCTTGCGGTGCGGGAGGAAGTGCAATGAGTGAGATCAAGGCAGATGTCGTCATCGTCGGCGGCGGCATCATGGGTGCGTCCAGCGCCTTCTTCCTGCGCAAGCGGGGCATGTCGGTGGTCGTGCTCGAACGCGGCCTGGTCGGCCAGCAGGCCAGCGGCGTCAACTTCGGCAATGTGCGCCGGATGGGCCGCCCGATCGAGCAACTGCCGCTGGCGAACCGCTCACGCGAGATCTGGCTGAAGTTCAAGGAATTGTTCGGCGAGGATGTCGAGCTCCTGTTGAACGGCCATCTGCGCCTCGGCTTCACGCCGGCGCACGAAGAACGGATGGCGAAGTATGCGCAGGATGCCCAGTCCTACGGCATGAGTATGCAGATGATGAGCGAGACAATGCTGCGCGAGCGCTTTCCCTACCTGGGTCCGGAAATGACCTCGGGTTGCTATGCTCCTTACGACGGTCATGCCAATCCCCGCCTGGCGGCGCCGATCATCGGCCGTGCCGCGCTGCGCGAGGGGGCGCAGGTGCTCGAAAACACCGAGATCGTGAGCATCGAAAAGGAGGGCGGAGACTTCCGCGTGGCCGCCGCAGATGGCCGCACCTTCCGTGCGCCTGTGGCCCTCATCACCGCCGGCGCATGGGGCAATCGCATCAGCACCAGTTTCGGCGAGCCGGTGCCGATGATCGTCAAAGGGCCGCAGATGGCCGTCACCGAACCAGTGCCTTACGTCATCCGGCCGACCATGGGCGCCTTGACGGACGTGCCCGAGCAACTCGTCTACTTCCGCCAGGTAGCGCGCGGCAACATCATCATCGGCGGCGGCGGCCATGAACTGATCGACCTGGAGAACCCGCGCGCCTACGTGAACCCGCGCCGGACGCTGACCAAGCTGGCGCAGGCGCCGCGCCTGGTCCCGGCACTCAAGCACCTGAACATCATCCGCGTCTGGAGCGGTGTCGAGGGTTACATGAACGACAGCCGGCCGGCCATGGGGCCGAGCGCGCGCGTGCCCGGCCTGTACTACGCCTTCGGCTTCTCCGGCGAAGGCTTCCAGCTGGGACCGGGCGTGGGCGAGGTGATGGCCGAGCTGATTCATACCGGCGCGACGAGCACGCCGATCGAGCATTACCACATCGGACGTTTCACCAAGCTGGCGGCCTGAAGCGACTGGCAGATTGTGCTGCGCAAAGCCA
The DNA here is from genome assembly GCA_036676245.1 of Massilia sp. Lineage (GTDB taxonomy): Bacteria > Pseudomonadota > Gammaproteobacteria > Burkholderiales > Burkholderiaceae_D > Telluria_A. Next base: position 14,264 of record JAKFDH010000145.1, on the reverse strand, counting down.
TCAAGGAAAGTTCTTATGCGATTTAGTGGTGTGAGAACGAGACGGCTTTGCATCCTGTGCATGTTGTAATGAGTGGTCTGAAATTTGTGCCACCTCATCTATATCGACATCAACAACAGGACCAAACATGACCAATCTGAATCAACCGACAGCCGTTCTGGCCAGCACACCATCCTTCGTCGACCTGCGCCAGTTCGCGCGGGATGAAAGCCAGGGCGTTCCCGTGTTGGCATTGGCTGGGGAAGACAGCTTCCTTTCCAGCCGCCGCGTGCTGGCCTGGCCGTCGGGCGGCCCGGTGACGGCGGGCGCAATCATGCTCGGGGCGGGCAGCGGCGCGGTGCGGTCGCTGCCGGCCGATGAATTCATCATCGTCAACGAAGGCAGCATCACGCTGTCGCAACAGGACGTCACCCTGACCCTGGGAGCGGGCCAGAGCGCCGTGATCCAGCAGGGCGCCGCGTTCACGTGGTCGGCGAAAGGGCCGGTGTCGCTCCTCTTCACGCGCTACAACCGCAGCCAGCCCGGCGATCGCGCCATCATTCCACTGAAGGCAAATCCGCAGCTGGACCCGACCGGCACGCCGCTGGCCGAATTGCTGATCGGTCCAACGCCGGTATGCCGCAATTTCACCGACTACCGCTCGGCCGACGGCGAACTGGTCATCGGTACCTGGGATTCGACGCCCTATCACCGCCGCGGGATGTACTATCGCCACTATGAGCTGATGTATTTGCTGGAAGGCAGCGTGACCTTTGTCGACGAGGCGGGCCGCAGCGGCACGTTTTCGAAGGGCGACATCTTCCTGATTGAACAGGCGGCGACGTGCAGCTGGGAAAGCCTCGACCATGTCGCGAAGGTCTACGTGATCTACCGGCCGGCGGCATAGGGATAAGGACTCGCATATGACTTTGCTCTACAAATCCGATCCGGTCCGCGGTGCGGTTTGGGCAGAACAGTTTGCCCGCAAGATGCCGGCGCTGCCATTTCGCATCTGGCCGGACATCGGGGATCCGTGCGAGGTGCGCTACCTGGCCGCCTGGCAGCCGCCGGAAGACCTGGCGACCCGGTTTCCGAACCTGGAAGTGCTGTTCGCGACCGGGGCCGGCACCGACCATTTCGATTTCTCCGTCATTCCCGAGACCTTGCCGGTGGTCCGCATGGTCGAAACCGGCATCATCCAGGGCATGGTCGAGTACGTCACGCTTGCCGTGCTATCCATCCATCGCGACTGGCGCAGCTATCTCGACCAGCAGCGCGAGGGAAAGTGGCAGGTGCACCGCGTGCATCCGGCTGCGTCGTGGCGGGTCGGCGTGCTGGGCCTGGGCGTGCTGGGGCGGGCCGTGCTGGCCAGCCTGGGTCGCCTGGGCTTTTCCTGTGCCGGCTGGAGCCGGTCGGCGCAGCGGATCGACGGCGTCGACTGCTATGACGGCCCGGGTGGATTGCAGCAATTCTTGGCGCGCACCGACATCCTGATCTGCCTGCTGCCTTTGACCGACAGTACGCGCGGCATCCTTTCCAAGCCCCTGTTCGACCAGTTGCCGCGGGGCGCCACCGTGATCAACGTGGGCCGCGGCGGGCACCTGGTCCAGCAAGATCTGCTGCAGGCGCTGGAGGAAGGGCAGGTCGGCACGGCCATCCTGGATGTGTGCGAGCCTGAGCCGCTGCCGCCAGGCCATCCGTTCTGGTCGCATCCGAACGTGCAGTTGACGCCGCATATCGCCAGCATGACGCAGCCGGAAACCGCGGTCGACGCGGTGCTCGACAACATCGACCGGCATCAGCAAGGTTTGCCGATGATCGGGCTGGTCGACCGGGCGCGCGGCTACTAAGAAATACAGGGAGATTCAGATGGAAACACTGTTGCTTAAAAAAGAAGAAGTGCGCGGGTTAATCAGCATGAAGGAAGTCATCGGCACGGTGGAGGAGGCGTACAAGGCCTTCAGCAGCGGCCAGGTGGACCAGCCGGGCTATATCGGCTTGCATCTGCCTGCACCCCGTGGCGAGATCGACTTCAAGCTTGGCTACTATAAAGCCAATGAAATGATCTCCATGAAGGCCTCGTCCGGCACTTTCCCTGAAAACCCGCCGGTGTACGGCCTTCCCACCCACATGGGGACCATCCTCCTGTTCGATGCCAGGACCTGCGCGCTGGTTTGCGTCATGGATGGCACCTTGATCACCGGCCTCAGGACCGGGGCAGCCGGCGCTGTTTCAGTCAAAGCACTGGCAAGGAAAAATGCGAGAAAAGTGACTTCGATCGGCACCGGGATTCAGGCGAGGATGCAGATCCGGGCAATCGTCGAGGTGATGAAGATTGAAGAGATCCATGCATTCGACCGGTCCCCGGAATCGCTGGCCAAATACAAGGCGGATATCGAAAGCGAGTTCGGTATTCCTGTGGTCATGGCAAGTTCCATGAAGGAAGCTGTGGAGCAGGCCGATATCCTGGTTACGACGACCCGCGGCACGGGGCCGGTGGTGGAAGCTGGCTGGGTAAAGCCGGGTACCCACATTGTAGCCATTGGTTCCGATGCACCAGGCAAGCAGGAATTCGATCCCGAAATTTTCAGGACTGCCACGATTGTCGTCGATTCGATTTCGCAGTGCATCGAAAAAGGCGAGACGCAGCACTCCTTGAATAAGAATATCATCACCAGAGACGATATCCATGGGGAAATTGGCGAGGTATTGCTCGGCAAGAAGCCAGGCAGGGAAAGCGATGAAGAGATCACCATTTTCGATTCCACGGGCATGGCCATCCAGGACAACACGACTTCCAGCAAGATCTATCGGAACGCGGTAGAGAAGGGCATTGGCACTGCCTTCGCGTTCTTTGAATAATGCATTTTTATGAAGAGTTAATACGATGCGCGACTACCCTACGATCAAAGACATCCATGAAGCACAAGAACGGCTGAAACCGCACATCAGGCATACGCCCTTGCTACGCGCGGAAAAGATGGAGAAGGTCCTGGGTTGCCAGGTCTACCTCAAGCCCGAAACCCTGCAAATCACGGGCGCCTTCAAGATACGCGGTGCGCTGAACAAGTCACTTTCGCTCCCCAGGGAAGCGATCGCGAACGGTCTTATCGCCACGTCCTCGGGCAATCACGCCCAAGGGATGGCCTACGCCGCCAGGATGCTGGGCGTAAAAGCGATCCTCGTGCTTCCTGTTACCGCGAACAAAGCCAAGATTGAAAATACCAAGGCCCTCGGGGCGGAAGTCATTCTTTTTGACGGAGATACGGCTGCCAGATGGAAAAAGGTGAGTGAAATCGCCCAGGAATGCAATTACGCGGTGGTTCACGCTTTTGAGGACCCGATGGTCATGGCAGGCCAGGGAACAATAGGTTGTGAAATACTGGAAGACCTGACCGATGTGGACACGGTCATTATTCCGATGGGCGGCGGGGGCCTCATCTCCGGGATCGCTACGGCGATCAAGGAAACGAGACCGTCGGTGCGTGTTGTCGGTGCAGAACCTGCGCTGACGCCGAAGTATTATCACAGCCGGATCAACAAGGAGCGGACATCGCTTCCTTTACTGAACACCATCGCCGATGGCTTGAGGATCAGCGTTCCGGGCCAGAACCCGTATCCGATTATTGAAAAATATGTGGATGAGATTGTTCTCGTCGATGACGAGCACATCATTGCGGGCATGCGCATGCTTGCCAACGATGCGAAGTTGATCGCCGAACCGGCAGCGGCAATTGGCATTGGGGCATTGCTGGCCGGTGCCCTTAAAGTCAGGCCGGATGAGAAGGTCTGTGTGGTTCTGACTGGCGGGAACTGGGATTTGTGCGATCTCGCCGAGATCTACAAGGACGCCGAGTAGTATACGAAGTCGAGAAAGCGAATCTCAAGGCACCTCAACCAACGTCGTTCCTGCGCAGGCAGGACGGTCCGACGATTCGGCCCATGCTGACTCTGCTCAAACTCAGCATAGACCGAATCGTCGGACCGTCCTTCCTTCGCAGGAATGACGTTGGTTAGATTCGTGGATTTCCTCGATGCGTGGGCTTCTGCGATGCCTTCATTGCCTACAAATCCAGCGTCAGCATCGCCCCACGCGCCCGTGAGCAGCACGGCGTAAAGCAGTCATTGCGCAGCTGCTGTTCACGGCTCAGCACCCGGTCGCGGTGATCCGGTTCTCCTTCGAGCACCCCCGTCACACACGTGCCGCACACACCCTGGCCGCACAAGGTCGGGATCAGGATGCCCTGGCTGGCCAGCGCCGCAACGACCGTCGTGCCGCTGCCGACGTGGACGACCTTGCCGGTGCTGGCGATGCGCACGTCAAATGGCGTCTGCGCACCTGCCGAGGCGCTGCCAGCGAAATACTCGCGGTGCAGCTGGTCCTCGTTCCAACCTTGCACCAGCGCGGTCGCGAAGACCGCATCCATGAACCCCGCCGGTCCGCACACGTACAAGTGCGTTCCTGGTTCGGCTGGCCCGATCAGTTGCGCCAGGTCCGCGTGCTTTCCGCCGTCGCTGTAGTGAAACTTGACCTTGCCGGCATAGCGTGCGCCAGCGATACGTTCGCGGAACGGCGTGCGCGCGGCGGAACGGGCGCAATAGTGCAGCACAAAGTCGGCGCCTGCGCTTTCCAGGTGTTCGGCCATGGCCAGGATGGGCGTGATGCCGATGCCGCCGGCGAACAGCAGCGAGCGGCGTGCCGATGGCGCCAGCGGGAAGTGGTTGCGGGGAGCGCTCACGGCCAGCAGGTCGCCCTGGCGCACATTGTCGTGCATGGCACGCGATCCGCCGCGCGAGTCCTCGGTCTTCAGCACGCAAATCTGGTAGCGGTGCGTTTCGGCGGGGGCGTTGCACAGGGAGTACTGGCGTACCAGCCCGGGAGCGATGTGCACGTCCAGGTGCGCCCCGGCCGAAAAGCGCGGCAGCGCCCGCCCGCGTGGATGCACCAGTTCGAACGAGCAGGCGTCGGCGGATTCCCCAATCCTGGCGGCCACCCGCAGCTTCAATGGCCTGGACCGGCGCGAACGCAGGTAGCTGGCGGTGCCGGTCCAACCCAGCACCGGCACCGCCAGCGCGGCTGCCAGCATCAGCAACTGAACCGGCCAGCCGCCCGCCCAGCCATAGTGGATTGCCGAGGCCAGCAGGAAGGCCTGATGGGCCATCCGGTTTTCACCATGCGCTACATGCCGCAGAACCGCTCCGCCGCGTGGGTCGAGATGGACGTAACTGACGGCGTTGGCGTGAGGCGCGTCGCGCGCGACGACTTCGAACGCGATGGCAAGCGATGGCTCCGGCGGCAGTTTGATCTGGATTTTTTGCGCACCCGGCAGCAGCGCCTCGACCCGTGCGAGCAGTTGCGCGAGCGGCAGGGCCGGGCCCGGGGCGGTAGCCGTTGGCGCCGGCGGCGCAGCTCCCCACTTGAAGGCCTGCGGAATGCCGGTCATGGCGCTGGCCAGCAGCAGCGGGGCGGCGCACAGGGCAATCGCCTTGTGGCGGCCGATCGCCAGCGTCCTGATGGCGGCCCGCGATGGCCGCTTCCACAGCAGCGCACCGGCGCCGATCATCATCAGGGCGAACAGCGTGGCCAGGGCGCCGGCAAGCAGGTCGCCGGCGGCGCTGAAGCCGAAGATGTGCAGGTAGGCCAGCGTGCCGAACGGCCCCTCGTACATGCCCTGGATCCCGGAGACGGCGCCGCACGGTGCGACGTACACCCACTGCGCGTCGCTGAAGCGGACCCGCACCGCAGCGCCAGGCTGGCCGGTGAGGCGAATCGCCTTCAGCGCCCCGGCCCCGGGATTGGCGGCGCGCGCCCGTTCAACCAGCGCATCGAGCGGCAGTGGCGCCGCGCATGGGGGACCGGCCAGCAAGCCGGGCGAGACCACAGGCTCGAGCTGGGCCCGGAACACCAGGCCGGCGCCGGTCAGCGCGACCAGCATGAACAGCAGCCCGAAGCCCAGCCCCGTCCAGCGATGCGCCAGCAGCAGAAGAGGGCGGGCAGCGTTCACGGCCTACTCGTCAGCCACGCCAGCATCAACGCGCTATCAATCTTGTTCATTCTTTCTCCAGGTTGGGAGTGAGGTCGGCGCGGCGGGTGCCGTTTTTTTCAATCATTACATCATGATTCTGCGCCGCAGGTGTCGCGTTCGGGGCGGCAAACGGCGCATAAACCGTGGTTTCCGGCTGTCCTATCAGCACAGTTTGCCGTGGCCGACCGGTGCCGGGAGGCGCGGTACAAAATGCTTTTTACGGGCCAACTTCAGTGTTTTGACACCGTACGTGCACAGGAACTAAGCAGAAAGATCGCGCCCAGGTCAATAGAATAATTTCAGCTTGATCGGAAACCGCCAGGGCGAACTTTGGTCAAGCGGAACAGCAATTCCTGCCCATGAAGAAGCGAGGATGAAAAATGGATTACCCAAGCATTTATAACGACGCGGCATTGAAAAGCGCTTCCCCGGCCGCGCCCTCGGGCAGCCTGGCCGGCGCCAGCAAGCAGCTGCGCTCGCGCATCGCCGTCATCGACGTGATGCGCGGCCTGACGATGCTGATCATGCTGTTCGACCATGTGCGCGAAACGCTCTACCTGCACATGCAGGTGACCGATCCGATGACGGTCGATGCGACCGATCCGGCGCTGTTCTTCACGCGCATGGCGGCGCACTTCTGCGCGCCGATGTTCGTGTTCCTGACCGGGCTGTCGGCCTGGCTGTATGCGCATCCTGCGGCTGGCCCGCGTTCGGCGACCGGCTTCCTGATCAAGCGCGGCATCCTGCTGATCGGGCTCGAGCTGGTGGTCGTCAATTTCGCCTGGGCCGGGCAGTACCCGCCACCGGTGCTGTACCTGCAGGTGATCTGGGTGATCGGCCTGGCCATGATCGCGCTGGCACTGGTGCACAAGCTGCCGATCAAGCTGATCGGGGCGGTTGGCCTGCTCATCGTGTTTGGCCATAACGCGTTTGCTTCGCTTACCTTCGAACCTGGCACTCTTGCCGATTCGGCGTGGACGATCCTGATGCACCGCGGCTTCCTGATCACCGATGCGGCGGTCCAGGTCAAGGTCACTTATCCGCTGCTGCCGTGGATCGGCGTGATCCTGGTCGGCTATGCGGCCGGCCCGCTGTATGGCGCCGCGATGGATCCTGCGCGCCGCAAGCAGCTGCTGGTGGCGCTGGGCGCAAGCGCCCTGGCGCTGCTGTTTGTGCTGCGCGGCTTTAACATCTATGGTGAAAACCTGCCCTGGGTGCACGGCGCCACCACCGTCCAGACCGTGATGTCGTTCTTTAACTTCACCAAGTACCCGCCGTCGCTGGACTTCCTGCTGATGACCATCGGGACCGGCATGCTGTGCATGGCCGCACTGGAGAAGCATGACAACTGGCTGACCCGCGTCTGCGCCACCTTCGGCGGCGCACCGATGTTCTATTACCTGCTGCACCTGTACGTGCTGCTCGCGATGCAGCATATCCTGGTCGCCATATTCGGCGCCAACCACGGGGCCCGTTTCGGCGTCGATGCATTGTGGCCGGTGTGGGTGGTCGGCTTCGCCTTGATGCCGCTGCTGTACATACCGTGCCGCGCTTTCGCCCGCTACAAGCGCACTTCCAATCAAGCCTGGGTGAGGTACTTCTGATGCGATCTTCAGGCGTGATGTTCGCGTGCCTCACCTGCGTGGCCGTCCCGGTCCTTGCAACCGAGGACACCGACACGCCCGGCAATGGGCGCTGGGAGATCAACCTTGGCGTGAGTGCCACGCGCAGCAGCGGGGTGTGGGAATACGGATTGCCCGAGGCCGACATCAACTACGGCCTGGGCGAGCGGATGCAGCTGGTGCTGGGCGGTTCGCGTGTCAGACTGCGGGAGAAGGGCATGCCGTCGCGGTCCGGCACCGGCCGCGCCGTCGCGGGCCTCAAATGGCGCCTGATCGACCAGGAGCAGGCCGGCTTTGCGCTGGCGGTGTTTCCCCAGTACGAGTGGAATCCATCGTCCAGCGCGGAACGGCGCGGCGTGGTCGACCCTGGCCAGTCGCTGACCCTGCCGCTGGTGCTGGGGCTGCGCTCCGGCGATACCGGCTACTATGCCGAATACGGGAGAAAATTCGACAAGGGCGGCGCCCACGAATGGGCGCGTGGCTTCAAGATTTTGCACCAGTGCCGCGAAAACGTCGAATGCCGCGTCGAGCTTCAGCAGGAAGTCGTATCGGCGACCGGTCACCATACGACGATCAGCGCCGGTTTCAAGTGGGCGCTGAACGAAACCTATATTATCGTGGCGGGAATCGGCCGCGAGGTCGGGCGCAACTACGACAGCAGGCGCGGCGTCATGTTCAACCTGGGCCTGCAAATTCTCCGATGAACACCACTTTTCGGAACGAACACGACTTGCTGGGACAGCGCCAGGTCCCGGCCGGCGCCTATTTTGGCGTCCATACCTTGCGCGCGAGCGAAAACTTCCCGGTCAGCGGCGCTGTCGTGGGCGATTACGCCGACCTGGTGAACGCGCTGGCCGCCATCAAGCAGGCCTGCGCGCTTGCCAACCGCGATCTCGGCTTGCTGGCGCCGGCCACGTGCGACGCCATCGGCGCCGCCTGCGAGGAGGTGCGCGCCGGGGCGCTGCATGAGCAGTTCGTGGTCGACATGATCAACGGCGGCGCCGGCACCTCGGTCAATATGAATGCGAACGAGGTGATCGCCAACCGTGCGCTTGAGCTGCTGGGCCATGCGCGCGGCGACTACGCCATGCTGCACCCGAATGAAGACGTCAACCTGAGCCAGAGCACCAACGACGTCTATCCGAGCGCGCTCAAGCTGGCACTGCACGCCGGCGCCTTGCGCCTGCTCGATGCGCTGGCCTCGCTGCGCGCCGCGCTCGAGCGCAAGGCCTACGAGTTTTCCGGTGTGCTGAAGATGGGGCGCACCCAGCTCCAGGATGCGGTGCCGATGACGCTGGGCCAGGAGTTCGGCGCCTTTGCCGCCATGGTCGCCGCCTCCGAAGATGCCCTGCGCTGCGCGCTCGGACCGCTGCGCGAAATCACGCTGGGGGCGACCGCAATCGGCACCGGCATCAATGCGCCGCCCGGCTACAGCGGCGTGGTGCGCGGGCACCTGGCCGACCTGACCGGCATCGGGCTGCGCACGGCGCCCGACCTGGTCGCGGCAACCCAGGACACCGATGCCTTCGTCGCCCTGTCCGGCGCGTTGAAGCGGGCCGCGATCAAGCTGTCGAAGATGTGCAACGACTTGCGCCTGCTGTCCTCGGGGCCGCGCAGCGGCTTCGGCGACATCCGGCTGCCGCCGTTGCAGGCAGGGTCGAGCATCATGCCAGGCAAGATCAACCCGGTCATGCCCGAAGTGGTAAACCAGATTGCCTTTGAGGTGATCGGCAACGACCTGACGGTCTGCATGGCGGCCGAAGCTGGCCAGCTGCAGCTGAACGCGTTCGAGCCCATCATTGCGTACAGCCTGTTCAAGAGCCTGGCGCACCTGGAGACTGGCTGCCGCTTGCTGGAGACGCGCTGCATCGACGGCATCAGCGCCGACAGCGAGGCGCTGCGGCGCAGCGTGCATGCGTCGATCGGGCTGGTGACGGCCCTCAATCCGCACATCGGCTACCAGCGCGCCAGTGCGATCGCACGCGAAGCCCTCGCCAGCGGGCGCGGCATCGTCGAGCTGGTGCTGGACAAGGGGTGGCTGGACCAGGGGCAGCTGGATGCAATCTTGCGCCCCGACATGCTGACCGAACCGCGCGCGGCGAGCTGATGGCCCGTGCCGCATCCGAAGTCGTGGGTGCAATAAATAAGAAACAATAGCCAACGTCATCCCTGCGAATGCAGGGATCCATGCTGAATATGCTCAGCATGGGCCGACCCGTCGGACCGCCCCGCCTTCGCGAGGACGACGTTGGTTCATACTGGTGATTACTTCGATACCGCGGCTTCTGCTACTTCATCCCTGTCCTTGCCATGGGCCAGCCGATACAGCAGCGGCAGCACGCGTAGCAGCGCGAGCCCGATCGTGAAATATAGTAAACGCATCGAATTCTCCAGTCGAAATGGGGGAATCCGGCGTCGACCAGCCTACGCGCGGGCGTACTGGTAACCTGAATCAGGAATGCATGGCTGGACCGTCGCCGACCTTAGGCGGAGCGCATCCAGTTGGGGCGCTCCGGCAGGCTGAGGTAGGGCGTGGGCGGTGCAGGCAACAGCGCAAGTTGCTGGTGGGACGGCAACATGCGCTGCACTGCGTCGGAGTACAAGGACTGCATGACGAGGGTGCCGGGCGAACATGATGCGCAGTCCGGATCCGGTCCTGCCTTGGTGGCCGGGGCCGAACCGTCGGCATCCGCATCCGCGAGCTGGTGCTCATGCTGATGATGGCCGAAGTGCTCGCTGGCCGCGCCAGTCTCGTGCATGCAATACGCGTTCGCCACCCCAGCGCTCAGCTGGAGCACGAAGGCGAGTGCAAGCAAGTAGAAAAAGCGTTTGACCATGGCGCGGATTATAACTCTGTTTTCAGCCGATCAGCTGGCCCAGGCGCACCACCGTGACGCCGCTGCGCAGCTGGCGCAGCGAGGGCATGACCAGCACGCAGGAAGGGTAGGGCGTGGTGACCGGGCAGCCTTCGTTCCAGCCGATGACGCTGCCGGCGGCGGGGATAACTTCGAGCCCCGTATACGGCGACTCGAAGCGGAAGTCCTCGCTGTGCGCCACCACGGCGTCGGTCACCCGCACCACCCTGGTGGCGTCGCCGTCGGGCAGCAGCCAGCGCGGCGGCAGGTCGGCCGCGTCGATGACGCCGGCCAGCAGCAGGAAACGCGCGCAGCAGTCCTTGGCGACATCGACGGCGGCGGCCTCCCAATGCTGGCCGCATTCGATCAGCAGCGCGTTCTTGCTGCCGCCGGCTTCGCCGAACTGGCCATAGTCGCGCATGCGGCGTCCCTCGGGGTGGCCTTCGTCGCTGATGATCCAGGCCGGCGCGCCCAGCTGCTGCGCCAGCGCGATGCCCTTCTCGAGCGGTCCGCAGACGGTCAGCGGGGCGCAGCGCTCATGCATCGAGTGCAGGTCGAGCAGCAGGTCGGCACTGTCGACCAGCGGACGCAAGGCGCGTGCGCGCCGCAGTTCGCTCGAATCGAGGGCCGCGTTGTCCAGGATGGCCGGGGTCCACACCCGGTTCAGGTCCTGGTCGACGAAGCGCGAGGCATCCGGCACGGCCGGATCGAAGCGCTTGTAGGCGTCGACGTTGGCGAACGACAGCGTCAGCTTCCCGCGGCGCGGCAGCAGCCCGATGTCGAGCATGGCCTTGACGGCGATCGCGCCGCACACCTCGTTGCCGTGGGTGAGCGCGTTGATCATGACGTGCGGGCCGGCCTGGCCGCTGTCGAAGGTGTAGGCGTACGGTACGCCGCAATTGCCTTCGGCGTAGGCGGCCAGGCTGGGGAACTCCACCTCGATCGGGTACGGCGCCAGGCGCATCATCGCACACCCCCCAGGCACAGGTATTTGGTGTGCATGTAGTCGTCCAGGCCGTAGCGCGAACCTTCGCGCCCGTAGCCGGACTCCTTGACGCCGCCGAACGGCGCCGCTTCGTTCGTGATCGCGCCCTCGTTGATGCCGACAAGGCCGGTCTCGAGCTGGTCGGCCACGCGCCAGACGCGGGCGATGTCCTGCGAATAGAAGTAGGAGGCCAGGCCGAACGGGGTGTCGTTGGCCATTTCAACGACCTGCGCCTCGTCGTCGAAGGGGAACAGCGCGACCACGGGGCCGAAGGTCTCTTCGTGCGCCAGCTTCATGGCCCTGGTGGCGTCGCGCAGTACGGTCGGCGCGTAGTAGGTGGTGCCCAGGGTGCCGGCCGGCTGCAGGCGCTGGCCGCCGGTCAGCAGCTGCGCACCATGGTGCAGGGCGTCGGCGACGTGCTGTTCGATCTTCTCGACGGCGCGCTCGTTGATCATCGGGCCGATCTGCGCGGCGGGATCGGTGGCCGGACCAACCTTCAGGGCCGCCACGCGCGCTGTCAGCTTCGCGGCGAAGGCATCGTAGACGCCGCGCTGCACGTAGACGCGGTTCGGGCTGACGCAGGTCTGGCCGCCATTGCGGTACTTGGCCACCATCAGGCCGTTCACGGCGGCGTCCACGTCGGCGTCGTCGAAGACGATGAAGGGGGCGTTGCCGCCCAGTTCGAGCGACAGGGTCTTGAGCGTGGCCGCTGCGTCGCGCGCCAGGCTCTTGCCGACCGCGGTCGAGCCGGTGAAGGTGATCTTGCGTACGCGCGGGTCGTCCAGCCAGACTTTCACCACCACCGGGGTCTGCGCGCGGGAGGCGGTCACCATGTTGACCACGCCGTCCGGAATGCCGGCCTGCTGCGCCAGGCGCACCAGCGCCAGTGCGGTCAGCGGCGTGTCTTCGGCCGGCTTGGCCACCACCGTGCAGCCGGCCGCCAGCGCCGGCGCGATTTTACGGGCGATCATCGCCAGCGGAAAATTCCATGGCGTGATCGCGGCCACCACGCCGACCGGCTCTTTTACCACCATCATCTTCTTGCCGCGCACCGGCTCGGGGATCATGTCGCCATAGGCGCGCACCGCCTCTTCGGCGAACCATTCGACGTAGCCGGCGCCGTAGGCCACTTCGCCGCGCGATTCGGCCAGCGGTTTGCCTTGTTCGCGCGACATCAGGCGCGCCAGGTCTTCGGTATTGGCCACGATCAGCGCGTGCCAGCGCTTGATCAGCTGGGCGCGTTCGCGCGCGCTGCGGTCGCGCCAAGGGCCGAAGGCCGCCGCCGCGCTGTCGACCGCGGCGCGGGCGTCGCTGGTGTCGCTGTCCGGCACGCTGGCGAAGACGGCGCCGCTGGCCGGATCGTTGACATCGTAGCGTTTGCCGCTGGCGCTTTCGCACCACTGGCCGTTGATCAGGTTTGCCACGGCCATCAGTTCCGGCTGGGCCAGTTCCATCGAGTGTGGGACAGGACGGTTCATGCCGCACCTCCGACCAGTGCGGCGATGGCCTTGCCAAGTTCGGTGGTCGATGCCTTGCCGCCGAGGTCGGGCGTGAGCGGTCCTTCCAGCAGCGCGGTCTCGATCGCGGCCAGGATCGCATCGTGGGCGGCGCGGCCCGCGCCTTCGCCGCGGGTCAGGAAGTCGAGCATCAGCGCGGCCGACCAGATGGCGGCGATCGGGTTGGCGATGTTCTTGCCGTAGATGTCGGGCGCCGAGCCGTGCACCGGTTCGAACAGCGAGGGGAAGGTGCGCTCGGGGTTCATGTTGGCCGACGGCGCCAGCCCGATGGTGCCGGTGCACGCCGGTCCCAGGTCGGACAGGATGTCGCCGAACAGGTTGGAGGCGACGACCACGTCGAAGCGCTGCGGCTGCAGCACGAAGCGCGCGCACAGGATGTCGATGTGCTGCTTGTCCCAGGCGACGTCCGGATACTGCGCCGCCATCTCGGCCGCACGTCCGTCCCACCAAGGCATGCTGATCGACATGCCGTTGCTCTTGGTGGCCACGGTGACGTGCTTGCGTGCGCGCTGCTGCGCCAGGTCGAAGGCGTATTTGAGCACGCGGTCGGTGCCATGGCGCGAGTGCACCGACTGCTGCATCACCACTTCGCGCTCGGTGCCCTGGAAGGCGATGCCGCCGATGGAAGAATATTCGCCTTCGGTGTTTTCGCGCACGATCATGAAGTCGATGTCGCCGGCCTTGCGTCCGGCCAGCGGGCAGGGTACGCCGTCGAACAGGCGCACCGGGCGCAGGTTGATGTACTGGTCGAACTCGCGCCGGAACTTGAGCAGCGAACCCCACAGCGAGATATGGTCAGGCACGGTATCCGGCCAGCCGGCGGCGCCGAAGAAGATGGCGTCCATGCCGCCCAGCTGGGTTTTCCAGTCGTCCGGCATCATCTTTCCGGTGCGCTGGTAGTAGTCGCAGCTGGCCCATTCGATGTGGGTGTATTCAAGTGCGATGTCGAAGCGCGCGGCGGCGGCGGCGAGCACGCGCATGCCTTCCGGGATGACTTCCTTGCCGATGCCGTCGCCTGGAATGACGGCGATTTTGAATGCTGGTTTCATGGATGGACTCCGCTTTGCTTTGTGGTTGGATTGTTCACCATGGTAGCCAGAAGCGTGCCGCCGCATTGCGCGTAATCGGCGGTGTAAAACGGCGGAAGTTGTGAATTATGCGGTGCGGCGGCATTTTGTGCGGCTGAACCAAAACCGGGGTCAGTGCCGACAAAAGCACACGGGCTCAACCATAAAGCTTTATGGTTGAGCCCGTGTGCTTTTGTCGGCACTGACCCCGGT
>JAKFDH010000144.1:0-40746 GCA_036676245.1 Massilia sp. | reverse complement strand
GCGCGACCTTGATCTTGTGCGCCAGGATCTGCTTGAAGTGCAGCTCGAGCTTGCGGTTGCGCGACAGCAGGTCGTTCAGGTCGCGGTAGAAGAAGCGGTAGCGCCACACCAGCTCGAACATCAGGTGCAGGTACAGCCAGACGTCTTCGATGTTCGAGCGGCGCCCTTCGGGCACGGTGAGGATGCGTTCGATCTCGGCCTCGAACTGGACGAAGATCGAATTGACGATGTCGTCCTTGTTGCGGAAGTGGTAGTAGAGGTTACCTGGCGAGATGTTCATCTCCTCCGCAATCACCGTGGTCGTGATGTTCGGTTCGCCAAACTCGTTGAACAGCCGCAGGGACAGTTCGAGGATGCGTTCGCGGGTGCGGCGGGGAGCTTTTTGTAGCATAGCGGGCGGCCTGTGTTTTTTCTGGTGCAAGCATAACACCGAAAGCCACGCTCAGGAATGCGCGACCTTCAGGTAGCGCTCGAGGTCGTCCAGCACCTGGCCCAGGCGCGCCAGCGGCGCGCGCGACGGGGCCTCTTCGACCAGCGACATGCTGGTATTGCGCAGCACGCCGAGCTTGAGCTTCAAGCCGTGGCGGGCCAGCTTGGGCCCGATCTCGGCGCGCCGTTCGAGCAGCATCAGGCGCGTGTTCTGGTAGGCCCGCTCGCACATGCGGCGCCGGTTGGCGTAGCTGAAGATATTCGTGAAGAACAGCTCGGCATCGTCCTGGTTCGGCTGGAACAGCAGGATGTCGATGCGCGGGTGGCTGTGGGCATAGCCGGCCATCCCGGTTTCGACGCGCGAATGCAGCATCGAGCGGATGGTCTGCGACATCACGTCGAGCAGCCCGCCGCTGGCCAGCTTGCCGGCCGGGTGCGCCGGGCGCGCGTTGTAAGGCACGATCGCATTCACGCAGAACAGCACGTCGACCCCTTCTTCAAGGGCGATCGAGGCATGCAGCGTTTTGCGCAGCGCACCATCGACGAAATGGCGGCCCTTGATCTCGACCGGCGGGAACAGTCCCGGCACCGCGGCGCTGGCCTGGGCCGCGAGCGAGATCGGGGTGGCGTCCCAGCCGGGGGCGCCGAAGCGCACCGCTTCGCCGGTATCGAGGTCAGTCGCCACGATCACCAGCTTGTGGCGCAGCTTGCGAAAGTCGTTGCTGCGCCCCGGACGGGCAAAGGTCGCCTTCAGGTAGTTGTTGATGCCCTCGCCCGACAGCACCCCGGTCGGCAGCGCCTCCTTCAGGCGTTCGAACGAGGACAGCAGGCTGCTGCGCCGGCGCGCATAGTGGAACAGCGAGCCGGCCACCAGGCCGGGCACCATCGCGAGGCGCTTGCGGAACTCCGCGCTGGCAGGGCGCAGCAGCAGTTCCGGCTTGAACAGGGACGGGCCGCCGCCGCCGGCGACGTCGCTCTCGATGAACAGGCGGCACATCTGGTGCGGCGTGATGCCGTTGGCCAGGCCGGCGGCGACGATGCCGCCCGCGCTGATGCCGACGTAGATGTCGGCCTCGTTCAGGTCCAGGCCCTCGATCGACTCCTGCAGCGCGGCCAGTACGCCGATCTCATAGACGGCGGCCAGCGGCCCGCCCCCGGCCAGCGCGACGCCGATCGCGGGCGTCCAGGCATTCTGTTTTTTGGGCTTGGCCCGGGTCACTTTGGTGGTCATCTGGCACTCGTAACAAGGGCCCGTGCATGCACAGGCCCTTTGTCTTTACATCCGCTCCGGGGAAGCGGTTCGCTTAAGCGGCGGCTGGCGCGGCTTTCCTGGCGGCCGGCTTGCGTGGGGCGGCAGCCTTCCTGGCTGCCGGCTTGGCGGCGGCTTTCTTGGCAGCTGGCTTGGCGGCTGGCTTGGCGGCTGGCTTCTTCGCCGCAGGCTTGGCGGCAGGCGCCTTCTTTCCCGACAGCTGGTCAACGGCCTTCGACAGCTGCTCGACGCGCTTGGTCAGGGCCTGGATATCTTTTTGGGTCGGCACGCCGATGGTCGACAGGGCGCGCGCGACGCGGTCTTCGAACACCTGCTCCAGCTTGTCCCACGAACCGCTGGCCTGCTTGCTGACGCCGTCGGCGACCTTGGTCACGGTGTCGGTCACTTCGGAGACCTTGTCTTCGGCCATCGAGCGGGTGCGCTTTTGCAGGTCGGTGCCTTCCTGGACCAGCTTGTTGAACACGCGGCCGCCTTCTTCCTGGGCCTTGGCGAATGCGCCCAGGCCGGCTTGCCAGATCTGGTGAGCGGAGGTACGAACAGCGCTAGCCAATTGTTTGTCTTCGGATTTTGCCAGAGTCTTGAGTTTCTTTACCATGATGAGCTCCCAGTGAGAATATGTGATTGTTCGAGTCGATACCCTTTTTTGATGAGACCATTTTATTGACCAATTCTAGAGATCGGGTTCTAAAACCATAGAGAGCACCTTCTAAATGCCAATTATCCGCAACATCGCGCCTCGCAAAGTCTTGCCAATACCGCATGGGCCTGTAATGATTGATCCATCCACTCAACACCACAACAAGGGAGACAGCATATGCAGTATTTTGTCACTGGAGCGACTGGGTTTATCGGCAAGCGGCTGGTCAAGAAGCTGTTGGCGCGCAAAGGCAGCGTCGTCTACTTCCTGATGCGCGACGCGAGCCGCGACAAGGTGCCGGCCCTGCTGGAGTACTGGGGCACGACCAAGGCCCGCGCCATTCCCGTGTTCGGCGACCTGCGCTCGCCCAAGCTTGGCGTATCGAAGGAGGACACGAAGAAGCTCGCCAAGACCATCGATCACTTCTACCACCTGGCCGCGATCTACGACATGAGCGCGGACGCGGATGACCAGGTCGCGGTCAATGTCGAAGGCACCCGCAATACCGTCGATTTCGCCAATGCCATCGCGGCCGGCTGCCTGCACCACGTGTCCTCGATCGCCGCCGCCGGCATGTTCGAGGGGATCTTCCGTGAAGACATGTTCGACGAAGCCGAGAACCTCGACCATCCCTACTTCGCCACCAAGCACGATTCCGAGAAAATCGTCCGCAACGAGACCAAGGGCGCCTGGCGCGTGTACCGCCCTGGCATGGTGGTGGGCGACTCGAAGACCGGCGAGATGGACAAGATCGACGGCCCTTACTACTTCTTCAAGCTGATCCAGCGCATCCGCCAGATGCTGCCGCCATGGATGCCGACCATCGGCCTCGAAGGCGGCCGCATCAACATCGTGCCGGTCGACTTTGTCGTCGACGCGATGGACCACATCTCGCACCAGCCCAAGCTGGACGGCATGTGCTTCCACCTGACCGACCCCGAGCCGATGCGGGTGGGCGAGGTGCTCAATGTGTTCTGCCGCGCCGCCCATGCGCCGACGATGAGCATCCGCGTCAATGCGGCGCTGCTGGGCTTCATTCCGAAGTCGATCAAGAAAGGCATCATGTCGCTGGCGCCGGTGCGCCGGGTGCGCGACGCGATCATGAAGGACCTCGGCCTGCCGGGCGACCTGATGAACTTCATCAATTACCCGACCCGCTTCGACAGCCGCGAGACCATGCGCGCGCTGAAGGGCACCGGGATCGCCTGTCCGCCGCTGGAAAGCTATGCCGCCCCGGTGTGGGACTACTGGGAGCGCAACCTCGACCCTGCCCTGTTCATCGACCATTCGCTGCGCGGCACCGTGGCCGGCAAGGTCGTGCTGATCACCGGCGGTTCGTCCGGCATCGGCCTGGCGGCGGCGCACAAGATCGCCGAGGCGGGCGCCACCACGATCATCTGCGGCCGCGACGAAGACAAGCTGGCCGAGGCGGCCAAGGAGATCCGCGACCGCGGCTTCGAGGTCATCACCTACCAGGCCGACGTGGCCGACATGGCCGACTGCGACCGCTTCGTGCAGGTGCTGATCGAGAACCACGGCGGCGTCGACATCCTGGTCAACAACGCGGGCCGGTCGATCCGGCGCGCGATCGAGTCGAGCTACGACCGCTTCCACGACTTCGAGCGCACCATGCAGCTGAACTATTTCGGCTGCCTGCGGCTGACCATGGGGCTGCTGCCGAAGATGATCGCGCAAAGGCGCGGCCACATCGTCAACATCTCGTCGATCGGGGTGCTGACCAACGCCCCGCGCTTCTCGGCCTACGTGGCCTCGAAAGCGGCGCTGGAAGCCTGGACCCGCTGCGCGTCGTCCGAGCTGGCGGACGTGGGCATCAAGTTCACGACCATCAACATGCCGCTGGTGCGCACGCCGATGATCGCGCCGACCAAGATCTACCAGAACGTGCCGACGCTGGCGCCGGACGAAGCGGCCGACATGATCGCCGACGCGATCGTGCACAAGCCGGTGCGGATCGCGACCCGGGTCGGCATTTTCGGCCAGGTGCTGCACGCGCTGATGCCGAGCGTGGCGCACATCGTGCTCAACACCACGTTCCGCATGTTCCCGGATTCGGATGCGGCCAAGGGCGCCGACGGCAAGAAGGCGCCGCAGATGAGTTCCGAGCAGATCGCCATGCAGCAGCTGCTGCGCGGGGTGCACTTCTAGGAGCGAGGTTCTACTGCTCGACCAGCTCGACGCGGCCGGAACTACTTCAGCGATGCGAGGCTGCCGCCGCCGTGCACGGCCGCATGCAGGCGGAAGCCTTCGCGGATGTTCTCGCGCAGGACGGCGCCCTTCCACGGCTTGGTGTAGAAGCGGTCGATCGCGCCGTGGTTGATGGCGGCCATGATCGGGGTCAGGTCGGCATACGCGGAGAGCATGATGCGGAAGGTGTCCGGGCACAGGTTCTTGACCCGCTCCATGAACTCGGTCCCGCTCATCAGGGGCATGCACTGGTCGCACAGGATCACCTGCACCTTGTGGCGCGCCAGCAGGTCGAAGCCTTCGGCTGCCGTTTGCGCGGTCAGTATGCGGTAGCCGTCCTGCGCCAGGAAGTCGGACAGCACGTCGAGCATGAAGACGTCGTCGTCCACGATCAGCAGGGTTTGCTGGGTCATCAGCGTTTCGTCGACCGGGGCGTTCAGGAACTTGCCGTCCCTGAGCATCATCTCGAATTCGGTTTCTTCGACCGGTCGGCTGAAGTAGTAGCCCTGCATCTCGTCGCAGCCGTGGCGGCGCAGGTAGGCCAGCTGGGCCTCCTTCTCGACGCCCTCGGCGATCACCTGCAGCTTGAGGCTGTGGGCCATGTTGATAATGGCCAGCACGATGGCCGCGTCGTCCGGATTGCTGGTCACTTCGCGCACGAAGGCGATATCGATCTTCAGCTTGTCGATCGGGAAGCGCTTCAGGTAGGCCAGGCTCGAATAGCCGGTGCCGAAATCGTCGATCGAGATCTGGATGCCGAGCGCCTTCAGGTTGCGCAGCACGGTGATGGTGTCCTCGGCGTTCGACATCAGCGAGCTCTCGGTCAGCTCCAGCTCGAGCAGCTCGGGCGCGATGTCGTGCACCTTGATCGCCTTGAGCACCTCTTCCTCCAGGCCGCCGACGAAGAACTGGATGCCCGACACGTTGACCGACAAATGCACCGGCCCGGTCTTGGACTTGCCCCATTCGCTGATCTTGCGGCAGGCTTCGTTGAGCACCCAGGTGCCGACCCGCACGATCAGGCCGGTCTCCTCGAGGATCGGGATGAACAGCGCCGGCGAGACCATGCCGTGGCCCGGGCGCTTCCAGCGGATCAGCGCTTCGGCGCCGCTGATGCGGCCCGACCCGATGTGCACCTTGGGCTGGAAGAACAGCACGAATTCCTCGTTGTCGATGGCGCGCCGCAGCGCATTTTCCAGGTCCAGCCTGGCCAGCGACTGCGCGTTCATCTCCGCCGTGAAGAAGCGGTAGGCGTCGCGCCCCGCTTCCTTGGCGCGGTACATCGCGGTATCGGCGTACTTGATCAGGGTGTCGGCGTCGGCGCCGTCGTCGGGATAGACCGTGATGCCGATGCTGGCGGTGGCCGTTACCTCGTGCCCTTCCAGGTCGAACGGCCGGCGCAGCGCTTCGCGGATCTTCTCGATCACCACCAGCGCGGTGGACGGCCCTTCGGGCAGCATCAGGATCGCGGCGAATTCATCGCCGCCGAAACGGCCGATGGTATCGCGCACGCGCAGGCAGTCGACCAGGCGGCTCGAGAACTGGCGCAGCAGCTCGTCGCCGATCGGGTGGCCGAGCGTATCGTTGATGGTCTTGAAGCGGTCGATATCGAGGAACAGCACGCCGACCGACCATTTGTGGTCGTGCGCCTGCTCCAGCGCGCGCGTGAGCGCGGCGTAGAACTGGCTGCGGTTCGGCAGGCCGGTCAGGGTGTCGAAATGGGCCAGCTTGAGCAGGCGCAGCTCGGCCTCCTTGCGTTCGGTGATGTCGCGCGCCACCGCCACCAGGATCCAGCTCGAACCCGAGCGCAGGGTGCGGCGCTGCACTTCGACCGATAGCGGCGTGCCATCCTTGCGCTGCAGCAGCAGCTCGGCCATCGCGCCGGACGAATCGCCGGCCAGCAGCTTGTCGTACAGGTCCTGCAGCCGCGGATTGTCCAGCTGGCCGGCACTGGCATTGCCCAGCGCGAGGAAGTCCTCGCGCTCGTAGCCCAGCATGCGGCAGGCGGTCGCGTTGACGTCGACGAAGCACATGCCGGAGCGGTCGATCAGGAAAATGGCGTCGGCCGTCGCATCCATCGCCGTGCGGAAGCGGCGCAGGTCTTCGTCGAGGCGGATGCGGGCCGTCATGTCGGCGGTCAGCTGGGCATGGTGGCGCTTGATCTCGTCGTACAGCTGCAGGTTTTCGTAGGCCGCCGCAATCTGCGCGCTGACCGTCACCGCGACCCGTTCGTCGACCTCGGAGAAGCCCTCGCCGCCCAGCTTGTCGACCAGGTACAGCCAGCCGTGCACCCGCTCGCGCGACACGATCGGCACGCCGAGGAAGGTATGCACCGGCGGGTGCGCCTGCGGCAGCCCGATCGACCGCGGATCGCCACCGACCTCGTTGAAGCGCAGCGGCTGGCGCTCCCTGAGCAGGGTATCGAGCACGCCGGCGCGCGGCGTGCCGACCACCACCCGCGCCTGGCTTTTCTCGCCGCACGAGGCGAAGTACGCCAGCTCGTCCGAA
The DNA here is from genome assembly GCA_036676245.1 of Massilia sp. Taxonomy (GTDB): domain Bacteria; phylum Pseudomonadota; class Gammaproteobacteria; order Burkholderiales; family Burkholderiaceae_D; genus Telluria_A. Next base: position 33,697 of record JAKFDH010000144.1, on the reverse strand, counting down.
TCGTCGGCCAGTACGCCGATGCAGGCGTACTTCGACACGCAGATGTTCTGCGCCACGCGGCAGCCGATCTCGATCAGCGCTTCCGGGTCGCGCTCGGCGCCCAGTTCGATGCCCAGCTCGATCAGCGCGGTCAGGCGCAGGCTCACCGCCTGCAGGCTCGACAGCGATGTCGACAGCCGTTCCGTCATCTGCACCAGGTCGCGCGCCGGCGCCCCCGAGTCGCCGTGGTTGGCCAGGCGCGACAGCACCTGGCTGCTCGATTCGACTTCGACCAGGTATTCGGCGACCTTGTTGTCGATCACGAACATGCGGCCGTTCTCGCCGCCGCTGGCGGCCATCTCGGGCACCGGGGCCGGCTGCGCCGTGATGCCGAGCGCCTCGTGCACGGTGCGCAGGATCACGTCCGGGTCGGACGGCTTGGGCAGCACCCAGCGCACGCCGCACGACTGCGCCATCTTGTTCGCTTCGCGCTCGCGGTAAGTGGCCGTGTAGAAGATCACCGGCAGGTCGGCCGTTGCCGGGTCTTCGTGCAGGCGGGTGACGAACTCGTAGCCGTCCATGTTCGGCATCAGGATGTCGGAGATGACCAGGTCCGGCTTTTCGGCCTTGACCATTTTCAGGCCGTCGAGGCCATTCGACGCTTCGATCAGGCGGTGCCCGCCGTAGCTGAGCAGGGTGATCAGGAATTCGCGGTTCAGCACATGGTCGTCGACGATCAGGATGGTGGCGCGTTCGCCGGCATGGTGCGCCGCCGGCGCCGGCGGCGGCTCCACTTCCGGCGCATGCGCGGGAGCGACGCTCTTCGGCAGGAAGGCCTCGAGTTCGGAGACGAAGCTGTCAGGCTCGATCGGCTTGCCGATGTAGCCATCGAAGCCGGCCGACAGCAGGCGCTCGCGGTCGCCGACCATGGCCAGCGCGGTCACCGCCAGCACCGGCACCTCTTTCAGTTCAGGATCTTCCTTCAACGCGGCGACCACGCCATAACCGTCCAGCTTGGGCAGGTGGACGTCGCAGATGATCAAGTCCGGGCGCACTTCGCGCGCGGTCTCGATGCCGGACAGGCCGTCGTAGGCACTGAAGGGCGTATAGCCGAACGCAGTCAGCAAATACACCATCAACTCCATATTGGTGGGGTTGTCTTCGATGATGAGGATGCGTGCCGACACGATGCACTCCCGTTGTTTAAGCCTTATGCATATGAGTCGCTGGTATCGCGGCTATTTCAAGCGTGTATGCAGTACAGTTCGACTTTAGCACGGCTGCAAGAAAAGTGTTGCACCGGATTATGACGACTGTGACATTGTGCGTATTTCTTCCATCACGGCGGCGAGAATCTTCGCGTTGCGGCCGAGCGCCACATGGCCGATGCCGCCGAAGCCGATATTGCGCGCGCCGGGCAGAATGCTCGACGTTTGCGGGGCTATGATGTTGTCGTGGTGGGTAAACAAGGAGGTCACGAGGGCCCGCGTGGCCGCGCTTTCGCCGGCCGCGAGCTGGCGCAGCCATGCGCTTTCGGGCCCGCCAGGCGCGCCCTCGATGCGGCGCATTTGCAACGCATTGCGGCCCACGCCGAAGTTGGCGAGGCTGGTGCCGTGGTGCGGCGTGCCGAGCGTGATCACGCGCGCCACCTTTTCCGCACCATGATCGCGCAAATAGGCGCGCGCCACCAGCCCGCCCATGCTGTGCGCCACGATGACGACCCTGGCGCTGCCGGCCGCCGCGCACAGCGCATCGATCGCCGCCGCCACCGCCGGCACATAGCCGTCGATATCGCCCGTCACCGGCTCCAGGTCGAGCGAGGCGTGGCTGATGCGTTCGGCGTCGAGCAGCGGCACCAGGTGGGCCCAGTAGCCGCTGTTGCAGCCATATCCATGCAGCAGCAGCACCGGCGGCAGCGCGGCATCCGGATAGATGCGCTGCCCCGCCCTGGCGCGCGCCATGAACCACGACGTGTGCAGCAGCGTGGCCAGGAACTCCTCCAGGAACATGCGCAGGCGCTGCCAGGGCCCGAGCCGGAAGTCGTCCGGCGTGACGCTGGCGAAACGGGCATTGAGCAGGTAGTTGTTGGCGGTGATCGCCAGGCGCACCAGCAGCACCGCGCCGAACGCCGCGGCCAGCGCGGCCGGCCACGACAGGCCAAGGCGCGTGTGGCCCAGCCAGGCGAGCACGCCGGCCGCGCATGCCTGCAGCGCGAGGATGGCGTGCATCAGCCGGCGCGAGGAATGGAACATGGTCAGGCCGCCACGCGCGGCGCGCTGTTGCCGGTCAGCGCCTGCGCCAGCCCGCTGGCCAGGCGCGCCGTGATGCCGTAGATCGACAGCTGCGGATTGGCGCCGATCGAGGTCGGGAACAGCGAGCCGTCGTGCACCGACAGGTTCGACACACCGTGGTAGATGCCGTTGGCGCCGACCACGCCGAGGCGCACATCGTCGGACATCGCGCAGCCGCCCATTACGTGGGCGCTGACCACGCGCGTCAGGTGCGGCTGGTACGCCAGTTCGGCGATGCCTTTCCTGGCGGCGGCCCAGGTGGCGTAAAACGGCGCGTGTTCATGCACCGGCTGCACGCTTTTGGCGCCGGCCGCGAACTGGATCTCGGCCATCGACAGCAAGGCGCGCCTGACGCCGTCCCAAATGAAGCCGCTCAGCGGATAGTCGAGCAGCGGCGCCCCGCCGTCCTGCAGCAGCACGCGCCCGCCCGGCGAATCGGCATGGAAGCCATCGCGCAGCAGCGCCAGCAGGGCGTGCGTGTGCGGAAACTGGCGCATCGTCGCGGCGTGGCCGGCGCCGAAGCCGGCCATCGTCGTCGACAGCAGCAGCGGATGGAGCGGCGGCGCCTCGAGCTTGTAGCCCATCGGCCCGTCGATCGCCTGGGTGTCGAGGAAGTGGTCGGAATAGATGGTCTGGGGCGCGCCCGCATAGCCGTCCACGCGCTGCGCGAACAGGCCGGCCGAGATGACGGTCGGGTGCAGGAAGGTGCGCCCGCCCAGCAGGCCGTGCGGGTCCGGCGCCTTGGAGCGCAGCAGCAGGCCGGGCGAATTGATCGCGCCGCCGGCCACCACGAAGTGCCTGGCGCGCAAGGTCAGCGTGCGCCCGGTCGGCGCCAGGCCGCTGGCGTCGAGCGCGCGCACGACCAGGTGCTCGGCCTTGCCGTTCTTGAACACGAAATGCTCGGCGCGCGCATGCGTCAGCAGGCCGGCGCCATGGTCGAGCGCCGACGGGATCGTGGTCACCAGCATCGACTGCTTGGCGTTGGTCGGGCAGCCCATGCCGCAGTAGCCCAGGTTCCAGCAGCCCTTGACGTTGCGCATGATGGCCGCGGCCGGGATGCCCAGCTTGGCGGCCCCGCGCTTGAGCAGGTCATTGTTTTCGTTGGGCGGGGTCAGCCAGGTGCTGACGTTCAGGCGCTGCTCCATCATCAGGAACCACGGGGCCAGCGCATCGGGCGTGTAGTCGAGCAGGCCGAAGTGCTTGCGCCAGTAGTCGAGCGTCGGGGTCGGGGTGCGGAAGCTCGACGTCCAGTTGACCGTGGTCGAGCCGCCGACGGTGCGGCCCTGCAGGATGTTGATCGCCTTGTCTTTGGTCTTGCGCGCCGCCGACTCCTGGTACAGCGTGGGGTAGGCCTCGGCCTCGCGCATCTTGAAATCGCGCGAGGACTTGAGCGCGCCCTCCTCCACGATCAGCACCTTGAGGCCGGCCAGCGCCAGGATCTCGGCGGTCACGCCGCCGCCGGCGCCGCTGCCGACGATGACGACGTCGGCCTCGATCGTGCGGTCGGCATCGAGCGTGGCGCAGTCGATGACGTTCCAGCCGCGCGCCAGGCCTGCGGCAATCGGGTCGGGGATGATGGCGGTGCTGCTCATGCGAGTTCCTTGGGCGGGCCGGGATAGCCGATCGCTTCCCAGCTGGACGGATCGGCGTACCAGGCGCCGATGACGAGGTCGTGCAGCGCGGCGTAGGCCGACTGCAGCATGGCGAAGCGGTGGGTGCGCCAGTCCTGCAGGAAGGCGGCCACCTGCTCCGGCGTCGCCTGCGGCCAATCCACCGGCACGCCGGCCAGGAAGCGGCGCGCGGGACCCAGCGCCAGCAGGCCAAACAGGTCCTGGACTTCCTTCTGGGCCGACAGCGGCAGGCCGAGGATGGCTTTGTCCACGCGCGCGGTGCAGGCGTCGATCGCGGCGCGGTGGGCGTTCGCCTCGGGCGGCAGCGCGCCGGCCAGCATCGCCGGCACGATGGCGTGCAATGCCGCCTTGGCCTCGCCGTCGAGCACGAAGCGCCCCGGCGGCGCAGGCGTGCGGGTGGCGCGGTAGATGCCGCCGCCGGCCGCCAGCGCCAGCGCGGCGAGGCCGCCCAGCTTCAGAAAACTCCTGCGTGATGTCCCCATGTCCCTGATTCCATGTAATATTTTTGCTAGTGTACGCGAAAGGATTGGTCAAAAATCCGGCGAAAATAGAGTGATCCGTCTACTCGTTTCTGGTACAAGAGCAACATGGAGAAACAAAAACTCGTCAAGAAGCTGGAGCAGCAGCTGGCGATGGTATCGGCCGAACGCCAGGCGGCGCGGCGCGAACCGGCGCTGCTGGCCGCGCGCACTGCGCTCAAGCGCTACCAGTCGGGCCGGCTGGCGCTCACCCATGCCGACCTGCTGGCCAATCCGAACAGCCACGGGGCCGCCGAATTCTTCCTCGAGGAGCTGTACGGCGCGCACGACCTGAGCCAGCGCGACATGGACCTCGGGCGCATCATCCCGACCCTGGGCAAGATGCTCAATGTCGAATCGCTGCACGCGATCACCGAGGCGATCGTGCTCGACGCCCAGTCCGAGCGGCTCGACACGGCGATGGCGCGCGTGCTCGGCGAGCGGTTCACCGAAGCGCAGTATGTGCAGGCCTACAAGGAAACCGCCAGCCGCCCTGATCGCGAGCGCCAGCTGGCGCTGGTGCAGGAGCTGGGCGACTCGCTGTGCGAACTGGTGAAGGTGCCGCTGCTGTCGTTCACCCTGTCGATCATGAAAGGGCCGGCGCTGCTGGCCGGCCTGGGCGACCTGCACGAATTCCTCAACACCGGCTTCGCCACCTTCAAGCAGCTGAAAAAGCCCTCCCAGTTCGTGGCCACGATCACCGGGCGCGAACGCAAGGTGCTGGAGAATATCTGGGCCGGCAAGGCCGATCCGTTCGACGTTTACTGAAAACGCCTGGTTCTTTATCGCTGCTTCTTCATCTTCAGGATCTGGCGCGCGATGCCGCGCAGGATATTGACTTCCTCGGTTTCCAGCTGGGTGCGGGAAAACAGGCGCTTCAGGCGCGGCATCAGCTTGCGCGGATTGTCGGCGTCGAGGAATTCGATGGACACCAGCGCCTGTTCGAGGTGGGCGTACATGCCCTCGACGTCGACCACGCTGGCCGAATCGCCATGGAAGCCCACCGGGCTGGCCGCGGCGGCGGCGCCGTCGTCGGCCGCCATCCGGCATTCGTAGGCCAGCAGCTGCACCGCCTGCGCCAGGTTCAGCGAGCTGTAGCCGGGGTTGGCCGGGATGTTGATCAGCACATTGCACTGCTCGACGATCTGGTTGGGCAGGCCGAAGCGCTCGTTGCCGAAAATGAGCGCCGCCGACAAGCCTTCCGTGGCGGCCACGTGGCCGGCGAAGGTGCGCGGGGTCCAGACCGGCGGCGAATACTCGCGCAGGCGGGCCGACACGGCCGCCGCGAACTGGCAGCCGGCCAGCGCCTCGGCCATGCTGCCGACGATGCGCGCGCCTTCGAGCACATCCTGGGCGCCGCTGGCGAAGGCCACCGCCTCGGGGTCGCTCAAGGCATCGGGAAAGCGCGGATTGACCAGCAGCAGCTCGCCGAAACCCATCGTTTTCAGGGCGCGCGCGGCCGCGCCGATATTGCCGGCGCGGCTGGTTTCGACCAGCACGAAGCGCAGGCGATGAAAGATAGACGTGTCGATTTCGGGCTGATTCATTTAAAATAGCGCAATCGCGCGGGAAACACCGGTTAAACAGAAGGCGTGTCCACAGCATGGACGTGCGCGATTTTAACCATTTTCTCCACCGCACCGCTCTTTAATTCATTCTTGTTCAGACTCGTTCACCGTGCCAGGCAGGCCCGTGGGCGAAGCGTTCTCATTACGGAAGCCCACCATGCACCCAATGCTCAACACGGCGATCAAGGCTGCCCGCCGCGCCGCCACCGTCATCAATCGTGCGTCGTTCGATATCGACCGGATTAATGTTACCGAAAAACAACATAACGACTTCGTCACCGATGTGGACCAGGCCGCCGAGCAGGCGATCATCGAAACGCTGCTCAAGGCTTACCCCGACCACGCCATCCTGGCCGAAGAGTCGGGCGCTTCCAAGAACCTGAACGACGAGAGTGAATTCGCGTGGATCATCGACCCGATCGATGGCACCACCAACTTCATGCACGGCTATCCCAACTATTGCGTCTCGATCGCGCTGTCCCAGCGCGGCATCGTGACCCAGGCCGTCATCTACGACCCGGTGCGCAACGACCTGTTCACCGCGACCAAGGGCGCCGGCGCCTACCTGAACGACAAGCGCATCCGCGTGACCAAGCACGACCGCATCGCGAATGCCCTGCTCGGCTCCGGCCACGGCGCCGGCCCGAAGGCGCGCGACGAATACCAGCGCATGTACGCGGTCATGGCCGAGCGCTGCCAGGCGGTGCGCAATGGCGGCTCGGCCGCGCTCGACCTGGCCAACGTGGCCGCCGGCCGCAGCGACGGCTTCTACGAAAAAGGCCTGAAAGCCTGGGACATCGCCGCCGGCTCGCTGCTGGTGACGGAAGCGGGCGGCATCGTCGGCGAATTTTCCGGCGAATCGGACTACCTGTACAAGGGCGACGTCATCGCCGCCAGCCCGAAAGTGTTCGGCCAGATGGTCACACTGTTGGCGCCTTTCGCGTAAGAAATGACTTTCGCGTAAAATAGCGCTACTTGATGTAACGCTAGCAATACCATAGCAGTACAAGGGGGGTGCCCGCGGCGGCTCCCCTGCCCCAGCTCAGGCCGAACAAGCCGCACGTACATTTCCACAGCGAAACTATTTTGTATTCGGGGACGCTGTGTTTATACTGCAGTTGTCGGACGGCAATGGTTTCAACCTGGCTGCCGCCCTGATTAATTGCCTAATTCACCATAAAGTCATCATGTCATTCTCCAAACTCGGCTTGTCCGACGCCATCGTCCGCGCAGTTACCGAACACGGCTATACCGTCCCGACCCCGATCCAGACCCAGGCCATTCCGGCGGTGCTCAATGGCGGCGACCTGCTGGCCGGCGCCCAGACCGGCACCGGCAAGACCGCCGGCTTCACCCTGCCGATCCTGAACCGCCTGTCGACCGACAAGGTCGGCGCCGCGCTGCCGAGCAAGACGTCAGCGCGCGCCGTGCGCGCCCTGATCCTGACCCCGACGCGCGAACTGGCGGCCCAGGTCGAGGAAAGCGTGCGCGTGTACGGCAAGTACACCCAGCTGAACTCGGCCGTGATCTTCGGCGGGGTCGGCATCAACCCGCAGATCAAGCAGCTCAAGCACGGCGTCGACATCCTGGTCGCCACGCCGGGCCGCTTGCTCGACCACATGGAGCAGCGCACGGTCGACCTGTCGAAGGTCGAGATCCTGATCCTGGACGAAGCGGACCGCATGCTCGACATGGGCTTCATCCGCGACATCAAGAAAGTGCTGGCCGCCCTGCCGCCGAAGCGCCAGAACCTGCTGTTCTCGGCCACCTTCTCGGAAGAGATCAAGGCGCTGGCCGACGGCCTGCTGAACAAGCCGGCGATGATCGAAGTGGCGCGCCGCAATTCGACGGTGGAAGTGATCGCGCAAAAGATCCACCCGGTCGACCGCGACAAGAAGCACCCGATGCTGGCGCACCTGATCAAGACCAACAACTGGACCCAGGTACTGGTGTTCACGCGCACCAAGCACGGCGCCAACAAGCTGGTGGAACAGCTGGGCAAGGACGGCATCGGCGCGATGGCGATCCACGGCAACAAGAGCCAGTCGGCGCGCACCAAGGCGCTGTCCGAATTCAAGACCGGCGATTTGCAGGTGCTGGTGGCGACCGACATCGCCGCGCGCGGCATCGACATCGACCAGCTGCCGCACGTGGTCAACTACGACCTGCCGAACATCCCGGAAGACTATGTGCACCGGATCGGCCGCACCGGCCGTGCCGGCGCGACCGGCGAAGCGGTGTCGCTGGTATGCGTGGACGAGCATGAAATGCTCAAGGACATCGAAAAGCTGATCAAGGTCAGCTTGCCGCGGCAAGTCATCGCCGGCTTCGAGCCGGACCCGGCGGCGCGTGCGCAGCCGGTACAGCTGCGCAGCGGCGCGCCTGGGCATGGCGGCCGCGGCGGCCGTTCCGGCGGCCAGGTGATCAAGGTCGGCACCGGCCGCAGCGCCGCGGCCAAGCCGCGCAGCGGCGGCGGTGGTGGTGGCGGTGGTGGTGGCGGTGGTGGTGGCGGTGGCGGTGGTGGCGGCGGCAACAGCCGCGGCCCGCGCCCGGCGCCGCCGCACCGCTCCGGCGGCCGCGGACGATAACCCCGAATGCCGCTTCCGAGCGGCATTTTTTTCGCCCGAGAAAACCCCAATCGGGGTCAGACCTCAATAAAAACCCTATCGGGGACAGACCTCAATTAAAAATCTGAAATTGGCATTCTTTGCCGCGGCCCTGCCGAACTCACCCTCAAACACAAGTGCCGGCTTTCGTCTGATTAATTGAGGTCTGTCCCCGATTAGGATTTTATTGAGGTCTGACCCCGATTTCGGTTGTTACAAATTACCTGTTCGGGTTGATGGGAATTGCTATATACTTGCGTCATCAAGTATTAATCAATGAAAGGACAAGTACTATGACGAGCGATCTCATCCTCCAGCCCGAGCCGCAAACTTCGTGGACCGATTTCTGCCTGCGCCTGGCGCGCGCGAATGCGATGCTGCTGCGCCGTTTTGACAGCGGCCTCGGCAACCACCACGGGATCAGCTTCTCCGATTTCCAGCTGCTCAACCACCTGGCGCGCGCCCCCGGCGGCCGCCTGCGCCGCGTCGACCTGGCCGAACGCCTCGGCCTGACCGCCTCCGGCGTCACCCGCGCCCTGCTCCCGCTCGAGAAGATCGGCCTGGTCACGCGCCAGCCCGATCCGCGCGACGCCCGCGTCGGCTATGCCGCGGTCACCCCGGTCGGCCTGGAACTGCTGGTCAATGCCACCGCCGTGGTCGACCTGGTCAGCCGCGAGGCGATCCGCAACCTGCCGCCGCAGCAGACCGCCGCGATGTCAGCCCTGCTGGGCCAGCTGGCCGGCATGAACCCGGCCAACAGCTAAGGCCGCACGATGCCCAAGTTCGCCGCCAACCTGTCGCTGATGTTCAACGAGGCGCCCTTCATGGAGCGCTTCGCCCTCGCCCGCCGCCACGGCTTCGATGCCGTCGAATTCCTGTTCCCCTACGCCTTCGACGCCGCCGCCATCGCGCGCGCGCTCAAACGCCATCGCTTGCAGCTGGTGCTGCACAACCTGCCCGCCGGCGACTGGGCCGCGGGCGACCGTGGCCTGGCCTGCGATCCGCGCCGCGCCGGCGAATTCCGCGCCAGCGTCGCGCTCGCTATCGACTATGCGCTGGCCCTCGGCGTGCCCCAGCTGCACTGCCTGGCCGGCATCGTGCCGCCCGGCCTTGATCGCGCCGCCATCCACGCGCTGTACGTCGACAACCTGCGCTACGCCGCCGCCGCGCTGGCGCCGCACGGCCTGCGCCTGCTGATCGAACCGATCAATACCTTCGACATGCCCGGCTACTTCCTGAGCGGCAGCGCGCAGGCGGCCGCTGTCATTGCCGAGGTCGGCGCGCCGAACCTGTTCCTGCAATACGACATCTATCACATGCAGCGCATGGAGGGCGAGCTGGCCGCCACCATCGCCGCGCACCTGCCCTTGATCGCCCACATGCAGCTGGCCGACGTGCCGGGCCGCCACGAGCCGGGCAGCGGAACCATCGATTTTCGCGTGCTGTTCAAGGCCATCGACGCACTCGGCTACACGGGCTGGATCGGCTGCGAATACCTGCCGCAAGGCGACACCGCCGCCGGCCTCGGCTGGCGCGAGGCACTGTCCAGCCCGGTCGGGTGACTTGAGATTGAGCAAGGCGGCGCCGCCCCGGCGGCGCAAGAATGGTTGCTGCCGGCCTGCCCTTCCTGCGCAGCCTGAAAGGTCCCATGAACCGTTGCCGCCTTGCCTTTGCCGTCGCCGCGCTCGCCGTCAGCCTGCTGCTGGGCGGCTGCGCCAGCACCGGCAATGTCAGCCTGGTCGCCGTGCGCGAATTCGCCGCTTCCTCGTCCAGGCTGGCCGGCTACGGCGAGCTGTCGACCCGCTACCGCGACACCTACCTGCGCGAGCAGCCCTACCTGACCCCGGCCGCCGACAAGATCGCCCGTGAAAACGATGCCCGCCGGCGCGCCGTGTACGAGGACTTCATCAGCGTGCAAAAGTCGGTGGTGCTGTACATGCAGACCCTGTCGATGCTGGCCGGCGACGCCCGCTACGACCTGACGCCCCAGCTCGACGATCTCGGCGGCGGCCTGCGCTCGATGGCCGACGGCCAGCTCGAAAAGCGCCACCTGACCGCCTATACCGGCCTGACCCGCCTGCTGACGCGGGCGATCGCGTCCGGCTTCCAGAACCGCAGCGTCGAAACCATGGTCCGCGACGGCGACGCCGACCTGCAGACCCTGATCGACGCGATGATCACCCTGACCCGGATCTATGAAAAGAGCAACGAGAACGAAAAGAAAACGGTGCTCGGCATCTTCGACATCGAGGTGCCGTATGCCACCAGGCCGCAGGACCGGATGCTGGTGACGATGGCCAAGGTCCATTACCTGAACAAGGCCGCCGAGTACAAGCTGATCGACAAGCGCTTCAACCTGGCGCGCCAGGGCTTGACCAAGGTTTCGCTCGGCCACCAAAAAATGCGCGAACACCTGCACGACCTCGGCGGCGCCGAACTGCGCCACACGGTCGGCAATTACGCGCGCGACCTGAAACTGGTCCACGAGGGCTTGCGTGGCGACTGAGCATTGACGCGAAGGAGACGGCGATGGCACCCCCGAACGAGCAAGACGACGCGAGCCCGGCCCAGATCGAGGCGCTGGCGGACCAGCTGTCGGCCAGCGCGGATGCGCTGCACGCGCGCATCCTGGCCGAACTGAAGGCGCACGGCGAAGGCCGCGCCGGCGAGCGCGAGCTGGCCATGGCGCGCGCCCTGTTCGACCAGGAACTGGTGCTGCGCCAGCACGCCCAGGCCCTGTACCTCAACGCCGCCACGCTGATCGCCGGCGCCCTCGGCGACGAGCGCCAGCGGGTCGCCGCGCTGACGGTGGCGGCGGCGGAAAAGATCCGCAAGATCGCCGTCATCGGCGATGCCGTCAGCGTCGTCGCCGGCCTGGTGCAGCTGGCCGCGGCCGCCGCCACCGGGCAGCCGGCGACGATCGTGGTGGCGATCGAAAAACTGAGCAAGAAGGTCAAGCTGCTCGACGCCCACGGCAAGAAGCCCGCCTGAATGTTGCCGCGCCGCACAGGCGCGCGCGCCGGCGCCGGTTCGCGCTACACTGGCAGTGCCGCCGCATCCCGCGCCGGCCTTTCCCCATTAGAAATAACGGAGTTGCACCATGCTCCCGATCAACGGCCTGGACCAGTCACAGCTGACGCAGCTGCACGCGCTGCTCGAGCAGCGCCTCGGCGCGCTGCTGGCCACCCAGGACGGCGCCGAGGCGCTGGCCGGCGGGCGCGACCTGCCGGTGCCGGAAGTGGAAACCTCGCCCGCCGACAAGGCCACCGTGCGCCTGCTCAACGACCTCGCGCTGGAGGCGGCCGGCCACACGGCCGACCAGCTGCGCACGCTGCGCCACGCGCTGGCCAAGTTCGGCGACGGCAGCTACGGCGAATGCGAGGAATGCGGCAATCCGATCGGATTCTCGCGGCTGCAGGCGCGCCCCGAGGCGCGCCTGTGCATCACCTGCCAGACCCGCCGCGAAAAGCGCGGGCCCTGAACGGCGCCTGCGCGCCGCCACCGGCTGACCGCCGCACCGGGCTTAACTCATATGCTGGCCGCCATTGATCGCGATGTTCGCGCCCGTCACGAAGCCGGCATCCTCGCCGCACAGCCAGGCCACCAGCGCCGCCACCTCGGCCGGCTGGCCGAGCCGCCCGATGGGAATTTGCGGCAGGATCTTGTCCGCCATCACATCCGGCGGCACCTGGCGCACCATTTTGGTATCGAGGTAGCCGGGCGAGACGGTGTTGACGGTCACCCCGTGGCGCGCCATTTCGAGCGCCAGCGACTTGGTGAAGCCGTGCATGCCGGCCTTGGCGGCGGCGTAGTTGGCCTGGCCGAAGGCGCCCTTCTGCCCGTTGACCGACGAGATATTGATGATGCGCCCCCACTGTTGCGCGAGCATCGGCTCGAGCGCCTGCTTGCTCATGTTGAACACGCTGTCCAGGTTGGCGTGCATGACGGCGTACCAGTCCGCCGCCGCCATCTTGCGCAGGCTCTGGTCGCGCGTGATGCCGGCATTGTTGACCAGCACATCGAGCCGGCCCATTTCGCTCAGCAGCTTCCGCACCATCGCCTCGCTGTCGGCATGGTCGGCCACGTCGACCCTGTACGCGGAAAACCGGAAGCCTTCGTCGCGCTGCGCCGCCAGCCAGCCTTCGGGGCTGGCGTTGTGCGGCGAGCAGGCGGCCGCGACGCGAAAGCCGGCGCGGTGCAGGCGCTGGCAAATTGCCGTCCCCAGGCCGCCCATGCCGCCGGTCACCAGGGCCACTTTTTTATCATCCATTGTTCTTTTCCTGTCATCACTAGTTGCCGAAGTCCATGCCCTTGCTGCGGCATGTGGACCAAGTCTAGAGGGCGCACTTCCGTGAACATTGAGCCGCATCAATAGCTGCGCCCGCCGTTCAGCTGATCAATATCAAGACAAGGAGACTGTTGCCATGGCTTATAAAACTATCCTCGTGCACGTCGACGACAGCATCCATGCCGCGGCGCGGGTCACGTTCGCCGCCACGCTGGCGCAGCAGTGCGGCGCCCACCTGGTCGGCGCCGCGCCCACCGGCGTGTCGCGCTTCCTGTTCGCCAGCATGCCGATGGCCGATGCCGACCCGACCCTGGCGCTGCACCTGACCTACGTGCGCGAACGGGCCGAGAAAGCGCTGGCCGCCTTCGATACCCAGCTGCGCGCCGCCAGCCTCGCGTCGTTCGAGGGGCTGCTGGTCGACGACGAGCCCGGCGGCGGCATCAGCCTGCTGGCGCGCGCGGCCGACCTGGCCATCGTCACCCAGGCCGATCCGGCCCACGACAGCCCGGCCGCGCCGGCCGACTTTCCCGCCTACGTGGTGATGAACGCGGGCCGCCCGGTGCTGGTGCTGCCGCATACCGGCCCGGCGCCCGGCGCCGCCGGCGCCAACGCGGCCCGGCGCGTACTCGTGTCATGGGATGCCAGCAAGGAAGCGGCGCGCGCGCTGGCGCTGGCCCTGCCGCTGCTGGCCCAGGCCGCGCAGGTGCAGGTGGCGGTGTTCGACAGCCGCGGCGGCAGCCGCACGGTGCTCGATGCGAACGCCGCCAATCCGCTGCCCTGGCTGGCGCGCCATGGCGTCAAGGCGGAACTGGCGGTGCACAAGGTCGAGGCCAGGCGCGGACCGCACCGGCGCCATGAAGTGGGGGAAGCCTTGCTGGCGGCGGCGCGCGCGATGGATGCCGACCTGCTGGTGATGGGCGCCTACGGCCACTCGCGCTTTCGCGAAACGATCCTGGGCGGCGTCACCCGCACGGTGTTCGAGGACATGGGCTTGCCGGTGCTGATGGCGCACTAGCCTGGCGGCTTGGCGAAATGGCATGCTTGCCTGACTGGCAGGGTTTCAATCGCTCCAGGCCAGCTCGCGGATCTTCGACACCTGGCGCCGCGCCATCATCGACCACAGCTGCAGCGCCTGCTTCTGGCTGGCCAGCATCCGGCGCGGGCGCGCCAGCGCGATCTCGCAGTCGCGGTCCGACCATTCCTCGAAGCTGATTTCGCCGGTGCTGCTCACTTCGGCCACGTACATCAGGCCATCGTCATAGCCGAAGCGCAAGGCGGCGCTGGCCGGTTCGCCATTGTCCCCGCGGCGCGCATAGATGGCCGCCAACTCGCTGGCCAGCTGTTTTTCGGTGGGCGCCGCAATATCCCGTCCATCGACACTGGTCAGTGTGACCCAGGCTTGTGTCATGTGAACCTTCCTCCTATCGATCCTCGTCAGCGCAAAAGATGCCCAGGCTGGACCAGTACGTCGGAAACAAGATGTGATCCCATCATGTCCGAAATCGGCGGAATTGGGAAGTGAAGACTTGCGGAAATGAAAGTCGTGGCAGGCGCGCGACAGGGTGGCAGCCGGGCGCGGCTGCCACCCTGCTCAGTGGATCAGCTCCGGCTTGCTGTTCGGATCGAAATCGACCCAGTCGCCATGCGCGACCGTGCCCTGGGCCCGCTCGATATGGCGGGCGCCGAGCTGGCGCAGCACGTCGAGCGCGCGCGCCTCGTCGGCGGGGTCGGACAAGGCGACGGCGACGACCATGCCGGGCTTGCGCGGTTCGGCATAGTTTTCGCCGCCCTCCTCGCCTTCGCCCTTCTCCTTCATCTTCGAAAAACTGAACAGCGAACCGACGTGGGCGCCGACCAGGCCGCCGACAATCGGGCCGGCGGGACCGGTGACCGGGGCCGTGGCGGCGCCGATCGCCGCCCCCACGGCGCCGCCGGTGGCGGCGCCGGCGACCACGCCTTCCGGCGTTTCCTTGGCGCCCGGCGATTCATCGATGTGGTCGCCGCCGATCGGCGTCAGGCTGTGCTGTCCGGCCTGGTTATTGAAAAAGCCGCAGATGCGGTCCTCGGGAAAGCCGGCGTCGACGAGGGCGCTGCGCGCCTGCTCGACGTCATCCTGCAACTGGAAATGACCCGCAACGATAGTGGACATGAGCAATCCTCCTTAATGATGCATCAGGATGCGCGATCGCCGCCATTCGCTCTGTACGCTGGCGCACGCCGGTCTGCCGTCAATCTTGCCGCCCGCTATTGCCACTGCCCGTAGCCGGCGCCGTACCAGGGCGATTCCGCCGGCGCCGGCGCGCTTTGCCAGTCGCGCGGATCGACGCGGTAATACGCGAGGAACTGCTGGTACAGCTCCGGATGGCGTTCGGCCATTTGATACGGTTTTTCAAAGAAGGTTTCGGTGGCCACGGCGAAAAATTCGGCCGGGCTGGTCGCGCCGTAATGGTCGAACACGCTTTGCTGCCGATACATCGCATCGACCCGCAGGTTGGCGAAGTCGCGCGACAGCACTTCGGACCAGCGGCGGTAATGGGCGCGGTTGCCGAGCCATGGCGCGCCGTTGTTGCTGCCGGACTCGCTGTCGAGCTGGTGCGCGAATTCGTGCAGCACCACGTTCTGGCCATCGGTCCAGTCGCGCGTGCCGCGCAGCACATGGTCCCACGACAGCACGACGCGCCCGTCGCCCCAGGATTCGCCCAGCAAGTCCTGGCCGCCCTCGGTGACGATGCCCGCTTCGTCGACATGGTTGCGCGGCACCAGGAAGGCGCTCGGGTAGACCAGCACCGTGTGCAGCGACGCATACACCTTGCTCGGGCGGTTCAGCAGCAGCATGCAGGCCTGGCCGGCGATCGTCACCCGCACTTCGTCGTCGATCTCCATGCCGGCGCAGCCGAGGAATTTTTTCTGGAACAGGAACTGCTGGACCAGCTTGTACAGCTGCTGCTGCAGCTCGGCCGGCATGCGGCGCAGCACCGGGAGATTCGCGTCGAGCAGCGCGACCAGCGGCGGCGCCAGCGGCTGCGCCAGCGCGCGCTTCAGGCGCCAGCGCGGCCAGGCCAGCGCGCAAGCCACGGCCACGGTCAGCGCGCCGCTCCAGATCAAGGCTTCCATGCCGTCCCTTCCAGGGCAAAGGCCTGCGCCAGCAGGCGGTACGAATGCGTGCGCACGGCCGGATCGTGGGCCCAGGTGTTGACCACCAGTTGCTCGAGCCCCAGCGCGCGCGCCAGTTCCCGCAGCCGCGCCGCGACCTGCTCGCCGCTGCCGGCGAAGGCGCGCGCGCGCAGCCGGGCGATGCGCTCGCGCTCGGGGATGCTGTAAGCATAGGCCGCCGCCGCGTCCGGGTCCAGCAGCGGGCCGAACAAACCTTGCTCGAACCGTACCCGCCAGTGTTCGCGCGTCATCAGCTGGCGCTGCGCCTCGGCCTCGCTGTCGGCCGCCAGCGCCCACACGCAGATCGTCGCCTGCGGCCGCGGAAAGCGCTCGCTGGGCCGGTAGTGGGTGCGGTACAGGTCGAGCGCCTGCTCGACGCCCTGGCCATCGCTGAAGAAATAGGCGAAGGCATACGGCAGGCCCAGCTGGGCGGCGAGCTGGGCCCCGTAGTTGGAACTGCCCAGTATCCACATCTCGGGGCTGGTCGGCCCCTGCGGCTGGGCCGTGATCGCCCGGTACGGATGGGACGAGGGCATGCGCCGTCCCTGCAGCCAGTCTTGCAGGTCGATGATCTGCTGGGGAAAATCGTCGGCGCCCGGGCTCGCATGCGGATTCAGGGCGCGCGCCGTCAGCCGGTCGGAACCGGGCGCGCGGCCCAGGCCGAGGTCGATGCGCCCGGGCGCGATCGCCTCCAGCACGCGGAACTGTTCCGCCACCTTCAGCGCCGAATAATGGGGCAGCATGACGCCGGCGCTGCCGATGCGGATGCGGCTGGTGGTCGCCGCCACCGCCGCCATCAGCACTTCGGGGGCGCTGCCGACGATGCTGGCGCTGTTGTGGTGCTCGGACACCCAATAGCGCGCATAGCCGAAATCCTCGGCCGCGCGCGCCAGCGCCAGCGAGGCGCGGATCGCGTCGGCCGCGCTGCTGCCGTGGGAAACCGGCGACTGGTCGAGGATGGAAAGCTGCATGTGCGGCTCAGCTGCGGGCGGCGGCCTGCCGGTTGAAATATGCTTCCACCGCATCGGCATTGCCGATCAGTTTGCCGCCGATGAAGACCTGCGGCCAGGTCGAGGCGCCGGACACGGCGCGCAGCACGCTGGCATTGATCTTCTGGTCCTGCAGGATCTCGGTGTAGTGGACGCCGTGGGCATTGAGCACCGACTTGGCGCGCGCGCAATGGGGGCAGCCGGGCCTCGAGAACATGGCCACCGGCTCCGGGATCGCGCTATCCGGGTTGATATAGCGCAGCATGGTTTCGGCGTCCGACACCTCGAACGGGTCGCCTTCCTGGTCCGGCTCGATGAAGACCTTGGCGATGATGCCGTCCTTGAGCAGCATCGAATAGCGCCACGAGCGCTTGCCGAAGCCGAGGTGGCGCTTGTCGACCAGCATGCCCATGCCTTCGCTGAAGTCGCCATTGCCGTCGGGGATCACGGTGATGTTGGCGGCGTCCTGGCCGGCCTTCCATTCGTTCATGACGAAGGCGTCGTTGACGGCGATGCAGACGATGTCGTCCACGCCGTTCTGGCGGAACAGCGGCGCCAGTTCGTTATAGCGCGGCAGGTGGGTCGACGAGCAGGTCGGCGTGTAGGCGCCGGGCAGGGAAAACACGATGACGGTCTTGCCCTTGAACAGGTCGTCGGTGCTGATGTCTTTCCATTGGTCGTTCGGCCTGGCCTTGAACGTGACCTTCGGTACGGGTTTGCCTTCGAGGGCTTGTGCGGTCGGTAACATGGCGTTCCTTTCGAATGGTGCAGCAGGGGACAAGACTCGCCGCACGGGCACAAATGGGGCTCCTTATCAGCTTTTCAATTGCGTTCCATGCGGAAAGTACGAAAAGGCCGCGGCGGGCAAGGCGGCAACCGGTGAAACCTGGGGCGGGGACGGGGCCGGACAGCGCCGGCCCCCGGGACTTGCGTCAGCCTGCTGTCAGGCGTGTTCCTTGCTCTGGACAATAGGCGCGGCGCCGAACAGGGCGGCGACCAGCGGATCGCGCGTGACCGGGCTGCGGTTGACCCTTATTGCGTAATGGGTATCGTCGGCCAGGATGTGGAAGTGGCGGCCGGTGCCGGCCATGCTTTGCTCGCGCAGGCCGGGACGCTCCTTGCGCGGGGGCAGGCCTTCGCGCTTGGGCTGGACAATTGCCGCCAAGAATGCCTTGACCCGCTCCGGATCCGGCGAAATCTGGTAGACGGCCTTGCCGAGATAGGTGGCCGTGCCTTCGATATAGCGCGCCAGCTCGATGACGCCCGCCTCGCGCAGGTCGCGGATGTATTTACGGGCGCCGGACGGCGAAAACTTGAGGAACCAGGCGATCTCGTCGGCCAGCATTTCGTGGGTGGACAATTCGCCAATCAACTTTTGCATGTTCTCGATGCGGCGCTGGGTGGCGGACGTGGAGCGCACGCGTTCGATCGGCGCCATCGAGATCGGGGCGCGCTCGGCCGGCTGGGGCGCGACGCGCTCGATCAGCGTGGAATTGGCCGAATGTTGCATTTCGCCGTGCGTTGCAGAATGGTGATGTGTCGTTGCATGCATTTGTTTACTCCAAGAAAAGAGACTTCATTGGTCCAGAACCACGTATCGTTTGACAGGCTGACAACACACGGGTTCCGCAGATCTGGGATCAAGATTGCCTACGTCAGAAGCACCGGTCTGTGCGCCATCGAACAGTTCTCATCATTTGCTTCCTGCCGGACATTTTTTCCTGTCGCTACCTATGTGTGTTGCCGAACAGATCAGGAGGAAGGAAGGTCTTATGCTGTGGTCGTTCGCGCAACCTTGCGTGTGCATCGCATCGACCACGAATCATCTATAAGGAAGCCAACCATGAAAATCTCACTCCTGGCAGCACTGCTGGCCGTCGCCGGCCTGAGCGCTTGCGAAAAAACCACCGTGACCCCGGCCGCACCAACCGTGGTCCAGCCGACCGTGGAAGTACCGGTGGCCGTGCCCGGCCCTGCGACCCCGGTGCCTGTGCCAGGTCCTCCTGGTCCGGCAGGCGAGCCTGGCCAGCCTGGCGAAAAGGGCGCGGAAGGCAAACCCGGCGACACCCTGATTGTTATTCCAGAGAAACAAAACTAAGCAATCCTTCGCTTTGCCAGGCGCGCTGCCGCGATCCCCGGATTGCCGCAGCGCGCTTTTTATTTGGCTGGATTTGACCGTCCCCGGTGACAGCTGAAGCAGGCCGTTTGAACTCTCGTCCTTGATCGCAAGTCGAACTACGCGCGCCGTTGGCAGCCAGCGGCGCCATTTCCACCAACGAGACGGGAGCTCCCTGTGAAAAAAATGAAGAACATTGCCATGTCGGCAGCCATCCTGAGCAGTCCGGGCCTGTTGTTCGCCCAGGACATCAATCCATCCTGGTATCTCCAGCCGAACGTCGCGATCATCAAGCCGGACCGCGATTTCGGCACCGGCGAGCGCGATGCCGGCTTCGGCGTCAAGCTCGGCAAGCCGGTGGCCGACATGTGGGATATCCAGCTGATGGCCTCGCACGTGCGCGCCGAGGATGCGGGCTTCCGCTACCACCAGAGCCTGTTCGGGGCCGATGCGCTGCTGATGATGTCGCGCCAGGCCTTCCGCCCCTTCCTGCTGTTCGGCGCGGGCGCCGAGCGCGACAAGGTCGACAATCCGCTGCGCCGGGTCAGCAAGACCTCCCCCTACGTCACGGCCGGCCTCGGCTTCCAGGCGCGCCTGACGGACCGCTGGTCGATGCAGGCCGACTGGCGCAGCGTGCGCGGCTACCTGCGCAGCGACGAGCAGTTCGGCTTCGGCCGCAGCGCCAATCAATACCTGACGATCGGCGTTAACTACGCCTTCGACAAGCCGGCCCCGCCGCCGCCGCCGCCGCCGCCGGCCCGGGTGCCGCCGCCCGCGCCGCCGGCCCCGCCGCCGCCGCCTCCTCCGCCGCCGCCACCGCCGGCCCGCTTCGAAAAAATCACGCTGTCGGCCACCGAGCTGTTCGCCTTCAACAGCGCGACCCTGACCGCGCCCCAGCCGCGGCTCGACGAGATCGCCGCCGCGCTGTCTGCCGACCCCGGCATCACCGATGTCGACATCACCGGCCATGCCGACCGCCTCGGGTCCGACCGGTACAACCTCAAGCTGTCCGAACGGCGCGCCAACGCCGTACGCGACTACCTGGTGGCCAAGGGCATCGCCGGCGCCCGCCTGAAGGCCTACGGCAAGGGCGAGGCCAATCCGCTGGTCACCTGCACCGACCGCCGGCGCGCCGATCTGATCAAGTGCCTGGAGCCGAACCGCCGGGTCGAAGTCGAACAGATTTCCATTGAGCGCCGGGTGCAGTAGCACCGGCGCGCGCAAGGATGGCGATGGACGCAAAAGACTGGCTGCCCTATTCGAAGCAGCTGATGCACGTGTTCCGCTGCGCCGTTACCGAATGGTTCGCGCACCGCGCGGCCAGCAAGGGCGCGGCGCTGGCGTTCTACACGCTGTTTTCGATCGCCCCGGTGCTGGTGCTGGTCATCGCCATCGCCGGCTTCTTCTATGGCGTCGAGGCAGCCCAGGGCCGCCTGCTCGATGAACTGCGCGGCCTGATGGGGCCGCAAGGCGGCGAGGCCGTGCAGCTGGTGCTGGCCGGCGCGCGCGACAAGGAAAGCGGCATGTGGGCGACCATCATCGCCACCGCCCTGCTGCTGTTCGGCGCCACCAGCGCCTTTGCCGAGCTGAAGGACAGCCTGGACGAGATCTGGGCCGTGCCGCCGCCGAAGGACGCCAGCTGGTCGGACATCCTGCGCACCCGCCTGCTGTCCTTCGGCCTGATCCTGGTGCTGGCCTTCCTGCTGATGGTGTCGCTGGTCGTCAGCGCCGCGCTGGCCCTGCTCGAGAACTACCTGAACGGCGTCTGGCGCGATGCGGCCGTGCTGCTGTCCTGGCTGTCGTCGGCGATCGGCTTCGGCGTCATCGCGGTGCTGTTCGGCGTCATCTACAAGCTGCTGCCGCGCATCAAACTGTCGTGGCGCGACGTGACCATCGGCGCGCTCGGCACGGCCGCCCTGTTCACCCTGGGCAAATTCCTGATCGGCCTGTACATCGGCAACAGCGGCGTGGCCAGCAGCTTCGGCGCGGCCGGCTCGATGATCGCGCTGCTGCTATGGGTGTACTACTCGTCGCAGATCTTCTTCCTCGGGGCCGAGTTCGCGCGCCAGTACGCGCTGCAGCTGGGCAGCCTGCGCCACCTGCCCGATTCCGAAACGGGGGTCGAGAACAGCAAGGCCCTGGTCGCCGCCAAGGAAGCGATCGACAGCAAGGACGGCGGGCCGTCGAAAGTGACGCGGATCCGCTGATCGCGGCGCACCATGGCCGCGGGCATGCGCGCCGCTATTCGCCGAGCAGTTCGGCGATCACTTCCATGCCCTCGACCCGTTCGGCGACGACCTTGATCATGACCACCACGGGCACGCCCAGCAGCAGCCCCCACATGCCCCACAGCCAGCCCCAGAACAGCAGGCTGACGAACACGGCGGCCGGGTTCATCTTGGCGATGCGTCCCGTCATCCAGGTCGCGATGACGGTGCCGACGACGGTCGCGATCGCGAGCGAGGCGCCGGCCACCAGCAGCGCCATCTCGATCGATTCGAACTGCAGGAAGGCGACGGCGGCGGTGGCGACGGTGATCAGCAAGGGACCGAAGTAAGGCATGATGTGCATCAGCCCGGCGAAGATGGCCCAGGCGCCGGCATTCTCGAGGCCGATCGCGTGCAGCGCCACCCACATCAGCAGGGCCAGCAGGGTATTGGTGACGAGCAGCATGAACATATAGTTCTGGATCGAGGAATTGATATCGTCCAGGATATGCACCGTCACCTTCTTGCGGCTCAGCGAAGGCCCGGTCAGCTTGACCAGCTTGCGCTTGAAGGTGTCGCCCGCCAGCAGCAGGAAGAACACGAGGAACACCACCATCGTCGCCTGGGTCGCGAAGGTCAGCAGGCCCATCGAACCGGCCAGCACCCAGTCCATGACCTGGAAGCTGCTGCTGGCGCCGGCGCCCGGCGGCGGCTTGCGCGGCGCCGCGCGCTGGCCGACGCCGGCGGTGGCCTGCTCGATCTGGGCCGCGGCGGCCTGCACCTGGGCGATCGTGCTGGGCTGGCCGGTGCTGCCGCTGGTGAGGACCTTGGTGATCTTTTGCGTCAGCCTGGGCAAGTCGTCGATGATGTTGAACACCTCGCCCTGCACCCGGTGCACGACGGCGCCCATGGTAAGCAGGATCAGCACCGTGACCAGGGTGGCGCCGATGGCGCGCTGGATGCGCATGCGCTCGAGCCACAGCACGACCGGGTTCAGCGTATACGCGATGAAGATGCCGAGCAGCAGCGGCACCAGGAATTTTTGCGACCATTGCAGCGCGTACACGAAGGCAACGGTCGCGATGATGCCCAGCGCCATGCCGCGCGCGTTGACGTGGATCGGCAAGCGCAGCGGCGCGCCCGGCCCGCCCTCCGGCGGCAGGCCTTCCGCCAGCGGCGCCGCTTCCCCCGCCGGCGCAGGGACGCCGGCGCCGGGCGCGGCCAGCACATCGTCGGGTTCCGCAGGATGGGGATCGGCTAGTTGCATGGTGCACTTAAAAAAATGGCCGGCCACATGGCCGGCCGGTGGTCGCGGTCGGAGCGGGCGCGCTTACTTGACGCGCACGTCGTTCTTGACCGAGGTCACACCCTTGACGCCGCGGGCGATCTCGACTGCCTTGGAGGCGTCGGCCGGATCGGCCACGAAGCCGGACAGCTGGACAGCGCCCTTGAAGGTCTCGACATTGATTTCGGAGGCCTTGACGGTGGGATCATTGACCAGCGATGCCTTGACCTTGGCGGTGATCACGGTGTCGTCGATGTATTCGCCGGTCCCTTCCTTGGTGGCCGTCGATGCGCAGGCGGCGAGCGATACGGCGATCATCAGGGTGGCGAGGCGTTGAGCGATTTTCATGGTGTACTCCTTCGTTGGTTGGTTTTACTTCCCGTACTGAGATTTAGCGGCCGCCACACAACTGTCCTTGGCCGCTCCGGCAAACGCGTCGCACTTTTCAAGCGCAACCTTGTATTCCGCCGTCCGTTTGTCGTCGCGCGCATCGGTGCGCGCTTCGATCGCTTTCTTGTCCGCCGTCGCATCGGCGCGGGCCGCCACTTGGGTGGCCTTGGCTTGCTTCAGGCATACATCCTTGTCGTTGCCGGTCAGCGCATCACACTTGACCTTGTCCAGCTCATAGGTGGCGTCGGCGATCTTGATGCGCGACACCGTATAAGCCTTCAGCGTGTTCTTGTAATGGGCATGGGCTTCCTGCTCGGCCCGCACGCGCGCCGCCTTCGCTTCGGCCAGGCACACATCCTTCGGATTGCCGGTGATGCCGGCGCAGCGCGCGCTGGCATTCTTGTACGCTGCCTTGGCCAGCTCGTTCGCCTTCTGGTACTCGAGCTTCGCTTCCGGCGTCGCGGCGAGCGCAGCCGCCGTGACGCACATCAGGAAAGCGAATGCGCCCGCATGGGATCTTGTTTTCATTGGCCACTCTCCGTGAATCACTGCACCAGTAGACGTTGTACGCGGCTTCACAGCGCCGTTCTGTACGCTGCCGTACACACGAAAGTTTATTCGTGCAAACGTCACTGCCGAGCAACAAAAATGCCCTGCGCACAGGTGTGCTAGCGCACAGACCAGCAATATTGCGCTGGCTATGCTGGCCTTACACATATGCCAAGGAGAACAACATGAAATCGACGCCCACCACCATCGCCGCCATGGTCATTGCCGGCACCGCGCTTGTCAGCGGCTGCTCGAGCACCAGCACCTCGAGGCCGTACGACGGCGGCACCTACGGCACCGCATCGACCAATATGGGTTACGGTGTCATCGATTCGATCCAGGTCACCCGCGCCCAGGGCTCGGCCAGCGGCGCCGGCGCCGTCGTGGGCGGCCTGATCGGCGCACTGGCCGGCAACCAGGTCGGCAGCGGCTCGGGCCGCACCGCGGCCACCGTGGCCGGCGCCGTCGGCGGCGCCGTGGTCGGCAACAATGTCGAGAACAACCGCAACGCCAACAGCCAGGAGCTGTACCAGATCAACGTGCGCCTGGACAATGGCGAATACCGCAGCATCACCCAGGACAGCGTGTATGACCTGCGCGTCGGCAACCGCGTGCGCGTCGTCGACGGCCGCGTCTATCGCTACTAAGCGGGCGCCGACATGGGAACCATCCTGCTCGTCATCCTGATCCTCGCCCTGGTGGGCGTGCTGCCGACCTGGGGCCACAGCCGCAGCTGGGGCTATGGCCCGGTCGGCGTCACCGGCCTGCTGGTCGTGGTGCTGATCGTCCTGCTCGTCACAGGACGGATATGAGGCCGTAGCGCCGGCGCCGTGGCGGCGCCGGCATATCCCTAACCAGAAAGCCGCACAACAATAAAAGGAGCTGACATGAAACAGCCAAGCGAACTATTGATAGGCACCGCCTTCGCCGTGGCCCTGCTGCTGGTGATGGCCTCGCCGGAAGCCCAGGAATCGCGCGACAGCAATGTACCGCCGGCCACGGCCGCCAAGCAAGCCGCCGAAATCGCGCGCGGCGATCCGCCCCGCTGGTACCACGAAGACCGCACCTTGCAGGCGCGCTTGCGCACCTTGCACAAGGAAATCGGGGCCGGCTTGCAGGAAGCCCAGGGGGCCTGCCGCAGCCTGCCGGCCGCCGAGCGCGGCGCCTGCCTGCGCGAAGCGCGCGCGGCCTACCAGCGCGACATGGCGGGCGCGCGGGCGCAGGCGATGCAGGATATGGCGCAGCGCTGACAGCGCAGTCGCGTCGCGATGGTAACGTAGGGCAGTGAATGGGCCGGGGACAGCGCGTGCGCGCGCCGCCCATTCTAGTACGGCGGCAACTCGTGCACCACGACGGCCGTGTCTTCGGCCACCTGCAGCAGCCAGCCGGCGTGCTTGAGGGCGCGCATCGCATCGCGGTAGCCCTGGTCCCAGCGCCATTCGATCGACCCCTTCGAAAAATTGACGTCCTTCGACGCCATGTGCCAGTCGCGCCCCGAATACGGCAGGCGCACGATGTGCAGGGTGCTGTCGCAGCCGAGCGCGGCCAGGTCGGCCTCGTCCTGCGCGGTGCGCGCCGACGGCGGCAGCCGTGCCTGCAGCTCGCGCAGCTTGTGCTGCATCTGGTGGGTCGCCTGGTAGTCGGCGATATGGCGCCGCGAACGCGAGGCGTAGGTGACATCCTTCTGCCGCGTCTGCACCTCGTCGAGCGTGGTCGGCTCCGGGCCTTCGGGACTCCACAGGTCGACCATGAAGCACAGGGTGTCGCCTTGCGGCAATTCCTTGAGCACGGATTCGAGCGGCGTGTTCGAATACAGGCCGCCGTCCCAGTACAGCTCGCCGTCCACGCGCACCGGCGCGAACGCGGGCGGCAGGCTGCCGCTGGCGCGCACGTGGTCGGCGCACAGGTCGCCGTTCAGGCTGTCGAAATGGGCCAGCTCGCCGCTGCGCACATTGACGGCATTGACGGTCAGGCGCATGCCGCCGTCGGCGTTCAGGTAGCCGAAATCGACCAGTTCGTCGAGCGTGTCGCGCAGCGGCGTCGTGTCGTAAAACGAGGCCTGCTCGGGATCGACCGGCATGCCGAACGGAAAGCCGGACAAGCAGCGCGGCGTGAAGAAGCCCGGCACGCCGCGCATGACGGTGTCGACGGTGCCGGCCAGGATGTGGTTGCGGCGCTGGGCATCGCTGATGCTGGCCATGTCGACCGGGTCGGGATGGGACACGCGGTCCCAGAATGCCTTGACCCGCGCCAGCCGGTGGGCTTTCTCGTTGCCGGCGATCAGGGCCGCATTGATGGCGCCGATCGAGGTGCCGACGATCCAGTCCGGCGCCAGGTCATGCTCGTGCAGGGCCTGGTACACGCCGGCCTGGTAGGCGCCGAGCGCACCGCCGCCCTGCAGGACCAGCACGATGCGCAATTGGTGGGGATTGAGGTGTTTGTCGATCGTCATGGCCGATATCAATGAGTGGACAGCATCCACTATACCGGCACGCAGCGCCAGTCTCAAAAAAAGACGGCGCCGAATCTGCGATTGCGACGCCGCTCAAGCCCCACCATATCCTGTCCAGGTTCTCAGGCCTGGTTGCGCCGGCGCGGCCGGCCCCGTGCACCGGGGCGCCCGTCAATGCGCGCCCGCTTGCCGCTGCGAACGCCGCTGCAGGTACCAGCCGAGCGCCGCCGCCACGGCGACCGCGCCCAGCGCCGGCTTGACCAGCCGGCGCCGCGCCAGGAAGCCGACGATGCTGAGGGCGTAAGGCATCAGCGAACCGGCGCTGGCGCCGCCGCCCGGGTGCAGCAAGCCATCGACCCGCGCCCGCAGGGCGACGGCCGCATGGGCGATGGCGCGGTGGAAGATCGCCTCCGGCCGCGCCCCCTGCCTGACGTTGGCCTTCGCATGGACGATGCCGACCCGGTAATACTCGCCCTGGCGCAGCAGCGCCGCCTTGCGCGCGGCCAGTTCGTCCTTGTCGTTCGCATCGTGCCCGTCGCCGGCCCTTTCCTTGATGTCCTTGATGACCGAATCGGTATCCATGTCCCCTCCCCTGTTGACTGCCTTACAGCAGCATATCGCGATCGTGTTTGAGCTCGTTCATGGTCTCGGGGAAGGCCAGCTTGTTTTCCTTGAGCATGGCCCTGGCCTTGGCGGCCAGGGCCGCGGTGGCGACGAGGAAGATGGCGAACATCAGCAGCAGGATCCACCAGCCCATGGTTTCCCAGGCCAGGGCGACGATCAGCGCCGTGCCGTAGGCGAGCGCGAACACGGTGCAGATGACGGCCAGCGCGAACACGGCCATCAGTTCGAGCACATGGTTGCGCACCTCGGACAGCTCGAGCGCCGCCAGTTCGACCCGCGAGACGACCAGGCCGAACACATTCTTGGCCAGGCCGGTCAGTCCGCCGATCAGGCCGGGGCCGGGAGCGTGCAGCGTTGCAGTCGATTTATCCATGGCGTCTCCCGGGTGCTCGGTTACCTGCGGCCCAGGATCACACCGACCAGAATGCCGACGCCGGCGGCGGCGGCGATGGTGCGCCAAGGGTTGTCCTTTACATAGACATCGGCGCTGTGGGCCAGTTCCTTGCCCTTGACGAGCGCCTGGCCCTGGACCTGGCTGGCCTTGCCCAGCGCGACGTCGAGCAAGTGCATCCCGCGGGTGCGCATTTCCTCGGCCTTCTCGCCGGTCAGGGCGGCGGCCGCGGTCAGCAGCGACTGCGCATCCTTGACCAGGGTCTTGACGTCGGTCGACACGGCGTTCAGGTTGCCGTTCAGCGCTGCGCCGTTCGGGCTGCGGGTGGTGGTGTTGTCTAGCATGATGAACTCCTCGATCAATGAAGTGGGTGGAAAGCTTGCCCGCTGTTATCTTGCCAGCAGGTCGCGCATATCGTCGGCATGCTCTTCTTCCACCGCCATGATGCCGACGAGCATCTGACGGGTCGTGGGGTCCTTGTCGCCGATGGTGGCGATCATCTGGCGGTAGGATTCGATGGCGACCCGCTCGGCGATCAGGTTGGCGCGGATCATCGCCTGCACATCGCCCGACTCGTCGTACTCGGCGTGGCTGCGCGCGCCCAGCGTGGACGGGTTGAAGTTCGGCGAACCGTTCAGCTGCACGATGCGCTCGGCGATCTGGTCGGCATGCTGCTGTTCCTGCTCGGCGTGCTCGAGGAACTCGGCCTTGATTTCGCCGACGCCCGGCCCGCTGCAGGTGTAGTAGTGGCGCTTGTAGCGCAGCACGCACACCAGTTCGGTGGCGAGGGCGTCGTTGAGCATCTGGATGACCGCTTCGCGGTCGGCCTGGTAGCCTTCGGTGACGGCGCCGTCGCCGAGGTTGGCGGCGGCGGCCCGGATTGCCGCCACGTCGAAGCCGTGGGCCAGGGAATGGTTCATTTCTTGCATGATGGTTCCTTTACGTTCAGCACTCAGCGCGGCGGGATAGCCACGCCCTCGTTCGACAGCACAATTTCCACGCGGCGGTTCAGCTGCTTGTTGCCGGCGGTATCGTTCGGCGCGACCGGGTAGGCTTCGCCGTAGCCGCGCATCGCGATCCGCTCGCGCGCCACGCCCATGTCATTGAGCGCGCTGGTGACGGCGCTGGCGCGCCGCTCCGACAGCTGCTGGTTGTAGCCGGCCGCGCCGGTGCTGTCGGTGAAGCCCTCGACCAGCACGGTGCGCTGCGGGTTGGCGGCCAGCACCTCGGCCAGCTTGCGCAGATTGGCCATGCCGGCCGGCGTCAGGCGCGCCTGGTCGGTCGCGAACAGCACGTCGCCGATCGTGATGATCATGCCGCGTTCGGTCTTTTTCGCGTGCAGTTCGACCATGATGGCTTCGAGCTGCGCGGCCCGCGCCTCGGCGTCGGCGGCGCGGCGCTGGGCCTCGGCGGTCTGGTTCTGGGCGGCCGTTGCCTGGCTCTGCGCGGCGGCCGCTTCGGCCTGGGCCTGGGCGGCGCTCATCTTGGCCCGTTCAGCCTCGGCGGTGCGCGCCTCGAGGCGCACGGCATCGCGCTGGCGCCCGGCATTGGCGACGTCCGCTTCAGCGCCCTTGGCCTTGGCCACTTCCTGGGCGGTCGCGATCTTCTGCCTGGCGATATACGCCAGCTTGTCGACCTGCGCCAGGCTTTCCTTGCGGGCGGCGGCGGCATTGGCTTGCTCCAGCGCGTCGCTGGCCTGCTTGAACTCGAGCGGGGCGTACTTCGACACGTTCGGGTTGTTGTTGGCGGCGACGAAATCGCCGCGCGCCTGGTCCAGGATCGGCGTCGACATCGGGGTGCTGGCGCAGGCGGCCAGCAGCATGGCGCTGGCGAAAATGAGCGGCGTGAAGAATGACTGGTTCATGATGGTTCCTTGTTCTTGTTCGATTGGAGGACAGCGGCGCCAAGCGCCGCCGCTTTATTGGGTCTTGTTGGCGCGGTCGACTTCCTCGCGCAGCACGCGCAGGTCTTCATTGAGCGCATTCGCGGCGGCGGTCGCCTTGGCCGAGCTGGCCTTGCTCTGCGCCAGCTTGGCGTCGGCCTGGGCCTCGGAGGCCAGCGCGCGCGCCTTGGCGTAATCCTTGGCGGCCAGCGCCTGGTTGGCCTGCATCATCTTGCTGCGCGCCAGGTTGATCTCTTCCGGCGCCAGGTCGGCCGCGCCGGCGCTGACCGCGTTCTCCACCGCGTTCTTGGACACCGCGACGTCGGCCGTGGCCGGGGCTTTCTGGGAAGCGCAGGCGCCCAGCGCCAGCAGCGCGGCGAGCGCCAGCGAGGTGCCCATAGGGGACAAGGAATTCGTTTTCATCGTTATGCTCCATGTGTTGTGGTCTCGTTGCTAACGTTATAGGCTGATTCATAGGCAAGATCGGTTCGCTGACGCACATAGCAATTTTTTTCAGAATTGGCCGCACGAGGCTGCGTGCGTCAGCGCACAAAGCATGCCGCGCCAAGTGCGGTAAGCTGGCCCCAAGCCCCCATTCAAAGAGACCATCATGTCCAAGGACGAAGCGCCTGTCGCCGGGCGCGCGCGCATGTCGCGCCGCAGCAAGATCCTGTTGTCCGCCGTCGCCGTGCTGGTCGCGATCCCGGCGATCGCGCTGGCGATCGTGCTGACCTACGACTGGAACCAGGCACGCCCCTGGCTGAACGCCAAAACCAGCGAAGCCATCGGGCGTCCGTTCGCGATCGCCGGCGACCTGGCGCTGACCTGGGAAAAGCCGGCCCGGCTGATGGCCGGGCGCGACCGCACCTGGCGCGACTTCATCCCCTGGCCGCACCTGGTCGCGCACGACATCCGCGTCGGCAACCCAGCGACGATGGACAGCGGCGACATGGCCAGCGTACGCCAATTCTCGTTCTCGCTCAACCCGCTGGCCCTGCTCGACAAGCGCATCGCGATTCCGGTGCTGCGCTTCGAGGCGCCGGCGGTCGAGCTGCGGCGCAACGCCGACGGCGCCAACAACTGGACCTTCAAGCCGGCCGACAAGCCC
Source organism: Massilia sp. (assembly GCA_036676245.1). Taxonomy (GTDB): domain Bacteria; phylum Pseudomonadota; class Gammaproteobacteria; order Burkholderiales; family Burkholderiaceae_D; genus Telluria_A. The sequence goes on along the minus strand of JAKFDH010000144.1, from coordinate 3,670 downwards.
TCGCCGTGGACGCTCGACCTCGAGCGCGTGATCTTCAACAAGGGCGTGCTGCACTTCCAGGATGCCATCCGGAAGGCCGACCTCCGGGCCGACGTCGACACCATCGACGCCGACCCCGCCTACGGCGTCAGCTGGAAACTGCGCGGCGCCTTCAACGGCGCCCCCGTCACCGGCAGCGGCAAGGCCGGCGCGGTGCTGTCGCTCAAGCAGCAGACCGCGCCCTACCCGCTGCAGGCCGACGTCAAGGTCGGGCCGACCCGGATCGCGATCGAAGGCAGCCTGACCAAGCCGACCGAGCTGGCCGCGCTCGATGTGCAGCTGAAGGTGTCCGGCCCCAGCATGGCGCGCCTGTACCCGATCACCGGCCTGGTGCTGCCCGAAACCCCGGCCTACAGCACCGAAGGGCGCCTGATCGGCAGCATCTCCGCCGCCAGCAGCCGCTGGACCTACGACAAGTTCAAGGGCAGGGTCGGCTCGTCGGACATCGGCGGCCGCCTCGAATTCCAGACCGGCAAGCCGCGCGGCACCCTGTCCGGCGACGTCGTGTCGCAGCTGCTGCAGTTCGCCGACCTGGCCCCGCTGATCGGCGCCGACTCGAACGCCAGCAAGGCCGCGCGCGGGGTCGCGCCGGTGCAGCCGGCAGGCCGCGTGCTGCCGGTCGAAACCTTCCGCACCGAACGCTGGACCGCGATCGACGCCGACGTGCGCTTCAGCGCGGCGCGCATCGTGCGCGAGAAGCAATTGCCTATCAGCAAGCTGTCGACCCACGTGATCATGCAGGACGGCGTCATCACGCTGGCGCCGCTGGTGTTCGACATGGCCGGCGGCAACCTGAACTCGACCATCAAGCTCGACGGCAGCGGGCGCGAAGGCAAGCACGCGATCAGGGCCACCGCCAAGGTGACGGCGCGCCACATCAAGATCAAGGAATTGTTCCCCGCCATCGCCGCGCTGCGGGCGACCGTCGGCGAAATCAACGGCGACGCCCGGCTGTCGGCCACCGGCAACTCGGTCGCGACCCTGCTGGCCGCGTCCAACGGCGAGCTCAAGACGCTGATCAACCAGGGCCAGGTCAGCAAGCTGCTGCTCGAACAGATGGGCCTCAACGTCGGCAACATCATCCTGACCAAGATGTTCGGCGACAAGCAGGTCAAGCTCAACTGCATGGCCACCGATTTCGACGTCGTCAACGGCGTCGCCCACACCCGCATGTTCGTCGTCGACACCGAGGAAGCGGTGATCACCGTCAGCGGCACGGTCGACATGGCCAGCGAGAACATCGACCTGACCCTGAGGCCGGAAACCAAGTCGCTGCGCATCTTCTCGCTGCGCGCGCCGCTGTACGTGCGCGGCACCTTCAGCAATCCCGACGTCAGCGTCGACAAGGGCGTGCTCGCGCTCAAGGCCGGCGGCGCGATCGCGCTGGCCGCCTTCGCCGCGCCGGCCGCCGCATTGCTGCCGCTGGTCAACACCGGCCCCGGCCAGGGCAGCGCATGCGCGACGCTGCTGGCGGTCGCGCGCGCGCGGCCGGTGGCGCCGCCGCCCGGCACGGCCAAGCGGCGTTAACAACTTCGACACGCAGTGTGCGTTGCCGTACAGACTCGACTGGAAGCGAACCCTACTCTGGCTTCATCGATGCGGCACCTGTCGCGCCGAACATAAGAACGGCACCGTCACCATAAAGGATCAGCACCATGAAAAACCTGCGTATCGTCTCGAGCCTGCTCGCCGCCCTGATGCTGACCACCGTCGTCGGCTGCGCCTCGACCGACAAGCGTGAGAGCGTCGGCGAGTATGTCGACGACACCGTCATCACGACCGCGGTCAAGGCCGCGATCGTCAACGAGCCTGCCCTGAAGGTATCGGAAATTAACGTGGAAACGTTCAAGGGCGTGGTTCAGCTGAGCGGCTTCGTCGCCTCGGCAGATAGCGTGGCGACCGCTTCGACGGTGGCGCGTTCCGTCAAGGGTGTGAAGTCGGTCAAGAACGACATCCGCCTGAAGTAATCAACCCACACTAGGAGGTCTCATGATTACCATTACCAAACTGTTCGCCGCTGCATCGCTGGTCACGGTGGCGCTCGGCCTGGGCGGCTGCGCAGGCATGTCGCAGCAGGACAAGAACACCGCGATCGGCGCCGGCGCCGGTGCCGTCGTCGGCGGCGTACTGACTGGCGGCAGCACTGCCGGTACGGTCGGCGGCGCCGCGGTGGGCGGCATCATCGGCAACCAGGTCAAGCCGCCGAAGTAAGCCTTGTTGCCAGTCCAGGCAGACAGCCCCGCATGCGGGGCTGTCTGCTGTTGGCCCTTGCTTTTTGCCGCCGCGGCCTGGCCGCGGCGGCATGTCGGCCTGCAAATTGTAAGCAAACGTGAAGCGGCGACTTGCCCGCGCCGCTACACGAACGCCGTCGACAGCGCGCCCTCCTGCGCGTCCTTGACGATCTCGTAGCAGGTGCAGGACGCGGCCGCCAGGCCATGCGCATCGAGGATCTCGATGTTGCCGCGGCTATAGATGATCAAGCCCTGCTGCTGCAGCGCGCTGGCGGCCTTGGTCACGCCGACCCGGCGCACGCCGAGGGCATGGGCGAGGAATTCGTGGGTCAGGTGGAATTTATCGGATTGCAGGCGGTCGCGCGTGATCAGCAGCGAGCGCGCCAGCCTGGCCTCGAGCACATGGAAGCGGCTGCACACGGCGATCTGGATCGCCTGCGCCAGCAGCGTGTCGGTATACCGGTACAGCACCCGCTGCAGGGCCGGATTGCGCGCGAACTCATTGCGGAACTGGGCGCTGTCCATGCGGCTGGCATTGCCGGCGCGCTGGACGATCGCGCGCACCTGGGTGATGTCATGCCCCAGCGCGACGGTCGCGCCCAGCATGCCCTCGCGCCCCACCAGGCCGACCTCGAGCGTCATGCGGCCCTCGGCCACGGCCAGCAGCGACAGCAGGCAATCGTGGGGGAAATAGATGTGGGAAATGGCCTTGCCGGGTTCGCACAGCACGGCGCCGACTTCGACCTGGACCGGCTCGAGCATCGGCGCCAGGCGCGCCAGGTCGTTTGGCGGCAGCGCCGCCAGCAGGCGATTGCCTTGTTCGCCTGCCAGTGCAGGGGGAACGCTGTTGCTCATCGGTCCCTCGCGTATGGAATGCGTTCTATCGAGCATGGTTTTCAAGCAGTGCACACGGCGTCAAGCCGGGCTTCAAACATTGATCGGGGACTGGCCGAGGGCCGTACGCTGAAACATTTGCAAACAATTTCAATCAGCGTAGCCACAATAATAGTGAAAGTATGTACGGTGACGCACGGAAGCGGCCCCCTGCAGTGCGCAGAATGGTTCCATGGACAGCGCGCCACAGGCCGGTCCCGCACCGCAAAAACTCAAACAAGGAAACTATCATGACGACTCACCTGACCCCAAAAAGCACGAACGCCCACCCGATGATGATCATCGCCGCGCTGGCCGTCGTGCTGTTCTGCCTGGCCGGCACCGCCGCCATCATGGGCTGGATACCCTCCTCGATCGGCGGCAACGCCAGCAACCGCGAACTGACCGAGAGCGACCGCGCCCTGCTCGCCTCGCAGCTGGCCGCCGCGCCGCCTGCCGTTCCGGCGGCGCCGGCCGCCGCCCCGCCTGCGCCTGAAGCGGCGGCGCGCGACGCCGGGCCGGCGCCT
>JAKFDH010000143.1:0-2651 GCA_036676245.1 Massilia sp. | reverse complement strand
CGGCCGGCCCCGGTCACAGCTCGTTGTCGTCGCCGGGCAGGCGGGTCAGGATCTCGACGCCATCGTCGGTGACCGCCACCGTGTGTTCCCACTGCGCCGACAGCGACTTGTCGCGGGTCACCACGGTCCAGCCGTCGTTGAGCAGCTTGGTGTGGCGGCTGCCCTCGTTGATCATCGGCTCGATGGTGAACACCATGCCCTTCTGCAGCACCACGCCGGTCATCGGCTGGCCGTAGTGCAGCACCTGCGGGTCTTCGTGGTAGATGCGGCCGATGCCGTGGCCGCAGTACTCGCGCACCACGCTGAAACGCTGGCCTTCGGCGAAGCTCTGGATGGCGTGGCCGATGTCGCCCAGGGTGGCGCCGGGCTTGACCACCCGGATGCCGCGGAACATGGCCTCGCGGGTCACCTCGACCAGGCGCCGGGCCTTGATGCTGGGCTCGCCGACGAAATACATGCGGCTGGTGTCGCCGTGCCAGCCGTCCTTGATCACGGTGACGTCGATGTTGACGATGTCGCCGTCCTTCAGGACCTTGGCCTCGCTCGGGATGCCGTGGCAGATCACGTTGTTGACGGACGTGCAGATGGTGGCCGGGAAACCCTTGTAGCCGACATTGGCCGGGATGGCCTTCTGGACCTCGACGATGTGGTCGTGGCAGATCCGGTCGAGCTCGGCGGTGGTCACGCCCGGCTTCACGTGCGGGGCCACGACCTGCAGCACCTCGGCGGCCAGGCGGCCGGCCACGCGCATGCGCTCGATGTCTTCGGGGGTCTTGATGGTGATCCTCATGGGCCGGGATTATCCCTTACTTGCGGCCCGTTGGGCCAGCGGGCTATACTCCCGCGGCTCGAAACCGGCCCTGTCCGGCATCGAACCGCCCACGCCGGGCGTCACCGGCGAATACACACACCAGGCCATCCCCCGTCCCGGGGTGCCTCGGGATCTCCCGAGGTTCGAGACGGCAGCCTGGTGGAGGCCCAACCCCGGAGCTCCGAAGCCGCCAGCGTGCGGCCGGCTCCCTGTTCTGAAAGGAAATACCGCAATGACCCAGGTCACCATGCGCCAGATGCTGGAAGCCGGCGTGCACTTCGGCCACCAGACCCGCTACTGGAACCCCAAGATGGGCCCGTACATCTTCGGCGCCCGCGGCAAGATCCACATCATCAACCTCGAGAAGACGCTCCCGCTCTTCACCGACGCGATGAACTTCATCTCGGCGATCGCGCAGAAGCGCGGCACCATCCTGTTCGTCGGCACCAAGCGTTCGGCCCGCGAATCCATCAAGGAAGAGGCGATCCGCTCCAACCAGCCGTACATGAGCATGCGCTGGCTCGGCGGCACCCTGACCAACTTCGCCACCGTGAAGAAGTCGGTCGCCCGCCTGAAGGAACTGGAGTCGGCCGAAACCGACGGCACCTTCGAGAAGCTGGTCAAGCACGAGGTGCTGACCCTGCGCCGCGAGCGCGACAAGCTGGAAGCCTCGCTGGGCGGCATCAAGGACATGAACCGCCTGCCGGACGCGCTGTTCGTGATCGACATCGGCCACGAAAACATCGCCGTGCAGGAAGCCAAGAAGCTCGGCATCCCGGTCATCGCCGTCGTCGACACCAACTACGACCCGAACCTGGTGGACTACCCGATCCCGGGCAATGACGACGCCATCCGCGCCGTGCAGCTGTACGTGCGCGCCGCCGCCGACGCCGTGCTCGAGGGCAAGGCCGCCTCGCCGCAGGCCCACGTCGCCGCCGACGATTTCGTCGAGCTCGACGCCGACGGCAACCCGGTCGCCAAGGAAGACAAGAAGGCCGCCCCGCGTGGCCCGCGCGCCCCGCGCGACGACAAGCGCCCGGCCCGCCGTCCGGCTGGCGACAAGCGCTAAGCCACAACCGCGTCATGCCGCGGCGCCACCATGCGCCGCGGCCCCTCTTTCGAGCGTGCCGGCCTGGCCGGAGCGCCCATTCAAAATAGTTGGAGATACCCCATGGAAATCACGGCTTCCCTTGTGAAGGATCTGCGCGAGCGGACCGGCGCCGGCATGATGGAGTGCAAGAAGGCGCTCACCACCACCGGCGGTGACATCGACGCCGCGGCCGAGTGGCTGCGCAAGTCGGGCCTGGCCAAGGCCGACAAGAAGGCCGACCGCGTGGCCGCCGAAGGCCGCGTCGTGTCCGCCGCGAACGGTGGCAAGGCCGTGCTGGTCGAGATCAACTCCGAAACCGACTTCGTGGCCAAGGACGACAACTTCCTGTCCTTCACCAACGCCGTCGCCCAGGCCGCCCTGGCCTCCGGCGCCGCCGACATCGAGGCCCTGAAGGCCGCGAAGCTCGCCACCGGCGAGACCGTCGAGGAAGCCCGCGCCGCCGTCATCGCCAAGGTCGGCGAGAAGGTGGACGTGCGTCGCCTGGCCAAGGTCGACACCGCCAACAACGTCGCCGCCTACATCCACGGCGGCCGCATCGGCGTGCTGGTCGAGCTCAAGGGCGGCGACGTCGAGCTGGCCCGCGGCATCGCCATGCACGTGGCGGCGATGAACCCGCCGTACAACAAGGCCGCCGACGTGCCGGCCGAGTTCCTGGCGAAGGAAAAGGAAATCGAGCTGGCCAAGATGTCGGACAAGGACAAGGCCAAGCCGGCCGAGATCCTCGAGAAG
>JAKFDH010000142.1:0-41281 GCA_036676245.1 Massilia sp. | reverse complement strand
CTTCTCGCGCGGGAAGCCGTTGCGCTGCGCGGTCTTGATCGCGACCGAATTCATCACGCCCCAGCCCCACAGGATCACGTGGTCCGGATTGGCCTGGCGGATCTGCAGCCACTGCGACTGCTGCTCGCTGCCCGGCGGCGCCACCGCGATCTTGATCAGATCAAAGCCGTACTGCCTGGCCTGGGCCTCGAACACGGGCAGCGGCTCCTTGCCGAAGGCCGAGTCGTGGTACAGGTGGACGATCTTTTTGCCCTTCAGCTTGTCGTAGCCGCCGTGCTTGTCGGCCAGGTACTTGATCATCGCCGCGGCCTGGTTGTAGTAGCTCGTGATCAGCGGGAAGACATACGGGAACACCTTGCCGTTGGCGGCGTCCGAGCGGCCGTAGCCGAGCGTCGTCATCGGGATCTTGTCCTGCGCCACGCGGTCCAGGATGCCGTAGGCGATGCCGGTCGACAGCGGTTCGACCAGGGTGGCGCCGCCGTTCTTGGTCTTCAGGCGCTCGTAGCATTCGATGCCGCGCGAGGGGTTGTATTCGGTCTCGCACTCTTCCCACTGGATCTTGACGCCGTTGACGCCGCCATTGGCGTTGACCAGGTTGAAGTAGTCGATCGCGCCGCCGTAGAAGCCGGAACCGCCCGCCGCATAAGGGCCGACCCGATACGATGGCAGCGCGACGAACTGGTCGGCGGCCCAGGCCTGGTTGACTGCGCCGGCAAGGGCAGCGCCCAGAATCATTGTTTTAATCATCTTCTTCATGCTTGTCTCCTGTGTTATCGAAATAGCGGCCCGTCAATGCGGGAAAGGCCACAGCCGTAACTTCTCTTTGCCAACTTGCCACAAGCGCGCGAGGCCATGCGGCTCCACGATCAGGAAGAAAATGATCAACGCGCCAAATACCATCAACTCCAGGTTCGATGCAACCGACGTCGGCAGCGACAGGCCGTGCGCCAGGATATTCAGGAACACCGGCAGCAGCACGATGAAGGCCGCGCCGAGGAAGGAGCCGAGCACCGAGCCGACGCCGCCGATGATGATCATGAACAGGATGCGGAACGACAGGTCCAGGTTGAAGCCCTCGGGCTCCACCGTGCCCAGGTAGGCGTAGGCATACAGCGCGCCGGCCACGCCGCAGTAGAAGGAGCTGACGGCGAACGCCAGCAGCTTGGTGCGCATCGGGCGGAAGCCGATCACTTCGGCCGCCACGTCCATGTCGCGCACCGCCATCCAGGAGCGGCCCACGTTGGAGCGGATCATGTTCTTGGCCAGCAGCGCCATCAGCGCGACGATGGCCAGCACCAGCAGGTACTTGCTGGCCGGCGTGTCGAAGGCGTAGCCGGCAATGACGATCTTCTGCGCCGTGATCACGCCCGAGCTGCTGTAGTTGGTCAGGTAGGGGATCTTGGTCAGGCACCAGACGACGAAGAACTGGGTCGCCAGCGTCGACGCCGCCAGGTAGAAGCCGCGGATGCGCAGCGACGGCAGCCCGAAGGCGATGCCGACCATCGCCGCGCACAGGCCGCCCAGCACGAAGGCGAGCAGGATCGGAATGCCCGGTATGCGCGCGACGAAATTGAACGACGCGAAGGCGCCGACCGCCATGAAGGCGGCGCTGCCGAGCGACAGCTGGCCGCAGTAGCCGGTCAGGATGTTCAGGCCGAGCGCGGCCAGCGAAAAGATCAGGAAGGGCAGCAGGATCGCCGACAGCACGTAGGGCGAGGCGAACTGCGGCACCACCAGCAGCGCCACCGCCAGCAGCGCGAACATGGCATAGCGGTCCTGGCGGATCGGGAAGATCTGGCCATCGGCCTGGTAGCTGGTCTTGAATTGTCCGGCTTCACGGTAAAACATCGTCAGATTCTCCGGATGATTTTTTCGCCGAACAGGCCTTCCGGCCGTACCAGCAGGAACAACAGGGCGAGGACGTAGGGGAACCAGCCTTCGATGCCGCCGCCGACCATCGGGCCGAGGTAGACCTCGGCCAGTTTTTCGGAGGCGCCGATGATCAGGCCGCCGACGATGGCGCCCGGCACCGAGGTGAAGCCGCCCAGGATCAGCACCGGCAGCGCCTTGAGTGCGATGAAGGTCAGCGCGAACTGCACGCCGTTGCGGGCGCCCCACAGCAGGCCGGCCACCAGCGCGACCATGCCGGCCACCGCCCACACCACGGCCCAGATGCGCTGCAGCGGGATGCCGACCGCCAGCGCGGCCTGGTGGTCGTCGGCCACGGCGCGCAGCGCGCGGCCGACCTTGGTCCTGGAGAACAGCAGCGCGAGCGCGGTGACCATGATCCCGCAGATGGCGGCGGCGGTCACGTCGAACTGCGACACGATGATGTTGTACCTTTCCATCAGGAACTGGATCGGCACGTCCTCGATCGGCAGGTCCAGCTTGTGCACCTGCGAGCCCCACATCAGCTGCGCCAGTCCCTCGATGAAGAAGGCGAGGCCGATGGTGGCCATGAACAGCGTGATCTCGGGCTGGTTGACGAGCGGCCGCAGCACCACCTTCTCGATCGCCAGGCCAAGCAGCACCATGACGACGATCGTCATCGGGATCGCCAGCCAGATCGACACGCCGAATTTGTCGATGATGCCGACGCAGGTCAGCGCGGCGAAGAACACCATCGCGCCCTGGGCGAAGTTGAACACGCCCGATGCCTTATAAATGAGCACGAAGCCGATCGCCACCAGCGCATACATGACGCCCGACAGCAGTCCGCCGATCAGCACTTCAAAGAAAAAACTCATGTCGCCGACTCCCCATGCGCCACACCCAAGTAGGCGTTAATCACATCCTGGTTGCTGCGTACCTCATCCGGCGTGCCGTCGCCGATCTTCTTGCCGTAGTCGAGCACGACGACGCGGTCGGAGATATCCATCACCACGCCCATGTCGTGTTCGATCAGCACGATGGTGGTGCCGAAGTGGTCGTTCAGGTCGAGGATGAAGCGGCACATGTCCTGCTTTTCCTCGACGTTCATGCCGGCCATCGGTTCGTCCAGCAGCAGGATCTCGGGCTCGGCGGCCAGCGCCCGGCCCAGCTCCACGCGCTTTTGCAGGCCGTAGGGCAGGCGCCCGACCGGCGTCTTGCGGATCGCCTGGATCTCGAGGAAGTCGATGATCTCTTCCGCCTTGTGGCGGTGCTCGATCTCTTCGCGCCGCGCCGGTCCCCAGTACAGGGCCTGCATCAGGAAGTTGGACTTCATCTTCAGGTTACGGCCGGTCATGATGTTGTCGAGGACCGTCATGCCCTTGAACAGGGCGATGTTCTGGAAAGTGCGGGCGATGCCGGCCTTGGCCGCGCCGTAGCAGTCCATGTTCTTGCGGTGCTCGCCGCGCAGCACGATCTCGCCTTTCTGCGGGCGGTACACGCCGTTGATCACGTTGAGCATCGAGCTCTTGCCGGCGCCGTTCGGGCCGATGATGGCGCGGATCTCGTGCTGGCGCACGTCGAAGGAGATATCGGTCAGCGCCTTGACGCCGCCGAAGGCCAGCGAGATGTTCTTCAGGTCGAGGATCACCGGGCCGATGCGGCGCGCCGGGCTGTCGACTGCGGGCGTGGCGACCATGTTGTCGGGCGCGTTCATGCGGCACGCTCCATGACCGGGAAGGTTTTGGCATCGTCGATGCGCAGGTCGGCGCTGACCATGCCCTGGCGGCCATCCTCGAACTTGACCTGGGTGGCGATGAACTGCGAGGCCTTGCCTTCGTACAGGGCGTCGATCAGCACCGCGTATTTCTCGGCGATGAACTTGCGGCGCACCTTGCGCGTGCGGGTCAGCTCGTCGTCGTCCGGATCGAGCTCCTTGTGCAGCACCAGGAAGCGGTGGATCTGGGTGGCGCCCATCAGCGCTTCGCCGGCCAGGTCGGCATTGACCTTCTCGACGCAATCGCGCACCAGCTGGTAGGTTTGCGGGTGGGCCGCCAGGTCGGTATAGCCGGCATAGGCGATGTTGCGCCGTTCGGCCCAGTTGCCGACGGCTTCCATGTCGATATTGATGAAGGCGCACACACGGTCGCGCCCATTGCCGAAGGCGACCGCCTCCTTGATATAGGGGAAGAACTTCAGCTTGTTCTCGATGTAGTTGGGTGCGAAGATGGCGCCGCTGTTCATCTTGCCCACATCGGCGGCGCGGTCGATGATCTTGAGGTGGCCTTCGCTGTCGAAAATGCCGGCGTCGCCGGTGTGGAAGTAGCCGTCGGCGTCGATGACCTCGGCGGTTGCGTCGGGCCGGCGGAAGTAGCCGTCCATCGTCGCCGGCGACTTGACCAGCACTTCGCCGTTGCCGGCCAGTTTGACCTCGACCCCCGGCGCCGGCAGGCCGACGCTGTCGAACTTGATGTTCCCGTCCGGCTGCAGGCACACATAGGCGCAGGTTTCGGTCGAGCCGTACAGCTGCTTGAGGTTGACGCCGATCGAACGGTAGAAGCGGAACAGGTCGGGGCCGATCGCCGCGCCGGCGGTGTAGGCCACGCGCACGCGCGACAGGCCCAGCACGTTCTTCAGCGGGCCGTACACCAGCAGCTTGCCGAGCGCGTACTGGAGCCGGTCGCCGGCCGCCACCGGCTTGCCGTCCAGGATGTCCGAGCCGCAGCGGCGCGCGACCGCCATGAAATGGTGGAACAGCGCGCGCTTGATGCGGCTCGCGTCCTCCATCCGGATCATCACCGTCGTCAGCATGTTCTCGAACACGCGCGGCGGCGCAAAGTAGTAGGTGGGGCCGATTTCGCGCAGGTCGGTCAGCACCGTGTCGCCCGACTCCGGGCAGTTGACGGTGAAGCCCGCCACCAGCGCCTGCGCCAGCGAGAACAGGCAGTCGCCGACCCAGGCCATCGGCAGGTAGGACAGCACATCCTCGGCGTCGGTCAGTTTGTCGAAGCCCACGCCGCCGGCGCCGGCCGCCAGCAGCGACGCGTGCGACTGGACCACGCCCTTCGGCTTGCCGGTGGTGCCGGAGGTGTACAGGATGATGGCGGCATCCTGCCCGCTGCCAGCCGCGACGGCGGCGTCGAACATGCCGGGATGGGCCTTGTCGTAGTCGCGCCCCAGCGCCTGCAGGGCGGCCAGCGACAGCAGGCCTTGCTGGCGGTAGTGGCGCATGCCGCGCTCGTCTTCGAATGCGATGTGGCGCACCTGCGGACACAGGGCCTGCAATTCGAGCAGCTTGTCGACCTGTTCCTGGTCTTCGACGACGGCGTAGGCGATGGCGGCGTCGTTCAGCACATAGGCCATGTCGGCGGCGGGCGCGTCCTGGTACAGCGGGACCGGCACGCCGCCCAGCGACTGGGCGGCCAGCATCGCCATGTACAGGCGCGGCCGGTTGTCGCCGATGATGGCCAGGTTCATGCCGCGGGTGAAGCCGAGCGAGGCCAGGCCGCAGGCCAGCGCGCGCACTTCGGCGTTGACGTCGGACCAGGTCCAGGCTTGCCAGATGCCCAGGTATTTTTCGCGGAACGCGGGTTTGCCGGGACGGGCCTGGCCGTGGGCCAGCATGCGCCGCGGGAAGGTCGTCAGTGGCGAGCCGTCGGAAGTGTGCACCAGCATGTCCCCTTTTTGTGTCTCTGGCGCACCGCGCAGCAAGCGCTTCATTATTATGCTGGGCGGGCGCGATTTTTGTGTGATGATATTAGCTTGCGATTCACCCCGGTGCTGTCTTTTGGATGACAATTGGCGCACTTTCGATGTTGCGACGCACAAATGACCAGCCAGCCCCAAACCTTATTAGAACACCTGCGCTCGACGATCTGGGCGCGCACCTTGAACGCGGCCGAAATGGCGCGCGTGGAGGCCGCATGCTTCGAGCAATTCGTGCCGAAAGGCGGCTTCGTGTGCCGCAAGGGCGAGGCGCTGGAAAGCTGGATCGGCATCATCGAAGGCCTTGTCAAGATGAACAATTTCTCTCCGGCAGGTAAAAGCGTGACCTTCACCGGCGTGCCCACCGGCGGCTGGTTCGGCGAGGGCTCGCTGCTGAAGGACGCGACCCGCAAATACGACGTGATCGCGCTGCGCGACACCCGCATTGCCCGCATGCCGCGCGCAACGTTCGAATGGCTGCTGGAGAATAGCTTGCCTTTCACCCGCTTTCTATTGATGCAGCTCAATGAACGGCTGGGCCAGTTCATCGGCCTGGTCGAGAATGACCGCATGCTCGATGTGGACACGCGGGTGGCGCGCTGCCTGGCGGCGATGTTCAATTCGCACCTGTATCCGGGGCTGGAGAAGCTGGTGCAGATTTCGCAGGAGGAGATCGGCTACCTGTCCGGCGCTTCGCGCCAGCGCGCGAACCAGGCGTTGCAGCTGCTGGAGAAGGAGGGGCTGCTGCGGCTCGATTATGGGGGCATCAGGGTGCTGGATCTGGAGGGGCTGCGGCACTTCCAGGCGTAACAGCTGTCGCATAACCCTGACGTTGGAGAATTTCTGGGGTTATCCGCGCTCCCGATTTCTGACGCACGGGCGTGCTCTTCTTTCCCGTGCGATGTATGATTCATCCATGACACTTCCATCCTCCATCGAGCAGCGCGCCGAGCGCCTGCAAAAGCTGCGCGCCGCCATGGCCGAGCACGGAATCGCCGCGGTCCTCGTGCCCTCGTCCGACCCGCACCTGTCCGAGTACCTGCCGCAGCGCTGGAAGGGCCGCGAGTGGCTGTCCGGCTTCTCCGGTTCGGTCGGCACCTTCATCGCCACCGCGGATTTCGCCGGCGTGTGGACCGACGCCCGCTACTGGTCGGTGGCCGAGGCCGAACTGGCCGGCACGCCGCTGCGGCTGATGAAGATCCCGAACGGCGCCAGCCTGCTGCACATCGACTGGCTGGCCGCCAACCTGCGCCCAGGACAGGTGCTCGCGGTCGATGCGCGCGTGCTCGGCCTGTCCACCGCGCGCCTGCTGTTCGATGCCATGGCCGCGCGCGACATTGTCGTGCGTACCGACATCGACCTGCTCGACGCCGTCTGGGATGACCGTCCCGGCCTGCCGCCGGAGCCGGTCTACGAACACCCGGCCCCGTATGCGCCGCTGGCGCGCGCCGACAAGCTGGCCCGGACCCGCGCCGCGATGGCGCAACTGGGCGCGAACCGCCACTTCATCTCGACGCTGGACGACATCGCCTGGCTGTTCAACCTGCGCGGCGCCGATGTCAGCTACAACCCGGTGTTCCTGGCCCATGCGCTGGTCGAGCCGCACGGCGCTACCCTGTTCGTCGGCGCCGGCAAGGTGCCGGACCCGCTGCGCGCGCAGCTGGCGCTGGACGGCGTCCAGCTGGCCGACTATGCCGGGGCGGCAGGCGCGCTGGCCGCGCTGAAGGCCGATACGGCGCTGCTGCTCGACCCGCGCCGCATCACCGCCGGCATGCGCGAGGCGGTAAGCTCGTCGGTCAAGGTGATCGAGGCGGTCAATCCGACCACCCTGGCCAAGTCGCGCAAGACCGAACAGGAAGCGGCGCATGTGCGCGCCACGATGGAGCAGGACGGCGCCGCGCTGTGCGAATTTTTCGCCTGGCTCGAACCGCTGCTGGCCGACCCGAAGCGCGCGGGGCTGACCGAGCTGACGATCGACCGCGAGATCACGGCCGCCCGCGCGCGCCGCCCGGGATTTGTCAGCCCCAGCTTCGGCACCATCGCCGGCTTCAACGCCAATGGCGCGATCATGCATTACAAGGCGACCGAGTCGTGGCACGCCGCCATCGAAGGCGATGGCCTGCTGCTGATCGACTCCGGCGGCCAGTACCTGGGCGGCACCACCGACATCACGCGCGTGGTGCCGGTCGGGACCGCGAGCGAGGCCCACCGGCGCGACTTCACGCTGGTGCTCAAGGGCGTGATCGGCCTGTCGACGGCGCAGTTTCCGCGCGGGACCAAGTCGCCGATGCTCGATGCGCTGGCGCGCGCGCCGCTGTGGGCGGCCGGCATGGAATACGGGCATGGCACCGGCCACGGCGTGGGTTACTTCCTGAATGTGCATGAGGGCCCGCAGTCGATATCGGCCAGTACCCTGCCCGAAGCGCATACCGCGATGGAGCCAGGCATGATCACCTCCGTCGAGCCGGGCCTGTACCTGCCGGGCCGCTACGGTATCCGGATCGAGAACCTGGTGCTCAATGTGCCGGCGCAGAATACCGAATTCGGCGAATTCCTGCGCTTCGAAACGCTGACCCTGTGCCCGATCGACACCCGGCTGGTGGACAAGGCGCTGCTGCGCCCGGACGAAGTACAGTGGCTTAACGACTACCATGCGCTGGTGGCGCGGCGCCTGGCGCCGCACGTGGCCGGCGCCGCCGCCGCATGGCTGGCCAAACGCACGCAGGCCATCTGATGTCGACCGCACGATCGACCCGCGCCAGCGCCGCCGTCGAGCGCCTCAAGCAGCGCAGCGGCAATCCGGGCTATTCGATGGCGCGCACCGGCGAGGGCCTGTTCTTCATCAGCGAGCGGCCGGGCGAGCCGCCGCTGTGCGCGCCGCTCGAACTGGACGACTTCGTCGCCTTCGTCAACAAACTGGGACCGCAGGTCGCGCGGCGCGTCAGCAAGCTCGATGTCGCCTTTGAAAAACAGCTGGTCAAGAAAAAACCGGCGCCCTGAAAGACACCATGTCCCTTGTCGACCTGATAGGCAGTTACTGGAACCGCGGCGAGCTGGCGACCAATTTCGTCATCCTGCTCAACCTGGCGGGCGCCTTGCTGCTCGGGCTGATGGTCGGCTACGAGCGCAGCTACCACGGGCGCGCGGCAGGCATGCGCACCTATGGGCTGGTATGCATGGCGTCGACCGCGCTGACGATCGTCAGCGGCTATCCCGAATTCTGGTTCGGCGGGCATAGCGCGCACCTGATGGCCACCGCCACCGCGATACCCGATCCGACCCGCGTCATCCAGGGTATCGTCACCGGCATCGGCTTCCTCGGCGCCGGCGTCATCATGCGCGAGGGTTTCAACATCAGCGGCCTGACGACGGCGGCCTCGATCTGGACGGCGTCGGCGATCGGCATCCTGGTCGGCGTCGGCTTCTACATGGCGGCGATCGGCCTGGCGGTGCTTTCGACCGGCATCATGATCTACCTGTCGAAGCTCGAAGCCTGGCTGCCGTCGCGCCACGCGGTGGCGATCACGATGAAATTCAAACCCGGTTTCGTGCCCCAGCAGGCGGTGCTAAGCGCCATGGCGCTCGAACGCGGCTATGAAATCGCGGGCGGGTCGCTGACGATCGGCAGCGACAACGGCGCCCAGGAATGGCGCTTCGTGGCGCTGGCGCTGTCCAAGCACAGCGGCGCGCCGCTGGCCATGCTGGCCGACGAGATCTCCAAATACGAGGGCATCGCGAGCTTCCAGATCTCGCATGCGCGCAACTAGGAGGGAACTGCGATGAACGCACAGGACGTACTTGATTTCTGGTTCCTGCCGGCCGGCGCCGAAGGTCACGGCAAGGTGCGCATGGAGTGGTTCCGCAAGGACGATGCCTTCGACGCGGTCATCAAGGAGCGTTTCGGCGCGCTGGTCGAGCAGGCGGTCGCCGGCGGCCTGAAGGAGTGGGACACGGCGGGACCGCGCGGCGTGCTGGCGCGCATCCTGGTGCTCGACCAGTTCACCCGCAACAGCGCGCGCGACACCCCGGGCGCCTTTGCCGGCGACACGCTGGCGCTGGCCGCCGCCCAGTACCTGGCCGACGGCGGCGCCCACCTCGAACTGAGCCCGCTCGAGCGCTGGTTCGCCTACATGCCCTTCGAGCATGCCGAAGACGCGCGCATGCAGGAGACGTCGGTGCAGCTGTTCACGGCGCTGGCCGAGACCGGTCCCGGCTTCGAAAGCCCGCTCGATTATGCGCACCGCCACCGCGGCGTGATCGCACGCTTCGGCCGCTTCCCGCATCGCAACGCTATCCTGGGCCGCGCTTCGACGCCCGAGGAAACCGAATATCTGTCGCAGCCAGGCGCGGGCTTCTGATGACACACACGCTCAATATCATCGGGGCCGGCCATGTGGGGCGGGTGCTGGGGCGCTTGTTCCAGGGCAGCGGCGCATTCAAGGTGCAGGATGTGCTGACCCGTTCGCGCGAAAGCGCCGCCGCGGCGGTCAGTTCGATCGGCGCGGGCCGCGCGGTCGACGACCTGGCCTCGCTGCGTCCGTCCAATGCCACCATGCTGGCGGTGCCCGATGACCAGATTGCCGAAACCTGCACCCAGCTCGCGCTGAAGGGCCTGCTGCAGGGCACCCTGGTGTTCCACTGCAGCGGCGCCCGTTCGTCGGCGGAATTGCGCACGGCCATCGCCAGGGGGGCGGTGGTCGCCAGCGTCCACCCGATCCGCAGTTTCGCCGACCCCAGCGCGGTACTGCATGGATTCGAGGGGACCTGGTGCGGCGTCGAAGGCGACAGCGGCGCGCTGGCCATCCTGGAGCCGGCGCTGCGTTCGATCGGAGCGCGGCCGGTGGTCATCGATGCCGCCGCCAAAACCGTCTATCACGCCGCTGCGGTATTTGCGTCGAACTACCTGGTGACGGTGGTCGACGCGGCGCTGCGCGCCTACCAGGCGGCCGGCATTCCCGAAAGGACCGCGCGCGAGATGGTGCGCCCGCTGGCGACCGAGGCGCTGGCCAATGTGCTGCGGCTCGGTCCCGAAGCTGCATTGTCGGGGCCGATTGCGCGCGGCGACACCGCGACCGTGCTGCGCCAGCAGATCGGGGTGACGGCGTGGGATGGACCGACCGGCGCGCTGTATGACGCACTGGCCGACGCCACGCGCGACCTGGCCAGGCGCAAGCACGACATCCAGACAAAAAACGACAAGGACCAGCAATGATCAGGAAAGCAGTGGCGGCGGACCATGAACGCATCGTGGCGCTGTACCGCGCGGTGGCGGCGGTGCCGGGCGGGATCGCACGCACCCCGGACGAAGTGACGCACGCCTATGTGGCCGGCTTCATGCGCAAGGCACTTGAAGACGGGGTCGAATTCGTGGCGGAGATGGACGGCGAGATCGTCGGCGAGATCCATGCCGCGCGCGTCGGCATCGTCTCGCTCGATACCTTGCTGACCGACCTGACGATCGCGGTGGCGCCGCAGGCGCAGGGGAAGGGTGTCGGCCGCGCGCTGTTTACGGCGCTGCTGGCCGAAGTGCGCGAGAACATGCCGTACATCGTGCGGGTCGAGCTGTTCGCGCGCAGCTCGAACGCGCGCGCCAGGGCGCTGTACGAATCGCTCGGTTTTGTCGAGGAAGGCCGGCTGCGCGCGCGCGTGCGCGATGCCAATGGGGAGCTCGAGACCGACACCATCATGGGCTGGGTGCGTTCCTAGTTGCGCGTATTTTCACACTTTTCGAGTAAAAAAGATGCATCCTTGCATCGACAAACGTGGAAATTCGCAATAAGCTAGATTGTTACGGCAAGATCACGGCAAAACACCCGGTTTGGCGCTCGCGGGCCCACCCTTTACGCAGCAGGAGACCAGCATGTTATTTCTAAAAAGTACAACGGTAACCAAGGCGCCTGGCATCTACGAGGTCGACGTCGCCGCCAAACCACCGGGCAAGACCTTCGGGATCTTCATGGCGACCGATCCGGACAATCCGCCGAATGCGGTGCTGGCCGCGCTGGCCGAACTGGGATTCCAGAACACCTACCGCCAGGCGTATACGCACAAGGACAAGGGCAAGGTGCTCGACCTGCATTTCCAGAAGGATGGGACCGACCTGTTCAAGGGCTGGAAGACGGAAGAGTGCAGCGCCAACCTGGCGGCGATCGACACCCTGTTCGGCAATATCGGCATCAAGGTCGCGCCGCGCGTGATGACGCTGGCCGAGGCCTACGCGTAAAGCGCCAGGCTAGGCCTGGACCTCGATGTGGTACAGCGCCCACGGGCAGGCGGCGAATCGCTCGGCCAGCGGGCGCGCGGCCAGTTCCGGCACCTGGCCCGGGTCGATCACCGCCCATAGCGGGCCAAGGCCGCCGAGCGGCATCGGTTGGCCGTCCAGGTGGGTCGCCACGATGCAGCGCTGGGCGCGCGCCTGGGCCGGCGTCACAGTGACCGCATAGCCGTCGACCGCGCGCAGCACCAGCTTGCTCCCCTCCTTGACTTTTGCCCCCGCGGCCGCCAGCACGTCCAGCAGCAGCGGGCCGCGCAAGCTGTGCGCTTTGGCGTCGTATTCGAGCGTAGGCTTGATCGCGATGGCCGGCAAGCGGGCGAGCGTGCTGAAATCGAAGCTGAACGCCTGGGTGAAGGCGAGTTTTTGCTTCGCCATCATCTGGTCCAGGGCCGGATCGAGCGGACCGCGGTTGGGGCGGGCAATGGCGCCGCTGATGGTCAGCAGGGCCGGGCCCCTGGCGGCCGGCGCGGCGCTGGCCGCGAGCGGGAAGGCGCCGCCGGCCAGTGCCGCGGCGCCCAGGAATTGGCGTTTTTTCATTGTGTCATCTTAGCGGTTTTTGTTCCCTATGGATTTATTTGCCTCAAGCGAACTGGCGCCCCTGCCCTTCGATGACGGGGACCTTGCCTGGCTCGCCCAGCTCGAGCTGCCGTGGGACAACGACGCCGTGCTGGCGCGCCTGCTCGCCGAGACCGCCTGGAAAGCCGAGCACATCACCCTGTTCGGGCGTTCCGTGGCCCAGCCGCGGCTGACCGCCTGGCACGGCGAAGCGAGCTATAGCTATTCCGGCTTGCGGCTCGACCCCCTGCCGTTCACGCCGCTGCAGCTGGCCATCAAGACGGCGGTGGAGGCGGCCAGCGGCCGCCGCTTCAATAGCGTGTTGCTAAATTACTACCGCGATGGCAGCGACAGCATGGGCATGCACAGCGACGACGAAGCGGAACTGGGGCCGGATCCGGCGATCGCGTCGGTCAGTTTCGGCGCCACGCGCACCTTTCTCCTGCGCCACAAGCGCTCGAAACGGACCGTCAAAGTCGATTTGACGAGCGGCAGCCTGCTGCTGATGGCCGGATCGACCCAGCACAACTGGCAGCACGGCATAAATAAATCAGCCCGCCAGCTTGGACCCAGGGTGAACCTAACTTTCCGTTACATCGGCTAATTTCGCCGAAAAACATCAATAAATTAACTGAACCTGTAGTCAGCAATGCGCTGGAGGAGCCGTTTTCCGCTTACATCTTGTAACACGTCTTACTTTTCCCGGACTTGAGATCCGGATTCCCGATGCTATCTTGGCAGCACTCCGCGATTCATTGGGAATTGCGGAACAGAAAGTTTTTAATAAAGGAATCCGCATGAAAAAGCTCATCTTCGCATTGATCGCCAGCGCAACCGCCCTCGGCGCAGCCCAAGCCCAGAACGCACCGGCCCCGTATATCGGCGTTGGTATTGCCACCGCGGACCACAATTACCGGATTGGCGGCGCGACCGTCACCGACCAGGACGACTGGAAAGCCGGCGCCAAGATTTTCGGCGGTGTCGACTTCAACCAGAACTGGGGCGTGGAGGCGGGCTATACCCGCTTCGGTGACGCCGACGCGCGCTATTCCATCGGCGCCGTGCCCGGCACCCTGAGCACCAAGGCCCACTCCTTCTACGTGGCCGGCAAGGGCAGCGTGCCCGTCAACGAGCAACTGTCGGTGTTCGGCAAGCTGGGCGTCGCGCACAACAAGAATGAAGTGCGCGCCACGCTGGCATCGCTGAACCGCGACGACAGCAAGGACGAGGTCTATGCCGGCCTCGGCGCCCAGTACAACATCAACAAGCAAGTTGCACTGACCGCCGAATACGAGCGTTATGGCAAGAAGAAGGACATCGGCGTGAAGGCCGATGTATTCACCGTCGCCGCCAAGTACAGCTTCTAAACCTGGCTGGCTTCGCACAAAGGGCCCTTCGCGGGCCCTTTGTCACGTCGAAGGCGGCTGGGCGGCGTCAGGCCGCGTCGCAACTGACCCGCTGCATCGGAAAATCGATGCCCTTGGCCTTGCCCTTCGAGTTGCCCTCGATGCGCGCGTTCAGTATCTTGTCGCCATCGCGCCGGTAGATCACGCGCTGCGGGAAATCGTGCCCGAGGTTCTCGAAGACGAACTCGTTGTCCGATGCGCGCAGCAGGGTGAAGGTGGTGGGCGGGCGGCCGGACGGCATCGCGATGTAGGCCAGCTTGCCGGGCTCGGTTTCGCGAATTTGCAGGAATTCGTACTCGGTGGTCTTGCCCTTGCGCACAGTACGGCTCATGCCCAGCACCGTGCCGCCGGCCGCGGCCATCCATTGCTCGCCCGATCCCGCTTCGGCCCCGGCCGCCTGCCAGCACCCTTGCAGCCAGCCAAGCCTGGCCACGGGGTCGGCGGCGGCGGCATTGCCCGCGCCCAGCGCCAGCATGGCGGCGGCGATCAGTTTCAGCGGCATGGTTCATTCCCCTGCACGGATTGTGATGTTTGCAACGCTAACATAGTCGCGAGGACAGGGGAATGGATCATGCCGGCGGCGACGAAGCGGCGGTGCGAAGACCAGGGCCAGTCGTCCGGATGGCAGCACAGGCCGTGCCGCAGCGGGTTGCTGTGGACATAGTCGACCAGGGCGGCATACTCGATCTCGTCCGCCACCCGGTGCTGCTGGAAGTGGCGTTCCCAGATCGCGCCGTCGTCGGCGCGGCGCGATTTGCGCAGCGACTTGGAAAATGCGATCTTGACCGCGCGCCAGCGGCTGGCGCAATCGTCGTCGCCGGGCGGCAGGGTCCAGATCGCATGGGCATGGTCGGGCAGGGCGACCCAGGCATCGACATGGAAGGGCTTGCGCACGCGGGCCTGGCGGATCGCTTCGCCGAAGGCGGCAATGTGGTCGGTGAGGAGCGTACTGCGCCGGTCCAGCAGCCGGACAGTGAAAAGGTAGGTCGCGCCTGGAACGCGATTGTGGGTGTAATCGTTCATGGTGCCAGTGTGCCGAGGCCGGGCGCAAAGATGTTCATTTCGCTCAAAAGTGCAAGTGTCGTAAAGCGACCTCATCAATGACAAGTTTCGCACAGCGGCTTCATTTTCCGATGTTCGGTTGAACTGGCAAAGAAACGGGCGGCTAAACCGGGGTCAGTGCCGACAAAAGCACACGGGCTCAACCATAAAGCCTTATGGTTGAGCCCGTGTGCTTTTGTCGGCACTGACCCCGGTTTAGCCGCCCGGTTTCCGTTTCCGCTTAGACCGTGAGCGGCTTGTAGCGGATGCGTTTCGGCTTGGCGCCTTCTTCGCCGAGGCGCTTCTTCTTGTCCGCCTCGTATTCCTGGTAATTGCCGTCGAAGAAGGTGACTTGCGAATTGCCTTCGAAGGCCAGGATGTGGGTCGCGATGCGGTCCAGGAACCAGCGGTCGTGGGAAATGACCATCACGCTGCCGGCGAACTCGAGCAGTGCATCTTCGAGCGCGCGCAGGGTTTCCACGTCGAGGTCGTTGGACGGTTCATCGAGCAGCAGCACGTTGCCGCCCTGCAGCAGGGTCTTGGCCAGGTGCAGGCGCCCGCGTTCGCCGCCGGACAGGTTGCCGACGATCTTTTGCTGGTCCGAACCCTTGAAGTTGAAGCGGCCCAGGTAGGCGCGCGACGGCATCTCGAAGCGGCCGACCGACAGCATGTCGGCGCCGCCGGACACGTCGTCGAACACGGTCTTGCTGTTGGCCAGCTCGTCGCGGCTCTGGTCGACCAGCGACACCTTGGCCGTCTGGCCGATCTTGACGTCGCCGCTGTCCGCCTGCTCTTTGCCGGTGATCATCTTGAACAGGGTCGACTTGCCGGCGCCGTTCGGGCCGATGATGCCGACGATCGCGCCCGGCGGGACGGTGAACGACAGCTTGTCGATCAGCAGGCGGTCGCCGAAGGCTTTCGACACGTCCTTGAACTCGATCACGTCGTTGCCCAGGCGCTCGGCCACCGGGATGAAGATCTCGTTGGTCTCGTTGCGCTTCTGGTATTCGTGCTCGGACAGCTCGTTGAAGCGGGCCAGGCGCGCCTTCGACTTGGCCTGGCGGCCCTTCGGATTCTGGCGCACCCACTCCAGTTCCTTGGCGATGGTTTTCTGGCGCGACGATTCGGTCGCTTCTTCCTGCTTCAGGCGGTTGCTCTTTTGCTCCAGCCACGAGCTGTAATTGCCCTTCCATGGAATGCCATGGCCGCGGTCCAGTTCCAGGATCCATTCGGCGGCGTTGTCGAGGAAGTAGCGGTCGTGGGTGATGCCGACCACGGTGCCCGGGAAGCGCAGCAGGAACTGTTCGAGCCAGTCGACCGATTCGGCGTCCAGGTGGTTGGTCGGCTCGTCGAGCAGCAGCATGTCGGGTTTCGACAGCAGCAGGCGGCACAGCGCGACGCGGCGCTTTTCGCCGCCGGACAGGATGCCGATCCTGGCGTCCCATGGCGGCAGGCGCAGCGCGTCGGCGGCCATTTCCAGCTGCAGGTTCAGGTTGCCGCCGTCGGAGGTGGAGATGATCGCTTCCAGCCGCGCCTGCTCGGCGGCGAGGGCGTCGAAGTCGGCGTCTTCCTCGGCATAGGCGGCGTACACGGCGTCGAGCTTGGCTTGCGCTTCAAACACTTCGCCCAGGCCCGATTCGACCACCTGGCGCACCGTCTGCTCGGGATCGAGCACGGGTTCCTGCGGCAGGTAGCCGATGTTCAGGCCGGGCATCGGCACGGCTTCGCCCTGGATGTCGGTATCGATGCCCGCCATGATCTTGAGCAGCGTGGATTTGCCCGACCCGTTCAGGCCCAGTACGCCGATCTTGGCGCCCGGGAAGAAGGACAGTGAGATATCCTTCAGGATCTGGCGTTTGGGCGGAACGATTTTGCCCACGCGGTTCATGGTATAGACGTAATTGGCCATTGATGACTCTCGGGTATTGAACGAAAGGTCAACAGCATACAATAAAGCGCCGCGGCCATGGCCGTTTCACATCCATTTCACGGCCCGGCGCCGATGCTGCGCGCTGGGAAATGCCTGGCGGCATCTAAATCAGGAAAGGCAGGGATGCACATACTTGTCGTCGAAGACCACGCCCCGCTCGCGCGCAACCTGGCCGAAGGCCTGGAGCGGCACGGGCACAGCGCCGACTTCGCCTCGGACGGCGTGCATGGCCTGGCGCTGGCGCTGGAACACGGCTACGAACTGGTGATCCTCGACCTCGGGCTGCCGGGGATGGACGGCCTCGAAGTATGCCGCCGTCTGCGCGCGCAGTCGCCGCGGCGGGTGCCGGTGCTGATGCTGACCGCGCGCGACGCGCTGAACGACAAGCTCGAGGGCTTCGGCAGCGGCGCCGACGACTACCTCGTCAAGCCCTTCGCGTTCGAGGAACTGCTGGCGCGCTGCCAGGTGCTGGCGCGGCGCCACACGCTGCACCAGGACCACGTGCTGCAGGTGGGCAGCGTGCGCATCGACCGCCGGGCCCAGGCCGTGCAGCGCGAGGGCCGCGAAGTGCGGCTCAACCCGGCCGGCTACCGGATCCTGCTGGCGCTGGCCGAGGCGCATCCGCGCGTGCTCACGCGCTCCGAACTGACGCGCACCCTGTGGCGCGACGAGCCGCCCGATTCGGACGCGCTGCGCACCCACCTGTACCAGCTGCGCCAAAGCCTGGACAAGCCGTTCGCGCGCGCCATGCTGCTGACCGTGCACGGGGTCGGGTTCCGCCTCGACCAGGACGCATGACCGATCCCGCGGCAGCCCCCGCCCACAGCCTGCGCCGGCGCCTGGTGGCCGCCTTCGCGCTGTTCGCGCTGGCCAGCGCCCTGTGCTTCGGCGCGCTCGGCGTGGTGTTCGTGTACACCATCGAAGACAGCTTCTTCGCCAACTTGCTGGCGCAGGAGAAGGCGCACCAGCAGCGCAGCTGGGAGCGCGCCGGCCGCCTGGCCGCGCCGCTGCGGGACGGGGTCAGCCTGCACCGCTCGGGCGCCACCTTCCCGCCCGACCTGGCGCGCCGCATGCCCGATGGCGCGGCGCGCGCCGGCGAATACCGCGGCGACCAGGGCCGCCACTACCACGTGCTGCGCAGCGAGCTGGCGGGAGCGAAGGCGCCGCTGTTCATCGTCGCCGAAGTGAGCCGCGACCTGGTGGTGCGGCCGCGCCTGCCGGAGCTGCTCGGCCTGCTGGGCTGGTCGGCGCTGGCGCTGCTGGCCGCGACGCTGGCGCTGGGGGCCTGGCTGGCGCAGCGCGCCACCCGGCCGCTGGCGCAACTGGCGCAGCTGGTGTCGGACGCGGCGCCGGCCAGGCTGCCGCGCGGCTTCGCCAGCGATTTTCCGGACAACGAAATCGGCCTGCTGGCGCGCCGGCTGGACGAAGCGATGGGGCGCATCGCCGACTTCATCGAGCGCGAGCAGCACTTCACGCGCGACGCCAGCCACGAGCTGCGCACGCCGCTGGCCGTCATCGAAGGAGCGGGCCAGCTGCTGGCGAAGCAGGCCCTGGACGAGCAGGGCGCGGCGCAGCTGCAGCGCATCCGGGCCGCGGCGGCGCAGATGGCGCAGGCGGTGGCCACCTTGCTGTCGCTGGCGCGCGAGGACGACGCGATGGCCGCGCGCGAGCCGGTCGAACTGCTGCCGATGGTGGAAGAGGCGGTGGTGCGCTTCGCGCATCTGCTCGATGGCAAGGAGGTGGCGGTGGAAGTGGCGCTGGCCAGCGGCACGACGGTGGCCTGCCACCGCGCGGCGCTCGACATCCTGCTGGCGAACCTGGTGAGCAACGCATTCGCGCATACCCGGCAAGGCGCGATCCGCATCTTCATGGAAGCGGGCGCGCTGGTGATCGCCGACAGCGGGCCGGGCATCGCCGCGCCGCTGCGCGAGCGCGTGTTCGAGGCGGGGACCAAAGGCGCAGGCAGCGCCGGCTTCGGCCTGGGCCTGTCGATCGCGAAGCGCCTGGGCGAGCGCGCCGGCATCGGCGTATCCATCGAACACCCCGCCACCGGCACCCGCGCGCTGCTTCGCTTCTGATTTTCCTTCCAGAACCAGGATTCGATCAATCGGGGTCAGACCTCAATTGAATCCCAATCGGGGTCAGACCTCAATTAAAACCCAATCGGGGTCAGACCTCAATTTCCGCTGGGGAAGGGAAACCACGGTGCATGTTGCACGCGCCAGCGAGCATCGTGCAAACAGTCAATTGAGGTCTGTCCCCAATTGCCTTTTAATTGAGGTCTGACCCCGATTAGTCATTGAGGTCTGCCCCGATTCGTCCCCGCGCCCTGCTGCGCTTCTGACGCTTATTTTTCCATCACGGAGGCGGCCATCAGGAGCGCCATGTAGCCGTGCGGATGGTGTTTGCCGGCGGCCACCGGCACGCTGACCGGGGTGATCGCGACATAGGCGTCGAAGTCCTTCTGCACGCCCATGCCGGGGGCGAAGGAATTGATTTGCGGCCCGCCGTCCTGGAAACGGCTGACGCTCTTCTGCATCGCCTGCCAGCCGCGCTGCGCCTGCGCGCTGTAGGCGGGCTCGAGCAGCTGCAGCGTGACGCCTTTTTGCAGCGCGTACACGATCATCCCGGTGCCGCTCGATTCCGGGTAGTTGCCAGCCTTGCCCGGCTTGTCCAGCACGTGGTACCAGAAACCATCGCTATGCTGCGACGCTTTCAAGCCTTGCGCCAGATCCTGGAACAGCGATTTCAGCTTGCCGTATTGCGGATGCGCCGCCGGCAGGTGCTCCAGCACATCGACCAGCGCCATCGCGTACCAGCCGTTCGCGCGCGACCAGTATTGGGACGAGGTGCCGGTCTGCGGATTCGCCCACGGCTGTTCCTTGCCCCAGTCCCAGCCGTGGAAGGCCAGGTTTACGCGCCGGTCGAAGGAGCCGTCCGACACCATCAGGATCTGGCTGACAGCCAGGTCGAGCAGGGCCGGTTCCCTGGCCAGCACGCCATAGCGCACCAGGAAGGGGTACGCCATGTACAGGCCGTCGACGGTCATCACGTTCTTGTACTTGGCTTCGCTCTTGTGCCAGTAGCCCCCCTGCGGAGTGCGCCGGAAGGTCGAGGGACGCTGCGCCGTGCCCAGCATCAGGTCGCGCATGTTTTTGGCCGCCAGCAGGTATTTCTTGTCGCCCGTCTCCGCGTACAGGAACAGGCACAGCACGCCCGGATGCATGCCGTCCAGTTTCGGCTGCATCGCGCTAATGCTGCCGTCGCTGGCGATGAACTGGTCGGCGAAAGCCTTGATGTAGTCGCGGTAGGCCTTGTCCTGCGTGCGCTGGTAGATCTTTTCCATGCCGTGCAGGACGACGGTATTCGAATGGTCCCAGCCATACCCGCCCATCTTTTCGATGGTGGGGGTATAGCGCTGCATGATGGCGTTCGACACGTCGATGCCAAGCGGCGCGGCAACGGCCGAACCGGCCAGCAGCAGGCCGAACAGGGAAACCAGGAAGCCTTGGGACATGGGAACCTTTCGCTTACGCTTTGATTGGGGTTTGCATCCGTTTATTCAGCCACAGCCCTTCGGCCGCGTACAGCGCCAGTGCGCTCCAGATCATCACGAAGCCGGCCAGGCGGCTGCTGGTGAACGCTTCGCGGAACAGGAAGACGCCGAGCATGAACTGGATCGTCGGGCCGATGTATTGCAGCAGCCCGAGCACCGACAGCGGGATGCGCCGCGCGCCGGCCGCGAACAGCAGCAGCGGGATCGCGGTGATCGGCCCGGCCGCCACCAGCAGCCAGCGCGTCAGGTCCGAATCCGTATTGACGAAGCCATTCCCGCCCTGCAGCGTCAGCCACGCGACATAGCCGAGCGCGAACGGGAACAGCAGCATGGTTTCGAACGACAGGCCTTCCAGCGCGCCGAGCGCGGCGGTCTTGCGCATCAGGCCGTAGCCGCCGAAGGACAGGGCGAGCGCCAGCGCGATCCACGGCATGCGCCCCGCGTCCCAGGCCAGCCATGCCACGCCGCAGGCGGCCAGGCCGATCGCGGCCCACTGGCCGGCGCGCATGCGCTCTTTCAGCACCAGGTAGCCCAGCATCACGTTGATCAGGGGATTGATGAAGTAGCCCAGGCTCGATTCGAGCACGTGGCCGTTGTTGACGGCCCAGATGTACAGCAGCCAGTTGCCCGACAGGAGCAGCGCGCTGACGATGAAGCTGGCCACGATGCGCGGCTTGCCCAGCAGCGGACGCAGCCACGACCACTGGCGCCGCACGGTCATGACGATCGCGAGGAACAGCAGCGACCACAGGACCCGGTGCACCAGGATTTCGAGCGGCGGGATCGCCGACAGCGCGTGGAAGTAAAGGGGAAACAGGCCCCAGCACAGGAATGCCAGGGCCGCGTACATGATGCCGGTGCGCATGGGGGAGCCAATCAAAAATTCGCTGGATAAACATTATCCGGCAATTGCCCGAACGCTGCTGGCGCCTCCGCTTTTTTGCCGCGCCCCTTAATTCCCGATCGCGAACAGGATCGCGTTATTGATCGCGTAGACCTTGCCGTCGGCGCCGATCGCGGTCGGCGTGTACGACTCGCCCAGCCCGCTGGTCAGGCGGATCTTCTGGCTCAGCGTGTTGGTCGCCAGGTCCCAGCGGTACAGGTAGCCGTCTTCGCTGTTGACCATGACCGACTTGGTGGCCGGGTCGACGGCGGCGGTGTTGATGCACCACTCGATGAAGCCGCCCGGGAAGGCCGGGTCCGGCGTCGGCGCGAGGATGGTCATCACGTCCTTCATCACCGTCTTGCCGGAGATGAAGTCGGCCTGGGTGGCGTTCGGGTCGAGGATGGCGATCCGGTTCATCGAGTCGCCGCTGCCGGCGCGGCCGTAGTTGTTGTACTTGACCATCACCAGATAGTCGGAGTTGCCCAGGTAGGCCGGCACCATCGCACGCGGCACGAAGGAGGCGGTGTCGTCCCAGCCGAACGAGCCCGGCGTCAAGGTCAGCGCCAGGTCGGCGCTGTAGTGCAGCAGCCAGCCGCGCGCATTGTGGGCGCCGTACACCGTTTCGAGCACGCCGATGTAGACCTCGCCGTCCGGCCCCACCGAAGGCGAGGCGGTGCTGTCGTCGCTGACGCGGGCCGGCAGGCCGGAGTCGGGGTCGCTCAGGCGCACCCTGCGCTTGAGCGCGAGCGTGGTGCTGTCGAGCGCCAGCAGGTAGCCCTGGCTGCCGGTGCCGTTGACGACGACGTACAGGGTCTGCTGGTCGAGGGACAGCGCGGGCGCGCTGTTGGTCGCCATCTTGGCGATGTTTTCGTCGCCCGCCGTCAGCGTGGCCGACACCCAGCTGCCGGCGCCGTTGGCGCCGATGCGCGCGATGCCGCTGCTGACGCCGGCCGGGTTGCCGGCGGCGGCGACGAAGCCGAACCAGATATTGCCCGCGGTGTCGGCCGTGATCGGCGTGTTGATGACCACCTGGGTGTCCAGCGCCGCCTTGTTGGCGGTGTAGACGGCGTCGCCATAGAAGGCCCTGGTGCTCACCGCGCCGCTCACATTGTCGACGTTTTCGCGGACCATCACCTTGCCGCCGGCGCCAGGGGCAACCATGCGGCTGTCCGGCAGCAGGGTCACGTTGTAGCTCGGCGTCCAGTTATGCGCGGGCATCACGTAATCGCTGTCGACGCTCCACAGCAGTATGCCGCTGAGGCCGTCTCGCCCTTCGATCTTGTAGATCTTCTGGGCGGCGCGCTTGACCGGCAGCACGACCGTGTTCTTGCCGCTGATCACAGGCGAGCCGTAGTGCACCAGCAGGTAGCCCTGGGTGCTGTACTGCGGCGCCATGTCGACCGGGGTCTGCCACACGATGCGCGACAGCGGCTGGGCGGCGATGCCCGAATTGGCGGCGCGCTGGGCGTTGCGTCCGAACGCCGGCCAGGCCGGGCCATCGACCGGTGTCGGCACCGGCGGCGGCGGGGGAGGGGGCGGGGGCGGCGTCACGGCCGCGCCGCCGCCACCGCCGCCGCAGCCGGGCAGGATGGCGCCGGCCAGCAGCGCCGTGGCGGCCGCGGTAAAACCGCGCCTGCCTGGTTTGAACTCTTCCATAAAGGTTCTCCATCGTCTTCTTGTGGGTGGCCCCAGCCGGGATCTCCTGCTGGGTCGCTGGCGCAAGCGTGCACCGTATTGGGGAAAATTTCAAGGACGTCGTTATGCTGGGCTACACTGTCGGGACCCGGATCATGCCGATTACCCGATGAGAATAGCTGTTCTGACCTATGCGGCCTTGCTGGCGCTGGCTGGCTGCGGCGGCGGCGGCGCGCCCGCGGCACCGCCGCCGGCCGCGGCGCCGCTGCTGGCGGTCGCCGATTTCACGGCCGACGCCGCCACCATCGACGCCGGCCAGGCCAGCGTGCTGCGCTGGGATGTGCGCGGCGCCGCCAGCGTGACCATCGCGCCCGGCGTCGGCACGGTCGCCGCCAGCGGCAGCGTGCAGGTCAGCCCGGCCATCACCACCGCCTATACGCTGGTCGCGTTCGATGCCGCGGGCGGCGCCACGCGCGCCGCGCTGACCGTCAATGTGCACCAGGCCAGCGGCCCGGCGACGGCCTGGCCGATCCTGTTCGTGACCCAGGTGCCGCTCGACACCGATGTCGCGGCGCGCCTGTCGGCCTTCGCCAACCACGGCGGCGGCGTGGCCCAGGTCCCGCGCGGCGGCGACCTGATGCTGCGCTACCCGGACGGCAGCCTGCGCAACCTGACCCGCGAGGCGGGCTTCGGCAACAGCGGCTTGCAGGGCGCGGCGTCGGTCGCGGTGCGCGAACCGGCCGCGCACTGGAGCGGCGGCAAAGCCTTGTTCAGCATGCTGGTGGGCGCGCCCGGCGTCTGGCAATTGTACGAAGCGAGCGGCCTGGGGCCGGGCGAGACGCTGCGCATCGAGCGCGTGCCGAACCAGCCGGCCGGCTACAACAACCTGTCGCCGCTGTACGGCAGCGACGACCGGATCCTGTTCACCTCGGACCGTCCGCGCGGCGGCGAAGCCCACCTGTACCCGCAGCTCGACGAGTACGAGGCGACCCCCGCCACCACCGGCATCTGGCGCCTCGACCCGGCCAGCGGCGCGCTGGCGATCCTGAACCACGCCCCGAGCGGCGCCTTCAGCCCGAGCCTGGACAGCTACGGGCGCGTGGTATTTACGCGCTGGGACCACCAGCAGCAGGACCAGCTGGCCGACCGCGACCGCGATGCCCTCAACAACGGCGTCGCGCTGCCGTTCGCATCCTTCAATTTTGCCGGCGAAGCGGCCGGCGCCCCGGCGCTGGCCAGCCGCGCCGAGGTATTCCCCGAGCCGCGGGTCGGCGCCACCGGGCCATACGGCCGGGTCAGCGCCTTCACCACGAATTTCTTCACGGCGTGGATGATGAACGAGGATGGCAGCGGCGAGGAAACCCTGAACCACGTGGGCCAGCACGAGCTGGCCTTCGGCTTCCTGACGCCGAGCTTTGCCGACGACCCCAGCCTGTCGAACCAGACCCTGCTCGCCAACCACGCGAACCGGCTCGCGGTGCGCCGCGAGGGCGGCCTGTTCCAGCTGCGCGAAGACGCGCGCCAGCCGGGCAGCTACCTGGCGGTGGCGGCGCGCGAATCGGGCTCGTTCGGCACCGGCGCGCTGGTGCGCCTGGCCGCTTCGCCGGCCCTGAACGGCGACCAGATGACCGTCGCCGCGGTCACGCCAGGCGACCCCGGCGACAAGCTTGCGGGCGGGCGCTACCGCAACCCGCTGCCGCTGTCGGACGGGCGCCTGGTGGCCAGCCATACCAGCACCGAACGCGCGCCCGAGGAGGGCGGCAGCCTGGCCAACCTGCGCCTGCGGGTGCTCGAGCGCGACCCCGCCAGCGGCCAGTACAGTGCAGGCGCGGCGTTGACGCCGGGCATCGAAAAGAGCGTCAGCTGGCAGGCGCCGGGCGGCTTGCGCAGCCACGCCGGCGCGCTGTGGGAACTCGAGGCGGTCGAGCTGCGGCCGCGCCTGCGCCCGCTGCGCGCCCAGGCCGGCCTGGAGGCGCCCGAACGCGCCGTGCTGATCGAAGAGAGGGTAAGTGAGGACGCACTTCGCAGCTGGCTCGCCAGCCGCGACCTGGCGCTGGTCGTTACCCGCGACCAGACCAGCCGCGACCGGGCCGACTTGCAACAGCCGTTCAACCTGCGCGTCCCCGGCGGCGTGAAAACGGTCTCGAAAGCAGCGCCCGGTGGTAAGTTGTACGACATCGCGCACTTCCAGTTGTTCCAGGCCGACCAGTTGCGCGCCTATCCCGGGCGCCGCGGACGGCGGGTCATCGCGCAGCCTTTGCACGACGGCATGGACAGCAACCCGGCCAATCCCGGCGGACCGGCGGGCAGCGTGCGGATCGCGGCCGACGGCTCGACCGCCGCCTTCGTGCCGGCGCGGCGCGCGCTGACCTGGCAAAGCACCGACCCGGCAGGCAACGCGGTGGTGCGCGAACGCAACTGGATCACCTTCCAGCCCGGCGAAATGCGCAGCTGCGCGTCTTGTCATGGTGTCAATACGGTCAACCAGGCGGGCTTCCCGACCCCCGTCAACAAGCCGCAGGCGCTGCGCGACTTGCTCCGGCACTGGAAAACCTTGCAGTGATTGGGTTTGTTAAAATGAAACGAATTGTCCTTGCAATTTGCCCTTGCTTTACGTATTGTGCAATGCACCAAAACAAAAACATGGTGCAATCTTGACCTTGGAACACAAGAAGAGCAGCGTAGCGGCCCTGACCCTCGCTGCCGTCGGTATCGTCTACGGCGATATCGGTACCAGCCCGCTGTACACCCTCAAAGCCCTGTTTGACCCCGACCACGGCCTCGCGCTGACCACCATCAACCTGATGGGCGTGATCTCGCTGATCTTCTGGGCCCTGACCCTGATCGTCTCCCTCAAGTATGTGTCGCTGGTGCTGCGCGCCGACAACCGCGGCGAAGGCGGGATCATGGCGCTGATGGCGCTGGCCCTCAATTCGGTCGGCAAGCTGTCGCCCTGGCACATGCCGCTGATGGTGCTCGGCGTGTTCGGCGCCA
This sequence comes from Massilia sp., assembly GCA_036676245.1. Taxonomy (GTDB): domain Bacteria; phylum Pseudomonadota; class Gammaproteobacteria; order Burkholderiales; family Burkholderiaceae_D; genus Telluria_A. Next base: position 15,430 of record JAKFDH010000142.1, on the reverse strand, counting down.
CCATGTTCTACGGCGACAGCGTGATCACCCCCGCGATCTCGGTGCTGGGCGCGATCGAGGGCCTGGAAGTGGCCGCCCCCGGCATGGGGAAATACGTGGTGCCGATCACGATCGTGGTGCTGGTCGGCCTGTACTCGCTGCAGCGGCGCGGCACGGCCGGCATCGGGCGCTGGTTCGGCCCGGTGATGGTGGTGTGGTTCGCCGCGCTGGCCGCGATGGGGGTGGTGAACATCGCCGAAGCGCCGCAGATCCTCGGCGCGCTCAATCCCTTGCATGCGCTGCACTTCATGCTCGACAACAGCTTCATCGCCTTCATCGCGCTCGGCGCGGTGGTGCTGGCCATTACCGGGGCCGAGGCCCTGTATGCCGACATGGGCCACTTCGGCAAGAAGCCGATCCGCATGGCCTGGTTCCTGGTCGCCTTCCCGGCGCTGGCGCTGAACTACCTGGGCCAGGGCGCGCTGCTGCTGAACCATCCGGAAGCGGTCACCAACCCGTTCTACAACCAGCTCGGCGCGTGGAGCATCTATCCGCTGGTGCTGCTGTCGACGATGGCCGCGGTGATCGCCTCGCAGGCGACGATCTCGGGCACCTTCTCGATGACCAAGCAGGCCATCGCGCTGGGACTGCTGCCGCGCATGCGCGTGCTGCACACCTCGGAAAGCGAGATGGGCCAGATCTACATCCCGGCCGTCAACTGGCTGCAGCTGGTGGTGGTGCTGATCGCCGTGATCGGCTTCGGCTCCTCGGACGACCTGGCCGGCGCCTACGGCATCGCGGTCACCGCGACCATGCTGTGCACCACGATCCTGACCTTCTTCGTGATCCGCTTCCGCTGGCACCTGCCGCTGATGCTGTGCTTCGCGGCGACCGGCTTTTTCATCGTCATGGACATCGCGCTGGTCGCCTCGTGCGCGATGAAGCTGCTGCACGGCGGCTGGTTCCCGCTGCTGCTGGGCGCGGTGCTGTTCACCGGCATGATGACCTGGAAGCGCGGCCGCGGCCTGGTGTTCCAGAACCTGCAGAAGCACGCGATCCCGCTCGGCGACTTCCTGGCCTCGCTGTTCGTGGCGCCGCCGACCCGTGTTTACGGCACCGCCATCTTCCTGCGCGGCGAAAGCGACGGCGTGCCGCACGCGCTGCTGCACAACCTGTCGCACAACAAGGTGCTGCATGAGCGGGTCGTGTTCCTGACCGTGCACATCCTCGAGCAGCCCTTCGTGCCGCCGGAAGAACAGGTCGAAGTGGTCCCGCTGGGCCACGAGTGCTACCAGCTCAATGTGCATTACGGCTTCAAGGACGAGCCGGACATCCCTGGCGTGCTGGCCCAGTGCGAACGCCACGGCCTGCCGTTCGAGATGATGGAGACCTCGTTCTTCATCGCCCGCCAGACCGTCATCTCGGCGCCGGGCGGCGGCATGTCGCCGTGGCGCGAGCACCTGTTCGTGGCCATGTCGCGCAATGCGCGCGGCGCCGCCGACTACTACCAGATCCCGACCAACCGGGTCATCGAGCTGGGGACCCAGGTCGAGATCTGAACGGCTGCGGATACAAATCGAGACAAAAATCTACAACACAAAACTGGCCGAGGCATTACACTTCGGTCAGTTTTTTTTTCTATTATTTTGCAAGGAATTCAATGAACTTCAAGCTTCCCCTGGTCGCGGCCTTCGTCGCCGTAATGAGCCTGAGCGCTTGCGGCGGCGGCGATTCCGCCCCGTCGGTCGCGGTCGAGAGCCCGGCGGCGTTTTCGTTCGTCGACACCACGGCCGGCACCGGCGCCACCGCGGCCACCGGCACCACGGCCGTCGTTCACTACACCGGCTACCTGTACAGCAGCACCGCGGCCGGCAACAAGGGCCGCCAGTTCGACAGCTCGACCGGCAAGTCGCCGCTCGAATTCAAGCTCGGCACCCAGGCCGTCATCACCGGCTTCGACAAGGGCGTGACCGGCATGAAGGTCGGCGGCAAGCGCACCGTGCTGATCCCGTCGAGCGAAGGCTACGGCAGCGGCGGCAACGGCAGCATCCCGGGCGGTTCCGGCCTGGTGTTCGATGTGGAGCTGGTCGGCGTCAAGTAAGCGGCCCACGGCCAGGCATTCGCCCGGCCGCGACTTCAGGCCAGCAGCGGCAATGCGCCCAGCAGCACCGGCGGCGCGATCAGCGTCACCACCGCCGCCGCCACCAGCGACTGGCGGCGCGCCGTGAAAGCGATCTGGCCGTGGCGCGACAGCCACGCCAGCCGGCCCACGCAGGGCAGCAGCGTCAGCGCCGCGAAGGCGTAGGCGGACAGGCAGATCATGGTCAGCAGGACGCCATCGGCACCGTCCTGGCGCGCATCGGCGACGATGAACAAGGCCATCGTCATGGCGGCCGCCAGCGGCAGCATGCCGGCCACCATCAGCAGTTCGATCAAGCGGGTACTCTTTGTTTCTTCCACGCGAAACTTTCGGTCGATTCCTTGCGCTATCTTAGCAAGGGATCGCCGCGGGTTCAATGCACCCTGCATGCCGTGGCGACTAGTCGCGCAGCGCCAGCGCCGGCGCGATGCGCACCGCCGCCAATGCATGGCGCAGCGTGGAAGCGAACGCCACCAGCGCCGCCAGCGCGAATGCCGCGCCGACCGTCCACAGGCCGACCGGCGCGCGCTCGGTGAAAGCAGCCAGGTAGCGCTCGGTCGCGAACCACGCCGCCGGCAGGCCAATCAGCGCTCCGGCCGCCAGCAGCGCCGAGAACTCGCGCGCCACCAGGGCCCCGATCGCGCCGCCGCTGGCGCCGTACAGCTTGCGCAGCACGATCTCGCGGGTGCGGCGCTGCACGCTGTAGGCGGCCAGCACGTACATGCCGAAGGCGGCGATCGCGATCGCGATCACGCTCGACGCCGCCAGCAGCTTGGCCAGGCGCAGGTCACCGGCGTAGTTTTCGGCGAACAGGGCGCTGGCCGGTTTCATGTCGATCACGTCGTTCGGGAAGAAGCGCGGCCACATTTCCTCGACGGCGCGCATCGCGGGTTCCAGGCCGCCCTCGCTGCGCACCGTGAAGACACGGGTGCGCGCCTCGAGGAAGTAGATTTTCGGCTGCATCTTCTCGCGTGCCGACAGGTGCCGGATGTCCGGCGCCACGCCGACGATTTGCATCGCGGTGCCGCTGCCGTCCGGATTGCGCAGGAACTTGCCGACCGCCGCCTGCGCGTCCGGGAAGCCCAGCTCGCGCGCACCGGCCAGGTTGACCACCACCTTGTCCTTGTCGGCCGCCTTGTCCAGCCTGGGGCTGTACAGCCTGCCCGCGACTGGCGCCAGCTTGTAGACGTCGAAAAACTCGGGACTGACGAACAGGTAGCCGATGTCGATGGCCGAACCGCCGTCCGCGCGCAGCGCCGTCATGTTGAAGTTGACCGTGACCGGCGCATCGGCCGCCGCCACGCCGGCCACGCCGGGAATGCGTGCGAGCGCGTCGCGGAACGCGCTGGTGTTCGCATCGCGCATGTCGCTGGCGGCCGTGACCATCAGCAGCTTCGATGGATCGAAGCCCGGATCGAGCGTGCTGGCATGGCGGGTCTGCCATGCCACCGCCAGCGTCATGCCGGTCAGGCCCATCGCTGCGGCGAACTGCAGCACCGTCAGCACGCGGCGCAGCCACAGGCCGCTGGCCGTTTCGCTGTTGCCGCGGCCGGACAGCGCGGCCGTCGCGCGTACGCCAAGCGCCGACCAGGTCGGGTAGGCGCCGGCGATGAGGCCAAGCACCACCCCCAGCACCACGCTGGCGGCCAGCGCGGCGGGACTGAACAGCTGGTCCATCGTGCGCTGCACCAGCTCGGAAAATATCGGCACCAGCAGCCAGGCCAGCACCAGGCCAAGGGCCGTCGCCACCAGGCATACCAGCACCGACTCGGCCAGGAACTGGCGGCTGACCGCGGCGGCCGACGCGCCGAGCACTTTGCGCACGGCGATTTCGCGCTGGCGCCGCAAGGTGCGCACGGTGGCCAGGTTGACGTAGTTGGTCGCCGCCAGCGCCAGGATCAGCAGCGCCACCGCGGCCATGCCGAACACGGACTGGCGGTCGCCCTGGGTCTGGCCGCGGCGGCGGATATCGGGGTCGAGATAAGCATCGCGCAGCGGCCCGAGCTTGAATTCGATCAGGTCGTGGCCGGCCAGCGCCGCCACCTGCTCCGGCGACAGGTGCTTGTAAAACGGCGATGCGAACAGCGCACGCGTGAGGGCCGCCGTCACGGCGCCCGGATCGCCGCCCGGCAGCAGCTTGACATAGGTCGGTCCATGCGACGAACCCCAGTTGGTGGTGACCATCTGGCGATACTCCTCGTCCCAGATCGCGGTATTGATGCCGGCCAGCGCAGCGAACGGCAGGGTCGACGCCGACGGCTGGTCGGCCACCACGGCGCCCACCTGGTAGGGTTTGCCGGCGATCTGCACGTTCTTGCCGACCACGTCCCGGCGGCCGAACAGCCGGACAGCCGTTTCCCGCGACAGCAGCAGCGCGTCCGGGCGCTGCAGGGCACTGGCGATGTCGCCGCCGAGAACCTTGAGCCGGAAGATCTTCTGGAAGTCCGGGTCGACCACGGTCACGCCGACGGTCTGCACCTGGGCGCCGATGCGCATGTCGACCGTGCGCTCGATGAAGGTGGTGGCCAGCAGCGGGGTGCCGCTGGCGACGATTGCGTCGCGCGCCGGCAGGCTCAGGGCGCTGATCCACGCGCCGTCGCTGCCCGGATTGTTCCAGCGCTGCTTGACGCGGTAGATGTTCTCGTGGTCCGGCACCTGGCTGTCGTAGGACAGCGAGTGGCGCACCAGGCCAAGCAGCAGGAAGCAGACGGCGAAGCCGATCGCCAGGCCCAGGATCACCACCGCCGAATACGCCGGCTCCTTGACCAGCTGGCGCCAGCCGATGCGGAAATCGCGCAGGTTCATGGCCGCTCCTATGCCGCCTGCAGCGCGTCGACCACGATGCGTCCGTCGAGCAGGTGCAGGGTGCGCGAGGCCTGGGCCGCGTGCGAAGGGGAGTGGGTCACCATCACCACCGTCGTGCCTTCGGCATTGATGGTGCGCAGCAGGCGCATGACCTCGTCGCCGTGGGCGGTATCGAGGTTGCCGGTCGGTTCATCGGCCAGCAGCATCGCCGGGCCGGCCACCAGCGCGCGCGCGATCGCCACCCGCTGCTGCTGGCCGCCGGACAGCTGCGACGGGCGGTGGCCGGCGCGGTGCGCGATGCCCAGCCGGGTCAGCATCGCCGTCACGCGCGCGCGCCGCTCGGCGGCCGGGGTGCCGGTATACTCGAGCGCCAGTTCGACGTTCTCGAACACCGACAGCTCCTCGATCAGGTTAAAGCTCTGGAAGATGAAGCCCACGCGGCCGCGCCGCAGCTGGTTCAGGCGGGCCTCGCTCCAGCCGGCCACGTTCTGGCCTTCGAACCAGTATTCGCCGCTGCTGGGCACATCGAGCAGGCCCAACAGGCTGAGCAAGGTCGATTTGCCGCAGCCGGACGGGCCGGTGATGGCGACGTATTCGCCGGCATCGATGGCCAGGTCGATGCGGTCGAGGGCCGTGGTCTGGACTTCGCCGGCCACATGGATTTTGCTGACGCCTGCAAGTTTGAGCATGGTGAGGTTCGCTTATCTGGTGAGTTGGAGGCGTTCGGCCTTGCCGAACGAAGCATAGCTGGAAATGACGACCTGTTCGCCTTCGGCCAGGCCGGCGCGGATCTCGACCTGGCTGTTGCTGCGGCGCCCGACCTGGACCGCGCGCCGGGTCACGGTCTGGCCATCGCGCGCGAGCACGAACACCCAGGCCCCGCCGGTGTCGTTGATGTAGGCGCCGTTCGGCAGCAGCAGCGCCGGCGCCGGTTCGCCCAGCGTGATCTGCGCATCCAGGCTCTGGCCGGGGCTGAGCACGGCCGGCTGTTCGCGCGTGAACACCATTTCGAGCGTGAAGCGGCCTTCGCGGATCTGCGGGTACACGGTGCTCACTGCGGCCGCATACTCCTTGTCCGCGTGGCGCACGCTGCCGCGGCGGCCGACGCCAACCCGGTTCAGGTAAAACTCGTCGACCTGGGCGGCCAGCTTGAAGCGGCTCGGGTCGTCGACCCGTCCGATGTTCTGGTCGGTGCGCACCGTCTGGCCGACTTGCAGCCGGAAGCCGGTCAGCATGCCGTCCACCGGCGCCCGCACGGCCAGCGCGTCGACCGTCGCGTTGACCAGCAACAGGCCCGATTGCAGGCCGCGGATCGCCGTTTCCATCTGGGTGATGGCGTCGCGCCGCACGCGCTGGTCGGTGTCGGTGCTGGCCTGTTCCTCGGCCAGCGTGCGGCGCTGCTGCGCCACGCGGTCGTTCGATTCCTCCAGCGCGACGTTCGAGATGAAGCCCTGCGCATGCAGGCGCAGGTTGCGCGCGTGCTGCTTCTCGCCCTGCTGCAGCGCGAACTCGAGGTCGGACAGGCGGCGCTGGTGCTCGGTGCGGCCGGCCTCCTGCGACACCCGCAGGTTCGACAGGTTCGAGATCTGCTGCGCGTGTTCGGCCTGGCGCTCGAGCAGTTCGAGGTTGCGCTGCGGGTTCGACAGGCGGAACAGCAGCTGGCCCTTCTTGACCAGGGCGCCGTCCCTGGCGAAAATCTCCTCGACCCGGCCCGATTCGACCGAGTCGAGGATGACGGAATTGAGCGGCTCCGCGCTGGCGCGCACCACGATATCGTCGCGGAACACGCCCTTTTCGACGCGCGCCAGGCGCGCTTCGGCACTCGATACCTGCAGGCCGCGCGGCACCCATTGCCAGGCCGCGAACAGGATCAGGGACAGCAGCGCGAAAGCGGCGCCGAACTGCAGCAGGCGCTTGCCGCGCCGCTTGGGGGCGACACTGTCCATGGCGGCGCCGCTGCTGGGGAGGTGGGGAATGTGTTGTCGGTCCATGCCCGTTCCAGTGCAAGCGTCGTGCCAGCGCCGCAATCAGCGGTTTTGGGCCTCTTTTGGCGGCTGGCGGCAACAATGTGTGCCGATGTGTGCGATATCGGACAGGTGCACCTGTCCGCTTCCGCACAGGTGGTTTTTTGCCTCCCGGCGTGCCGTCCGCTGCTGCTAGAATACCCGGCACACCGACCCACCCTGGCCGTCCCTTATGGCACAACCGGCACCACCCGCCAGCATCCTGATCCTTGACGACGACATCGACGTCGCCTGCGCCGCGCAGATGCTGCTGCGGCGGCGCTTCGGCGCGGTCGCCACCCTGAACGATCCGGCCCGGCTGCCGGCCTTGCTGGCGGCGGGTGTGCCCGACGTCGTGCTGCTCGACTTTAACTTCACGCCCGGGCGCATCGACGGCGCCGAGGGCCTGGCCATGCTCGACCTGCTGCGCGCGCAGCCGCATCCGCCGGCCGTGATCGCGCTCACCGCCTATGCCGACGTGCCGCTGGCGGTGGAAGCGCTCCAGCGCGGCGCCAGCGATTTCATCACCAAGCCCTGGGACAATGCGCGCCTGGTGGCTGCGGTCGACAACGCGCTGGCGCGCCGCGGCGCCGTGCCGCGCGGGCGCGGCGTGTGCGCCAGCCTGATGGGCGAATCGGCCGCCATGCAGGGCATCAAGGCGATGCTCGCCAGCGTCGGGCCGACCGAGGCGAACGTCATGGTGCTGGGCGAGAACGGCGTCGGCAAGGAACTGGTCGCGCGCGCGATCCACGACGCCTCGCGCCGCGCCGGCGCCGTGTTCATGGCGCTCGACATGGGCGCGCTCCCCGAGTCGACCTTCGAGAGCGAACTGTTCGGCCACCGCAAGGGCGCCTTCACCGACGCCAAGGCCGACCGCGCCGGGCGCTTCCAGGCCGCGCGCGGCGGCTCGCTGTTCCTCGACGAGATCGGCAACATGCCGCTGGCCGGCCAGGCCAAGCTGCTCACCGCGCTCGAACGGCGCGAGGTGACGCCGATCGGGGCCGACCGCGCGGAAGCGATCGACGTGCGCATCATCAGCGCCACCAACCTCGACGAAGTGCGGCTGTTCGACCCGGCCGTGTTCCGGCCTGACCTGCTGTTCCGCCTGAATACCATCGTGATCCGGGTGCCGCCGCTGCGCGAACGGCGCGAGGACATCCCGGCCCTGCTGCAGCATTATCTGGCGCTGTACCAGCGCCAGTACGAGCGCCAGCCGCGCGCACTGGCCGGCGGCGTGCTCGAACGCCTGTGCGCCTGGTCCTGGCCCGGCAACGTGCGCGCGCTGCGCCATGCATGCGAACGCGCCGTCATCCTCGGCACGCGCGCGGCCTACGAGTTCGACGACTTCGGCCTGGCCGCGCCCGCGGCGGCCACACCCGTCCCGGCGCGCGCGCCAGGCCTTCCCCCACCCGCCGGCGCTGTGCGCCCACCGCCCTCCGGCGGCGCTGTGCGCCCACCGGAGTACGATTTCAAACTTGGCGTGCTCGAACGCGACACCATCGCCGCCGCCCTCGAGCAAAGCAAGGGCAACATCAGCATGGCCGCGCGCCTGCTCGGAGTCAGCCGCGCCGCGCTGTACCGCAAGCTCGGCAAACATGGGATCTGAACGCCGCCTGAAGGCGTCGCTGCTGCTGGCGCTGGCCGGCTTGATGGCGCTGGCGGCCGGCGCCGGCGTCGTGCACGAGTCGCCGCGGCTGGTGGTGGTGTGCGCGCTGCTGGCGCTGCCCTTGATTGGCGTCGGCTGGCATGCGATGGCGCAGCTGGTGCCGCGCAGCGCGCTGCGCCAGCTGGAACAGCGGGCCGACCCCGCGCCCGGGCAGCAGGCGCTGGCCGACAGCGCGCTGGCGTTCGAAGCGCGGCTCGAACACGCGCCGATCGCGCTGTTCCGCATCGAACAGGACGAGGTGGCGCCGCTGAACGCGAACGCGCGGCGGCTGGTGGCGCCGGGACGCGCCAGCGATCCCGCCGACCTGTATCGCCAGCTGTGCGCGCAGCCGGTCGACCAGCGCAGCATGATCGGTTTCGACACCGAGCGCGGCGTGGAGCGCGCGCTGGTGGCTGTCTCGCTGCTGGCGCTGCACGGCAGGCAGCAGCGGCTGGCCGCGCTGATGCCGGTTGAATCCGAACTCGAAGCCGAGGCCCTGAACGCATGGCGCCAGCTGGTGCACGTGCTGACCCACGAAATCATGAATTCGCTGACGCCGGTGGCGTCGCTGTCGCGCACGGCCTGGGAACTGCTCGACGAACTGCGCGGCGACCTGCCGCGGGACGCCAGCGCCGACCTGGCGACCGCGCTCGACGCCATCAGCCGCCGCGCGGACAGCCTGGTCAGTTTTGTGGCCAGCTACCGCAGCCTGTCGAACGTGCCGGCGGCGCGCGCCGAGCGGGTGCGGCTGGGCGAGCTGTTCGAGCGGCTGGCGCTGCTGGTCGGCCCCGGCTGGCGCGCGCGCGGCGGCCGCGCCGCATTCTCGGTCGAACCGGCGACGCTGGAAGTGATGGCCGACCCGGGGCAGCTCGAGCAGGCGCTGCTGAACCTGCTGAAGAACGCGGCCGAAGCCACGGCGGGCCTGGCGGCGCCGGAAGCGCGGGTCAGCGCCCACCTCGGACGTGGCGGGCGCCTGCGCATCGAAGTGACCGACAACGGCCCCGGCGTGCCGGACGCGCTGGTCGCGCACATCTTCACGCCGTTCTTCACCACCCGGAAGCAGGGCGGCGGCATCGGGCTGGCGATGGTGCGTCAGCTCGTACATGGCAACAATGGCACCGTGCGCTACGCCAAATCGGTCAGTGCCGGCGCCCGCTTCGTGATTACTTTTTAACGCAGCATGTCGATATGCGCGATACCGTCTTCGTCATACGGGGCGGAGATGGTCGCGAAGCCGAAGCCCTGGTAGAAGCGCTCGAGGTAATGCTGGGCGCCGATACGGATGCGGTGGCCCGGATGCAGGCGTTCGGCGTGGGCGATACCCTGCGCCAGCAGTTCGCGCCCGATGCCGGCGCCGCGCGCCGCCCTGGTGGTCAGCACGCGGCCGAGCGACATCTCGGTGTACTTGACGCCGGGAGCCAGGATGCGCAGGTAGGCGCCGAGCACGCGCTTGCCGCCGACCGTCACCCAGCCCAGCACATGGCGCGCCTCCCGGTCGAGGCCATCGAAGTCGGGATAGATGCAATTCTGCTCGATGATGAAGACGTCCTGGCGCGCCGCCAGCACGGCATACAGCTCGTCGTTGGACAGTTCGTGGAAGCTGCGGCACTGCCATTCGGTCGACAAGGCATCCACCTCAGGTAGCGGGACAGGCGTCGCCGAACGGGGGCGTTGCCGCATCCGGCGCCGCGTCCGGGGCAGGATGGGCGTCGCGGAAGCTGAAGGCGTGCGGCGTGGCGCCGAAGGCGCGGAAGTGGCGCAGCCGTTCGACAGCTTCGTCCACCGTCGGGCGATGGCCGTGCGGCACCCACCACAGCACCATGTAGGCATCGTGCATGCGCTCGAACCACTCCTTGCGGCGCTTCATGATCTCGACATGGGCGGTCTTGTAGACATAGTGGTTGAGGGAAGCCACGTCCTCCCATACCGACATGTTGGGGATCACGTTCTCGCCAAGCGGGGTGCTGAGGGAAGTGGCATTGCCCTCGTCGGACTTGAGGCGCCACACGAAGCCCGGTGACTGCTCGGCCAGCGCATTGATGCGATCGAGGTTGGCGACGAATTCGGCCATCACCGGCGAATCGATCGGACCCTTGATGGTTCCCACATTGAGTTGGGCAAGCTGGTAGCGCGACACGGAGGGCTCCTTAAGCAGCGGTTTCAAAACCTTCGAGAACATTGACCACGTTCAGGCCCACTTCCGCCACCGCGTAGCCGCCTTCGAAGACGAAGGCGGTCGGCAGGTTCAGGTGGGCGATGCGCTCGCCGATGCGCAGGAAGTCGGCGCTTTGCAGCGCGAACGACGACAGCGGATCGCCGGCGAAGGTATCGACGCCGAGCGAGACCACCAGCGCCTCGGGGGCGAAACTGGCGAGCTTGATGCAGGCCGTCTCCAGCGCCGCGAACCACTGTGCGGAAGAGGAGCCCGGCGCCAGCGGCAGGTTCATGTTGTAGCCCAGGCCCGCGCCGGCGCCGGTTTCGTCGGCGTGGCCGAGATAGAAGGGATACTCGCAGCGCGGGTCGGCATGGATCGAGATGAACAGCACGTCGTCGCGGCCATAAAAAATGCTCTGGGTGCCATTGCCGTGGTGGTAGTCGATATCGAGCAGCGCGACCTTTTTGGCGCCGTCGTCGAGGATGTGCTGGGCCGCCAGCGCCGCATTGTTCAGGAAGCAGTAGCCGCCGAAGAAATCGGCGCCCGCGTGGTGGCCGGGCGGGCGCGTGAGTGCGAAGGTGCCGCGTTCGCCCAGGCGTAGCGCGTGGGCCGCGTTGACGGCGCAGTCGGCGCCGGTCTTGGCGGCGATCCAGGTGCCGGCGGTGAGCGGCGTGCCGCTGTCCATCGAATACAGGCCCATGCGGGCGCAGAAGTTTTCCGGCTCGATGTCGTCGCGCAGGGTGCGCACCGGCCACACTGCGGGGAAGGCGTCCTTGCCGGCGTTGGCCGGATCGAGCGCGGTCCATTCGCTCCAGGCGTTGCGCAGGAAGTGCAGGTAGCGCGGCGTATGGATGCGCTCGAGCGAGACCAGCGGCACCCCGTGCGGCGTGACGATCTGGCCCAGGCCGCGGCGGCCCAGTTCCGCGACGACGATGTCGGCGCGTTCCGGCTTCTCGAAGCACGGCACCATCTCGCCGCGGAAGAACTCGAAACGGCCGCGGTGCTGGGCGTGGTGTTCGTTGTAAAAGGTGAGCAAAGGGCCCTCGTCAGTTGCCGTTGTTACCGCACAGTGTACTGGTATTGTAGGCGGCGACGAAAGCGTCGAAACTGCCGGCCGGGGCCTGCTCGATGACCGCCTGCTCGGCCAGCGAGGCGGCGGCCAGCTCCTCGAACATCGCCTCCTCGGCCGGCATCAGCGGGCTTTCGCGGAAGTAGGCGGCATGCAGCTCGCTCTGGCGCAGGCCGAAGGCCGCCGCCGAACCGGTTTCGCGCACCGCATCGAGCACGCGGGCCGACGGCGTCAGGGCCGGATTGGCGATCTTGGCCAGCTGCGCCGCCAGCGCAGCGGCGTGCACGCCGTCCTCGTTGTGCTGCTCGTCGAGCAGCGCGGCGACCGGGCGGATGCGTTCGACCAGCTCATTGGCCCAGTCCTGCAGCGCCACATCCTCGCCGCGGCGGGTGAGCATAAGGCCGGGGCGGCGGCCTTCCTTCACCGTGCGCGCGAAATTGCGGGCGTGGACCTGGCTATCCATGCTGTCGATCGACGGGCTGTCGTCGAGGGCGCAGAACAGCAGGAAAGCGTCGAGGAAACGGCCGGTTTCGAGGCTGATGCCGATCGGCTCGAAGGGATCGACATCGAGGCAGCGCACCTCGATGTACTGCACGCCGCGGTTGCACAGCGCCTGGACCGGGCGTTCGCCGGTGCGGATCACGCGTTTCGGGCGGATCGTCGAGTAGTACTCGTTCTCGATCTGCAGCACATTGGTCGACAGCTGGATCCACTCGCCGTCCTTTTTGGTGCCCAGCTTTGCGTACGGTTCGTAGGGGCGGTTGACCGCGTCCATCAGCGTCGTGACATAGCTTTCGAGCGAATTTTCGTGCGGCGTCAGGCCGGACTGGCCCTCGTTCTGGTAACCGAGGTCGCTCATGCGCAGGCTGGTCGCATAGGGAAGGTAGAGCGTATCGGCGGACAGCTGTTCGAGCTTGTGCGGGCGGCCGCGCAGGAAGCTGGCCGACAGCGCGGGCGAGGCGCCGAACAGGTACATCAATAGCCAGCTGTAGCGGCGGAAATTGCGGATCGTCGCGATATAGCCTTCCGACTGGAAGTCGCGCAGGGCGCGGCGGCGCTCCTCGGTCACACCCTCGTTGGCGGCCAGCAGCTGCCACAGTTTTTCCGACAGCGAGTAGTTGTAGTGGATGCCGGCGATGCACTGCATCGCCTTCCCGTAGCGCAGCGCGAGGCCTCGGCGGTAGACGTGCTTGAGCATGCCGATATTGGAAGTGCCGTACCAGGCGATCTCGATGTCTTCCTCGCCGGGCAGCTCGCAAGGCATGGACTCGCTCCACAGCATTTCGCCGCCGAGTTTGGAATAGGCGAAGCGGTGGATGGCGTCGAGCTTGTGGAGGGTCAGGCCGATATCGTGTTCGGCGGGCGTGATGAATTCGAGCAGGGCTTCGGCGTAATCGGTGGTGATCTGGGGGTGGGTCAGTGCGGAGCCGAGGGCGGCCGGATGGGGCGTGCGCGCGAGGTGTCCGCGGCGGTCCACGCGCAGGGTTTCGCGCTCGATGCCGCGCAGGCCCTGGCCGAGCAGCGCGCGGTGCGCATCGTCATCGAGCAGTGCCAGGCGGCGGGTCAGTTGGTTGGACACGATGGATCCTTTCTTGTGCTGCCAAATAGGTGTGGAGCGAGATTAACCGAAAAACGGCAAGTGCGTTTGGGCCGCCAAATTCCTGCCTAAAAACAAGTCAGCCCCTAATGATACCCCTCCGGCAATCCCATCAACCCCGGGGTCAGACGTGCGATGGAGGCCTTTTCCTAGCCGGCTTCTTACGACAGTGCAGGGTCTGACCCCGGGGTATCGGCTGCAGCCAAAGGGAGTTCGATGCAACAACGGCGGGTCTGACCCCGGGGGAAGGTGGGGTCGGACGTGCGTTGTTGCGAAAAATTCGGGAAATTCCTTACGGCCGTCGGCCGCCGCTGACGCGTTCGATCGAGGACAGGTCGCGCCAGCTTTGCACCTCGCTGTAGCCGGCGCCGGCCAGCAAGGCGCGCACTGGCGCGGCCTGGTCGTAGCCGTGTTCCATCAGCAGCCATCCGCCCGCCGCCAGGTGCGCGGGCGCGCCGGCGATGATGGCGCGCAGCGCCGACAGGCCGTCCGCATGGTCGGTCAGCGCGCCCACCGGCTCGAAGCGCAGATCGCCCTGCGACAGGTGCGCGTCGCCGCTCGCAATATAGGGGGGATTCGATACGACCAGCTCGAACACCTCGCCGGCCAGCGCGCCGAACCAGTCGCTCTGCACGAAGCGCACCGCCGCGCCATTGTGCTGCGCATTCGCGCGCGCCACGGCCAGCGCCTCCGCGCTCACGTCGAGCGCCGTCACCGCCGCGTCGCGCCGCGTATGCGCCAGCGCCACCGCGATCGCGCCGCTGCCGGTGCCCATGTCGAGCACCGCGCCGCCCTGCGGCAGCCGCTCCAGCGCCAGTTCGACCAGCAGCTCGGTATCGGGCCGCGGGATCAGCACCGCGTCGCTGACGGCGAACTCCAGCCCGAAGAATTCGCGCTTCCCGACGATGTAGGCGATCGGTTCCCCGGCCTGCCTGCGCGCGACCAGCGCCCCCAGCGCCTGCGCTTCGCCGGCGCTCAGCGCCCGCTCCGATTGGGTGATCAGGCCGACCCGCGTCAGTCCCAGCGCATGGCACAGCAGGATGCGGTTTTCCAGCGGATCCAGCGGCAGCGCGGCCTGCAGCGCGCCCACGGTGGCGCCGGCGTCGATGTCCATCAGCGGCGCTTGACCACCAGCGCAAGCAGCGCCGCACCAAGCAGTACGAACCAGACGGCGGCCCATGCCGGCAGCGACAGCCCGAACAGGCCATGCGCTTCTTCGCAGGCGCCGTAGGCCTCGAACATCCACGGCATGGCTTCGGCGGTCGGCAGCTTGTTGAGGAAGTTCTCGACCGGGTCGATGCCGCAGGTGAAGCCGGGATTGGCTAGCACGTACACATGCTTGGCCGCTGTGCCCAGGCCGCCCAGCAGGCTGGCCAGCCCCAACGCCGCCCACAGCCGCTCCTTCGGCGCGAAGGCGGCCGCCAGGCTGAAGATGCCGCCCGCGAGGAAGGCGTAGCGCTGGATCACGCACAGCGGGCAAGGCGCCAGCCGCTGCACATGCTGCAGGTAGAGCGCGGCGCCGATCAGTGCGAAACAGAGGGCGGCGATGATCAGGTACAGGCGACGGCGGTTTGGCATGGCGGTTCCGTGGGGCAGGGCTGTAGAAAATAGCAATTTACATAGGGTAACTTAGCCGGGACTTAATCGCCCAGCGCCGCCAGCAGCTCGGCTTGGTGTTCGGCGGCCAGCGCGTTGGTCAGTTCGCTCAAGTCGCCGTCCATGATGAAGTCCAGCTTGTACAGGGTCAGGTTGATGCGGTGGTCGGTCATGCGCCCCTGCGGGAAGTTGTAGGTGCGAATGCGCTCGCTGCGGTCGCCCGAGCCGATCAGGCTCTTGCGGGTGGCCGCTTCCTTCGACTGCTGCTCGCGCAGCTGCACGTCCTTGATGCGCGCGGCCAGCACTTTGAGCGCCGAGGCCTTGTTCTTGTGCTGGCTGCGGTCGTCCTGGCATTCGACCACGATCCCGGTCGGCAGGTGGGTCAGGCGCACCGCCGAATCGGTCTTGTTGATGTGCTGCCCGCCGGCGCCCGAGGCGCGG
>JAKFDH010000141.1:0-114017 GCA_036676245.1 Massilia sp. | reverse complement strand
CGGCAAGGTGATCAGCAGCGGTGAGCGCGAGCTGACCGACATGTCCTACATGATGGGCTTCAGCCGTTACCGCGACGACCTCTTCGGGCACGAGAAGCAGCTGCTCGACGACTGGTTCCGCAAGGATGTCGTCGCCGCCCGTTAAACCCATGGCCTGATTCCAATCCACCCCTGTTCGAGAGTGACCCGGCAAGCTGATTGCGTCAGTCACTCCCGGGGATGAAAAAATTGGTCCCGCTCAGGGTTTCTTCGCTTCTTCCTTCGGCCAGGCCACGCCCAGCCACGCCGCATTCAAGGCCTTCTGCCCGGCCTCGGGCTTGTCCAGCGCCTTCAGCTTGACCTTGCCCAGCGGCTGCAGCAGCGGCGTCAGCGCCACTTCGCGCAGCTCGTCGCGGCGGAACAGGTGCACCTTGAACGGCGCGCTCTTCGACAGCACCAGCTTTTCCTTGATGTCGGCCGCGCTGACCTTGATGCCGTTGACCGCCACCAGCGTGTCGCCCGCCACCACGCCCGCCTTCCACGCCGGGCTGTCGCGTTCAACCTCGGTGACCAGCGCCGGATCGCTGCCGTCCTTCAGGCGCCAGCCGGCCCACCACTGTTCCTTGTAGTCGTCGTCCTTGCCCACGTCGGCCAGGTGCTGCATGCCCACGCTCTTGAGCAGGCTGTCGAAGGGGATCTCGGCCACGCCGTCGACGTACTGCTTCCACCAGCCGTTCCAGTCCTGGCCGCTGATCGCGCGCAGCGCCGCCTGCACCGCCTGCACGTCGTAGCCGCCCTGGGCCACGCTGTGCTTCGCATACAGCTGGCGGTGCACGTCTTCCAGGCCCCTGGCGCCATTGGTCTGGCGCCGCAGCTCGATATCCATCATCAGCGCCAGCACCTGGCCCTTGCTGTAGATGTTGACCTGGGCATTGCGCGCGCGTTCGCCGCCGACCGCCATCCATTCGTCGAAGCTCGATTCGGCCGCCGTCTGCTGGAAGCGGCCCGGCTGGTGCCGGTAGTCGTCGATGACCTTGGCGAAGCCTTCCATGAACTCGTCGCGCTTGGCCAGGCCCGCGCGCAGCAGCATCAGTTCGGCGAAGTATTCGGTATGGCCCTCGGCCACCCACAGCAGCGGGTTGTAGTTCTCCTTCTGGTAATCGTAAGGCACCATCTCCTTCGGCCGGTAGGCCTTGACGTTCCAGGTGTGGAAGAACTCGTGCGCGGCGGTGCTGATGAAGGCCAGGTAGTCCTTGCGCTTGGCGAAGGACCAGCGGCGCTGCTGGATCACGGTCGAATTGATATGCTCGGTCGCGCCGGCGGCGCTGTCGGTCGCGTGCACGATGAACAGGTAGCGCTGGAACGGCCACTTGTTGTCGAACAGCTTGCCGCCCTCGGCGACGACCTGCTTCAGGTCCTCCAGCATCTTCTTGCTGTCGTAATTGCCGCGGCCCCAGATCGCCAGTTCGATCGTGCGCCCGGCCACTTCCGCCGTGTAGAACTC
Source organism: Massilia sp. (assembly GCA_036676245.1). Lineage (GTDB taxonomy): Bacteria > Pseudomonadota > Gammaproteobacteria > Burkholderiales > Burkholderiaceae_D > Telluria_A. The sequence continues at coordinate 112,534 of JAKFDH010000141.1, read as the reverse complement.
GTGGATGCCGGACTCGATCGGCGAGTCGATCAGGATGTCGTAGTTCGGCGCGGCGAAGCAGTGCGCGCCGCAGCCATCCATGCCCGAGCGCGATGCCCAGCCGGCCGGCACGTCGAGCCTGACCTTGACCGGCTGCGCGCGGCTGGCGGCCGTGTAGACGAACACGCCGCTCGCATCGAGGTAGGCGTGGGTGTCGTCGATGTGGCGCGTGCGTTCGCCCAGCGCGTTCGCATACAGCTCGTAGCTGACGGTGACCGTCTCGCCCGGCGTGGTGGCCACGCGCCAGGTGGCCTTGTCGGTCTTGGTCACGGCCAGCGCCTGGCCCTTGCCGTCGACGGCCTTGAACTGGCGCACGCCGTTGGCGAAGTTGAGAATCTGGTAGCGCCCGGTGCGCCAGTTCGGCATCTGCACGTCGAGCGTCGCGCCGGCGGCGGCGGGGAAGGTGGCCTTGACTTCGGCCAGGTGCTGGGCGGCGTCGGTCACGCGCAGCTGGTAGTCGACCTGGGCGTGGGCGCCGGCGGCGGCGCCGAGCAGGAGCAGGGTGGTCAGGAACTTGGACATAAACGCTCTTTCACTGGAAGGGAATGCAAAAGGGGTGGACCAAGTCCACCCCTCCTTAGCTCAGATCCGTGGGGATCAGAACTTGTGCCACAGGCGCGCGAAGTAGGACGCGCCGTTCAGGCCGAACTGCACCGACTCGTACTTGAAGCCGTTGTCGGTCTCGTTCTCGTCCTGCGTGGTCGGCTTGACGTTGAAGATGTTCGAGCCGCCGACGGTGAACTTGGTCTTCTCGCTGAAATTCCAGGTGAAGCTCAGGTCAGCCGAAGTCTTTGGCTTGTACACCTGGTTCGGCGTTGGCGGACCGGACCAGGTGCCCAGGGTCTGGGAACCGAAGTGGATGATCTTGAAGTCGGTGCCCAGCTTGCCCTGCAGGTACTCGAAGCCCAGCGTGGCCTTGCGGCGCGGACCTCCCTGTTCCAGGAACAGGCGCTCGCGCTCGGACAGCAGCACGTCTTCGTAGCCCTTGAAGATCGCAGGGGCGTTGATCGCGGTCACTTCGGTCTTGCTGATGTTCAGCGCCAGGAAGGTATTCAGCTTGCCCGCGCCCACGTTCGAGCGGTTCGATACCGTCAGGTCCAGGCCCTGGGTCTTGGTGTCGATCGAGTTGACGAAGAACTGCGCGGCGCCCACGCCCAGGGTGTTGATCAGGGGCACGATCGGCGGGTAGTTGCTGTCGTCGAAGCGGCCCGAGAATACGATGCGGTCGTCGATGGCGATGTTGTACAGGTCGGCCGTGACGGAGGTCGTCGCGGTCGGCGTCCAGGTGCCGCCGAAGGTGAAGCTGACCGATTTTTCTTCCTTCAGTTTCGGGATGCCGATCGCGTTGGCGACGGCGCCGCCGTTCGGGGCGAACACCGAGTCGACCGGGCTGCCGCCGACGAATTCGGTGAAGGTCGACGAGAAGTAGGACTGGGCCAGCGACGGCGCGCGGAAGCCGGTCGAGGCCGAACCGCGCACCAGCACGTCGGGCGTCAGCTTGTACGATGCGGCCAGCTTGCCGGTGATGCTGTCGCCGAAGTCGCTGAACTTTTCGTAGCGCAGCGCCGACAGGACCTTGAACTGCTCGGTCACGTCGGTTTCGAGGTCGATGTAGGCGGCCTTGCTGTTGCGGTCCTTGTCCGTCACGTCGGCCGGACGGAAGCCGGGGAAGCCCTGGCTGCCCGGGTCGCCGCCGGTGCCGAAGCCGTCGACGTCGTTGTACGAGCCCGGCTCGCCGGCGAAGATCTTGTAGTTCTCGGTGCGGTACTCGGCGCCGAAAGCCACGTTCAGGCCGCTCATGATGCCAGGGAAGAAGCGCGAGAAGTCGACGTTGGTGGTGTTCTGCGAGGCCGAGAAGCCGCCGGCGTCGAACTGCGAGGCCGACACGCCCTTGCCGCCGTTCATCAGGTCGAGGTTGGCGATCGAGGCGTTCAGCGTGTTGCTGATGTTGTAGTGCATCTTGTTGTAGCCGTGGGTCTGCGAGAAGTCCGCATTCCACTCGCCCAGCTTGACGCGGTAGCCGATGGTGCCGTACTGGTCGTCGATGTCGGCGTTGATGTAGGGCGCGAAGCCGTTCGGGTACATCGCCAGCGCGTTGCGGGTCGGGATCTGGTCCGGGCCGCGGCCGAAGGCGGCCGACGAGGCGTCGCGCTTCTGCACGCCGGCGGTGAAGTACAGCTTGCCGTCCGCGACCGGGATGTCGCCGTTCAGGTACACGGTCTGGTTCTGCACCTTGCTGTCGCCGATGGTGCGCAGGCTGCCCGGCTCGGCGCGGTTGGAGCGGCCGCGGTCCAGGTATTCGGCCGTGATGCCGACCACGCCGCCGCCGACGGCCACGCCGCAGTAGGCCGAGGCCAGGCCATTCTTGCCGTCGCCTTCGCTGTACTGGCCATAGCCGGCCACCGCTTCGCAGCCGAGCGTCTTCTTCATGTCGATGTTGATCACGCCGGCGATCGCGTCCGAGCCGTACTGGGCGGCGGCGCCGTCGCGCAGCACCTGGATGTTCTTGACCGCCAGCAGCGGGATCGAATTCATGTCGGTGCCGGTGTTGCCGCGGTTGCGGGCGCCGAAGATGTTGACCAGCGAAGTGCTGTGGCGGCGCTTGCCGTTCATCAGCACCAGGGTCTGGTCGGACCCGAGGCCGCGCAGCGCGGCCGAGTCGATCAGGTCGGCGCCGTCGGCGCCGGTCTGGCGCGTCGAGTTGAACGACGGCGAGATGTAGGTCAGGGTCTGGGCCAGGTCGAACTGGCCGCCCTGTTCGGCGACCTTGGTCATCGGGATGAAATCGACCGGCACCGCCGTTTCGGTGGCCGATGCGTTCGACACGCGGCGCGAGCCGACCACGCTGACACTGGGGATCACGTCGTCCTTTTTCGCTTCCGGTGCGGATTGCGCATGGGCGGCAGGGCTGAACGCGGCGAGGGCGGCACTGCCGTACAGTGCCAGCAGCACTGCGCTGCGGATGGTGGTGGGATTGAACACGCGGGCATCTCCGAGTTGAAAGGACTTTATTCTAATCAGTTAAAGCCCTGACAAGGTTGGAAGTGTGGCATTGCGACAACGTTGTAAGTTTTCCTTTACGTATGGGGAAAGCATGCTATGGGCAGCAATCGGGATGGCCGCCATCGGCCAGGAACGACGGCGGGGGGGCTATTCGAACGCTTCGACTTTGCCACCAACCGTCACCATGTCGCCGTCGATTTCCGTCACCATGCGGCAGCTGCCACCCTGGTGCAGCACCAGCGCCTGGCCCAGGTGGACCGTCAGCGCGCCGGCCGCCACGCCGGTGGCGCTGTCTTCCAGGCGCGGATCGAGGTGGTTGAAGTTGCGCCCCTCGTAGCCGCCGTCGGCACGCCGGCAGTACGCATAGCAGCCGCTCACGCCATGGGCCTGGCCCCAGGCCGCGATCGCGGCCAGGTCCGGCGCCAGCCGGTGCAGGGCCGCCGGGCTCGCCACTTCCAGCAGCAGCTTGGGACTGCCGACCGAGGCCAGCGCCGGCGCCGACAGCAGTTCGCAAGGGCCGAGCAGGGCGGCCGCCAGGCCGGGCGCGATGGCCAGTGGCGGCGCCGTCTGGCGCGCCAGTCCGATGCCGAAGCCGCCGGCCGTGCGCGCCAGGCGCAGCGGCTGGCCGCGCATGGCGGTGCGCACCTCAATCGTTTCGTCATGGCCCTGGCGCGCGAACAGCACCTGGGCCGCGGCCAGGGTCGCATGCAGGCACAGGGGGCTGCGCATGTGCGGGTAGTAGTAATCGATGTGCCAGCTGCCATCGTCCTGCGGGTCGAGGAAGGCGCAGGCGCTCGTTTGCCAGCCGCTGGCCAGCTGCTGGCGTGCCGCGCCGTCCCCCTGGTGGCCGTCGATGACGAGGGCGGTGTTGCCGCTGCCCGGCGTCGTGCCAAAACATTTGCGTTCGAAAATCTTCATGGCGATCCTGGTGGCCGGTGGTATACTGTATAAACATCCAGTAGTTTCTATCTCTTTCATCTTAACGCTTTCCCATGTTTCCCGCCCAGCCAGGGCAGAGCTTGCCGGCCTATGCCGAGCTGTTCTGCCTGACCAACTTTTCCTTTTTGCAAGGCGCATCGCACGCCGAGGAACTGGTCGCGCGCGCCGCCCAGCTGGGCTACACGGCGCTGGCCATCACCGACGAATGTTCGCTGGCGGGCGTGGTGCGCGCCCATGCGGCGGCCAAGAAGGCCGGCTTGCCGCTGATCGTCGGCGCTCACTTCCACTTGCAGCGGCCGGACGGCAGCGCCGCGCTGTCCTTGCTGGCGCTGGCCTGCAACCGCGATGGCTACGGCAACCTGTCCGAACTGATCACGGTCGGGCGCACCCGCAGCGAGAAGGGCACTTACCTGCTGCGGCCCGAGGACTTCGCCGACGGCCTGCCCGGCTGCCTGCTGGTGCTGCTGCCGGCCTATCCCGGCCACGAGCCGGCCGACGCCGACCGCCTGCACGCGCAGGCGGCGTGGATGGCGGCCACCTTCCCGGGCCGGGCCTGGCTCGGCCTGAACCTGCTGCACCGCGCGCTCGACGACGCCCACCGCGACACGATCGAGGAGGTGGCCCTGCAGCACCGCCTGCCGGTGGCCGCCCTCGGCCACGTGTGCATGCATGTGCGTTCGCGCAAACCGATGCACGACACCCTGTGCGCGATCCGGCTCGGCAAGGCGGTCGGCGAGTGCGGCTACGCGCTGGCCCAGAACGCCGAGCAGCACCTGCGCGGGCGCCTGCGCCTGGCCAACCTGTACAGCCCGCAGGCGCTGGCCGAAACCGTGCGCATCGCCTCGCTGTGCACCTTTTCGCTCGACGAGCTGCGCTATGAGTATCCGGACGAGCTGGTGCCGCCCGGGCACACGGCCACCAGCTACCTGCGCGCGGAAACCTACATCGGCGCGCACCAGCGCTTCCCGGACGGGATCCCGGCCAGGGTCCAGGGCCAGATCGAACACGAGCTCGAACTGATCGCCGAATTGCGCTACGAGCCGTATTTCCTGACGGTGTACGACATCGTGCGCCATGCGCGCTCGATCGGCATCCTGTGCCAGGGGCGCGGCTCGGCCGCCAATTCGGCCGTCTGCTACTGCCTCGGCGTGACCGAGGTCGACCCGGCGCGCGGCAACCTGCTGTTCGAGCGCTTCATTTCGCGCGAACGGGCCGAGCCGCCCGACATCGACGTCGACTTCGAGCACCAGCGGCGCGAGGAAGTCATCCAGTACATCTACGCCAAGTACGGGCGGGCGCGGGCGGCGCTGGCGGCGGTGGTCATCTGCTACCGGCCCAAGAGCGCGCTGCGCGACAGCGGCAAGGCCCTGGGCATCGACCTGGCCATCGTCGAGAAGGTGGCCAAGGCGCACCGCTGGTTCGACAGCAAGGACGACCTGGTGCAGCGCCTGGCCGAAAGCGGCCTCGATCCCGCGTCCGACCTGGCGCAGCAGTGGGCCGCGCTGGCGCACCGCCTGCTCGGCTTCCCGCGCCACCTGTCGCAGCACCCGGGCGGCTTCGTCATCGCCCAGGGCAAGCTGTCGCGCCTGGTGCCGATCGAGAACGCGGCGATGCCCGAGCGCAGCGTCATCCAGTGGGACAAGGACGACCTCGAGGAGCTGGGCCTGTTGAAGGTCGACGTGCTGGCGCTGGGCATGCTGTCGGCGCTGCGCCGCACGCTCGAGCTGGTGGGCCAGCAGCGCGGCACCGTGTTCACGATGCAGGACATCCCGGCCGAAGACCCGGCCACCTACGACATGATCTGCGCGGCCGACACGGTCGGCGTGTTCCAGATCGAGTCGCGCGCGCAAATGAGCATGCTGCCGCGGCTGCGCCCGCGCACCTTCTACGACCTGGTCATCGAGGTGGCGGTGGTGCGGCCGGGCCCGATCCAGGGCGGCATGGTGCACCCCTACCTGCGCCGGCGACAGGGGCTCGAGCCGGTGCTCTATCCGAAGCCGGACATGAAGCTGGCGCTCGAGCGCACCTTGGGCGTGCCGATCTTCCAGGAGCAGGTGATGCAGGTGGCGATGCTGGCGGCCGGCTTCTCGCCGGGCGAGGCCGACCAGCTGCGGCGCGCGATGGCGGCGTGGAAGCGCAAGGGCGGGCTGGAGCAGTACTACCAGCGCATCGTCGGCGGCATGCTCGAGCGCGGCTACACGCGCGAATTCGCGGAGGCGATCTTCAGCCAGATCCAGGGCTTCGGCGAGTACGGCTTTCCCGAGTCGCACGCGGCCAGCTTCGCGCTGCTGGCGTATGCCAGTTCCTGGCTCAAGTGCCACGAGCCGGCGCCCTTCCTGTGCGCGATGCTCAATAGCCAGCCGATGGGTTTCTACAGCCCTTCGCAGCTGGTGCAGGACGCGCGCCGCCACGGGCTCGAAGTGCGGCCGGTCGACATCGCCATCAGCGGCTGGGACAGCACGCTCGAACCGGCAGCGCCCCATCCGGCGGTGCGGCTCGGCTTCTCGCTGTTGCGCGGCATGCGGCGCGAGGCGGCGGCGCGCATCGGGGAAGCGCGCGCGGTGCGCGCCTTCCTCGACGTCGACGACCTGGCGCGGCGCGCCGCGCTCGACCGCCACGACCTGCAGGTGCTGGCCGCATCGAATGCGCTGCGCAGCCTGGCCGGGCACCGGCGCGAAGCGCTGTGGAAGGCGGCCGGCGCGGTGCCGGACAAGGACTTGCTGCGTCCGGCCGTGCTCGAGGAGCAGGCGCCGCTGCTGGCGGCGCCGAGCGAAGGCGACGAGATCGTCGGCGACTACCGCGCCCAGGGCCTGACCCTGGGGCGCCATCCGCTGGCGCTGCTGCGCGCGCGCCTGCAGCCGCGCCGCTTCATGACGGCCGCCGCGCTGCACGGCTACCGCAACGGCCAGCTGGCGCGCGCCTGCGGCATCGTCACCGTGCGCCAGCGGCCATCGACGGCCAAGGGCGTGCTGTTCCTGACCATCGAGGATGAAACCGGCAACATCAACGTGATCGCGTGGCCGCAGCTGGTCGAGGCGCAGCGACGCGAACTGCTGGGCGCGACCCTGCTCGGGGTGTACGGGGTGTGGCAGCGCGAGGGCGAGGTGCGCCACCTGGTGGCGCGGCGGGTGGTCGACCTGTCGGCGCTGATGGGGCGTTTGGATACGGCCAGCCGGGACTTCCACTAGGAGAGACTGCGAACCAACCAACGTCGTCCTCGCGAAAGCGGGGACGACGTTGGAGACGGCTCGTTAAATTAAGCCCGGCCGCTCGTGTAGTAGTTCTGGATCTTGCTGGCCCACTGCGGGTTGGCCATGTCGGGCCAGTTGTCGGTGTCGAAGCCGGGCGCGTTCTCGATGCGCTCCTTGTCCATGTCCATCGTGAAGCGCTTGTTGACCGTGTCCAGGGTCAGCGCTTCCCACGGCACCGCGAACAGCTTCTCGCCGATCGTCAGCACGCCGCCGCTCGACATCACCGCATACGCGATCTTGCCGGTGCGCATGTCCAGCATGATTTCCTTGATCTCCCCCAGGTGTTCATTCTTCAGGTTGTGCACATGGTCGCCGATCAGCGTGTCCGCCCCCATCAGCTCGGGCCCCGGCCCCTTGTGCCCCTTGTCTACATACATGCCATAGGCATCGCGTTCTTCATAGGACATTTTGACCTCCGTTGTAAAAAATTTCATCATGGACGTTGAGGCAACGCAGGTCTGTTAGCTGTCACACGCAGGCTGGGCCGAAAATGCATTCCAGCCCCGTGTTTTGTCATTCTGTCGCTTTGGTAATCTTTATCCAGGCTGCATTTATTAAAGTGGCGCCTGTCTTGAATAACAAGGAGAGAGACCATGGCCACAAAAAAACAAAGCATTCGACACGCACTGGGCGCACTGTGCCTGCTGGGCGTCGCCGCCGGCGCCTGGAAGTGAGCGTGCTCGGCAGCGCCGACAAGCTGGTCGCCCAGTACCGCGTGGGCGCCAACGGCCGCAGCGTGCTGGTGGTGCCGAACCGCTTCGTCGAGCCGGGCAAGAAGGAACTCGTGTTCAATCCGCTGTACGCCTTCCCGGCGGGCATGGACCTGTCGAGGCTGCGCTTCGATTTCCAGTTCGACGTCGGCGACGAAACGAAGTACAAGGTCGAGACCGTCGTGCAGCCCAAGGTGTACCGCAACAAGACCAAGCTGCGCCTGCCAATCGCCGGTCCCGCATTGGTCCACGACGGCCATGACTTCTACGGCCACCACCGGCGCCTGCCGCTGCTGGACCCGATGGCCCAGGCGCTCGGCTGGAAGAGCAACTTCATGCGCTACAGCTACGACTTCGTCATCACCGATGCGCAGGGCAAGATGTACAAAGGCGACGGCAGCAAGAACGAAGACTGGTACGGCTGGGGTTCGCCGGTGACGGCGCCGGCCGGCGGCAAGGTGATCCGCGCGGTGTCGGACTTGCCGGACAATGCCAAGGGCAAGCGCCCGCCGTTCTCGCGCGAGCAGTTCATCGCCGACCCCACGCTCATGTGGGGCAACCACGTCGAGATCGACCACGGCAACGGCGAGATCAGCCTGCTGGCGCACCTGAAAAGCGGCAGCGTCGCGCTGAAGGCCGGCGATAGCGTCAAGGCCGGCGACAAGGTCGGCGAGATGGGCTTCTCGGGCGACGCCTTCCTGGTCCACCTGCACTATGACCTGAAGGACGCACCCGGCTTCAAGGCGGACGGCCTGCCGTCGCCGTTCAGCGATTTCGAGCGCCTCGACGGCGCCGCCTGGGCCAAGGTAAGACAAGGCCAGGTCGACAGCGGCGACGTCGTGCGCCGGAGCGTCAAATGATGCGCGCCCTGGCACTGGCCCTGGGCCTGTTGGCGGCCACCGGCGCGGCGCAGGCGGCGCCCAAAGCAGTCAACAGCGACGCGGCGAAGATCCACCAGCTGATGGCGCGCTACCACCAGCTTGGCCAGCTCGATGGCACGGTGCTGGTGGCCGACCATGGCAAGGTCGTCTACCAGCATGCCTTCGGCCTGGCCAGCCGCGAATGGCAAACGCCGAACACCGTCGATACCGCGTACCGGATCGCATCGCTGACCAAGATGTTCACCGCGACCCTGGTGATGCAGCTGGCCGAGCAGGGCAAGCTGAAATTGGACGACAAGATCGGCCAGTACGTGCCGGAGCTCAAGCCGGCGATCGGCCAGCAAGTGACGCTGCACCAGCTGCTGAACCACACCTCGGGCATCGTCGACTACGCCAACTTCCCCGGCTTCTGGAGCCGCCGCCTGGGCGAGAAAGTGCCGCGCGTCGACTTCATCGCCATCATGAACCACGACCTCGAATTCGCGCCCGGCTCGCAGGGACACTACAACAGCTCCGGCTATACCTTGCTGGGCTGGGTGATCGAAAAGGCGAGCGGCAAGAGCTTCGACGAGGCGCTGTCGGAGATGATTCTCAAGCCGCTGCAGATGAACCGCAGCAGCTACGACGCGCCCGAGCGCATCGTCGCGCGCAAGGCCTCGGGCTATACCAAGGTGCTGGGCCGCTACCAGCCGGCGGCGCCGCTGTGGATGCCGAACATCGCCAGCGGCGGCGGCATGGCCAGCACCGTGGGCGACTTCCTCAAGTGGGACCAGGCGCTGTACGGCGACAAGCTGCTGGGCGCGGCATCGAAGCAGAAGATGTTCACGCCTTACGTCAAGGACGACGTGTGGGGCGACCTGGGTTACGGCTACGGCTGGATGATCGGCACGCGCAGCATCGGCGGCAAGGCGGTGCAGGTGCATGAGCATGGCGGCAATGCGAATGGCTACCGTACCCTCGTCACGCGCTATCCGGGCGAAAAGCGGCTGGTAGTGTTGATGCTCAACGAAGGCAATGGCAACAAGGGTCCCGGCATCTACCGCATCAAGGACAGCATCACGCAGGTGCTGTACGGCCAGCCGGCGGCACTGCCGCAGGCCGCGCTCGACGATGACCCGAACAACACCAATGCGCGCGACGTGCTGCAAAAGCTCGGCGCCGAATAAGGAGCAAGCATGAACAAAATGATCATCGGCGCGCTGGGCGCCATCCTCGCCACCTCGGCCGCCTTCGCGCAGGACGGTCCGCCGCCCGCTGCCATGTGGCTGGGCGACTTCACCATCGGCGGCAAATCGACCGGCGTCATCCTGCACGACGGGTCGGCCATTCCCGGCGCGCCGTCGGCGATGGACCTGCCATCGATGAATGCGCGCGGCGTTCCCGTGTCGAACTTCACACTGAGCGCGCAGGGCGGCAAGTTCGAGCTGCGGGGCGGGCCGGAATTGTTCAAGTTCGACGGCAAGCGCAGCAAGGACCGCTTCAGCGGCACCGTGAGCGCCGGCGCAAAGCAGGGCACCTTCACGCTGGTGCAGGCGCAGGGCATCGATCCGGCCCTCAATGCGAAGATCGCGGGCAGCTACCAGGTCGCGCCTGGCCACGTGATCGACATCGGGGTCATGGGCGAGATGGGAGGCATGCTGATCTTCATCGACCACAAGACCTTGCGCGAAGGGCCGCTGTACGCGCTGTCGCCGACCCGCTTCGTGTCCGGGCCGACCATCGGCGTGCCGTATCCCTTCGTGGTACAGGCGGATTTCGCCAGGGATGCCACGGGCGCCGTGAGCGGCATGCGCTGGCGCGACGGCAAGAAGGAAGTGCAGGCCAGGCGCGTGGCCCCGCACCGCGTCGAGGCCATCACCGTCGTCAACGGCGACATCCAGCTGAAAGGTAGCCTGACGCTGCCGGCCGGGAAGGGGCCGCATCCGGCCGTCGTGTTCGCGCACGGTTCCGGCGACGCGCTGCGTGACGTCGGCATCTGGAATATGTACTTTGCGAGGCTGGGCTTTGCCGTGCTGTCGCTGGACAAGCGAGGTGCGGGGGCTTCCGGGGGCGACTGGCACCGCGCCGGCATGGAAGACCTGGCCGGCGACTGGCTGGCCGGCGTCGAGCTGCTCAAGCAGCGGGCGGACATCGACGGCAAGCGGATCGGCGTGCACGGATCGAGCCAGGGCGGCTGGACCGCGCCGCTGATGGCGACCCGGTCGAAGGACATCGCCTTCGTCATCGTGCGCGCAGGATCGGCCGTCAACGTCGGCGACACGATGGTGCACGAGATCGTTTGGAGCGCGCGCGAGGCGGGTTTCGGCGAGGCCGATGCGCAGGAGGTGCGGCGCGTGGCGCGCAAGCTGTTCGACCTGTCCGCTGCCAGCTGGGAAGAGTACGAAGCCTATGCCGCGCCGCTGCGCGCCAAGCCGTGGGCGCGCGTGATGTGGCCCCTGAACTGGTCGAAGGATGGCTGGGGCAAGCCATGGACGAAGATGAACGCGTTCTACGACCCGGCCGCGACGCTGGCCAAACTGGAGACGCCGGCCCTGTGGTTCCTGGGCGAGCTCGATCACAACGTGCCGACCGAGGACTCGGCGCAGGCGCTGGCGGCGGCGCAGAAAGGGCCTGGCAAGAAGGACATCACCGTCGTGCGCCTGCCCGGCACCGGCCACAGCTTCACGCAATCGAAGACCGGCAATGGCGATTCCTTTGTCATGGAAACGCATATGACGGCCGGCTACTGGGACAAGATGGAAAGCTGGCTGCGCGAGCGCGGCATGATTCGCAAGTAGGCACTGGTCGGACGTTCAATCCGGCCCGTCGAAAGGGACGTCGGCACGGGGATCGGAACGCTGGCGCTCCTGCCGCCAGATTGGCTCCGGGCGGGATGGGGCGGCGCGTGTCCCTGTAGCGCATTCATACTCGTTTACCCTCCACGTTCTGTCTCGTTTTGTCTCGTTTGCTCTTTGTTTGACACCGCAATTCCGACGAGTTCAAATTCGACAAAACGAGACAAAACCAGACATGTAAGCGCGTCCGTTTGCCGCAGGGAGGCGGGTGGGGAGTGCCCCAGCCCCTCGCGGCACTGCGCCTGTTTTGGGGCAATTTTGCGGAATTTTGCCTTGTTTTGCGGAAGCAATCGCCGGTTTAAGGTATAATTTCAATTTCCCGCGCGTGCCGTTCGGCACCTTCTGCAATGACCAAATTTGTCTTCGTCACCGGCGGCGTCGTGTCTTCCCTTGGTAAAGGGATTGCCGCCGCCTCTCTCGCCGCGATCCTTGAATCGCGCGGCCTCAAAGTCACCATGCTCAAACTGGATCCGTACATTAACGTCGATCCGGGCACCATGAGCCCCATGCAGCACGGTGAAGTATTCGTTACCGACGACGGGGCCGAGACCGACCTCGACCTCGGCCATTACGAGCGCTTCATCAGCACCCGCATGAAGAAGGTGAACAATTTTACAACCGGCCAGATCTATGAATCGGTGATCCGCAAGGAACGCCGCGGCGAGTACCTCGGCAAGACGGTCCAGGTGATCCCGCACATCACCAACGAAATCCAGGATTACATCTACCGCGGCGCCGAGGGCGTCGACGTGGCGCTGGTCGAAATCGGCGGCACCGTCGGCGATATCGAGTCGCTGCCCTTCCTCGAAGCGGCGCGCCAGCTGTCGCTGCGCGCGGGCCGCAAGTCGGCCGCCTTCGTGCACCTGACGCTGGTGCCTTACATCGCTTCGGCCGGCGAACTGAAAACCAAGCCGACCCAGCACAGCGTGCAGAAGCTGCGCGAGATCGGCATCTCGCCGAACGCGCTGCTGTGCCGCGCCGACCGTCCGATTCCTGCCGACGAACGCGCCAAGATCTCGCTGTTCTCGAACGTCGAAGAGCAGGCCGTGATCTCGGTGTGGGACGCCGACACCATCTACAAGGTGCCGCAGATGCTGCACGACCAGGGCCTCGACGCGATCATCCTCGAAGCGCTGGGCCTGGAGGCGCCGCCGGCCGACCTGTCGGTGTGGACCAAGCTGATTTACGCGCTCGAGCATCCGAAGGCATCGGTCACGATCGGGATGGTCGGCAAGTACGTCGACCTGACCGAGTCGTACAAGTCGCTGACCGAGGCGCTGCGCCACGCCGGCATCCACACCGAAAGCCGCGTCAACATCGAATACCTCGACTCGGAAGACATCGAGACCAAGGGCTGCGCCCACCTGTCGAAGTACGACGCGATCCTGGTCCCTGGCGGCTTCGGCAAGCGCGGCGTCGAAGGCAAGATCATGGCGGCGCGCTATGCCCGCGAAAACAAGATCCCTTACCTCGGCATCTGCCTCGGCATGCAGGTCGCGCTGATCGAATACGCGCGCCACAAGGCCGGCCTGGCCAACGCCAATTCCACCGAGTTCGATGCCGATACCGACCAGCCGGTCGTCGCCCTCATCAACGAGTGGCAGAACCACGACGGCAAGGTCGAGAAGCGCGACGAGAATTCCGACCTGGGCGGCACCATGCGCCTGGGCGCGCAGACCTGCGCGGTCAACCCGGGCACCCTGGCCGCCGAGATCTACGGCAGCGTCGTGACCGAGCGCCACCGCCACCGCTACGAAGCGAACAACCACTACCTGGGCCGCGTCGAAGCGGCCGGCCTGATCGTGTCGGCGCGTACCCCGACCGAAGACCTGTGCGAGATCATGGAACTGCCGCGCGCAGGCGACAATGCGCACCCGTGGTACATGGGCGTGCAGTACCACCCGGAGTTCAAGTCGACGCCGCGTACCGGCCACCCCCTGTTCACTTCATTCATCAAGGCCGCGCTTGCCCACCAGGCAGCGCACGGCCACGCACCGGCGGCGAACAATTCGGCCGCCGCCTTGCAAGGAGACGCAGCATGAAGCTTTGCGGTTTTGACGTAGGCCTGGACCAGCCGATCTTCCTGATCGCCGGCACCTGTGTGATCGAGTCGCGCCAGATGGCGATGGACACCGCCGGCACCCTCAAGGAATTGACGGCGGCACTGGGCATCAACTTCATCTACAAGTCCTCGTTCGACAAGGCGAACCGCTCGTCGGGCACCTCGTTCCGCGGCCCCGGCATGGAAAAGGGCCTCGAGATCCTGGCCGACGTCAAGCGCGAGCTGGGCGTGCCGGTGCTGACCGACGTGCACACGATCGAGGAACTGCCTGCCGTCTGCGCCGTCGTCGACGTGCTGCAAACGCCGGCCTTCCTGTGCCGCCAGACCGATTTCATCAACGCCTGCGCCGCCACCGGCCTGCCGGTCAACATCAAGAAGGGCCAGTTCCTGGCCCCGGGCGACATGAAGAACGTGATCGACAAGGCGCGCCTCGCCGCCAGGCTGGCGGGCAAGCTCGAAGACAACTTCATGGCCTGCGAGCGCGGCGTTTCCTTCGGCTACAACAACCTCGTTTCGGACATGCGCTCGCTGGCGATCATGCGCGAATCGAACTGCCCGGTCGTGTTCGACGCGACCCATTCGGTGCAACTGCCGGGCGGACAGGGCACCTCATCGGGTGGCCAGCGCGAGCACATTCCGGTGCTCGCGCGCGCCGCCGTGGCAGCCGGTATCGCCGGCCTGTTCATGGAGACGCATCCTAATCCGGCGCAGGCGCTGTCGGACGGCCCGAATGCCGTTCCGCTCGGCCGCATGAAGGAACTGCTGTCGACCCTGGTCGACCTTGACCGCGTGGTCAAGAAGGCAGGCTTCCTCGAGTCCAGCTTCACGGCCTGATGCGGGCCCGCCCGGCGCCCGCCATTTTACGTACCTTTGGAGATTTTAAATGAGTGCTATCGTTGATATTATCGGCCGCGAGATCCTTGACTCGCGTGGCAATCCCACCGTCGAATGCGACGTGCTGCTCGAATCGGGCGTGATGGGCCGCGCGGCCGTGCCGTCGGGCGCGTCGACCGGTTCGCGCGAAGCGATCGAACTGCGCGACGGCGACAAGAGCCGCTACTTCGGCAAGGGCGTGCTGCAGGCCTGCGAGAATATCAACACCGAGATCTCGGAAGCGATCATGGGCCTGGACGCGAACGAACAGGCCTTCCTCGACCGCACCCTGATCGACCTCGATGGCACCGAGAACAAGAGCCGCCTGGGCGCGAACGCGATGCTGGCGGTGTCGATGGCCGTCGCCAAGGCCGCCGCCGAAGAGGCGGGCCTGCCGCTGTACCGCTATTTCGGCGGTTCGGGCGCGATGCAGATGCCGGTGCCGATGATGAACGTCATCAATGGCGGCGCGCACGCCGACAACAACCTGGATATCCAGGAATTCATGATCATCCCGGTCGGCGCCCCGTCGTTCAAGGAAGCGATGCGCTACGGCGCCGAAGTGTTCCACACGCTGAAGAAGATCCTGCACGAGAAGAAGCTGGCGACCTCGGTCGGCGACGAAGGCGGTTTCGCGCCGTCGGTCGCCAACCACGAAGAAGCGATCAAGCTGATCATGCAGGCGATCGAGCAGGCCGGCTTCGAGCCGGGCACGCAGATCGCGCTGGGCCTCGACTGCGCCGCGTCCGAGTTCTACAAGGACGGCAAGTACCACCTCGAAGGCGAAGGCCTGCAGCTGACCGCGACCGAATTCACCAACATGCTCGAGACCTGGTGCGACAAGTACCCGATCATCTCGATCGAAGACGCGATGCATGAAGGCGACTGGGATGGCTGGAAGATCCTCACCGACCGCCTGGGCAAGAAGGTGCAGCTGGTCGGCGACGACCTGTATGTCACCAACACCAAGATCCTGAAAGAGGGCATCGAGAAGGGCATCGCCAATTCGATCCTGATCAAGATCAACCAGATCGGCACCCTGACCGAAACCTTCGCCGCGATCGAGATGGCCAAGCGCGCCGGCTACACCGCCGTGATCTCGCACCGTTCGGGCGAGACCGAAGATTCGACGATCGCCGATATCGCGGTCGGTACCAACGCCCTGCAGATCAAGACCGGCTCGCTGTCGCGCTCGGACCGCATGGCCAAGTACAACCAGCTGCTGCGCATCGAGGAAGACCTGGGCGACATCGCCAGCTATCCTGGCCGCGCCGCGTTCTACAACCTGAAGTAATGTGCCCGGACCGGCCAGCGCCAGCTGGCCGGTTTGCCATTCCTCTTCCTTCCATGCCATGCGCCTGATAACGCTCGTTCTCGCGGCCCTGCTGATCCTGATCCAGTTCCCGCTGTGGCTGGGCAAGGGCGGCTGGCTGAAGGTGTCCGACCTGGAAGGGCAGGTGCAGGCGGCGCACAAGAAGACCGAGGAGCTGAAGGCGCGCAACGCCAAGCTCGATTCCGAAGTGCGCGACCTGAAGGACGGCACCGGCGCCGTCGAGGAACGCGCCCGCTACGAACTGAGCATGATCAAGCAGAACGAAGTGTTCATCCAGGTGCTGGGCGCGAACGGCCAGCCGAAGGAATCGGCGACGCCATTACCGCCGCCACCCAAGCCGAAAACACCCCCCGCTCCCTGACGCCAGGCGTCGCTCCAGTCCCACGCCACCACCACCCCGGCCCGCTGTCCAGCGCCCGCTGCCGGGCCGTGCTAGGCTTGCGTATGCCAAAAAACAAACTTGATGTCGCGGCGCTCAAGTCGCTGTGCGCGGCGCTGCCGGGCGCCTGCACCCGCTTGTACGGGGCGCCGCAGAATATCCTCGTGTATGCGGTCGAGGACAAGCAGTTCGCCTACTTCAAGACCAGCGAGCCCGAACGCTGGCGCTTCAGCTTCCGCACCAGCCCCGATCGTTTCCTCGAGCTGACCGACATCCCCGGCGTCAAGCCGGCGCGCTACATGGGGCGCTTCCACTGGGTGACCGTGGTCGACCCGGCCAGCCTGCCGGCCGGCTACCTGCGCGAGCTGGTGGCCTGGTCGCACCAGCGTGCGCTCGCCTCCCTGAGCAAGGTGCGGCGCGAGCGGCTGCTCGGCGCCTGACACCGGGCACGGCTCTTGCGTCCTGGGTCCTTGTCCGCTTCGAATGCACTGTCATGGCGCATACGGCCGGACTTCGCCTCCGACCAACCCAGACAGGACATCAGCATGGACCGCAACGAAGTGACGAAGAAGATCTTGGCCGCCAAGGTCAGGCAGCGCATGAAGTGGGGCGACATCGCCACCCGCATCGGCGCCAGCAAGGAATGGACGACTGCCGCGCTGCTGGGGCAGATGACCTTTTCCGCGCAACAGGCGGCGGTCGCGAAGGAGCTGTTTTCGCTGACCGACGAAGAGACCGCCTGGCTGCAGATCGTTCCCTACAAAGGCTCGCTGCCGACGCCGGTGCCGGCCGACCCCTTGATCTACCGCTGGTACGAGATCGTCAACGTCTACGGCAGCACCATCAAGGAACTGATCCACGAAGAATTCGGCGACGGCATCATGAGCGCGATCGATTTTTCGATGGACATCGAGCGCGAGGCCGATCCCAAGGGCGACCGGGTCAAGATCGTGTTGAGCGGGAAGTTCCTGCCGTATAAGCAGTACTGACGCGATCTTGCCCGGTGTTGCTCAGTCGCGCAGGGCGGCGGCCAGGGCCTCGACCCGGCCGGCGTCCGCCTTCAGCGCCGCGCCCAGGGCCTTGCCATAGCCGGCGTCCGCCTTGTGGAAGTGGGACAGCATCGTGTAGCGGATGTGCTCGTCCTTGACCTGGCCAAGGTCGCCCGCCAGGTTGCTGACCAGGTTGGCCTGCTGCTGCTTGCTCAGGGACCGGTAGAACTCGCCGGCTTGCCTGAAGTTGAGGGTTTTGGCGATGCCTTCCTGCTGGGTGGTGCCGGCCAGCGCCAGCCGGCTGTATTTGTGCTGCGCATTGTCGGCAACGGCCACCCGCTTGCTTGGCTCGTAGTTGACGTCACCCTTGCGCGCCGCCGGATTCTCGGCGCCGTCCTGGTTGTAGTTCACGACGGCCGGGCGCGGGCGGTTCACCGGCAATTGCAATCCATTCGTGCCGACCCGGTGCAACTGGGTATCGGCGTAGGAAAACAAGCGGCCTTGCAGCAAGCGGTCTTCCGACGGCTCGATACCGGGCACCAGGTTGGACGGCGCCAGCGCGGCTTGCTCGGTTTCCAGGAACACATTGTCTGGATTGCGGTTCAAGGTCATGGTGCCGATTTTCGTTTCCGGCACATTGGTCCAGACTTTGGTTGCATCGAGCGGGTCATAGTCCATGGCCGCCAGCTGGGAAGGCTGCAGCACCTGCACGTACAGGTCCCATTGCGGGAAGTCGCCGCGCTTGATCGCGGCTATCAGGTCGCGCGTCATGTGGTTGAAATCCCTGGCCTGGATCGCTTCGGCTTCCTTCGCGCTCAGGGTGCGCTGGCCCTGCAGGCTCTTCCAATGGAACTTCACATAGCTGGCCTGGCCGCCGGCATTCACGAATTTATACGCATGGACGCTGTTGCCGTCCATCTCACGGTAGCTGGCCGGGGTGCCGAAGTCCGAGTACACGCGGGTCAGCATATGGGTCGCCTCGGGCTGGTGCGAGAAAAAGTCGAAGAAGCGGTTCGGGTCTTGCAGGTTGCTGTCGGGCGCGGGCTTGAGCGAATGCACCATGTCGGGGAACTTGATGGCGTCGCGGATGAAGAACACCGGCAGGTTGTTGCCGACCAGGTCCCAGTTGCCTTCGCGGGTGTAGAACTTGGTGCCGAAGCCGCGCGGATCGCGCAGCGTCTCCGGCGAATGGGTGCCGTGGATGACGCTGGAGAAGCGCACGAACACGGCGGTTTCCTCGCCCGGCCGGAACACGGCCGCGCGGGTCAGGGCGGAAATATCGCGGCTGGCCACGAAGCTGCCGTAGGCGCCGGTGCCGCGCGCGTGCACGACCCGTTCCGGCATGCGCTCGCGGTCGAAGCGCTGCAATTTCTGGATCAGCTGCACGTCTTGCAGCAGGACCGGACCGGCGGGGCCGGCGGTCTGCGAGTGCTGGTTGCTGCCGACCGGCGCGCCGTTGTCGCGGGTCAGGTCGTTGACGGTCTGGGCACTCGCGGTGGCCACGCCGAAGGCAATCAGCAGGGATACGGCGACTTGGGAGTTCGGGCTCATGTCTCTTCCTCATTAAGTTATGCAATTGGAAGCTTCAATGTAATAGCCTGAATGAAATAGGTAAACTAAATTATATTAATAATTGCGATAGTGTTTACCTTCACCGTTCTGGTGAAAAAGCAACTGATCGGTGCCTGTTCTTGATCGGTGCCTGATCGGTGCCTGTTCTGACATTCAGACACGAGCTCAGCGTCGTTGTACTTCATGTGCGCGCTTGCCCGATGCTGGCCAAGGAAACTTGATACGGCGCAGCAGCAGGAACGCGCTGAGCGCGGCCAGCGCGAGCGCCGCGAGATTGATCAGCAGCACGCCGCCGTCGATGTCGACGACCCAGGCGAGGCTGATGCCGGAGCGGACGGCAAAACTGAAGTCCCTGCCGTGGAAGCTGAGCACGGCAGGCAGGTAATAGAGCAAGCCGGCGGCCAGGCCAGGAACGGGGGCACGCAGGGCCAGGATGCCAGCAAGCGCACCGAGCACGGACCACTGGATGGCGGGAGTTTGTCCCTGGAGCAGAGCGACACCCAGCCCCACGCCGCAGCCCAGTGCGCCGTTCAGCAACAGCAGCCAGGCGGCGCGGCGTTCCCAACCAGGCATGGCCATCTAGCTTGGGAGCAGGGTGGCGAGCACGGCGCGCACCGGCGCCGGGACCGGCACCGCGCGATTGCTGCTGCGCTCGACATAAACATGCACAAAGTGGCCGGCCGCGCAGGGCAGGGCATCGTCATTGCGGTACAGCGCGATCTCGTAGCGCACGCTGGCATTGCCCAGTTTCGCGACCCGGATGCCGGCGTGGATCGTGTCCGGGAAGCTGATCGAGCTGAAATAGGCGCAGCCGCTGTCGACCACGAAACCCACGACATCGCCGTTGTGGATATCGAGCACGCCGCGCGCGATCAGGAACTGGTTCACGGCCGTGTCGAAGTACGAGTAGTACACCACGTTGGTGACATGCCCAGCTTGACACGGCAAAGCGGGGACTTGCGTAGGTGGGGGCGTCGACATTGTCGGGCGCTGCAGGGCTGTTGACAGTACACATCAAGGTCAATCAGCGTCAATCGAACGTTCCTGCGCATTTTGGCGACTTATGGCATAGTAGATATATGAAAGCACTCAAAAGCCAGCTCGCTTCGGAACTGCTCGCCGATCCCAAGGCGCGAGAACAGCTGCGGCGACTCATGGTTGCCAATCGTCTTGGATCTGCCGCTTCCCAGCAGCAGGCGGTCAGCAACGTTAGAATCCAGCGTAAGAGCGGAGGTGCCGTTACGGCGGAGCTAGTGCCCAAAGCA
Source organism: Massilia sp. (assembly GCA_036676245.1). Lineage (GTDB taxonomy): Bacteria > Pseudomonadota > Gammaproteobacteria > Burkholderiales > Burkholderiaceae_D > Telluria_A. The sequence continues at coordinate 92,404 of JAKFDH010000141.1, read as the reverse complement.
AAAACGGCGTAATTTCATTACGGATGAATATTGCCCTCCCCGCATTTGTTGCATTCTTGTTATTGCTGCCGGGGTTCATTTTTCGCGCTCGCTTCAAACTGGCGGAGCGAACTTCCCTCGATTTCTCTCCATTTGGTCGCGTAGCTGCTGACGCAATATTGTGGGCAATATTTGCCCATCTTCTGTGGCTGTCCTTGTCCTTTATCATCTGCTCTCAGCGTTTCGAACCTGAGGTGCTCTTGAAGTTGCTGTCTTCCGCACCAACGAGCCAGACCGAAGCCATCTCAGCCGTTGGCCGGGATTTTGGGTGGATAGCGGGCTACTTCGGCAGCTTGTTCCTTGCCGCAATTGTAGCGCCTGCAATTTTGCGTTCTCAAATTACGAAACACAGACTGGACCGTGAGACCGCCCGCTTTAGTTCGGTCTTCCGATTTCATGACGCACCTTGGTACTATCTGTTGACCGGCGCCGATTTTTCTCAAGAGGAGAAGCCTGACCTCATCATGATCTCTGCAATCGTTGAGGTGGCAAAGGATGCTGTGCTCTACGTAGGCGTATTGGATGACTTCTTTTTCGATTCAGATGGGAAGCTCGATCGGCTGATCTTGCAGAGTGTGGCAAGGCGGCCGTTGAGCGCTGATAAAAATAAGGCAACCCCGGAAATTGGAGCATCCGACGAGCGATTTTATGACATTGATGGCGACTCTTTCGTGCTGCGGTACGAGGATGTGAAGACTCTTAACGTTCAGTATGTCAAGCTGACCGCGGTTGAGTCCATCTCGGAAGAAAACAAGGCTACAAGCTAACTGGTTTTGTCTCGGGGCCGTTATCTCGTCGGCGCAGCATGTATTGTCATCAACAGGGTTCTGACAGTGTCTGGAATTGGCGCCGAACGATTGTTGCTGCGCTCGACATAGACATGGACAAAATGTCCGGCGGCGCAGGGCCGGGAATCGTCGTTGCGGTACAGAGCGATTTCGTAGCGCACGCTTGAGTTGCCCAGCTTGGCTACCCGGATACCGGCATGGATGGTGTCGGGAAAGCTGATCGAACTGAAGTAGGCACCGCCACTGTCGACGACAAAGCCGACCACCCCACCGTTATGGATGTCGAGCACCTTGTTTTCGATCAGGAACTGGTTCACCGCCGTGTCGAAGTACGAATAGTAGACGACATTGGTGACATGTCCAGCTTGACACCGCACCGCCAGTCGTTCCTCGCGTTTTGTTGCGTCACTTCAGCACCCCTTCCACGTCGACGATATCGACACCCTGCAGCTGGCCGAGCCAGGCGTCGAACCACGGCTTGTGTGATGCGCCGACAATGGAAACGACGCGAGCACCGGGGCGTTCGCGGAAGGTTTCGCGGATGTTGGCGATCATGCGCAGGTTGCGGATTTCCCAGCCGGCGACCCACATCTGAGGGTAGCTTTCCGGCGACTGTGCGCGCATGGCCGCGCTGACGTTGGCCTCGGCAAGCCTGCGCAGGCCCTCCGGGTCGTTGACGTAGCGGTACAGCGGCAGCATGTCGGGACCCTGCGCAAGGACGCCCTGCCGTTTCTTGAGTTCCTCGAACGCCGCAGTGCCTGCCCACGCCGCCTTGAGCGACCGGCCGAACGCCTTGGCGTCCTGCACATCGATGTTGTCGCCGGTATGGTTGTCGATGGCGTGGACCCGCGGCAGACCCAGGCGCGCGGCCAGGCGCGCGGCCAACTGGTAGCTCTCTTCGTTGCGCGTCGCAATCTTTCCGAGCATATCCACCAGCGCGGCGCTCAAGCTATCGCCGGCGCGGCGTTCGGCCTCGGGCAGCTGCAGCCACTGCACATAGGCCGAGGCGCTGTCGCTCGCCGCCAGGAACAAGGCGGCGAGGCGCCGGCGCTGCGCCGCTGTCGGTTGCGCAGGCCAGGCCTTGAGCATCTTGTCCACTTCGGCGATGGCGGCGGGCACGTCCAGTCCGCTGGCCTCCCTTGCCGCAGCAGTCGAGGTGCAGTTATACGGATCGCCGTACTTGGCAGGATGGCGCGCAAACAAATCACATTCTTCGCCAGACTGAAACTCAATGGTGATGATGTCGGGCTTGAATGCCGCCAGACGATTGAGCACGCCATCCAGCGATGCGGGATGGAAGCCTGGCGGCATCTCGCGCAGGTGCACGGTGCCCAGCACCAATACCTGCGCCCGTGGCCCAGCCATGTCGCGATCGAGCGCCGCCAGTTCGACTTGCGCCTGCACTGCGAATGGCATTGCCGCAATCAGTCCCCAGGTTCACTTTGTCCATTTTCCCATGCCGTATTCGTCCTCGTGTTTGGTCGCCGCCCTCGGCGATGAGGGATGATAGTTGTTCTCCACCCGTCCTGGTCTGCCAAAACGATGAGCGGCAAGATTCAAGGTGCGGGCGGCTTATGCCGAGGGGCGAACTGTAGCGGCGGAGCGGGTGATCAATTATTCTAGCGCTGCACTGCGAATGGTTTCGAGTACATCGCGCACCGAGGCTGGGATCGGTACTGAGCGCTTGCTGCTGCGCTCGACATAGACGTGCACGAAGTGGCCGGCGGCGCAGGGCAGGGGATCATCGTTGCGGTACAGGGCAATTTCATAGCGCACGCTGGCATTGCCCAGTTTCGCGACCCGGATGCCGGCGTGGATCGTGTCCGGGAAACTGATTGAACTGAAGTAGGCGCAGCCGCTGTCGACCACGAAACCCACGACATCGCCGTTGTGGATATCGAGCACGCCGCGCGCGATCAGGAACTGGTTCACCGCCGTGTCGAAGTACGAGTAGTACACCACGTTGTTGACGTGGCCATAGACGTCGTTGTCCATCCAGCGCGTCGGGATCGCCAGGAAATGGGGGAAGGCCGCGCGCGGCGCCGCGCGCAGCTCAGTGCTTGACATCGCTGGGCGGGATCAGCACTTCGACCGGCGCGTCGCTGGCGAACAGCTGGGCGCAGTCGACCTTGTCGAAGTCGTAGTGCTTGCCGCAGAAGTCGCAGTTGATGCCCAGCTGGCCGAGGTCGTCGAGCGCCGCGTCGACTTCCGCCCGTCCCAGCATCTTGAGCATATTGCCCACCTTTTCGCGGGTGCAGCTGCAGTGGAACTGCGGATGCGCCGGTTCGAACACGCGGATCGTCTCTTCCCAGAACAGGCGCTGCATCAGGGTCGCGATGTCGGTCGACAGCAGTTCGTCCTGCTTCAAGGTCGAGGCCAGCATGACGGCGCGGTTCCAGGTCTCGAGATCCTCTTCGGCGCTGGCCTGCACGGTCTGGTCATCCTTGCCGCTGTGGCGCGGCAGCTTTTGCAGCAGCAGGCCGCGCGCGACGTTGGCGTCGGCGCCCAGCCACAGGCGGGTGTCGAGCTGCTCGGAGCGCAGCATGTAGTTCTCGATCACGGTCGCCATCGACTCGCCGTCGAGCGGCACGATGCCCTGGTAGGGTTGCTGGCCGGGCATCTTGTCGAGCGGGTCGAGCGTGATCACGAAGCGGCCCTTGCCGTGCGCATTGAGCAGCGCGGTCAGGCTGGCGTCGGCGGCGACGGCCGTGTCCGGCGCCAGCTTGGCGGTCGCGCGCAGGCGCAGCTCGGCGTCGCATTCGACCACCAGCAGGCGCACCGGACCGTCGCCGTGCACCTGCATGACGATCGCGCCGTTGAACTTCAGGTTGGCCGACAGCAGGGCCGCCGCCGCCAGCATTTCGCCCAGTACCTGCTTGACGGCGGGCGGGTAGTCGTGGCGCTGCTGCACTTCGCGCCAGGTGGCCGAGATCTCGACCAGCTCGCCCTTGACGGCGGCGTTGTCGAAGATGAATTTTTGCAGGGTGTCCCGGTTCTGTGCCGTCATACCTATCCAATCTTTTTCAGTTGCGTCTTGAACAGCTGGCCGCGCTCGACATAGGTGGACGCGTTCAGGCGCAGGTTGGCCTGGGCTTGCTCGTCGAGCAGGCGGATCGCGCGCGCCGGGGCGCCGACGATCAGCGAATTGTCGGGGAAGACCTTGCCTTCGGTGACCAGGGCGCCGGCGCCGACCAGGCAACCCTTGCCGATCACGGCGCCGTTCAGGATGATGGCCTGGATGCCGATCAGCGAGCCGTCGCCGACGGTGCAGCCGTGCAGCATGGCCTGGTGGCCGACGGTGACGCCGGCGCCGATCGTCAGCGGATAGCCCATGTCGGTATGCATCGCCGCGCCTTCCTGCACATTGCTGCCGGCGCCGACGGTGATGCGCTCGTTGTCGCCGCGGATCGTCACGTTGAACCACACCGAGGCATCGGCGCCGATCGTGACCTTGCCGATCACGGCGGCCGAATCGGCGATGTAGGCGGAAGCGGCGATGTCCGGGGCGTCGTCGCCCAATTGGTAGATTGCCATGGTATTGATGAAATTGGAGATGGGAATGCCGCTATTCTACGACAGGCGTATAATTCGAACGGTCGTACTTTTATTTTCAGGATAGCACAATGACACCCTCCCGTTCCGAGTTCCTCACCGTGCGCGGCCTGCGCAGCCATGTGCGCCACTGGGGGCGCGCGGGGGCGCCCAAGATCTTCATGGTGCACGGCTGGATGGACGTCGGCGCCTCGTTCCAGTTCGTGGTCGACTGCCTGCAGGGCGACTGGCACGTGATCGCGCCGGACTGGCGCGGCTTCGGCCTGTCCGAGCGCAACCCGGGCGACAGCTACTGGTTCCCCGACTACGTGGCCGACCTCGACGCCATCGTCGACCATTACGCGCCCGGCGAGGCGATCAACCTGCTCGGCCACAGCATGGGCGGCAATGTCGTCAGCCTGTACGCCGGGGTACGCCCGGCGCGGGTGCGGCGCCTGGCCAACCTGGAAGGCTTCGGCATGCCGGTGACGCGGCCGGAGCAGTCGCCGCGGCGCTACGCCAAGTGGCTCGACGACCTGAAGGTCGCGGCCACGATGCGCGCCTATCCGGACGTCGCCGCGGTGGCGGCGCGGCTGCAGAAGACCAACCCGCGCCTGACCGACGCCCGGGCCGCCTTCCTGGCGGCGCACTGGTCGGCGCCGAATGCGAACGGCGAATGGGAAATCCTGGGCGACCCGAAGCACAAGCGGCCATCGCCGCTGCTGTACCGGATCGAGGAAGTGCTGGCCTGCTGGGCCCAGATCACGGCGCCGGTGCTGTGGGTCGAGGCCGAGGACACCAATATGTGGCAGTGGATGGGGCCGAAGCAGGAGGCGCGCATCGAGATCGACCGCCGGCTGGCGCAGCTGAAGGATGTGCGCAGCCACATGCTGGCCGACGCCGGGCATATGCTGCACCATGACCAGCCGGAGCAGCTGGCGGCGCTGCTGGAGGCGCACCTGGCGGAATAGCTTTACTGCCCCAGCGCATGAAGCAACATCCGACACAGCGTACAATGAGGCCTTCACCACGCACCCCGATGCAAGGCTTGCCACCCACGTATGTTCAATGTCGACCTCCATTCCCATTCCAACGTCTCCGACGGCGTGCTGGCGCCGGCAACGCTGGCGAAGTATGCGCATGAAGCCGGGGTCCATGCCTGGGCCCTGACCGACCACGACGAAGTGGGCGGCATCGCGCGCGCGCGCGCGGCGGCCGCCGGCCTCGGCATGGCCTTCGTGCCGGGCGTGGAAATCTCGATCACCTGGGCCAACACGACGGTCCACATCGTCGGCCTGCAGATCGACGAAGCCAATCCGACCCTGCTGCAGGGCCTGGCCGACACCCGCAACGGGCGCGACGCGCGCGGGCGCGAGATCGACGCCCAGCTGGCCCAGGCCGGCATTCCCGGCGCCTACGAAGGTGCGCTCAAGTACGTGGGCAACCCCGACTTGCTCTCGCGCACCCACTTCGCGCGCTACCTGGTCGAATCTGGCGCCTGCCGCAATATTCCGGAAGTGTTCCGTAAATACCTGGTCGAAGGCAAGCCGGGCTATGTGCCGCACCGCTGGGCCAGCCTGGAGCAGGCGGTCGGCTGGATCCAGGCCGCCGGCGGCGTCCCGGTGGTCGCCCACCCCGGCCGTTACAAGTTCAGCCCGGTGCAAGAGGGCGCGCTGTTCGACGAATTCAAGGACCTGGGCGGACGCGCGATCGAAGTCGTTACCGGCAGCCACACGCCGGACCAGTACGCCACCTATGCCGAACAGGCGCGCCGCTACGGCTTCCTGGCCTCGCGCGGCACCGATTTCCACGCGCCGGGCGAGTCGCGCGTCGATTTCGCCTTGCTCGCCCCCTTGCCGCCCGGCCTGACGCCGGTGTGGCACGACTGGTTTTGATCGCAGGTATTTAAGGCAAGCTTAAGGCTGGGCCCTTGAATTTTCCCTATGGCAGCCTTATCTTATCGGCCTGTCAACCCATTTCAAGCCGGGAGGCTTTCCATGAAACGCATCGTGCTGTTCCTTGCCACCAACCTCGCCGTGATGCTGGTGCTGTCGCTCGTCCTGAACGTGCTCGGCATCGGGCGCGGGGTCAGCGCGGCCGGCATCAACGTCGGCGAGCTGCTGGCGTTCTCCGCGGTCGTGGGTTTCACCGGCTCGATCTTCTCGCTGCTGATCAGCAAGCCGATGGCCAAGTGGTCGACCGGCGCGCGCGTCATCGACAACCCGTCCAGCTCGACCGAGCTGTGGCTGGTCAACACCGTGCGCCAGCTGGCCGAGAAGGCCGGCATCGGCATGCCCGAAGTGGCAGTCTACGAGGGCGAGCCGAACGCCTTCGCCACCGGCGCCTTCAAGAACTCGGCCCTGGTGGCCGTCTCGACCGGCCTGCTGCAAAGCATGGACCGCGATGAAGTCGAGGCCGTGCTGGGCCACGAGGTGGCGCACATCGCGAATGGCGACATGGTGACCCTGACCCTGATCCAGGGCGTGGTCAACACCTTCGTCGTGTTCCTGGCGCGCGTGGTCGGCTACTTCGTCGACAAGGTGCTGCTCAAGGGCGATGCCGACCGCGGCCCCGGCATCGGCTACATGGTCACCGTGTTCGTCTGCGAAATCGTGTTCGGCCTGCTCGCCTCGATCATCGTGGCCTGGTTCTCGCGCCAGCGCGAATTCCGCGCCGACGCCGGTTCGGCCCGCCTGATGGGCAGCCCGCTGCCGATGCAGCGCGCGCTGGCCCGCCTCGGCGGCCTGGAACCGGGCGCGCTGCCGCAATCGATGGCCGCCTCGGGCATCTCGTCCGGCGGCAGCGGCTGGGGCGCGCTGTTCTCGACCCACCCGCCGATGGAACAGCGCATCGCCGCGCTGGCCCAGCTGCAGCGCTGAGCCCGGCCGGATGAGCCAGTTTTTCCAGATCCACCCCGACAATCCGCAGGTCCGCCTGATCCGGCAGGCCGCGCAGATCATCGACGGCGGCGGCATCGTCGCCTTGCCGACCGACTCCTGCTATGCGCTGGTGTGCCACCTGGACGACAAGGCGGCGGTGGAACGGCTGCGCCGCATCCGCGGCATCGACGAGAAACACCACCTGACCCTGCTGTGCCGCGACCTGTCCGAGATCGCCGAGTACGCCAGGGTCGACAACCGCCAGTTCCGCCTGCTCAAGGCCGCCACCCCGGGGCCGTTCACGGTGATCCTGGAAGCGACGCGCTGCGTGCCGCGCCGCCTGTCGCATCCCTCGCGCAAGACGATCGGCCTGCGCGTTCCCGAAAACACCATCGCGCATGCGCTGCTGGCCGCGCTGGGCCAGCCGCTGCTGGGCGCGACCCTGATCCTGCCGTCCGGCGCCGACGGCGGGGGCGGCGAACCACTGAATGATCCCGACACCATCCGCGAACGGCTCGAGAAGCTGGTCGACCTGATCATCGACGGCGGCGCCTGTTCGCTCGAGCCGACCACCGTGATCGACCTGACCTCCGACGAGCCGGTGCTGGTGCGCCACGGCCGCGGCGACCCTGCGCTGTTCGGCCTGTAACGCCACCCCACCGGCGGCCGCCGCGGCCGCTCTGATAGAATCCCACCCATGTCAAGTATCCAAACGATCGTCAGTACCATCACCGTGTACGCCATTCCGGTGCTGTTCGCCATTTCCCTGCACGAAGCGTCGCACGGCTATGCCGCCCGCTACTTCGGCGACCCCACCGCCGCCAACCAGGGCCGGCTGTCGATCAACCCGCTGCGCCATATCGACCCCTTCGGCACCATCCTGCTGCCGCTGCTGCTGTACTGGGCGATCAGCGTGCCCTTCGGCTACGCCAAGCCGGTGCCGGTCGACTTCAACCGCCTGCGCAACCCGAAGAAGCAGATGGCCTTCGTCGCCTTCGCCGGCCCGGCCGCCAATTTCGCGATGGGCCTTGGCTGGATGATCCTGCTGATCCTGCTGATGGGGATGGGCAACGGCGAACGCTTCTTCTACGAAGTGGCGAAGGCCGGCATCGCCGTCAACGCCGCGATGTTCGTGTTTAACCTGATCCCGGTCCCGCCGCTCGACGGCGGGCGTATCATGACCAGCATCTTGCCGATGCCGCTGGCGCGCAAGTTCGCCCGCATCGAGCAGTACAGCATGTGGGTGTTCATCGGCCTGATCGTGCTGCTGCAGCTCCACGTGCTCGACGGCTTCCTGATCGGCGCGATGCGCATCGTCCAGACCCTGTTCGCCTTGCTGGCCTCACCTCTCACCTATCTTTTTTAAGCTGACAATCCATGTACCCCGATCGTGTCGTTTCCGGAATGCGCCCTACGGGCACCATGCACCTTGGCCACTACCATGGCGCGCTGAAGAACTGGATCAGGATGCAGTCCGAGCAGCCCTGCCTGTTCTTCGTGGCCGACTGGCATGCCCTGACCACCCACTACGACGATCCGACCATCATCGAGCGCAGCACCTGGGACATGGTGATCGACTGGCTGGCGGCCGGCATCGACCCCTCGCAGTCGACCCTGTTCATCCAGTCGCGCGTGCCCGAGCATGCCGAGCTGCACCTGCTGCTGTCGATGTGCACGCCGCTCGGCTGGCTGGAGCGGGTGCCGACCTACAAGGACCAGATCGACAACCTGGCGAACAAGGACCTGGCCACCTACGGCTTCCTCGGCTACCCGCTGCTGCAGGCGGCCGACGTGCTGATCTACCGCGCCAGCCAGGTGCCGGTCGGCGACGACCAGGTGCCGCACATTGAAATGATGCGCGAGATCGCGCGCCGCTTCAATCATATGTACGGCAAGGAAAAGGGCTTCGAGGAAAAGGCGATGGAAGCGGTCAAGAAGCTCGGCAGCAAGCGCGCCAAGCTGTACACCGAACTGCGCACCGCCTACCAGCAGGACGGCAAGGACGAAGCGCTGGAGCAGGCGCGCGCCATGCTCGACGACGCCCAGAGCCTGTCGATGATCGACCGCGAGCGCCTGTTCGGCTACCTCGAAGGCAGCCGCAAGCTGATCCTGGTCGAGCCGCAAGCCAAGCTGACCGTCGCCTCGCGCCTGCCGGGCCTGGACGGGCGCAAGATGAGCAAGAGCTACGGCAATTCGATCGCGCTGCGCGAAGACAAGGATGCGGTCATCAAGAAGATCCGCACGATGCCGACCGACCCGGCGCGGGTGCGCCGCACCGATGCCGGCGACCCGAAGAAATGCCCGGTCTGGCAACTGCACGAAGTCTATTCGGACGCCGCTGTCAAGGACTGGGTCGTCAAGGGCTGCACCACGGCCGGCATCGGCTGCCTCGAATGCAAGCAGCCGGTCATCGACGCCGTGCTCAAGGAACAGGAACCGATGCACGAGCGCGCCCAGCAATACCTGGACGACCCCTCGCTGGTGCGCGCGATCGTCGCCGACGGCTGCGACGCGGCGCGCAAGCTGGCGCAGGAAACCATGCGCGACGTGCGCGAAGCGATGGGCCTGGCGTACACCTGATGCAGCCCGTGCACGGCATGCAGGCTGCGTCGCACTGGGTGGCGCGCTGGGCGCCGCTGGTGCCGGCCGGCGAGGTGCTCGACCTGGCCTGCGGCGGCGGGCGCCACGCGCGCCATCTGGCCGCGCTCGGCCACCCGGTGCTGGCGCTCGACCGCGATCCGGCCGCGCTGGCGCTGGCCGGCGGCGCGGGCATCCGCACCCTGCAGTGCGATCTCGAAGACCCGGCCGCGCCATGGCCGTTCGCGGCGCGGCGCTTTGCCGGCATCGTCGTCACCAATTACCTGCACCGGCCCCTGATGGCGGCGCTGTGCGCCAGCCTGCGGCCGGACGGCATCCTCGTCTACGAAACCTTCGCGACCGGCAACGAGGCCTTCGGCAAGCCGTCGAATCCGGCCTTCCTACTTGCCGAGGGGGAACTATTGGCGATGGCGGCGGCCCACGGGCTGCGCGTCGTCGCCTACGAGGAGGGGCTGGAGGCGCGCGGGCAGCCGGCCATGGTGCAGCGCCTGTGCGCGGCGGGGCCCGATTTTCCCCGCGCGAAAGCGCTTTTGGCGGGCCTTTGACGCCCGTTTCGTGTCAAGAATGAACCACGGGAGCGGACGATCCGCTACAATCAGGCTTTTATTTACCAGCACAACGATATACATATGATCAAGGGCAGCATAGTAGCAATCGTCACACCGATGCACGCGGATGGCAGTCTCGACTTTCCTGGCCTGCGCCAGCTGATCGACTGGCACATCGCCGAAGGTACCGACAGCATCGTCATCGTCGGCACCACCGGCGAATCGTCGACGGTCAGCGTGGAGGAGCACTGTGCGCTGATCAAGGCCGCGGTCGACCACACGGCCGGGCGCATCCCCATCATCGCCGGCACCGGCGGCAATTCGACCGCCGAGGCGATCAAGCTGACCGAATTCGCGAAGGAAGCAGGGGCCGATGCCGCGCTGCTGGTCGTGCCTTACTACAACCGTCCGACCCAGGAAGGGATGTACCAGCACTTCAAGGCGATCGCCGAAGCGGTCGAGCTGCCGATCATCCTGTACAACGTGCCCGGCCGCACGGTGGCCGACATGAGCAACGACACCATCGTGCGCCTGGCCGCCATCGAGAACATCGTCGGCGTCAAGGATGCGACCGGCAACATCGCGCGCGGCCTCGAGCTGCTGCGCAATGTGCCGAACAGCTTCGCCGTGTATTCGGGCGACGACCCGACCGCAATGGCCCTGATGCTGTGCGGCGGCGCCGGCAATATCTCGGTCACCGCCAACGTCGCGCCGCGCCAGATGGCCGCGCTGTGCAAGGCCGCGATGGCCGGCGACATCGCCACCGCCGTCGCCATCAACGACAAGGTCATGCCGCTGCATGCGAAGCTGTTCGTCGAACCGAATCCGGTGCCGGTGAAATGGGCGCTGGCCGAGATGGGCAAGATGCCTGCCGGCATACGCCTGCCGCTGGTGCCGCTGTCGGCCGACTTCCACGAAACCGTCCGTGCCGCCTTGCGCGAAGCCGGCGTCCACTCCTGAGCCGCAAGGCCAGGCCATATCCGACACGCTGCCACTCAGCTTTCAACAGTAACGACATGACTATTCGCAAGACATTCAAATCGGCATCTACCTCCCGCGGCCTCGTGCTGTCGGCACTGATGATCAGCCTGACCGGCTGCGGCATGATCAATTCGGTCATCGAATCGGACAAAGTGGACTACAAGGGCGCCAAGAAGGCTGCGCCGCTGGACATCCCGCCCGACCTGACCAAGCTCGAGAAAGACAACCGCTACGCCGTGCCGGACGGGCGCGGCGTGGCCACCGCCTCGACCTACCAGCAGGCGCGCGGCACCGGCGCGCCGGTGGCGGCGGGCGGCCCGATCGGCGTGCCGAACACGCAGGGCATGCGCGTCGAGCGCGCCGGCACCCAGCGCTGGCTGGTGGTCAACCAGACCCCCGAACAGCTGTGGCCCCAGCTCAAGCAGTTCTGGGCCGACAGCGGCTTCACCCTGGTCAGCGAATCGCCGACCACCGGCACGATGGAAACCGACTGGGCCGAGAACCGCGCGAAGATCCCGCAAGACTTCATCCGCAACACGATCGGCCGCGTCTTCGATTCGCTGTATTCGACCGGCGAGCGCGACAAGTTCCGCACCCGCCTCGAGCGCGCGGCGGACGGTTCGACCGAGGTCTACATCAGCCACCGCGGCGCCGAGGAAGTCTACGTCGGCAGCAACAAGGAATCGACGACCTGGACCGGGCGCGGCAACGACCCCGGGCTGGAAGCGCAGTTCCTCAGCAAGCTGATGGCCAAGCTGTCGGGCACGCCGGACGTCAAGCAGGCCGAGCTGGCCGTGGCGAACGCGATCGTCGCGCCGCAGCACGCCAAGCTGGTGGCCGGCGCCGACGGTTCGTATGTCGAAGTGGACGAAGGCTTCGACCGCGCGTGGCGCCGTGTCGGCCTGGCGCTGGACCGGGTCGGCTTCACCGTCGAAGACCGCGACCGCGTGCAGGGCGTGTACTTCGTGCGCTACGTGGATCCGGCACTGGCGGCCAAGGACGGCTTCTTCAGCAAGCTGTTCAGCTTCGGCAACTCGACCGACAAGGCCAAGGAAGCGCAGCGCTACCGGATCCTGGTCAAGGCCACGCCGGCCGGCACCGCCAGCCAGGTCACGGTGCAGAACAACGAAGGCAAGGCGGATGCATCGCCGACCGCCGCCAAGATCCTCAAGGTCCTTGGCGACGAGCTCAAGTAAGCTCCGCACTCCAAAAAAAACCGGCTTCGGCCGGTTTTTTTCGTCCACGGAAAGTGCGGCTCAAGCCGCCGCGGCGCCGGCCCGCTTCCTGAACTGCGCCGCCTTGTAGCGGTTGCCGCACAGGGTCATGCTGCACCAGCGCCGCTTGTGGCCCTTGGTCCGGTCGTAGAACCACAGCACGCAATCGGGATGCTCGCATTGCCGGACGAGGCTGAAGTCGCCTTCCGCCAGCAGGCTGGCCGCCGCCTCGGCCACCGGGCCAAGCAGCGCCGCCGCCGTGGTCCCGGCGCTGCGGCGCGCCAAGCGCAGCGCCCCCGTTCCGGTCGCCTCGAGAACAGGGTAGGTGGTGAATGCCTGCAAGATGCGGTTCAGCTCCGCCGGATCGACCGGCCCGCCCAGCTTGCGCTGTTCGACCAGGCCGCGCACGCAGGAACGCAGGCTGCGTGCGGCTTGCAGCAAGCCGGCAGGGGCGGCCCGGCCGTCCGCATCGGCGCCGCAGCGGCGCAGCCAGTCCAGCACATCGCCGTCCGCCTGCCAGAAATCGACCGCCGATCCATTGGCCCGTGCCTCGGTATTGAGCAGGTCGAGCGCCGGATGGTCGGCCAGCAGCGGCGCCGCGCCCGCCGTATTACCGGAGTGTTGGTCCATTGATGTGCCCTTCAAAAAGTAACCTTTAAAAATACACTTGTGTGGTTACTAAACGTGTGCAATACTTCGCTTAAGTAACCAAATAAATGAAATTTTACAGGTTATTCGCCTTGAAGTATAGCCATTCACTTTTGGAGAACGTTGATGAAACTTACAGACCAATCCCTGGCAGCGGAGATCTACCCGGTGCGCCATCAGTTTGCCGACATTAATGGCGTCAAGGTGTTCTACCGCGAAGCCGGGCCGGTCGATGCGCCGGCGGTGCTGCTGCTGCACGGCTTTGGCGCATCGTCCCATATGTTCCGGGAACTGATGCCGCAACTGGCGGCGCACTACCGGGTGATCGCGCCCGACTTGCCTGGATTCGGCATGAGCAGCGTCGGCGAAGGGACGGCATTCCGCTACACCTTCGACCGGCTGGCCGATGTGATCGAGGCCTTTACCGAAGCGAAGGGCCTGCAGCGCTACGCGATGTATGTGTTCGACTATGGCGCGCCGGTGGGCTGGCGCCTGGCCGTCCGCCATCCGGAACGCATCACCGCGCTCGTGACCCAGAACGGCAATGCGTATGAAGAGGGCTTGAGCGAGGGCTGGGCCGAGATGCGCAAGGCATGGCAGGACCCGTCGCCGGCCAAGCGCGAAGCGCTGCGCAAGTTCAACAGCTACGACATGGTCAAGTGGCCCTACTACGAGGGCGTGCCCGACCCCAGCCTGGTGGCGCCGGAAGCCTATGTGCTGGCGCATGAGGCGATCGTGCGCCACGGGAGCGACATCCAGGTCGACCTGCTGGCGGACTACGGCAGCAATGTGCGCCAGTATCCGCAGGTCCAGGCCTTCTTCCGCCGCTATCGGCCGCCAACGCTGGCGATCTGGGGCAGGAATGATCCCTTCTTCCTGCCGGCCGGGGCCCTTGCCTTTGCCCGCGACAATCCGGACGCGCAGGTCGAGCTGCTCGACACCGGCCACTTCGCGATCGAGACCCACGGCAGGCAGATCGCCGCGCGCATGCGCGCCTTCCTCGACCGCCATGTCGTACGGACGTAAAAAAGCCGGCCCGAAGGCCGGCTTTTTTTTCAAACCGAGCTGATTACTTGGCAGCCGATGCAGCAGCCGAAGCAGCGGTCGATGCAGCAGCCGAAGCGGCAGCAGCAGCGTCAGCAGCGACGGAAGCAGCCGAAGCAGCGGTAGCGGCGGCAGCAGCAGCGTCAGCAGCTGGAGCAGCTGGAGCTGCAGCAGGTGCTGGAGCAGCTTCAACAGCTGGTGCTGGAGCAACAACAGGAGCTTCTTCTTTCTTGCTGCAAGCAGCCAGAGCAACAGCCAACAGGGAGATGATCAGCAAAGATTTTTTCATGGGTTTTCCTTAATTATTTCAAAAGTAGAACTACGTTGTTGCGATGAATAATTACCGGTAATTATCGCTCGTTAGGGAATTCTCGTAGGCTTTCGTACCTGTAATGGTGCCTGACAGACAACGGAAACTTCCTAACCCGATATTATAGCTAAATTTGGTGCTTCGCAATAGCGAAAAGATGCTTTTATGGAAGTTTTTTGCGAAAAGTAAAGGTTCATAGATTGTCAAATGGCACGTTTGCCATAATGTTGTCAAACCTCAATGCGAAATCAGAATAAAATTTGGCAAGGGTTTGACTTTGACTTATAAACCAGTCGTCGTCGGGTGCAATCCGGGCTTGGATTCGTCCCAGATGGCGGCGAAGCGTTCCAGGCTGATTTCTGTTGCTAATGGCGCAAAAAAGGACGCTTCACCTCGCATGTGGTCGCTATGAAAGCGGCGCGCGATGTGAATCCGGTCGCCGATGGCGAAGGAATCGGTCAAGTGGTGCAGCTGGCGGCCAGTGACGCGGCACTCGATCTTGTGGTTGAAGTCTTTCAGGAGCCGCAGGAAGCGCGGAAAATGCCGCTCGATGGCGGCGGGATCGTGCATCGCCAGCTGCAAGCTGCCGCCGCCGACCAGGAATTGCCGCAGCGCGGCATCGACGTCCGACCGGCCCAGCTTGAAGACCGCGAAATCCGGGTCGAACAGCTGCAGCGTGCGCTGCGAGCGCGCCACGACTTCGCGCAGCTGGGTTTCAAATTCCTGGTGGCCGTTAAAACCGACCGTGACCGCGTCTTCCATGGCATTCCCCCTTAGGCGAGTTCGATCCATCCATCCTGATACCAGGTGTACAGCGCTTCCATGACATCGTCCGACGAGGCGGCAACCGCTTCGCCCGGCAGCTTGCGCTCGTTGGCCAGCACGTCGAGCACCGCCTTGTCGGCGCGCCCGACGGCGAACGATTCGCCGTTGATGAACACATGCTTGCCGCGGTATAGCATCTGGGTCTTGAGCGACAGCGCCACGCCGCGCCGCGATGCGGTGGCGGCGAACTTGCCCATCACCAGCGGCTTGGCCGGGCCGGTGAAGAATACATTGTGCTTCGGTTCGGACAAGTGCTCGCCGAGGAAAATCGTCACGTCTTCCTCGGTGAAGCGCACCTTGTTCATTTCCTCGGCCACGTCGGCCAGCAGTTCCTTCGGGATCTCGGCCGGGTGCTTGGCCGGCTCCAGGCCCGGGTCGGCGTAGCGGCCGGGCAGGTCGATCGAATCGGCCATGAACTGCAGCAGCGCCTCGCCCAGCTCCTGGTAGGATGGCGAGCGGAAGCCGATCGAATAGGTCATGCACTCGCCTTCGGCCACGCCGTCGTGCGCGTAGTGCGGCGGCAGGTACAGCATGTCGCCCGGCTCGAGCACGAATTCCTCGGACGGCTTGAAGTTCTTCAGGATTTTCAGGGGCAGGCCGTCGACCAGCGACAGGTCCTTTTGCGCGCCGATGCGCCAGCGCCGCTTGCCGTGCGCCTGCAGCAGGAACACGTCGTAGGAATCGAAGTGCGGACCGACGCCGCCGCCGTCGCTGGCGTAGCTGATCATCAGGTCGTCCAGGCGCGCATCCGGAATGAAGCGGAACTGGCGCAGCAGCGCGTCGGCGCGGGCGTCGTACAGGTTGGCGCCCTGCACCAGCATCGTCCATTGCTTCTGTTCGCGCGGCGGCAGCGCTTCGAGCGGGCCATGCTGCATGTTCCACTCGCCGTCCACGTTGGTGATCAGGCGCGATTCGACGTAATTGCGGCTGGCCAGTTCGGCCAGCGCGTCGAGCTTGAGCAGCGGCTTCATGCCCGGGACCGCATTGCGGATCAGCAGCGGTTTCTTGTGCCAGTAGTCGCGCAGGAACTGGGCCGGCGTGATATCGCCGAGGAGCTGTAATTTTTTCATGACGCCATTATAACCAGCTCCCCGCAGGGTGAACCCGGCGGCAAGGGTATAATCTGCCTGCACATAAATGAAAGGAAGTACTATGAAGATTGCCAAGAACACGGTCGTGACGGTCAACTACAAGCTGTCGGACGCACAGAATAATCTGATCGAAGACGGCAGCCAGCCCATGGTCTACCTGCACGGCGGTTACGAGAACACGCTGCCGAAGATCGAAGAAGAGCTCGACGGCAAGGAAGTCGGCTACGCCTCGGTGATCCAGATCGAGCCGGACGATGCCTTCGGCGACTACGACCCTGCGCTGGTCAAGGTCGAGCCGCGCAACCGCCTGCCGGAGCCGCTGGAAGTCGGCATGCAGTTCGAAGGCATGCCCGACGGCACCGACGACGGCGAAGAAGCGATGATCTTCACCGTGACCGACATCGCCGACGACAAGGTCGTCCTGGACGGCAACCATCCGCTGGCCGGCATGGCGCTGCGTTTCGAACTGTCGGTGGCCGGCGTACGCGCCGCGACCGATGAAGAAATCGCCCACGAGCACGTGCACGGCGCCCACGGCCACCACCATGGCGAGGACGACGAAGGCGACGAGGGCGACCACTTCCGCAGCCACCCGGTCCACTAAAAGCCGTTCAGCGGGCGTTCTTGACGGACGCCCGCGCCGCCGGCGCCTTCCAGGTGTCGGCGTCGACCGGGCGCAGCCTGAACAACTCCGGCGCGCCCGGCGTCACCCGCACTTCGAGTGCGCTCGAACCCACGCTCACATGTCCCAGGTTGTCGCGCCATTCGATGGCGGGCTCCGCGCCCGCTGGCAGCGGCGCCGTATCGACCAGCAGCACCTTCCCTGCATACTTTCCGGCCAGCGCCGCCAGCTGTTTGCGCGGCGCCGCGTAGCCGTCCTGGCCCGGGTTCGACCGCGTCAGCAGCGCGCGCAGCCCGCTCTCCTGCGACAGCGCCTTGATGTCGCCCTCCATGAACAGCACGATCGCATCGAGCTTCCTGCGCTTGGCCTGCGCGAACAGGCGGTTGAGCCAGAAGCGGTTGGCTACCAGCCGGTCCTCGAACTCGCTGTTGCGGCCCGCCTCGGCCAGGTAGTGGTTGTTGTCGGCCGGGAGGTTGATGGTCGCGTACAGCACCTTGCCGACCACCCACTGCGCGTTCTCCGCATAGCTGCGGAACTGGGCACTGCTTGACAGGCGCACCAGCGGCAGCTTGTGCAGGCCGAGCGAGGCCGGTTCGGCGAACAGCAGTTCGCGCAGGCGCGCCAGGCGTTCGATCGCGGCCGGGCGGCCGCTCGAATTGCGGCAGTCGCTCCAGTCGCTGGCCGCCGGCACCGCGATCAGCGGGCGCTCGGCCTGCTCCAGCAAGTCGCGCCGCTCGAGGTAGAGTTCATCGCTGCACGGCTCCTTGGCGTTCTTGATGCCGGTGACGACCACGAAGGCCTGGTCCCTGTCGGCGCTGTCGGCCAGCGCCTGCTTCAGGCGCCGTTCGCCGCCGCCGTTGGCGAAGCTGTGCCCGACCACGGCGAACTGGTGGCCTGCCTGGCGCTTCTGCGCCAGCGCATGCGGCGCGCAAGCGAGCAGCAGGGCCAGCGCCAGCGGGGCAAGGGCACAACGGATCATTGCGCGGCCAGGCGTTTGAGCTGGTACAACTGGTCGAGCGCCTCGCGCGGGCTCAGGGCATCGGGATCGATGGCGGCCAGCGCCTCGGCCAGCGCGCTGCTTTCCGGCGCCGCTGCCGGCGCCTCGCCGGCCGCGTCGTCGTCCGGCTCCACGCAGGGCAGGGCGAACAGGTCCAGCTGCGGCGTGGTGTCGAGCGCCTGCGACTCGAGCCGGGCCAGGTGCTTGCGCGCGGCCTTGATCACGCCTTGCGGCACGCCGGCCAGCTGGGCCACCTGCAAGCCGTAGCTTTGCGAGGCCGGGCCGGCCTGTACCGCGTGCAGGAACACGATGCTGTCCTTGTGCTCGACCGCCGACAGGTGCACATTGGCCGCCGTCGGGTGGCTGTCGGGCAGCTGGGTCAGTTCGAAGTAGTGGGTCGCGAACAGCGTGAAGCTGCGGCTGCTGTCGATCAGGTGGCGCGCGATCGCCCAGGCCAGCGCCAGGCCGTCGAAGGTCGAGGTGCCGCGTCCCACTTCGTCCATCAGCACCAGCGAATGCTCGGTGGCGCCGTTCAGGATCGCGGCCGATTCGGTCATCTCGACCATGAAGGTCGAGCGGCCGCCGGCCAGGTCGTCGGTCGCGCCGATGCGGGTGAAGATGCGGTCGATCGGGCCGATCGTCGCGCTGGTGGCCGGCACGTAGCTGCCCACGTAGGCCAGCAGCGTGATCAGCGCCACCTGGCGCATGAAGGTCGATTTACCGCCCATGTTCGGGCCGGTGATCAGCAGCAGGCGGCGTTCGTCCCTGAGCTGGCAGTCGTTGGCGATGAAGCGCTCGATCTGGCCCTCGACCACCGGATGGCGGCCTTCGCGGATGTCGAGGCGGGGCTCGGCCACCAGCTGCGGCGCGCACCAGTTGTGGTGCAGCGCGTGCGAGGCGAGCGCGGTCAGCGTGTCGAGCTGGGCCAGGCCGCCGGCGATCAGCTGCAAGGCGCCGATGTGCGGCGCCAGGTCCGACAGCAGCTGGTCGTACAGCAGCTTCTCGCGCACCAGCGCCTTGTCCTGGGCCGACAGCGCCTTGTCCTCGAACACCTTCAGTTCCGGCGTGATGTAGCGCTCGGCGTTCTTCAGGGTCTGGCGGCGGCGGTAGTCTTCCGGCACCTTGGTGGTCTGGCCATGCGTGACCTCGATATAGAAGCCGTGCACCTTGTTGTACTCGACGCGCAGGTTGGCGATGCCGGTGCGGGCGCGCTCGCGCGTCTCGAGGTCGACCAGGAACTGGCCGGCGTTCTCGGACAGGCCGCGCAGCTCGTCCAGTTCGGCATCGAAGCCGCGCGCGAACACGCCGCCGTCGCGCACCATCGCAGCCGGTTCCTCGGCAATCGCGCGCTCCAGCAGGTCGAGGCAGACGGAGGGCGTGGCCAGCGCCTGGTGGATGTCGGCCAGCAGGCTGGTCTCGGCCGCCGCGAAGGTCTGCTGCACGCTGCGGCGCAGGGCCGGCAGCTGCTTGAGGCCATCGCGCAGCGCGGCCAGGTCGCGCGGGCGCGCCGACAGCAGCGCCACGCGGGTGGTGATGCGTTCGATATCTGGCACCTGGGCCAGCGTGGCGGACAGCGCGCCGGCGGCGTCGCTGCGGGCCAGCGCATCGATTGCCGCGTGGCGGGCGCGGGCCACGTCCTGGTTGCGGCGCGCATGGTGCAGCCAGTGGCGCAGCAGGCGCGAGCCCATCGCCGTGCGGCAGTGGTCGAGCAGCGAGAACAGCGTGGGCGACTCCTGGCCGCGGATGGTTTCGGTCAGCTCCAGGTTGCGGCGGGTGGCCGCGTCGAGGCCAATGAATTCGTTTTCGGTTTCGGTCGACAGGCTGCGCACGTGCTGCAGGCCGCGGCCCTGGGTCGAATGGGCGTAGCGCAGCAGCGCGCCGGCGGCGCCGAAGGCCGCGCCCAGGCCATCGGCGCCGAAGCCGGTGAGGGTGGCGACGGACAGCTGGTCGAGCAGCGCGCGGTGGCCGCCGACGACATCGAAGTGCCAGTCGGGCACGCGCTGGGTATGGCAAATGGTGGGGTCGTCGAATAGGTCGCCGCTGTCGCCGCGCAGGATCTCGGCCGGGGCGATGCGTTCGAGCTCCTGCTGCAGGCGCAGGCCGACGGTATGGGCGTCGCCGGTGAATTCCATCAGCTTGAGCGCGCCGGAAGCGAGCGACAGCCAGGCCAGGCCGGTGGTGACGACCTTGCGCTGGCTGATCATGCACACCGCCAGCAGCGGGCGTTCGGCCTTTTCGGGCAGCAGGTCGGCGTCGGTCAGGGTGCCGGGGGTAACCACGCGCAAGACCTTGCGCTCGACCGGCCCCTTGCTGGTGGCCGGATCGCCGATCTGTTCGCAGATCGCGCACGATTCGCCCAGCTTGACCAGCTTGGCGAGATAGGGATCGAGCGAATGGAAAGGCACGCCGCACATCTTGATCGGATTGCCGCCGGAAGTGCCGCGCGCGGTCAGCGTGATGCCGAGGATGCGGGCCGCTTTTTCGGCATCTTCGTGGAACAGCTCGTAAAAGTCTCCCATCCGGTAGAAAACGAGCATGGTCGGGTAATCGGCCTTGATGCGTAAATACTGCTGCATCATCGGCGTAACTTTTTCCGTAGCATTATTTTTTACGGCGGCGGCATTAATTTCGGTAGGGACGGTCGTCATTTCTTCTTTGTCGATAAGGCGGGCGCTGCACGGAGCAGGGTCAAGTCCGCCATTTTACCGCTTTCACCGGCTCGCTCTCGCGGAAAAGAGCAAGAATTGGTAACGCCTCAACACCCGAATCGGGGGCGAAGCAGGAATCGGGGTCAGACCTCAATTACGTTCCAATCGGGGTCAGACCTCAATTTCCTAAAATCCAGGGGATATTTACTCACATTTACTATCGACGGGCGGGGACAGTTGCGTTTGGGTAATTGAGGTCTGACCCCGATTGCCGGTTTATTGAGGTCTGACCCCGATTGAAAAAAGCCGCCGGGCGGACCAGGCGGCTTGAGTGGGGAAGATGGTTGCTTGTCAGTCGTCGTCCGCACCATGTGCGGCGTTTTCGACGAAGACCACCGTCGTGCGCGCGGGGATCAGGAAGGTGCCGCTCGCCTTGTTGAACGTCGCCGTCTTCGCCAACATGTCGCTCGCCGATTTGCGCTGGATCTTGTGCACACTCAGTTTGCGTCCCTTCAGCTCCGGAATCGCCACCTCGCGCGCCTCTTTGTCCACGTTGAACAGCGTGACCACCGCCTTGTAGTTCGCGCCCACATAACGGCTCGGGTACTGCCCGTCGATGCTCATCGCGATCACGCCCGGCACCTGGTCCGGCCCCGTGTTGTGGAAGCGCAGGCGCTCACTCACGTCCTGCGCCGTCCGCAGGCGGAACAGCGAGCTGTCCTTGCGCATCGCCAGCAGGTCGAGGAAGTTGTCGCGCGCGTTGACGATCGCCGCGCTGTCCGGCCTGATCATCGGATTCGCCAGGATCGGCGCGATCAAGTACCAGTTGCCCTGGTTGACGCCATGCATCGGCATGCCGACGCCGAAGTTGTTCGACTGGTAGCTGTAGTCGAGCAGGTTGAACCAGTCGCCGGCGTTGTAGCTGTCCCGGTCCATCGATTTCGAGCGCAGGATTTCCTGCCCCGCATGGATGAACGGGATCCCCTGCGAGAACAGGGTGATCGCGGCGCCCAGGTTCTGCACCCGCACGCGGTCGGCCACGCTGGTCGCCGCCGGCAGCTTGTATGCGTTCAGGTCGAACAGGGTCTGGTTGTCGTGCGCTTCGATGTAGTTGATCGTCTCCGCCGGATTGGCCGCAAAGCCGGCGTTCTGGCCGAAATAGTCGATCTGCGAATTCTTGCGCACGTTGCCGAAGCGGTCGGTGAAGCTGTAGTCGCGCAAGGTCCCGCTCAGGCCCACGCGCACCAGGTCCGCCAGGCGCAGCAGGTCGTCCCTGGTCTGCCAGCTTTGCGCATTGCGGTCCAGGTACGCGCCGTTGATGAAGCCCTGCTGGTGGATCAGCGCGTCGCCGCCGTCGCAGCAGCCGCCGCCGCGCACGGCGTCGCGCAGGCGGTCGTTGAACGAGCCGACGCCGGTGCCGAACATATTCGCCTGGCGCGCCTGCACGAAGCGCGCGTCGTTGGCGATGACGCCGAAGTTCCACGCTTCGCCGTACAGGTAGATGTCGCGCCCCGCGGCCTGGTCGACCGTGGTCTTGAGCTGCTTGATGACGGCCAGCGGCGCCATGCCCATGATGTCGAAGCGGAAGCTGTCCACCTTGTACTGCGTGGCCCAAGTGGCCACCGAGTCGATCATCAGCTTGGCCATCATCGCGTTTTCGGCGGCGGTGTCGGCGCAGCAGCTGTCGTTGGTGATGGCGCCGCTGTTATTGAGGCGGTAGTAGTAGGTCGGCACGATCTTGTCCAGCACCGACAGCGGCCCTTGCTGCGAGGCGCTGGTGTGGTTGTAGACCACATCCATCGTCACCCGCAGCCCCTGTTCGTGCAGGGCCTTGACCATCGCGCGGAATTCGCGCACGCGCACGGCGCCGTCGCCGGCGCTGGTGGCGAAGCTGCCGTCCGGCGCGCTGTAGTGCACCGGGTCGTAGCCCCAGTTGAAGCAGTCGCTGTTCTCGCTTGCCGCCACCGCCGCCTGCTGCTGGTCCGAGTTCGGCCCCGCCGCTGGAATGGCCGGCGTGCTGCAGCCGGTCTCGTCGACGCTGGCGAAGTCGAAGCTCGGCAGCAGGTGGATGTGGGTCATGCCGGCCTGCTGCAGCAGCTTCAGGTGCTTCATGCCGTTCGAGCCGCTCTCGGTGAAGGCCATGAACTTGCCGCGGTGGGCGGCGGGCACGGTGGCGTCTTGCGCGCTGAAGTCGCGCACCTGCAATTCGTACAGGGCGATGTCGCTTGGGTGCGCCAGCTGCGGAATGGCGTGGCCGTCCCAGCCCGCCGGCTTGAGGGCGGCGCTGTCCAGGTTGGCCACGAAACTGCGCTGGCCGTTGGCGCTCAACGACAGCGAGTACGGATCGGTGACGACGTTGCGCACCACGGTGTTGCCGGCCCAGCGCGACAGCACGTCCACGGTGTAGGTGTAGTAGTGGCTGTTGGTCCAGCCGGCATCCTCGGCCTTGTACTGCCACACGCCGCTGGCGCCGTCGCGCGTCATCGGCACGCTCACGGTGCTGGCGGCGCCGGCGTCCGGATAGACGTTCAGCGACACCGCCCTGGCGGTCGGCGCCCACACCCGGAAGGTGGGCACGCCGCCGCTGTCGAAGGTGGCGCCGAGTCTGGCGCTGGCGGCATGCGCGGCGTACAGCGCATCGAGCATGCCGCTCGTTTGCAGCGAGGTCACTTGCACCAGCTGGCCGCCGGCGTCGAATTGGGCGATCGCGAACTGGCCTGTTACTTTTCCGGCCACCAGCGCGGCATCGCCGTCGGCCAGGACCAGCGCCGTGCTGCCGGCCAGGTGCGGGTACTTCGCCTGCAGCTGGGCCGGCAGGCCGCCGCCGATGGCCAGGTCGACGCTGCCGTCGGCGCCGGTCACGCCGCCCGGTGCCGAACCGAGCCCGCCGTCGGCGGCGTAGTACAGCTTGTAGCTGCCGGCCGCCGGCGTGCCCGGCCACGCCAGCGTGGTGGCGGACAGCCAGTGCGCCTGGGCGTTGTTCAGATTGCCGAAGGTGATCGCCGGCGGCGTCGCATGCACCGTGCAGCTGCCTTCGAGCAGCCAGACCTCCTGGCCCTTGGTGGCGATATCGGGATTGAACTGGGCATGCTGGTCATTGCCGCAGTTCTTGCTGCCGTTGCCGTCGGTGACCAGGAACCAGATCGCCGATTTCGACGTATTGACGGGGATGTCGACATAGCCGCCGAAGCTGTCGCTGCCGCTCAGCATGAAGCGGGTGCTTATCCACGCGGTACTCGGGTTGACCGGGCCGTCCCACGAGTACACGCCCCATTGGGCTTCGTCATGCTGGGCGCGGCGGTAGTGGAAGCGCATCGTGGCCGGCGCCACGGCGGCCTGGGCGCGGCTGGCCGAGGCGGTCACGGCCCTGGGCGCCGCTGCCGCGCCGTCGGCGCCGCTGCCGCCGCAGGCGGCCAGCATGGCGGCGCTGGATGCAGCCAGCAAAGTTAGGCGGGCATATGAAGTAATACTACGTACAGTTTGCATCGCGACTCCTCAGAAGAGTGTTGTGCACAGGCGGCGACTTGTCCTTAATGCTCATTTTTATGTCGCCGTGGGCGGGAAAGGGAAAACCCTGTATGTAATATTACTACACATCATTTGCCGATTTTGTGATTATTGCAAACAAATTCCCATTTTTGCAACGCGTGCGGCGCGCAATTAATCCGGCGAGCTGTCGGCGCAGGCGGCTTCGGCTGCGTTAGGGGTGGTAGCGTGACCATGCTGGGGCGGCCGCCGCGAGCTATGTGATATCCGTATGTCTCTTCGCGAATTATTCATATTTGCGAGGTAGCTGGCGGCCTTAGACTTGAGCCCATTCTTTCACCACTGACAAGCCCCATGAAGATCACCAAACTGACCACCTACCGTGTTCCACCGCGCTGGATGCTGCTCAAGATCGAGACCGATGAAGGTGTCGTCGGCTGGGGCGAACCCGTGATCGAGGGCCGCGCGCGCACCGTCGAAGCGGCCGTGCACGAAATGGCGCCTTACCTCGTCGGCCAGGACCCGGCCCGCATCAACGACCTGTGGCAGGTCATGTACCGCGGCGGCTTCTACCGCGGCGGCGCGATCCTGATGAGCGCGATCGCCGGCATCGACCAGGCGCTGTGGGACATCAAGGGCAAGGCCCTCGGCGTGCCGGTCTACCAGCTGCTGGGCGGCCTGGTGCGCGACAAGATGAAGACCTATAGCTGGGTCGGCGGCGACCGTCCGAGCGATGTCATCGCCGGCATCCGCAAGCTCAAGTCGATCGGCATCGACACCTTCAAGATGAACGGCACCGAAGAATTCCGCATGCTCGACAGCGCAGCCTCGGTCGATGCGGCCGTCGCCCGCATCGCCGAGATCCGCGAAGCCTTCGGCACCACGATCGAATTCGGCATCGACTTCCACGGCCGCGTGGCCGCGCCGATGGCCAAGGTGCTGCTGCGCGCCCTCGAGCCTTACCGACCGCTGTTCGTGGAGGAGCCGGTGCTGGCCGAACAGGCCGAGTACTACCCGCGCCTGGCCGAATCGACGTCCATTCCGCTGGCCGCCGGCGAGCGCATGTTCTCGCGCTTCGAATTCAAGCATGTGTTCGAGAAGGGCGGCATCTCGATCGTCCAGCCGGACCTGTCGCACGCGGGCGGCATCACCGAATGCCTGAAGATCGCCGGCATGGCCGAAGCCTACGACGTCGGCTTCGCGCCGCACTGCCCACTGGGCCCGGTGGCGCTGGCCTCCTGCCTGCACGTGGACTTCGTTTCGCACAACGCCGTGCTGCAGGAGCAGAGCATGGGCATCCACTACAACCAGGGCGCCGAGCTGCTCGACTATGTGAAGAACAAGGACGACTTCAAGATGGACGGCGGCTACATGAAGCCGCCGACGCTGCCTGGCCTGGGCGTCGACATCGACGAGGAAAAAGTCATCGAAGCGAGCAAGAACGCGCCCGACTGGACCAACCCGCTGTGGCGCCATGCCGACGGCAGCGTCGCCGAGTGGTAAGGCCGTAGCCCATGACCACCTTGTCGATCAAGCCCGGACAGCACCTGCGCTGGGATGCGCAGGGCGCACGCTGGTGGTGGTCCGGCGCGACTTCGGCAGTCCTGCATGCATACTCGGTGCGCGAGCAGTCGGTACAGACGGGCAGGCTGCCCGACCAGGGCGGGCTGCTCGCGCATAC
This sequence comes from Massilia sp., assembly GCA_036676245.1. Lineage (GTDB taxonomy): Bacteria > Pseudomonadota > Gammaproteobacteria > Burkholderiales > Burkholderiaceae_D > Telluria_A. The sequence goes on along the minus strand of JAKFDH010000141.1, from coordinate 66,474 downwards.
CTGTTCCGGGCGCCTGCTGCTTGGCTTGCCGAAGCGGCTGTGCATGGCCGTTCCCGGCCCCAGCGCGCGCCCGCTGCGCTTGCAGCCGGTGGTCGCGGTCGATCCGGCCGAGCCGCGCACCAGCATCGCGGACGGTTGCACCGACCGCCTCGGCGCGCTGGTTTTCGGCACCGCCAACGCGGCATCCGACCGCCGCCCGATCGGCAGTTTTTACCATTACTCGCGCCAGCATGGCTTGCGCAGGCTGGCGCTGCCGGCGGTGGCGCAGGCCAGCGGGATATGTTTTAGCATGGACGGCACGCGGCTTTATTTCGCCGACGCCGCCAAGGCCCGCATCCTGCAGTGCCGCTACGATGCGGCCAGCGCCAGCGTGGCGGAGGTGGGCCTGTTCGCCGAACTGGCGCCCGGCGCCGGCCCGCGCGGCGCGGCAATCGACGCCGAGGGCTGCCTGTGGAGCGCCCAGGCCGGCCGGCTGGTGCGCTACGCGCCGGATGGCAGTACGCTGCAAACCCTGGACATCGATTGCAGCTCGCCTGCTTTCGGCGGCCGGGGGCTCGAAGAATTTTCCGCCGCCGGGCCCATGGGCCTGGTGGCACTGCCGGCGCCGCCGGCGCCAGGCTACCCATCGGCGCTGTTCGACGACCAAGAATAATCAACCTTTTAGGAGACACACATGAAACAAGGACTTCGTAGCATCGCCAAGCTGGCAATCGCCGCCGCCGTACTGTGCGCCCTGGGCCCGGCCAAGGCGGCCGATCCGATCAAGATCGGTTTCCTGGTCAAGCAGGCCGAGGAGCCATGGTTCCAGGACGAGTGGCGCTATGCGGAACAGGCGGCGAAGGACAAGGGTTTCGTGCTGGTCAAGATCGGCGTGCCGAACGGCGAAAAGATGATCGCCGCGATCGACAACCTGGCCGCCCAGAAGGCCAAGGGCTTCGTCATCTGCGCGCCTGACGTCAAGCTGGGCAAGGCAGTCGAGCGCGCCGCCAAGCGCCACGACATGAAAGTGATCTCGGTCGACGACCGCCTGATCGACGGCGCCGGCAATCCGATCGCCTCGATCCCGCACATGGGCATCTCCGGCTACGAGATCGGCAAGCAGGCCGGCCAGGCGCTGATCGCCGAGATCAAGGCGCGCGGCTGGAACATGGCCGAAATTGGCGCGCTGCGCGTGTCCTACGACCAGCTGCCGACGGCGAAAGAGCGCACCATGGGCGCGATCGACGCGCTCAAGGCTGCCGGCCTGCCTGCCGCCAACGTGGTCGAGGCGCCGCAAGCGAAGACCGACACCGAGTCCGCCTTCAACGCCGCCAATATCGCCTTCACCAAGAATGCCAAGTTCAAGCGCTGGATCGCGGTCGGCCTGAACGACGAGACCGTGCTCGGCGCCGTGCGCGCCGGCGAGGGCCGCAGCCTGCGCAGCGACGCGATGATCGGGGTCGGCATCGGCGGCAGCAAGACGGCGCAGAACGAGTTCGCCAAGCCGGCCGCCACCGCCTTCTACGGCACCATCCTGATCAGCGCCAAGCGCCATGGCTATGAAACCGCGGCCAATCTGGTCGACTGGATCGCCACCGGCAAGGCGCCGGCGCCGCTGACCTACACCAACGGCGTGTTGATGACGAAAGCGAACATGGCAAAAGTGCGCGCCGATATGGGAATGTAATCCGTGAAACCTGCTTATCTTCAGTTTGACCAGGTCTCGAAGCACTTCCCCGGCGTGATCGCGCTGGGCGGGGTCAGCTTCGAGGCGCACGCCGGCGCCGTCCACGGCCTGCTCGGCGAGAACGGCGCCGGCAAGTCGACCCTGCTCAAGATCCTGGGCGGCCAGTACCGCCCCGACGGCGGCCGCCTGCTGCTGGACGGGAAGGAGTGCCACTTCCATTCGTCCGGCGACGCGATCGAGGCCGGCATCGCCGTGATCCACCAGGAACTGCAGTACGTGCCCGAACTGACCGTGTCCGAGAACATCCTGCTGGGACGCATGCCGACCCGCTTCGGCCTGGTCGACAAGCGCGCCGCGCGCCGCATGGTCACCGAGGAGCTGGCCAAGATCGGGGTCGACCTCGATCCCGACACGCGCCTGGTCGACCTGTCGATCGCGCAGCGCCAGATGGTCGAGATCTGCAAGGCCGTCATGCAGGACGCCCAGGTCATCGCTTTCGACGAGCCGACCAGCAGCCTGTCGCACCGTGAAACCGAAATCCTGTTCCGCCTGGTGCGCACGCTGCGCTCCGAAGGCCGCACCCTGATCTACATCTCGCACCGCCTCGAGGAACTGTACGCGCTGTGCGACGCCTGCACCATCTTCCGCGACGGCCGCAAGGTCGCCAGCCATCCGGTGATGGCCGAGGTGTCGCGCGACCGCCTGATCAGCGACATGGTGGGCCGCGAACTGAGCGACATCTACGACTACCGTACCCGCACGCAGGGCGAGGTGCGGCTGCAGGTCAAGGGCATGGCCGAGGACTGCGACTTCGAAGTGCGCGGCGGCGAAGTGCTGGGCTTCTTCGGCCTGGTCGGCGCCGGCCGCAGCGAATTGATGCGCCAGCTGTACGGCGCCGACAAGCGTCCCGCCGGCAGCGTGTTGCTCGACGGCGCCCCGGTCAGCCGCGGCGGCCCGTCCGCCGCGATCGCCGCCGGCATCGTGCTGTGCCCGGAGGACCGCAAGGAGCAGGGCATCCTGGCGCATGCCTCGGTGTCCGAGAACATCAACATCAGCTGCCGCCGCAACGATTTGCTGGGCGGTATATTCCTGCGCCACGGCCGCGAGGCGGCGCTGGCCGACCAGTTCATCGCGCGCCTGCGCATCAAGACCCCGAACCGCGAGCAGGAGATCCGCCTGCTTTCCGGCGGCAACCAGCAGAAGGTGATCCTTGCGCGCTGGCTGGCCGAACCCGACTTGAAAGTGCTGATCCTCGACGAGCCGACCCGCGGCATCGACGTCGGTGCCAAGAACGATATCTACCGCATCATCCACGAAGTGGCCGAGCGCGGCTGCTGCGTGATCGTCGTATCGAGCGAACTGCCCGAAGTGCTGGGCATTTCCGACCGCGTGGCGGTCATGCGCGACGGCCGCATCGTCGGCGAACTTGCGCGCGCCGATGCCGATGAAAAAGCGGTCCTGCGCCTCGCGCTGCCCGAATCCACACCAAACGCCCATCCAGCCAGGAGAATTGCATGAACACCGTCCCACTCCACCCGGCCAACACGCAGCTCGGCCCCAGCCGCTCGCGCGCGCTGCTGTCCGAATACAGCATGCCGCTGGCCTACGCGGTGCTGTTCGCCGTGCTGGCGGCGACCGTCGATAACTTCTTCTCGGTCGCGAACATCGTCGGCCTGATGCTGTCGGTGGCGCAGATCGGCATGGTCGCCTGCACCATGATGCTGTGCCTGGCCTCGCGCGATTTCGACCTGTCGGTCGGTTCCACCATCGCCTTCGCCGGCGTGTTCGGCGCCATCGTCCTCGAGCGCAGCGGCAGCGTCGCGCTGGCGGTGGGCGCGGGCCTGGGCGCCGGCGCCGTGATCGGCGCCTTCAACGGCGTGCTGATCGCCTACCTGCGCGTGAACGCGCTGATCGCGACCCTGGCCACGATGCTGATGGTGCGCGGCCTGGCCTTCATCGTGTCGCAAGGCCAGGCGGTCGGCATCGCCGACGAAGGCTTCATCAGCTTCGGCGACGCACGCTTCTTCGGCATTCCGCTGCCGGTGATCATCTGCGGCATCTGCTTCCTGGTATTCGGCATCCTGCTGAACCAGACTGTCTTCGGCCGCAACACGCTGGCCATCGGCGGCAATCCGGAAGCGGCGCGCCTGGCGGGCGTCAAGGTCGAGAAGCTGCGCGTCTGGATCTTCCTGCTGCAGGGCGTGGTCACCGCGATGGCGGGCCTGATCCTGGCCACCCGCATCACCAGCGGCCAGCCGAATGCGGCGCAAGGCTTCGAGCTCGATGTCATTTCGGCATGCGTGCTGGGCGGCGTATCGCTGGCCGGCGGCAAGGCGCGCATCTTCGGCGTGCTGATCGGCGTGCTGATCATGGGTACCGTCGAAAACGTGATGAACCTGCTCGACGTCGACGCCTTCTACCAGTACCTGGTGCGCGGCGTGATCCTGCTGGCCGCGGTGCTGCTCGACCAGCTCAAATCGCGCAGCGACCGCCACTAAGTCATTTGACCGCGATCGGCATGCCCCTTATCATGGGCTTCCTGCTATTGGTAGAAGAGCATGCCTGATCAAAGTTCCGACCGATTCGTCCGTTCGCACCTCAAGACTCGCCACCTGGTGCTGCTCGTCGAGCTGGGACGGCATGGCTCGATCATGCATGCGGCGCAGGCGGCCAACCTGACCCAGCCAGCCGCTTCCAAGCTGCTGGCCGAACTTGAACATGCGCTCGGCGTCCAATTGTTCGAGCGCCTGCCGCGCGGCGTGGCGCCAACCTGGTACGGCGCGATCCTGATCCGCCGCGCCGGCGCGGCCCTGGCCGAGATGGACGCCGCCCACCAGGAGGTGATGGAGCTGCTGTCCGGCCTGCGCGGCCGGGTCGATATCGGCACCGTGCTCACGCCGTCCACCGTCCTGGTGCCGGAAGCGATCAATCTGCTCAAGTCGCGCCACGCGCGCGTGCACGTGTCGGTCAGCGTCGATACCAGCAAGATCCTGGTGCAGCGCCTGCGCGCCGGCGAGCTCGATCTCGTCATCGGCCGCATCCTCGACACCGAGGCCGCCTCCGAACTGCTGTTCGAACCGATCACCGACGAACCCCACAAGCTCATCGTGCGCGCCGGCCATCCGCTGGCGCGGCAGGCCGACCTCGGCCTCGACCAGCTGGTGCGCCAGGGCTGGATCCTGCCGCCGACCGGCAGCATCCTGCGCGACCGCCTGACGGCCCTGTTCCTGTCGCAAGGCCTGGAGCCGCCGGCCGAAACGGTGGAGACGATGTCGCTGCACGTGAGCGCCAAGCTGTTGATCGGCAGCGATATGGTGGTGGCGCTGCCGCTCGAACTGGTCGAGCCTTACCTGCAAGCGGGCCTGCTCGAGGTGCTGCCTTTCGACCTCGGCCTGCGCATGGACCTGTATGGCATCGTCATGCGCCGCCAGCACCAGCTCTCGCCTGGCGCCGAGGCGATGCTGGCCTGCGTGCGCGAAGTGGCCGCATTGCGCTATCCGCCTTCGCGCTAGGCATACGATTTGCGCATACCTTTCTTGAAATACGCAATTTGTTTGACATCCCCTGTTTCCGTAACATTCAACTGTGAACCTGCCATCGCGCTCGTGCACACGGAATAAGGAACGACAGGAGAAAACGATGAACGCTCAATTGAACATGAAACGACGGGCCTGCGGCCGGCCGTGCGCCCTGTAATGGCCAGCGCGGATACCTTGCTGGGCATCGACTGGGGCACGAGCAACCGCCGCGCCTACCTGATGCAGCGCGGCGGCGCCGTGCTGGCCAGCCATCACGACGACCAGGGCTTGCTGGCGGTCCAGGGCAAGTTCGCCGAATCGCTGGCGGCCCTGCGCGCGGCCATGCGGGTCGACCCGCAGGTGCCGGTGGTCATGTCCGGCATGGTCGGTTCGGCCAGCGGCTGGCAAGAGGTCCCCTACCTTGACGCCTCGGTGCCGCTGGCGCAGCTGGCGCGGCACCTGGCGCCGGTGGCGGGCCATCCCGGCTGCGCCATCGTGCCGGGCTACTGCCGCCGGGTCGACGGCGTCGACGTGATGCGGGGCGAAGAGACCCAGCTGCTCGGCGCCATGGCGCTCGGTATCGGCGAAGGCTGGATCGTCCTGCCCGGCACCCACAGCAAGTGGGTGCAGGTGCGCGAGGGCGGGATCACCGAGCTGGCGACCTTCATGACGGGCGAGCTGTTCGCGCTGCTCGGCACTTCGGGCACACTGGCCGGCATGATGGCGCAGGGCGAGGACGACGAGCAGGCCTTCTGCGACGGCCTCGACGAAGCGCGGCGCGGCAAACCGCTGTCCAATGCCCTGTTCGGCGTGCGCGCACGCGTGGTGGCCGGCGTCATGCCGGCCCGCTTCGCGCGCTCCTTCCTCAGCGGCCTGCTGATCGGCACCGAGTTCGTCAACGCGCGCCAGCAGCAAGGGGCGATCACCGTCATCGCCTCGAAGGCCTTGAGCAGCCGCTATGCCAGCGCGGCCGGGCGCTTCGGCCTGCAGGCCAGGATCGCCGACCCCGACGAAGTATTCTGCGCCGCACTGGCGCAGATTTTTACGACAGCTTTTAGGAAGGACCAGCCTTGATGGATACTACCCAGTTCAATCCGCCCCTGGTGGCGATCCTGCGCGGCCTGTCGCCGGCCGATGCTCCCGCCGTGGGCGCGGCCCTGTTCGGCGCCGGTTTCCGCCTGCTCGAAGTGCCGCTGAACCGGCCTGGCGCGCTCGAATCGATCGCGCTGCTGGCGAAGATGGCGCCGCCCGGCGCGCTGGTCGGCGGCGGCACGATGCTGACCGTGGACGATGTCGATTCCGTATACGCCGTGGGCGGCCGCCTGATGGTGTCGCCGAACTGCAATCCGGCCGTCATTTCGCGCGGCGTTGCGCTGGGCATGCTGTGCGCACCCGGCGTGGCCACGCCGACCGAAGCGTTCAACGCCCTGGCGGCCGGCGCCCACGCGCTGAAGATCTTCCCGGGCGAGATGGTCGGCTACGGCGGGCTCAAGGCGATCAAGACGGTCATGCCGGCCGGTACGCCGCTGTGGCCCGTCGGCGGCGTCACCCCCGAGAGCATTGGTCCCTGGCTCGCCGCCGGCGCCACCGGTTTCGGCATTGGCGGACAGCTATATGCGCCGGGCGTATCGGCGGACCAGCTGGCGCAGCGCGCCGCGCTGTTCGTCGCTGCCTGGAACGCGGCACAACAATAACAACAGGGAACACCATGGAATTTGCAAGCTACCCGAGCCTGGCGGGGAAGGCGGTATTCGTCACGGGCGGCGGCTCCGGCATCGGCGCCGATATCGTGGCGGCCTTCGTGCGCCAGGGCGCGCGCGTGGCCTTCGCCGACCGCGACGCCGCCTCGTCCAACGCGCTGCTGGGCAAGCTGGCCGGCGAGCGGCTCGAGGCGATGTTCATCGCCTGCGACCTGTCCGACGTGGACGCCTTGCGCGCCGCCGCGGCGCAGGCCACCGCCAGGCTGGGCGACTTCGATATCCTGGTCAATAACACGGCCAACGACGAGCGCCACGACTTCCTCGCCGTCACGCCGGATTACTTCGACGCCAAGGTCAACATCAACCTGCGGGTGGCCTTCTTCGCCGCGCAGGCCTTCGTGCCCGGCATGCAGCGGCGCGGCGGCGGCGCCATCATCAACCTCGGTTCGACCGGCTGGAAGAACAAGGTGGCCGGCTACCCGGTCTACGCGACCAGCAAATCGGCCGTCAACGGGCTTACGCGCAGCCTGGCGCGCGAATACGGCAAGGACAATATCCGCGTCAACACGCTCACGCCGGGCTGGGTGATGACCACCCGCCAGCTGGAGAAGTGGGTGGACGCCGACGGCGAACGCGAGATGGACCAGAACCAGTGCCTGCCCGGCCGCATCGTTGGCGCCGACGTCGCCAGCATGGCGCTGTTCCTGGCCGCGCACGACAGCCGCATGCTGACCGCACAGGAATTCGTCGTCGACGCCGGCTGGACCTAAACCGTCTTGCCGTCGATGGCCACCTCCCGTGGCCGCAGCGCCAGCAAGCCAAACAAAGTCGCGGTGATGTACATGCTTGCCGAGTACAGCGCCGCCGGCAGTGCCAGCTGGAAGTCGTTCAGCACGCTGATCGCGATGAACATCGCCAGCGTCGAATTGTGGATGCCGATCTCGTAGCAGATCGCCGTCGACAAGGGCTTGTCCAGCCCCGCCATGCGCGACACGTAGTAGCCCGACAGCAGGCTGACCACGTTAAACGCCAGCACCGCCGGCCCGATCACGAAGAACGAGGCGCGCAGCGCATCCCACTCCTTGACCATCGCGATCAGCGCGAACGCCACCAGCACCAGCGCGCTGAACAGCTTCATCGGCCGCTCCGCGCGCGCGGCGAATGCCGGCTTGCGGGCGCGCGCCGCCATGCCGATCGCGACCGGGACCAGCACGATGCCGATCACCTCCATCACCTTCCCGAACTGCAGCGGCACCACCTGGCCGGTGCCGGCGAAGGTGGCGATCGCCCAGGTGCCGATCAGGGGCAGGCTGACGATCGACAGCAGCGTATTGATGGCCGTGAGCGAGATGTTCATCGCGACGTTGCCGCCGAACAGATGGCTGAACAGGTTGGCCGACACGCCCCCGGGCGACGCGGCCAGCAGCATCAGGCCGACGGCTGCCAGCGGCGGCACCGACAGCGCCACGATCAGCCCATAGCACACGGCAGGCAGCAGCACCGCCTGCAGCAGCAGGGCGATGACGACTGCCTTCGGATGCCTGAGCACGCGCCGGAAATCGCCGATCGACAGCGACAGGCCGAGCCCGAACATGACCAGCGCCAGCGCCAGCACCAGCCCTTGGGTGATCGCGAAGGTGGCGCTCATTGCGCGTAGCCCGGATCGAGGCGATCGAGCTTGCGGATCAGCGAAGGCCAGACGAAGGCGCCGCCCATGCCGCCGGTCTGCACCCGCATCGCCTCCTTCACGCCGCCGACGATGCGCGGATCGATCTGCACCAGTTCACCGCCGGCCTGCGCGGACAGCTGGATCTGGCATGCCGCTTCGAAGGTGTACATCGACAGGAAGGCATCGGCGATGCTCTTGCCCGCGACCAGCAGGCCGTGGTTGCGCAGCATGAGGAAGTTGGCGCGGCCCATGTCGGCCTGCAGGCGCGGCTTCTCCTCGCCGCGGAAGGCCACGCCCTCGTAGTCGTGGTAGGCCAGCGAGGCGAGCACGAAGGTCGATTGCTGCGAGATCGGCAGCACGCCGCACTTTTGCGCGCTGACGGCGACGCCGGCGCGGGTGTGGGTGTGGATCACGCATGCCGCGTCGGGCCGCGCCTCGTGCACGGCGCTGTGGATCACGAAGCCGGCCGGATTGACCGGGAACGGCGAGTCGATCACCTTGTTGCACTGTTCGTCGACCTTGACCAGCGAAGACGCGTTGATCTCGTCGAACATCAAGCCGTAGGGATTGATCAGGAAGTGGTGTTCGGGACCCGGCACGCGGGCGCTGATGTGGGTGAATACGAGGTCGCTCCAGCCGTACAGCGCCACCAGGCGGTAGCAGGCGGCCAGCGCGACGCGGGTCTCCCATTCTTCGGCGCTGACGGCGTTCTTCAATGACGGTATTTCCACTGTGGTCTCCTTTGGTATGGTCGGTCTGCTTGCCCGGTGCCTCACAATACAACGGGACTACAATGGCAACTGTCACATTTTTTACATTTCACGCAAAATGCCGATCAAGGACGACGACTTGCAGGCGGCGCTGGGGCGCAACCCCTGGTTCGCGGCCTTGCCCGCCAGCGTGCGCGGGGCGCTGCTGGACCAGTCCGAGCTGCAGCGCTTGCGCCCGGGCGAAATGCTGTTCCGCCAGGGCGATCCGCCCAGCGGCTTTTATGCGCTGGTGCACGGCGGCCTGAAGGCGTCGTCGGTGCGCGAGGACGGCAGGGAGGCGATCCTGGCGCTGATCGAGACTGGCACCTGGTTCGGCGAGATCTCGCTGATCGATGGCCAGCCGCGCACGCATGATGCGACCGCGATGGGCAATGCCGCCGTGCTGGTGCTGCCGCGCGAGGCCTTCGACGCGCTGATGGGGCAGGCCGCCTTCGCCGCCGCGATCGCGGCGATGCTGGCGGCGCGCGTGCGGCTGCTGTACGGGATGGTGGAGGACGCGACATTGCGCTCGACGCGGGCGCGGGTGGCGCGCCGCCTGCTGCTGCTGGCGCGCGGCGACACCGCGATGGATACTGCCATGCGCGCGCGCGTGCCGGTGTCGCAGGAAGGCCTGGCGATGATGCTGGGGATCACGCGCCAGACCCTGTCGCGCGAGCTCGGGGCGATGGTGAAGCAGGGGCTCGTGCAGCTCGGCTACGGCTACATCGACCTCGTGTCGGAAGAGGGCCTCAAGCAGTTGACCAACCGCGCGTGATGGTCAGGGAATGAAGTCCTGGTCAAGCAGCTGTTCAAGCGTGTAGGGATTCTCGCGCGGCGAAATCGTCTTCGTAGCTTGGGCTTCGTTCTAGCGCAGAAATATGCATTGCGTCTCCGATCAGACTAGGGAACGAAATTCTCGTCGAGCAAGTTTTCGATTGAATAAGGATTCGAAGTAGGAAAAGCCGACAGGGGTAGACCGGTTTCAATCGATGCAAGTTCCGCTGCGTGCTTGTACCTGTCCTGTACATATTGGGCGACAAACCGTTGCAAGCTCGGACTGTCTTCGATGATGTCAGCGATGCTCGCGCGTTGTCCGTAGATCGTACTGAGCCAGCTTCGCGATTTGTGTTCGGGTTGAAACTGACATTTAAGCAGGTGCATCAGCAGTACCTGGAGTCGTGAACGCAGTTCGTGACGCCGGCTGCTGCCCATTGAACTGAACTCCTCAATCACGTTTTCCAGATCCAGTTGATCGAACTTCCGTAGACGAAGCAACTCCACCTGCTGCTCGACCCAGAGAACGAAATCGTCGTCGTAGCCGGCAAGTTCTGCGGAAGAGTCTGGTGGGTAGTGCGGGTGGGTGAGTGGGGAATTCGGCATGGGCGCCTCCATCCGGTGACAGTAGCACCGAACAGAGACGCCAGCAAGCGCCGCACGCTGAGGGAAATCAGCCCTCGGCGATGCGCTTGGCGATATGGGCCAGGGCTTCCTCGACCTGGTCGATCAGGATCAGGCACAGGTCGCCTTCGCCGAGGCGCGCGAGCGCCGTGTCGATGGCCACGAACTCGCCGTTGATCTCGTCCACGTGGGTGGTGCGCTTCGCGCCATTCAGGCCGGCGCGCAGCAGGGCGACCACTTCGCCGTCGGCGCGGCCGCGCTGGCACTGGTCCTGGTACAGCAGCACGTCGTCGAAGGCGGTGCCGAGGATTTCGGTCTGCTGGCTGATGTCCTCGTCGCGCCGGTCGCCGGCGCCGCTGATGACGACCGAGCGGCGATTGGCCGGCATGCTGTCCACGGCCTGCACCAGCGCCAGGATCGCGTCCGGATTGTGGCCGTAGTCGGCGATCACGGTCGCGCCGCGGTAGTTGAACACATTGAAGCGGCCGGGCGCATTGTCGCTTTCGTTGGCGAAGGACTTCAGGCCGGCGCGGATCGCTTCCCATTCGATGCCCACCGCCCAGGCCGCGGCCACCGAGGCCATCACGTTCTCGACCTGGAAGCCGATGCTGCCGCCGCGGGTGATCGGCACTTCCGACAGGGCCACCTTGTGCATGGTCTTGCCCTGGGCGGCGACCAGCATGCCGTCCTGGACGTAGACCACGCGCTGGCCCTGGGCGCGGTGGGTCGACATCACCGCGTGGTGGGCGTCGGCCGCGAAGAAGGTGACCTTGCCGCGGCAGTTGGCGGCCATCGAGGCGACCACCGGATCGGTGGCGTTGAGGACGGCGGTGCCGCTGTCGGCCACGTTTTGCACGATCACGCGCTTGAGGACCGCCAGGTCTTCCAGCGTGGTGATGTAGTTCAGGCCCAGGTGGTCGCCCGAGCCGATGTTGGTGACCACCGCGACCTGGCAGCGGTCGAAGGCCAGGCCTTCGCGCAGCATGCCGCCGCGCGCGGTTTCGAACACGGCCGCGTCGACGTCCGGGTGCAGCAGCACGTTGCGCGCGCTGCGCGGGCCGCTGCAGTCGCCGCTGTCGATGCGGCGCCCTTCGATGTAGACGCCGTCGGTATTGGTCATGCCGGTGCGCAGGCCGCTGGCGGTCAGCAGGTGGGCGATCAGGCGCACGGTGGTGGTCTTGCCGTTGGTGCCGGTCACGGCCACCACCGGAATGCGGCCGTCGTCGCCATCCTCGAACATCGCCGAGATGATCGCTTCGCCGACGGCGCGGCCCTTGCCGAACGAGGGCGACAGGTGCATGCGCAGGCCGGGCGCGGCGTTCACTTCGACGATGCCGCCGTTCTGGTCTTCAATCGGTTTCAGGACGCTGTCGCACACCAGGTCGACGCCGCAGATGTCCAGGCCCACCATGTGCGCCGCCGCGATCGCGCGCGCCGCCACTTCCGGGTGCACGTCGTCGGTCACGTCGGTGGCCGCGCCGCCGGTCGACAGGTTGGCGTTGTTGCGCAGGACCACGCGCTGGCCCCTGGCCGGCACCGACTCCGCGACAAAGCCCTGCTTGGCCAGGCTGGCCAGCGCGATGTCGTCGAAGCGGATCTTGGTCAGCGAGGTCGCATGGCCGTTGCCGCGGCGCGGGTCGCGGTTGACCTGGTCGACCAGCTGCTTGACCGAGCTGGCGCCGTCGCCGACGACGATCGGCGGGTCGCGCCGCGCTGCGGCGACCAGCTTGTTGCCGATCACGAGCAGGCGGAAGTCGTTGCCCGGCAGGTAGCGTTCGACCAGGATGTCGTCGCGGAACTCGGCAGCCGCATTGAAGCCCGCCGTCAGCTGTTCGCGGGTGGTGACGTTGACCGTCACGCCCTTGCCCTGGTTGCCGTCCTTCGGCTTGATGACGACCGGCAGGCCGATCTCCAGCGCCGCGGCCCAGGCGTCGTCGGGGTCGCTGACGGTGCGGCCCTTTGGCACCGGCACGCCGGCTGCGTCGAGCAGCTTCTTGGTCAATTCCTTGTCCTGCGCGATCGCTTCGGCGATGGCGCCGGTGCGGTCGATCTCGGCGGCCTGGATCTTGCGCTGGCGGCTGCCCCAGCCGAACAGCACCAGGCTGCCTTCGGTCAGGCGCCGGAACGGGATGTTGCGGGCCACGGCGGCCTGCACGATGGCGCCGGTCGACGGCCCGAGGCGCACGTCTTCATCGAGCTCGCGCAATTCGGCCAGGGCCGCGTTCAGGTCGAACGGGGTGTCGTCGATGGCGGCCTTGACCAGCTGCTCGGCCAGCACCAGCGCGCGGCGGCCCACGTCTTCTTCCGAATACTCGACGACCACCTGGTAGATGCAGGGCTCGAGGGTGGCGGTGGTGCGGCTGAAGGTGACCGGGCAGCCGGCCTCCGCCTGCAGGCCGAGGGCGGCCAGTTCCAGCACGTGGGCCGACGGGATGGTGTCGTTGTGGCCGGTCGGCTGCAAGGGGCTCATCGCAGGAAAACGGGCGCGCAGGCGCGCCTCGAATTCGGGAAGGGCGTTCACGTCGGTATTGCAGCGGACGATCGCTTCCACCGAGGTGTGGTGGCTCCAGAGGTTCGGACCACGCAAGGCCCTGACGCGAGATACTTCCATAAAACGTATTCCTGGTAATCGGCGGCGCGCGGTGCGCCATGCCGTGGTTTTTATTGGCTGAACGAGCGATAAACCTGACCGACGTCGTCCCTGCGAAGGCAGGGACCCATACTGAGCTTGTTCAGCATGGGTCCCTGCCTTCGCAGGGACGACGTTGGATGAGTCTGTGGCATAGCTCTTGTTCCTGGCGTCGGTCAGTGCGCCGTTTGTTTCGGGTTCGGCTCGAAGCGGCGCAGGCCGGCGCCGATCAGGTCCGGCTCGACATCCAGCGCCCAGGTCGCGGCCACCGCGGCCAGTACGTTCTCCGGGTGGTCGGCGGTCGGCGCCTTCAGGGCGGCCAGGCTCAGGACCACGCTTTCGACTTCGCCCTCGGCCAGCACGATGTTGCCGGCGCGCAGGAACACCGTGCGCTCGCCCGCCGCCCGGTGCGCCACCATGGCAGGCAGCTGCGGGTCGGCGCCGTAGAAGATCACCTTGCCGTCGCACAGTTCGGCCATGTCGACCACGGCCGGATTGGCGGCGTTCAGCACCGCGGTGCCCTCGGGCAGGATCACGTCGACCTGGGTGCGGACCACATTGGCCAGGGCGTCGGCGTCGTTGATATAGAAGTCGCCAAGCTCCTCCACGCCGTCCATGTCGGTCACGATGCCGACCGTGCATTTGTCGTAGGCCAGGCCTTCGGACAGGATCATGCGCGCATTGCTTTCGAAGACCGCGGCCTGCACGGTGCGGTTGATCAGCAAGCGCTGGCCGGCGTCCCAATTGACCTGGTTGCCGGCGGTGACCAGGCGCTGGTCGAGGTACAGGCCGTGGCTGTTGACCACGCCGGTGTGCTTGCCGGCCAGGTGCAGCAGGCAGCCGATCAGGCGGGTCACCAGCGCGGCGCCCTTGGTGCCGGTCACGCCGACGATCGGAATGCGGCCCGTTTCGCCGGCGCCGAACAGGTGGCCGATGATCGCCGTGCCGATCGGCCGCGGCTGGCCGTCGGCCGGTTTCAGGTGGGCCAGCAGGCCCGGGCTGGCGTTCACTTCGATGATGGCGCCGCGCTGCGCTTCGAGCGGGCGCGATACGTCTTCGCACACGAGGTCGACGCCGGCGATGTCGAGCCCGACCACGCGCGCGGCCAGCGCCGCCGCATGCGCGACCGACGGGTGCACCTTGTCGGTGACGTCGAAGGCGACATTGCCGTTCGGCTGGATCAGCACCTTCTGGCCGGCCAGCGGCACCGACCAGGCGGTCAGGCCCTGGCGTTCCAGTTCGAGGATGATCTCGGCGCCGTTTTCAGGGGCCAGCGCGTTCAGCGGCGCGTCTTCGGTGGTGCCGCGGCGCGGATCGGTGTTGATCTGCTCGTCGACCAGCTTGATGATGTTCGAGGTCCCGTCGCCGGTGACCCACAGCGACTCGCCCTTGGCGGCGGCCACGACTTCCTTGCCGACCACCAGCAGGCGATGCTCGTCGCCGGTGATGTAGCGTTCCACCAGCACGCTCGTGCTGTCGCCCTTGCGCGCGGCCAGGTGGTAGGCCGCCTCGACGTCGGACTGGGTCATCAGGTTGAGCGACACGCCGCGCCCGTGGTTGCCGTCGTACGGCTTGACGACCACCGGCAGGCCGATGTCCTGCGCTTCTTCCCATGCTTCTTCGGCGCTCTTGACCAGGCTGCCCTCGGGCACCGGCACGCCGCAGGACTTGAGCAGCGACTTGGTCAAGTCCTTGTCGCTGGCGATGCTCTCGGCAATCGCGCTGGTGCGGTCGGTCTCGGCGGTCCAGATGCGGCGCTGCGCGCTGCCATGGCCCAGCTGGACCAGGTTGCCGTCGGTCAGGCGGATGTGCGGGATCTTGCGCTCGGTCGCCGCTTCGACGATGTGGGCGGTGGACGGTCCGAGGCAATGTTCGTCGACCAGTTCCTTCAGCGCCGCCACTTGCGCGGCCAGATCGTAGGGCGCGTCGTCGATCGCCGCCATCAGCAGGTCGCGCCCGGCGGCCAGGGCGGCGCGGCCGACCTTTTCGTCGCGGGTGCGGAAGGCCATCTTGTAGACGCCCAGTTCACCGGTGGAGCGGGTCTTGCCGAAGCCGGTGCGCATGCCGGCCAGGTTTTGCAGTTCAAGCGCGACGTGTTCGAGGATGTGGCCGGACCAGGTGCCTTCGCGCAGGCGCTCGAGGAAGCCGCCGCGTTCGCCGACGCCGCAGCGGTGCTCGACCAGGCCGGGCAGCCATGCCAGCAGGCGCTCGTACAGGCCCGGCAATTTATTCGATGGGAAGTCTTCGAGCGCGCCGATATCCAGCCAGGTCTCGATGACCGGGCGGTAGGTCCAGATGTTGGGACCGCGCAGGTGCGTCACGCGGAGAAAACCAATTTCTTTCTTCTTTGTCATGTAATTATTTCTTGATAACAGCCACGCGTTCTTCACGTTCCAGGCGGTGGTTGAGGCTTCCCTAACCGCATCATGTTGTATACTTGCTGGGACGAAGCTTAACGCGCGTCACCGATTTCTGCCAGTATGGTTTCCTGAAGTTACAGTCTAGACCGCACTGGTGTCTTCCCCTCCATTTTCCCAGAATCCAGAATTTCCTGGCGTGGCCCTGAGCCGGAAGCCGCAACACGATGACTACTGTACAACTCGCTCCTGCAACCACTCTCGCGCCCGCCGCTCCCCTTCCTGGACATTGGCAAAACGACATCGCGAAAGAACTTGCATCCGGGGAAAACGTTTTAAGTAGCGTCGAGGTTGACCTGGATGCGCGATTACGCTTCACGAAGGGCCTGGTGGCCGTCACCGAGCGCCGCCTGCTGGCGCGCGCGCCGGGCGAAACCGAGTGGCGCGAGTGGACCTGGCGCTCCGGCCTGACGTTGACCCACCACGACCACGCCGGCGTCGGCCACCTGCAGTTGTTGGATGAACAAGGCCTGCTGGCGTCCTGGCGCTTCACGCTGGGCCAGAACCTGCACGCGATCCGCGTGCTCGACCACTTCCGCGAGCAGCTCGACAGCCATGTGAGCGGCGAGCCGGTCAAGGTGGCCGAGCAGAATGTCTGCCCGAGCTGCAAGGCGCCGCTCGAGCCGGAGCAGGAAGAGTGCCCGATCTGCACCAAGGTCTTGTATACCCCGCCGTCGACCTGGACCCTGTTCCGGCTGTGGCGCTTCGCCCGGCCCTACCGCTGGCAGCTGGCGCTGGGCTTCTTCCTGATGCTGTCGAGCACCGCGGCGCACATGATCCCGCCTTACCTGACCATGCCGCTGATGGACAATGTGCTGATCCCGTTCCAGAACGGGCAGGGCGTCGACACCGGCCTCGTGTGGCTGTATATGAGCGGCCTGTTCGGCTCGGCCGTGCTGGCCTGGGCGCTGGGCTGGGGCAAGACCTATGTGCTGGCGCTGGTGTCGGAGCGGATGGGCGCCGACCTGCGCTCGACCACCTACGAACACTTGATGAAACTGTCGCTCGAATTTTTCGGCGGCAAACGCACCGGCGACCTGATGTCGCGCATCGGCAGCGGCAGCGACCGCATCGTCGTGTTCATCTCGCTGCACCTGCTCGACTTCGCATCCGACGTCCTGATGATCATCATGACCGGCGTGATCCTGTGTTCGATCAACCCGATGCTGGCCGTGATCACGCTGGTGCCGCTGCCCTTCATCGCCTGGATGATCCACGTCGTGCGCGACCGCCTGCGCACCGGCTTCGAAAAAATCGACCGCGTATGGGGCGAGGTCACCAACGTGCTGGCCGATACGATCCCCGGCGTGCGCGTGGTCAAGGCCTTCGCCCAGGAGCAGCGCGAGGCGAACCGCTTCCGCGACGCCAACAAGCACAACCTGGCCGTCAACGATAAGCTCAACCGCGTATGGTCGCTGTTCTCGCCGACCGTCTCCTTCCTGACCGAGCTTGGCCTGCTGGTGGTGTGGGTATTCGGCATCTGGCTGGTGTCCTCGGGCGACATCACGGTCGGCGTGCTGACCCTGTTCATCACCTATAGCAGCCGCTTCTACGGCCGCCTCGATTCGATGAGCCGCATCGTGTCCGTCACGCAGAAATCGGCGTCGGCCGCCAAGCGCATCTTCGACATCCTCGACCACGTGTCCTCGGTGCCGGAACCCGCCAACCCGGTCAAGCTGGACAAGATCGAAGGCCGCATCGACCTGCGCGAAGTCGGTTTCCGCTACGGCAACCGGGCCGTCAACCGCGGCATCTCGCTCAACATCAAGGCGGGCGAATTCGTCGGCCTGGTGGGCCACAGCGGCTCCGGCAAGTCGACCCTGGTCAACCTGATCTGCCGCTTCTACGACGTGTCGGAGGGCGCGATCCTGCTCGACGGCGTCGACATCCGCTCGTTCGGCGTGTCCGACTACCGGCGCAATATCGGCCTGGTGCTGCAGGAGCCTTTCCTGTTCTTCGGCACCATCGCCGAGAACATCGCCTACGGCAAGCCGCACGCCACGCGCGAAGAGATCATCGCCTCGGCGCGCGCCGCCCATGCCCACGAATTCATCCTGCGCCTGCCGCAGGGCTACGACTCGATGGTGGGCGAGCGCGGCCAGGGCCTGTCCGGCGGCGAGCGCCAGCGCATCTCGATCGCGCGCGCGCTGCTGATCGACCCGCGCATCCTGATCATGGACGAAGCCACGTCCTCGGTGGATTCGGAAACCGAGAAGGAAATCCAGAAGGCGCTCGACAACCTGGTCCAGGGCCGCACCACGATCGCGATCGCGCACCGCCTGTCGACCCTGCACCGGGCCGACCGCCTGATCGTGCTCGACCGCGGCGTGGTCATGGAGGAGGGCAGCCACGACGAATTGATGGCGCGCGAAGGCGCCTATTTCCGCCTGTACGAAGCGCAGGCGCGCAACGTGGACACGGACATGGACGACAAGGACGGGGAATAAGATGGCAACCACCACATTCGAACTGCGCCGCGACAGCTTCGGCAAGCTGGTGCTCACCAGCGAAGACGGCCACGAGCACGCGGGCGTATCGCCGGTGCGCGCCTTCCCGATCCAGTCGCCCGACCAGGCCATTTCGCTGGTGCTGGGCGACGGCAAGGAAGTGGCATGGATCGACGACCTGGCCGACCTGCCGCCGGCGATCGGCCAGCTGATCGCCGATGAACTGGAAGGGCGCGAATTCATGCCGGAGATTCTGCACATCGGCAGCGTCAGCAGCTACGCGACGCCGTGCACCTGGTATGTCAAGACCGACCGCGGCGACACCGCATTCACGCTCAAGGACGAGGGCGACATCCGCCGCATCGGCGCCGCCTCGCTGCTGGTGGCCGACAACCACGGCATCCACTTCCTGGTGCGCGACATGTACACGATCGACAAACACACGCGGCGCATCCTCGACCGCTTCCTCTAGGAGCTTTGCATGCACTACCTGCTGATCTACGAACTGGCTGGCGATTACCTCGAGCGGCGCGGCGAATACCGCACCGAACACCTGAACCTGGCCTGGGCGGCGCAGGAGCGCGGCGAGATCGTCGTCGCCGGCGCGCTGGGCGAACCGGCGGACAAGGCGGTGCTGCTGTTCCAGGGCGAATCGCCGGAGGCGGCCGAGCGGTTTGCGAAGGCCGATCCGTATGTGGTCAATGGCCTGGTCACGAGCTACAAGGTGCGCTTGTGGAATACCGTCGTCGGCGACGACGCAACCGCGCCCGTGCGCCCGTAACGCTGAAGGGGGGTAGGGTGGGTGAGCCGCAAGGCGCTACCCACCACGAGCCGCCGATGACGCTTGGTGGGTAGCGCCTTTCGGCTCACCCACCCTACGCCACTTTTTAAGCTCCCGGCCCCGCATTTCACGCCGCCAATCCGCATTTCGCGCCGCATCCCGTCATTTCGTCGCATCGCCGCCAGCGGCCATCGGCTTCTCCGTACAGTGTGTCCATCGCAACACACAACCCCTCACGGAGAACACCATGCACAAACTGCTCGCCACCATCGTCTGCCTGTCCGCCACCGGCCTGGCCGCCGCCGCCGACCTGTCGGTCCACATCAGCGACGTCAAGACCGCCGACGGCAAGGTCATGGTCGCCGTCTACGGCAGCGCCGGCGATTTCCTCAAATCCCCGGTGCTGGCCGCCACCACCGCCGCCGACCCGGCCGGCAAGACCATCGTGCTCAGGGATCTGCCGGCAGGCGAGTACGCGCTGGCCGTCTACCACGACGCCAACGGCAATGGCAAGATGGACAAGAACATGATGGGCATCCCGACCGAGGACTATGCCTTCTCCAACAACGCGATCGGCAAGTTCGGGCCGCCCACCTTCGACAGCGCCAAGATCACCCTGGCCGCCGCCGGCAGCAGCACCAAGATCAGCCTGAAGTGAGCGCCATGGACCGCCGCAACTTCCTCGGCGCCAGCGCCTGCTTCGGCGCCCTCGGCCTCGCTTCCGGCAACGCGCTGGCCGACGCCGCCACCCTCAAGCGCTTCCACGAGGCCCTCAAGCGCGACCCCTCGCTGGTGGTCTACGCCGACCACGTCGGCGAGAACGCCGGCGACGCCGTCGTGCAGGGCCGCATCCCGGCCGACCTGGACGGGGTGTTCTACCGCAACGGCCCGGGCCGCTTCGAACTGGGCGGCGAGCGCTACCACCACTGGTTCGACGGCGACGGCTATGTCCAGCGCTGGCAGGTCGGCGGCGGCAAGGCCAGCCACCGTGGCAAGTTCGTCGCGACCCAGAAATTCACCGAGGAGTCGGCCGCCGGCCAGTTCCTGTACCCGGCCTTCGGCACCCACATCGCACGGCGCGGCCCGAAGAACAACGACACGATCAACGCCGCCAATACCAACCTGTTGCCGTTCAACGGCCGCGTGTACGCGCTGTGGGAGGGCGGCTCGGCGGTCGAAGTCGATCCCGCCACGCTCGAAACGGTTGGCATCAAGACCTGGCGCGAGGACCTGAAATCGATGCCGTTCTCGGCGCACCCGAAGACGGATCCGGACGGCGGCCTGTGGAACTTCGGCGCCTTGCCCGGCCTCGACCGGCTGGCGATCTACCGCATCAAGGCCGACGGCACCGTGCAGGCGGCCGCCATGGTGCCGGTGCCGCAGCTGGCGATGGTGCACGACTTCGCCGTCAGCGCGGCCCACCTCATATTCCTGGTGCCGCCCTATGACATCGTGCACGGTGGCGAACTCAGCTTTGCCGAGCGCCAGCAGTGGAATGCCGGCCGTCCGCTGCGCGTGGTGGTGGTCTCCAAGGCCACGCTCGCGCTGCGCCGGGTATTCGAACTGCCGCCCCATATGGTGTTCCACTTCGGGAATGCCTGGGACGACGGCGCCGCCACCCGCTTCGACGTGGTGCTGCACGAAGGCGATGCGCTGGCCGACGTCGGCCGCCTGATGCAGGGGGAGCGCGGAGGCGAACCGGCCGGGCGCAGCTTCACGGCCCAGGTCACGCTCGACTATGCCGGCGGCAAGGCCAGCCTGGCGCGATTGTTCGGCAACAGCGAGTTTCCGCGCGTCGCCCCGCAGGTGGTGGCGGCGCGCCACCGCAAGCTGGCGCTGCTCTCCAGCGCGCCGGGCCGCAAGCTGCGCGTGCTCGACACCGTCAACCTGGTCGACACCGACAGCGGCAAGGCCGACAGCTTCCGTTTCGACGAGGGCTGGCAGGTCGAGGAACACGTGCTGGTGCCGCGCAGGGGCGCGCGCGCCGAGACCGACGGCTACCTGGTCGGCGTGGCCCAGGATGCGCGCCGCGCCCGCACCGTGCTCACCGTGTTCGACGCGGCCCGCGTCAAGGACGGCCCGCTGGCGCTGGCGCGGCTGCCATATCGCACACCGCACTGTTTTCATGGTAACTTCCTGAGCACCTGAAGCCGACCCGACGCCATGACCGCGACCGACCATTCCTGCGCCGCACCGCACGCGACCAACCATCCGCTGGACGCGATGCCGATGTTCCGGCGGGTGCGTCCTTCGCCGTGGCGCAATGTGCTCTACACGCTGATCTGGAATTCGATGGTGGCGTTCTTCATGGCTGCGGGCAATAAGCTGTTCAGCTCCAATACCCATGGCTACTTCCATTACTTCCTGCCGATCCTGATCGTGTCGAACATGGTGGGCCTGCTGATCCATGCCTCCCTTCTCGCGGGCGAATGGCTGCTGAACGGCTGGCCGGGCCGCGCGCGCGGCTGGCCGCGAGTGCTGTATTACCTGTCGCTGGTGGCCGCCTGCGTGGTCGGCGGCGTGGCGGTGACGTCGGCGCTGCTGCGCGGCGAGCCGCTGCTGACCTACCTGTCCCGCACCAGCGCGCTGATGTCGATAATGCCGTTCGCGGCCTTCGTCGCGGTGTTCATGCTGATCGTGCTGGTCACCGGCGAGCGCCGGGTCGCCACCGAGACGCTGGCGGCGCGCCAGCGCGAGGAGATCGCCAGCGCCGCGCGCCTGCTGGCCGAAGCGCGCCTGACCGCGCTGCAAGCCCAGATCGAACCGCACTTCCTGTACAACACGCTGGCCAATGTGGTCAGCCTGATCGATACCCAGCCGGCCCAGGCGCGCCGCATGCTCGAGCGTTTCATCGACTACCTGCGCGCCAGCCTCGACGCCAGCCGGGCCGAGCAGGCCAGCGTCGGCGCCGAGCTGGAACTGGCGGCCGCCTACCTCGACGTGCTGGCGGTGCGCATGGGCGCGCGCTTGTCGTATTCGGTCGATGCCGGCGAGGACGTGCGCGGCCTGCCGATCGCGCCGATGCTGCTGCAGCCGGTGG
Organism: Massilia sp.; assembly: GCA_036676245.1. Classification (GTDB taxonomy): domain Bacteria; phylum Pseudomonadota; class Gammaproteobacteria; order Burkholderiales; family Burkholderiaceae_D; genus Telluria_A. Next base: position 44,460 of record JAKFDH010000141.1, on the reverse strand, counting down.
TCGAAAACGCGCTCAAGCACGGCCTGGAGCCGAAAGTGGAAGGCGGCCATATCGCGCTGCGCGCGCTGCGCCAGGGCGGCCAGCTGTGCATCGAGGTCAGCGACAATGGCGCCGGCCTGGACAATGCGCCGCCGCGTCCCGGGGGCGGGGTGGGGCTGTCCAACCTGCGGGCCCGGCTGCGCAGCTTGTACGATGGCGCCGCTCAGGTACAATTGGTCGAGAATCCCGGCGGCGGCATCACGGTGCGTTTGCTGCTGCCGCTTGAACCAAGGTGAGCAAAAGGAAGCGACCATCGACTCTCCCCGTGCCCTGATCGCGGACGACGAACCGCACCTGCTGGACTACCTGCAGGCGCAGCTGGCGCAGGCGTGGCCCGAGCTGCGCATCGTCGCCAAGGCCGCCAATGGCCTGGACGCGCTGCGCCTGGTCGACGAACTGGCGCCCGACGTGGTTTTCCTCGACATCCAGATGCCCGGCCTGAACGGCTTGCGCGTGGCCGAGCAGCTGGCCGGCGACGGCAAGGGCCCGCAGCTGGTGTTCGTCACCGCGCACAGCGAGCATGCGGTCGATGCCTTCGAACTGTCCGCGCTCGACTACCTGCTCAAGCCCGTTACCCGGGAACGCCTGGACCGCACCGTGGCCAAGCTGCGGGCCGCGCTGCAGGCGAAAGCGCCGCCGGTGCCGGTCGACGCATTGCGCGCGCTGCTGCAGCAGCTCGCGCCTGCCGCTGCCGCCGCGCCGCCGGCGCTGCTGCAGTGGATACGCGCCGCCCACGGCGACGAAACCCGGCTGATCCCGATCGACGAAGTGATCTACTTCCAGAGCAATGACAAGTACACCAGCGTCTTCCTCGAAGACAGCGAGAGCCTGATCCGCACGCCGCTGTCCAAGCTCAGGGAGCAGCTCGACGACGCCAGGTTCTGGCAGATCCACCGCGGCATCATCGTCGCCGCCAAGGCGATCGACAGCACCCATACCGATTTCCGCGGCCGCCTGGTGGTCAAGCTCAAGGGCCGCAAGGAGCAGCTGACCGTCAGCCGCAATTACGTGGAGCTGTTCCGGCAGATGTAGCATGGCCCACCCACCCACCCAGCCTGGTCATTTCATCCTGGTCACGATTGGCTCGGCGGGCGACCTGTTCCCCTTCCTGCGGCTGGGCCTGGAACTGCGCCTGCGCGGCCACCGCGTCGACCTGGCCGGTCCCGGGCAGCACGAACCGTTCGCGCAGGCGGCCGGCCTCGCGTTCCACGCGTTGCCGGTGGACGAAGCGGTGCTGAAGGATCCCGGCCTGTGGGACCCGCGCAAGGGCTTTTCGGTGGTATGGCGCGCTATCCGGCCGGCGATGGCGCAGCTGCCGGCGACGGTGGCCGCGATTGCCGGCGGCAGGCCGTGCACGGTCGTCGCGCACCCGCTGGCCTTGCCCGAAGCGGACCTGTGCCGCGGCGCGAACCCGGCGCTGCGCATCGCCGCGGTCTACCTCGCGCCGTCGAACCTGATGACGATCCACGGCCCGCTGACGTTCGGACCGCTGGCGGTGCCGCGCTGGTTGCCGCCGGCGCTGCGGCGCTGGCTGTGGCGCCTGGTCGGCCGCTATTTCCTCGACCCGGTGGCGCTGCCCGGCGTGAACGCGGCGCGCGCCGCCGCCGGGATGGCGCCGGTGCGCAGCATGCTGGACTACCTGCCGGGCGTGCCCGACCTGTCGCTCACCCTGTTCGCGCCGTGGTTCGGCCCGCGCCAGCCGGACTGGCCGGGGCCGCTGGTGGAGGGCGACTTCACGCTGTACGACCCGCAGCCCGGAATCGAGCTGGCGCACGGCCTGGCGCTGTTCCTCGCGCGCGGCGACGCGCCGCTCGTGTTCACCCATGGCACCGGCAATGTGCAGGCGGCCGCGTTCTTCGAGGCGGCGGTGGCGGCGGCGGGGCGGCTGGGACGGCGCGCGGTGCTGCTGACCCCGTACCGCGAGCAGGTGCCGCGCGGCTTGCCTGCCAGCTGCATCTGGCAGGATTACCAGCCGCTGCGCGCGCTGCTGCCGCGCGCGGCGGCGCTGGTGCACCACGGCGGGGTCGGCACCACGGCCGAAGCGCTGCGTTCCGGCGTGCCGCAGCTGGTGGTGCCGCTGGCGCACGACCAGTTCGACAACGGCGCCCGGGTCGAAGCGATGGGCGCGGGGCTGGTGCTGCCGCACCGCAGCGCCAGCGCGCGCGCGATGGCCGGCTGCCTGGAGCGGCTGCTGGCCTCGGGCGGCATCGCCGCCAATTGCAGCGGCATCAAGTCGCGCTTTCCCGCCTTGCCGCTGCTGTCGCCGGCGCTCGATGCGCTCGAAGCGCTTTAGTTGTACAGCACCCCCGGCAGCCACAGGCCGATCGCCGGGAACACGTACAGCAGCACCACGCCCAGCACCTGCAGCGCCATGAAGGGCAGCATGCCGAGGAAGATCTGGTTCAGCGTGACGTGCGGCGGCGACACGCCCTTCAGGTAGAACGCCGCCATCGCCACCGGCGGCGACAGGAAGGCGGTCTGCAGGTTCATCGCCACCAGCAGGCCGAAGAACAGCGGGTCGATGTTGAAGTGCGGTAGCAGCGGAATGAAGATCGGCATGAAGATGACGATGATCTCGGTCCATTCCAGCGGCCAGCCGAGCAGGAAGATGATTGCCTGCGCCAGGATCATGAACTGCACCGGCGTCAGGTCCATGCCGAGCACCCAGCTGTTGATCAGTTCCTGTCCGCCCAGCAGCGCAAAGGCGGCCGAGAAGATGCTCGAGCCGACGAACAGCCAGCACACCATCGCGCTGGTCTTGGCCGTCAGGTGCGCCGATTCCTTCAGCATGCCGAAATTGAAGCGGCGGTAGGCCACCGCCAGCACCATGCCGCCCAGTGCGCCCATCGCCGCCGCCTCGGTCGGCGTGGCCAGGCCAAACACGATGCTGCCCAACACGGCCAGGATCATGAAGGCCAGCGGGAACAGGGAGCCGAGCAGCATCTTGAAGATCTCGAGCCGCGCGAACGAGAAGAAGGCATAGAACAGCGCCAGCGCAGCGGCGCCGGCGCCGAGCACGATCCAGAAGCTGTTCGGCGCCGGCCTTGCCTCGGGGGCGGCCGCGGCGGGAGGGGCGGCGGCAGGGGCCGGCGCAGGCTGGGCGGCTGCCGGTTCGGCCGGCGGCTCCTGCAGCGCGCCTTCGACAGGCGGTTCCTGCAGTGCACCTTCGGCGGGCGGCTCTTCCAGTCCGCCCTCGACCGGCGGTTCGTCCAGGGTGCCGCTATCGAGCGAGTTGTCGGCGCTGCCGGCCGCGCCCATCTCGACCAGTTCGGTCGGCGCGGCGGCCGGCGCCGTCACCAGCCGGTAGCTGATGCCCATCACGGCGAAGAAGAACAGGGCCGGCAGCAGCGCGATGAACAGCTGCGCGCCGGGTTTGCCGCCGGCGGCGGCATGACCGCCGCCCATGGCCTTCACCAGGCCAGGCACCGCGTTGCTGGCGCCGCCGGCCGTGATGGCCTGCGCCAGCGGCGGCAGCTCGACGCGGCGGTCTTCCTCGCTCAGCGGCGGCGCCAGCTTCGGCTTGAGCTTGGCGAGCAGCATCACATAGCCGATGTACAGCGCCGCCAGCATGATGCCGGGGAAGAAGGCGCCCGCGTACAGCTTGACCACCGATACGCCGGCGGTGGCGCCGTAGACGATCAGCAGCACCGACGGCGGGATCAGGATGCCGAGGCAGCCGCCGGCGGTGATCGACCCGGCCGACAGCTGGGTGCTGTAGCCCGCCTTGAGCATGGCCGGCAGCGCGAGCAGGCCCATCAAGGTGACGACGGCGCCGACGATGCCGGTCGCGGTCGCGAACACGGCGCAGGTGACGATCGTGGCCACCGCAAGCGAACCGGGCACCCGCGCCATCGCGATGTGCAGGCTCTTGAACAGTTTTTCGATCAGGTTGGCGCGTTCGACCAGGTAGCCCATGAACACGAACAGCGGGATCGAGATCAGCACGTCGTTCGCCATCACCGAGTAGGCGCGCTGCACCATCAGGTCCAGCGTCTGCTGGACCGCCTGGTCCGGGTCGCGGCTGTGGAAGGCGAACCAGGCGAACATCACGCCCATGCCCATCAGCGTGAAGGCGGTGGGGAAGCCGAGCATGATGGCCACCACGACCAGGGCCAGCATCAAGAGGCCCAGGTGGCCATTGGTCATCTGGGCCCAGGGCGGCAGCAGCAGGAAGATGCCGGCCACGATGGCCAGCAGGATGGACAGGCCGAACCAGATTTCCTTCTTCATACGTTCGCTCCCGGCTTGGCTGCGGTGGGGTCGTCCGTCACGTGGACCATTTCCTTGAGCTTGTCGACATCGACTTCCTCGACGTCGCGCTCGCGCGGCGGCCAGGCGCCGGTCTTGAGGCAGATGACGCAGCGGACGATCTCGACGCAGCCCTGCACCAGCAGCAGCGCGCCGGACAGCGGGATCACCATCTTGAACGGGTACAGCGGCGGCCCGTTGGCGGTCAGGGTCGAGTGTTCGTTGATGGCCACCGATTCGGCGGCATAGGTATACCCGGCCCACACCAGCGCGGCCACGCCGGGAATGAAGAAGACGAAATACAGCAGCAGGTCGAGGCCGGCCTGCAGGCGCGGCGGGAAAAAGCTGTACAGCACGTCGCCGCGCACATGGCCGTTCTTGGCCAGGGTGTAGGCGCCGGCCATCATGAAGGACGAGCCGTAGGCCATGATCATCAGGTCGAAGGCCCAGGGGTTGGGGTTCGACAGCGCGTAGCGCGCGAACACCTCCCATGCGATCAGGAAGGTCAGGGCCACGATCAGCCAGGAGAACAGCTGGCCGACCCAGCTGCTGATGCGGTCGACGAATAACATTGTGCTTTGCATGGTTCCGTCCTTCGTGTCCCCAATAAGAAAACACCACCCGGATCCGGATGGTGTCGTGTCCGCGGTCCGCTACGCCTTCTTCGGCGCCGCCTTCCTGGCGAAGTAGTGGTTGTACGCCATGCGGCGCGGATTATTGGTGTCCATGTCCCACTTCATCGCGCGTTCGGCGAACGCCCGCTGCGACGCTTCGACCTCGCGGAACAGCGGATTGTCGGCGCCCTTCTTGGCCACCACCTGGTCCCAGATCTCCAGCTGCGCCTGCAGCAGCGCGTCCGGCGTCTTGTAGAACTTGACCCCGTCCTTGGCCTGCAGTTCGCGGTAGTCGGTCGAGTAGCGGTCGACCGCCTTCCACGACATGTCGGCCGATGCCGCCTCGACGGCGTTCTCGATGATCGCCTTCATCTTCGGCGGCAGGCCGTTGTACTTGGCCTTGTTGAAGGTGATCTCGAACTGCTCCGAGCTCTGGTGGAAGCTTTGCAGCATGCAGACCTTGGACACGTCCGGGAAGCCCAGCAGCCGGTCCGAGCTGGCGTTGTTGAATTCGGCGCCGTCGAGCAGGCCGCGGTCCATCGCCGGCACGATTTCGCCGCCCGGCAGCGCGTTCACGGCCGCCCCCATCGCGGTGAACATGTCGATCGCCAGGCCGTTGGTGCGGAACTTCATGCCCTTCAGGTCTTCTTTCTTGGTGATCGGCTTCTTGAACCAGCCCAGCGGCTGGGTCGGCATCGGCCCGGTCAGGAAGGACACGACGTTGGCGCCGATCGAGTCGTACAGCTTGGTCAGCAGCGCCTTGCCGCCACCGTACTTGTGCCAGGCCAGCACCATGTTGGCGTCCATGCCGAATGCCGGGCCCGAGGTCCACAGCGCGATCGCGGCCTGCTTGCCGTAGTTGTAGCCCAACACGCCGTGGCCGCCGTCGAGCGTGCCCTTGGAGACGGCGTCGAGCAGGCCGAAGGCGGGCACCACCGAACCGGCCGGCAGCACTTCGATCTTCAGCTCGCCGCCGGTCATGTCGTTGACCTTCTTGGCGAAGTCGAGCGCGTATTCGTGGAAGATGTCCTTGCTTGGCCAGGTGCTCTGGAAGCGCAGGTTGGTGGTCGTTTGTGCGGTGGCGATCATCGGCAGGGCCAGGGCCGCGCCGGCGGTACCGGCGGCGGCGCCGCCGAGGAATTTGCGGCGGGTAGAAACGGACTCGTGATCCGGGTTAACGCTCTTCTTCATCGTATGTCTCCTGTTGTTTTGTACATGGAACGATTCGAAAAAACTGCTGACGCTGTGATTTTGCCGCCACCTCCAATCCAATAACTAATTAACAATCCACTCACCGAGAATGGGCGTCGATGCTTACACGTAGCTTACACGAACCTTGCGCCACCATAGGTAAATGGGGCAGTGCAGGGCTGCTTATGGATTGTGCATCGATATAAAAAACGATATCGAAAACCGGAAAAAATTGATTGGATTGATTGTGTTGCTTTCCCTAACATGGTTCTCAGAGCATTCGAATGCCCGTCGCTTTTTACCGATAATAAGACCCACAGGAGACTTATGAAACACCCCCATCCCGGCCTCGTCCAGGCGAGCAGCGCTCGTCCATTCACCCTGAAACTCACGGTAGCCGCGCTCGCAGCCGCCGGCGTCCTGACCCAGGCTTCGGTCTGGGCGCAGCAAGTCGACGCCGCCAACGTGGTGACAGTGAGCGGCGTGCGCGCCGCCGCCCAGAGCGCACTGACCATCAAGAAAGACAATGAGCAGGTGATGGATTCCATCGTCGCCGACGACATTGGTAAATTCCCGGACAAGAACGTCGCCGAGATCCTCAGCCGCGTGCCTGGCGTGCAGGTCGTGCGCGGCGGCGGCGAAGCGAGCCGCGTCGTCGTGCGTGGCCTCGGCAGCGTCGTCACCTTGCTCAATGGCCGCGAGATGTTCACCGCCGCGGGCCGCAACCTGGTGCTGTCGGATATCCCGACGTCGATGCTCAAGCGCGTCGACGTGATCAAATCGCAGGGTCCGGACATCGTCGAAGGCGGCACCGCCGGCGTCATCGATGTTCGCACCTACCGTCCGTTCGACTTCAAGGGCGCGCAGACGGTGCTCAATGCCCGCGCCGAGAATCGCGACAAGTCGGGCGCCACCGACCCGAACGTGTCGGCCCTGGTTTCGAACCGCTGGACCACCGACCTGGGCCAGATCGGCGCCCTGGTCAACCTGTCCTACCAGCGCGGCCGCTACCACGATGAAGTGGCATGGGTCTCGCCACCGGTGGTGGTGGACCAGAAAACCGGCGCCATCGGCGGCGACACCAATGGCCGCGTGATGAGCGGCGGCGACCGCAAGCGCCTGGCTGCCAACTTCGCATTGCAATGGCGCCCGAACAGGGACATGGAGTTCTTCGCCGAAGGCTTCAGCACCAAGATCGACCATGATTCGCAGAGCATCTTCTTCCTCGGCGGCCTGCCGGTCAACGATCCGCGCAATGTGGTCACGACCATGCCTGGCACCAAGTTCCTCGACACGCTGACCAATCCTGGCGCCGACAACTTCACGCTGAGCTCGACCCAGGCCCGCCGCGACGACTCGGAAGGCCACCAGGGCGCCGTCGGCGGCCGCTGGAACGTGACCCCGACCGTCAAGCTGACCACCGAACTGGCCCGCACCGTCAGTACCTATCGCCAGGAAAATCCGATCCTGGACGTCGTGCGTCCAGGCGCCAAGGCAGTCGTCGCCAAGGTGCGCGACGGCGGCGGCTACATCGACTATCCGGGCACCGACATGCTCGATCCGACCAAGTGGAAACTGTTCGGCTTCTTCGACAATTTCAACCGGTCCAAAGGCACCTCGACCGACTGGCGCAGCGACGTCAGCTGGGACGTCGACAGCGGCATCCTGAAGAACATCGACGCCGGCTTCCGCGTGGCACGCCGCTACGCCACCTACGGCAATGAGCTCAACGGCTATACCCCGCTGCCAGGCTTCGATCCGGTCCTGGGCAAGGCTGCCAGCGGCATGCCGGGCCTGACCTGCGCGTCGCCGGCAACCTCGGGCGACTATGGCGTCAACCAGTACTATGCGCCGTGCTACAAGTACATGCTCGACAACACCGCCGAGGTGCGCAAGTTCGTCACCGGCGCCACCTCGCCGCGGCCTGAAAATCCAAGCTCGGTCTACACCGACCATGAGGACACCCAGGCGATCTACCTGTCGGGCAAGCTGGGCTTCGATGTCGGTCCGGTGCCGGTCGACGGCCAGGTTGGCGTGCGCGCCGTGAAGACCAGGCAGACCATCGACGGCTTCTCGGCCACCTATCCGGCCGTCGGCCCGGTGAGCTACGCACCGATCAGCGTGACCAGCTCCACCACCGATATCCTGCCCAGCGTGTCGCTGCGCGCCAAGCTGGTTCCCGACCTGATCGGCCGCTTTGTCTACGGCAAGGCGATCGAACGGGCCGCCTTTGCCAGCTACAATCCGGGCCTGCAGCTGCGCACCGCCACCCCGAACGTCCCTGGCGGCGGCTCGGCCGGCAACCCGAACCTGAAGCCGCAGGAATCGAAGAACCTGGACCTGAGCCTGGAGTGGTACTTCGCGCCGTCGGCCTCGCTCTCCGGCACCTACTTCGACCACCGCTTCAGCAACTACCTGGCCAACGATACCAAGGCCGAGACCTACAACGGCGTCAGCTACCTGATCACCCGTCCGTACAACGCCAACAGCGCCAAGCTGACCGGCTTCGAAGGCAGCTACCAGCAGTTCTACACCTCGCTGCCGGGCTGGATGGGCGGCCTGGGCCTGCAAGCGAACTTCACCTACACCAAGGGCGGCATGGAAGGCCTGGACGGCAAGCAGACCGAAACGCTGCCGGGCATGTCGAAGACCTCGTACAACATCGTCGGCCTGTACGAGCAGGGTCCATGGTCGGCGCGCGTGGCCTACACCTGGCGCGACAAGTTTGTCGATACCTACAACTACCGCAACCTGAACCCGAGCTTCGACCTGATCGTCGCGCCGATCAAGACGCTCGATGCTTCGGTGTCGTACAAGATCAACGAGAACATGACGGTGACCCTGGACGGCGTCAACCTGGCGAACTCGACGTATCACGACTACCACGGTGTGCCGGAAGCGCCGCGCGATATCCGCCGCTACGACCGCGCCATCGGCCTGGCGCTGCGCTGGAAGATGTAAAGGCCATCGCCTCGCGGGGTGATTAAAAGAGGGCGTTGTCTGGCGAATGCCGGCAACGCCTTCTTGTCCATGTTAGGGAAATAAAATGCAAACGCAAAAACTGTCCACGCTGGAAAAAGTGGGCTTCGGCGCCGGCGACATGGCACTGAATGTCGTCATCTCCTCGATGATGCTGATCATCACCTTCTTCTACACCGATATCTACGGCCTGCGCACCGAGGACCTGGCCTGGCTGTTCGTCATCGTCAAGGTGGCCGGCGCCGTCGCCGACCTGGCCATGGGCCAGCTGACCGACCGCTTCACCAACCGCATGGGACGCTACCGGCCATGGCTGCTGTTCCTGGCGGTGCCCTACGGGATCAGCGTGTTCTTCGTGTTCACCACGCCCGGGTGGGCGTATGACGCCAAGCTGATCTGGGCGTACTCGACCTACATCCTGATGACCCTGATGACGGCCGGCGTCGGCATTCCCTACATCTCGCTGATCAGCGGCCTGACCTCCGACCCGCAAGAGCGCCTGTCGGCCAACGGCTACCGCCTGTTCTTCGCCAAGGTCGGCGCCTTCATGGTCACCATCATCGTGCCGATCCTGGCGCAGAAGTGGGGCGGCGGCAGTCCTGCGGCCGGCTACCAGGCGGCGATGGCCGTGATGGCGGCGATGGGCGTGGCGCTGTTCCTGTTCTGCGTATTCACCACCACCGAGCGCGTGGTCCACGTGGTCGAGCGCCAGCCGCTGCTTGACCAGTTCAAGCTGCTGATGCGCAACGACCAGTGGCTGATCCTGTGCGGCGTGTGCGTCACCGGCACCGTCGGCTACGTGGTGCGCGGTTCGGTCGCGATCTACTACGCCAAGTACTACCTGGGCGGCGACACCGCCACCGTGTCGGCCTTCCTGTCGATCGGCGTGGCCGCCGCCATCCTGTCGATGGTGGCGTCGACCTGGATCACGAAGTTCTACTGCAAGGTCAAGCTGTTCCGCTACACCCAGATCCTGGTGGCCATCATCAGCGTGCTGATCTACTTGCTGGTCAAGCCGGGCGACATCCTGCTCGCCTTTATCCTGTACTTCGCGCTGTCCTTCGTGGTCGACCTGCATGCGCCGGTGTTCTGGTCGGCGATCGCCGAGACCATCGACTATGGCCAGGTCAAGACCGGCAAGCGCGTGTCCGGCTTCGCCTTCGGCGGTATCTCGGTCTGCCAGAAGGCCGGCATGGCGGTCGCCGGCGCGCTGGTCGGCGTGCTGCTGACCTGGTTCCAGTACGTGCCGAACCAGCAACAGTCCCCGCTGGCGCTGACCGGCATCGCCCTGATGCTGACAGTGATCCCGGGCTTTTTCCATTTCATCATGGGCATGCTGATGTTCAAGTACCGCATCAGCGATTCCTACTACACCGAAGTCAAGGCCGAAATGCGCACGCACGGCTATGTCGCCAGCTGAGAACACCATGCAAAAATTAACTCCCCTGATCGAGCAGCGCGCCGATCCCTTCATCTACCGCCATACCGACGGCTATTATTACTTCACGGCCTCGGTGCCGCAGTACGACCGCATCGAGCTGCGCCGCGCGGCGACCATCGCCGGCCTGGCCGATGCGCGCGCCGCCGACGTGTGGCGCAAGCCGGACAGCGGACCCTATAGCGAACTGCTGTGGGCGCCCGAGATCCATTTCAACCAGGGCGCCTGGTATGTGTACTTCGCCGCCGCGCCCAGCCGCGAGATCAAGGACAAGCTGTTCCAGCACCGCATGTATGCGGTGCGCAACACGAACGCCAATCCGCTCGAAGGCGAGTGGGAATTCATGGGCCAGGTCGACAGCGGCATCGACAGCTTCTGCCTCGACGCCACCACCTTCACCCACCAGGGCCAGCTGTACTACCTGTGGGCGCAGAAGGACCCGGCGATCGAAGGCAACTCCAACCTGTACCTCGCGCCGATGGCCACGCCGTGGCAGCTGGGCGGCCCGCCGGTGATGCTCAGCAAGCCTGAGTTCGCGTGGGAAATTCGCGGCTTCTGGGTCAACGAGGGCCCGTCGGTGTTGAAGCGCAACGGCAAGATTTTCATCAGCTATTCGGCCAGCGCCACCGACGAGAATTACGCGATGGGCCTGCTGTGGGCGGACGACAACGCGGACATGCTCGACCCGGCCTCGTGGTCCAAATCGCCCACGCCGGTGCTGCAAACTTGCTACGAACACGGCATTTACGGGCCCGGACACAACAGTTTTACTGTCGCCGAGGATGGCGACACGGTGATGCTGGTGTACCATGCCCGCACCTATACCGAAATCGTCGGCGATCCCCTGTGGAATCCGGATCGCCATACTTTTGTCAAACCCCTCAAATGGGATGAGCTCGGCATGCCGGTGTTCGGCAAGCCATCCCTGGCCTGAACTGGAAATCATGCAATCTGGCATTTCGAAAACCGGCTTCGGCACCCTGCCTGACGGCAGGCAAGCCAGCCTGTACACCCTGGTCAACCGCAACGGCGTCCAGGCCCGCATCACCGATTACGGCGGCATCATCGTGTCGCTGCTGGCGCCGGACCGCGACGGCAAGCTGGGCGACATCGCCCTCGGCTTCGACGACGTCACGCCGTACACGGGCGAATCGCACTACCTGGGCGCGCTGATCGGCCGCTACGGCAACCGCATCGCGCGCGGGCGCTTCGTGCTCGACGGGCAGACCGTGCAACTGTCGGTCAACAATGGCGACAACCACCTGCACGGCGGCCCGAACGGTTTCCACAAGGTGCTGTGGCGCGTGGCGCCGTTCGAATCGGCCGCCAGCCGCGGCCTGACCCTGGGCTACCGCAGCGTCGATGGCGAGGAAGGCTATCCGGGCAACCTGGACGTCATAGCCGTCTATGAGTTGACCGATGCCAATGAACTGTTCGTGCGCTTCTCGGCCACCACCGACAAGGCGACCCCGGTCAACCTGACCCAGCATACTTATTTCAACCTGGCCGGCGCCGGCGATATCCTCGGCCACCGGCTGCAGATCGCCGCCAGTGCGATCACGCCGGTCGACGCCGGACTGATCCCGACCGGCGCACTGGCGCCGGTGGCCGGCACGCCGTTCGATTTCCGCAGCCCGCAGCCGATCGGCGCGCGCATCGGCGACGACGACCAGCAGCTGCGCTACGGCCTGGGCTATGACCACAACTTCGCACTCGACGCCGGGCATGGACCGGCGGTGCGCGTGGTCGAGCCGGTGTCGGGCCGGGTGCTTGAGCTGTACACGGAAGAGCCGGGCGTGCAGTTCTACAGCGGCAACTTCCTCGACGGAACCCTGGGCGGCAAGGGGCGCAGTTTCGGCCTGCGCAGCGGGTTTTGCATCGAGCCGCAGCACTTTCCGGATGCGCCGAACCAGCCGCAATTCGCGAACACGATCTTGCGCCCCGGCGAAACCTATTCGACGGTATCCAAGTTCAAATTTTCGGTGGAGTGACAATGGCAGAGCTGATGGTGGATGCGCGCAATGCGCTGGGCGAATGCGTGCTGTGGTGCGAACGCACGGGGCGCGTGCTGTGGACCGATATCCTCGGTTCGGCATTATGGGTGCATGACGGCAAGGAGGCGCGCAGCATCCCGATGCCGGAACGGCTGGCTTCGTTTGCGTTGACGGACAGCGACGACCGGCTGCTGCTGGGCCTCGCGTCGCGGCTGGCCTTCTACGATTTTTCGACCGGGGCGGTGACGACGATCTGTGAAGTCGAGGCCGACCTGCCGGGTACGCGCCTGAACGACGGCCGCTGCGACCGCCAGGGGCGCTTCGTGTTCGGCACCTTCAACCAGGATGAGCCGCGCCTGCCGATCGGCGCCTTCTACCGCCTGAATGCCGACCTGACGCTGGAAAAGCTGGCGCTGCCGCCGGTGGCGATCGCCAACAGCACCTGCTTCAGCCCGGACGGCAAGACGATGTATTTCTGCGATTCGCCGGAAAAGGTGATCCGCTGCTGCGACTACGACACGCTCACCGGCGAGGTGAGCAATATACGCGTGTTCGCCAAGCTGGACGGCGGTCCGGGCGAGCCGGACGGCTCCTGCATCGATGCCGACGGCTACCTGTGGAATGCCGAGTGGGGCGCCGGCAAGGTGGTGCGCTACGCGCCCGATGGCGCCGTCGACCGCATCATTGCCGTGGCGGCCACCCAGCCGAGCTGCGCCGCCATCGGCGGCGCGGGGCTCGACACCCTGTTCGTCAGCAGCGCCAGGGTCGGCCTGGCGGCGCCGGTTGATGCCGATGGCGGCCTGTTCAGCGCCGCGATCGGGCCGGTGCGCGGCCTGCCGGAGGCGCGCTTCATCAAGGCTTGAGCTGGAGCGGATGTTCGAGCGGATTGGGCAGGCCCAGGTCGCCGCCGAGCCGGTCCGTCCACGCGCGCTTGCCGGCCAGCGAAGCGGGCCGGCCGATCAGCCTTTCGTAGACCGGCAGCCATGCCACGATGCTGGCGGCCGGTTCCTGTTCGAAGCCCGACAGTTCACGGAAGCGCTTCGGATCGGCGACACCGGCCATTGTGAAGTTCACCAGCAGGTCCAGCTTTGGCGAACGCGTGTCGAGTACCGACGCCAGCATCACCAGCGGCGCGGCCGAGAACATGTGATAGGACAGGGCTTTCCTGGCACGCGCCATCTCGAGCGGCAGCGAACCGTCCGGCTCGACCTGCGCCATCGCCGCATCGAACACCTTGCGTCCCCACGCCAGCTGGCGTTCATTGCGTGTGACCGCGCCCGCCGCGGCCACGGCCAGGCCTTCCCAGTAATAGTGGTTGTTCTTCTTGCCCTTGTTCGCGTCCGCATGGCCCTGCGTCAGGTCGGCGATCTTGCCCAGCCAGGCATCGATGCGCTGGCGGCGCGCCTCGCTGGCCGCCGGCCGCAGCCTGGCGTAGCTGAGCGACAGGCCGGCCAGCGCCCATTTGCGCGTGTAGAAGGACTGCTTGGTCGTCATCTTGCCCAGCATGGCTTGCTGGCCGGCCCAGGCATCGAGCCAGGCCAGGCCGCATTCGGCCGCTGCCGGCCTGGCGCCGGCCTGGAACTCGCTGGCGGCGCCGGCGACGGTCCTGAGGAAGTCGTCGACCGGCCTGGTGGCCGCCTCGTTGCGTGCCTTCAGGACCGGATCGATGACCGAGTTGTGGCTGTCCATGTAATAGCGGTTCGCATCGATATCGATGACAGCGGGCGGCGGCGCGCCGCAGGCGAGGGCGGCGCCGGCGCCGAGGGCCAGCCAGGCGCCGGCGATCAGGGTATGCTTGCGTGTGTTTGCTGGCATCAGGCAGTCTTTTTAGGTAATCGTTTAACTGCATGATATTGAAATAACTTTCCTTGGTAAAGCGAAAGTTTTTAGAAATCGTTTATCTGGGCGCGAAACCGCCATCTGACTCGACCGCATGCCCCTGTTTTGCCTGGTCCCGAAGCCGGCGATAGCACGACATATAAATATCGATATCAATAACGCAGAAAAATTGATTGGAAAGACATCGTTTAAATCTCTAAACTTTCTTCATCGCTAACCGGACGTCTGCATGGTCCGGCGGCTTCAGAATAACGAGGAGATATGCATGTCTGACACAAAGAAGCCGAAGCTGCGCTCGGCTGAATGGTTCGGCACCCAGGACAAGAACGGTTTCATGTACCGTAGCTGGATGAAGAACCAGGGTATTCCCGACCACGAATTCCAGGGCAAGCCGATCATCGGCATCTGCAACACCTGGTCCGAGCTGACCCCCTGCAACGCCCACTTCCGCAAGCTCGCCGAACACGTCAAGAAAGGCATCCTCGAAGCCGGCGGCTTCCCGGTCGAATTCCCGGTGTTCTCGAACGGCGAATCGAATTTGCGCCCGACCGCGATGCTGACCCGTAACCTGGCCAGCATGGATGTCGAGGAGTCGATCCGCGGCAACCCGATGGACGGCGTCGTGCTGCTGGTCGGCTGCGACAAGACCACGCCGGCGCTGCTGATGGGCGCCGCTTCGGTCGACCTGCCGACGATCGTCGTCACCGGCGGCCCCATGCTCAACGGTAAGCTGAACGGCAAGAGCATCGGCTCCGGCACCGCCGTCTGGCAGCTGCACGAGGAGATGAAGGGCGGCAAGATCAGCATGCACGATTTCCTGTCCGCCGAAGCGGGGCACTCGCGTTCGGCCGGCACCTGCAACACCATGGGCACGGCGTCGACGATGGCCTGCATGGCCGAGTCGCTCGGCACCTCGCTGCCGCACAATGCCGCCATTCCCGCGGTCGACGCGCGCCGCTACGTGCTGGCCCATATGTCGGGCATCCGCATCGTCGAGATGGTCAATGAAGACCTGCGCCTGTCCAAGATCCTGACCCGCGAAGCCTTCCACAACGCGATTCGCGTCAACGCCGCCATCGGCGGTTCGACCAATGCCGTGATCCACCTGAAGGCGATCGCCGGCCGCATCGGCGTGCCGCTCGAGCTGGAAGACTGGACCACGGTCGGCCGCGGCACCCCGACCATCGTCGACCTGCTGCCGTCGGGCCGCTTCCTGATGGAAGAGTTCTACTACGCCGGCGGCCTGCCGGGCGCCATCCGCCGCCTCGGCGAAGGCAATCTGATTCCGTATCCGGATGCGCTGACCGTCAACGGCCAGTCGCTGTGGCAAAACTGCGTCGACGCGCCGATCTACGACGACGAAGTGATCCGCCAGCTGGACAAGCCGCTGATTCCGGATGGCGGCATCTGCATCTTGCGCGGCAACCTGGCGCCGCGCGGCGCCGTGCTCAAGCCGTCCGCCGCGACGCCGGCGCTGATGCAGCACAAGGGCCGCGCCGTCGTGTTCGAGAACTTCGAGCATTACAAGGAACGCATCAACGACCCGGAGCTGGACGTGGACGCCAACTCGGTGCTGGTGATGAAGAACTGCGGCCCGAAAGGCTACCCCGGCATGGCCGAGGTGGGCAATATGGGGCTGCCGCCGAAACTGCTGGCGGCCGGCGTCAAGGACATGGTGCGCATCTCCGACGCGCGCATGAGCGGCACCGCCTACGGCACCGTGGTGCTGCACGTGGCGCCGGAAGCGATGGCTGGCGGACCGCTGGGCATCGTGCAGGACGGCGACCTGATCGAACTCGATTGCAAGGGCGGCCGCCTGAACCTGGACATCAGCGACGCCGAGATGGCGGAGCGCCTCGCCAGGCGCGAGAAGGGCAGCGCGCCGGGGCCGAAGACCGGCTACCAGCAGCTGTACATCGAGCATGTGCTGCAGGCCGACGAAGGCTGCGACTTCGACTTCCTGGTCGGCAGCCGCGGCTCGGAAGTGCCGCGCCACTCGCATTGAACGAATCCGGAGCACCTTATGTTACTCGTACAATTTACCAATGAAGACGGCGACCGCCTGGTCGGCGTGCTGGAGCAGGACAAGATCAGCGTCGTCGAAGGCTATGCCACGACCTGCGCGCTGGCGCAGGATGCGATCGCCAGGCAGGTCAGCCTGGCCGCGCTGGCCGCGCTGAACACCGGCGGCCAGCAGCACGACTACGCCGCCGTGGCGCAGTCCGGCCGCCTGCTGGCGCCGCTCGACCACGCCGACCCTGCCCACTGCTACGTGACCGGCACCGGCCTGACCCACCTGGGCAGCGCCGACACGCGCGACGCGATGCACAAGAAGATCGGCGGCGATGTCGCCGCCCTGTCCGACAGCATGAAGATGTTCCGCATGGGCGTCGAAGGCGGCAAGCCGGCCGAAGGCCAGCTCGGCGTGCAGCCGGAATGGTTCTACAAGGGCGACGGCTCGGTGGTGCGCGCCAGCGGCCAGGCGCTGCCGATGCCGGACTTCGCGCTCGACGGCGGCGAAGAGCCGGAAATCGCGGGCCTGTACCTGATCGACGCCAACGGCCAGCCATGCCGCCTCGGTTTCGCGATCGGCAACGAGTTCTCGGACCACGTCACCGAACGCCAGAACTACCTGTACCTGGCGCACTCGAAGCTGCGCCACTGCGGCCTCGGCCCGGCGCTGTTCGTGGGCGAACTGCCGGCGCACGTGGCGGGCACTTCGCGCATCAGGGACATGGACGGCAAGGTGCGCTGGGAAAAGGCCTTTGTCAGCGGCGAGCAGAATATGTCGCACTCGATCGCCAACCTCGAGTACCACCACTTCAAGTATGACCTGTTCTGCCGTCCGGGCGACGTGCACATCCATTACTTCGGCACCGCGACCCTGAGCGTGGCCGACAACATCACCGTGCTGGCCGGCGAGACCTTCGAGATCGAAGCGCCCGTGTTCGGCCCGGCCCTGCGCAACCGCCTGGCGGTCGTGGAAAACAAATTCAAGAAAGTGAAAGCACTATGACGATTACCGGTGAAGCACTGATTGGCGGCGTGAGCGTACGCGGCAACGGCGGCTCGTTCCAGGCCTTCGACCCCTCGCTGCGCGAACACATCGAACCCGCCTTCCACATGGTGGACCTGGCGCAGATCGACACTGCCTGCAAGCTGGCGGACGCCGCCTTCGATATCTTCCGCGCCAAGAGCGACAACGAGCGCGCGCTGTTCCTCGACACCATCGCCGACCAGATCGTCGCCATCGGCGATGAACTGATCGTGCGCGCGATGGCCGAATCGGGCCTGCCGCGCGCGCGCCTCGAAGGCGAGCGTGGCCGCACCGTGAACCAGCTCAAGCTGTTCGCGACCCTGCTGCGCGAAGGCTCGTGGGCCGACCTGCGCATCGACAGCGCGCTGCCGGATCGCGTGCCGCCGCGGCCCGACCTGCGCCTGCGCATGATCGGCCTGGGCCCGGTCGCCGTGTTCGCGGCAAGTAACTTCCCGTTGGCGTTTTCGGTCGCCGGCGGCGACACCGCGTCGGCGCTGGCCGCCGGCTGCCCGGTCGTGCTCAAGGCCCATTCGGCCCATCCCGGCACCTCCGAACTGGTGGCGCGCGCCATCGTCAAGGCGGTCGAAATCTGCCAGCTGCCGGCCGGCGTGTTCGCGCTGCTGACCGGCACCGGCAACGGCATCGGCCAGGGCCTGGTCGCGCATCCTGCGATCAAGGCGGTCGGCTTCACCGGTTCGCGTTCCGGCGGCACCGCGCTGATGGCGGTGGCGGCGGCGCGCAAGCAGCCGATTCCCGTGTATGCGGAAATGAGCAGCATCAATCCGGTCTACCTGCTGCCGCAGGCGATGGCTGCGCGCGGCACCGCGATCGCCGCCGGCTTCGCCGCTTCGCTGACGATGGGCGTGGGCCAGTTCTGCACCAATCCCGGCCTGGTCCTGGCGATCAAGGGTCCTGACTTCGACGGCTTCGCCGCCGCAGCGGCCGAAGCGCTGGCCAAGGTCGACGCCTGCACCATGCTGACCGCCGGCATCGCCACCAGCTACCAGCGCGGCGTGCGCCAGCTGGCCGGACTCGAATGCGTGCAGACGCTGGCCCAGGGAGAGCAGCCCGAAGGCAAGGGCGGTCCGGCACTGTTCCGCACCAGCGGCGCGGCCTTCCTGGCCGAGCATGCGCTGCAGGACGAAGTGTTCGGCCCGGCCTCGCTGCTGATCGAGTGCGACGACGTGGCGCAGATGATCGCGATCACCGAACACCTGGAAGGCCAGCTGACGGCGACCATCCAGATGGACGAGGGCGACCTCGCGGCCGCGCAGCTGCTGCTGCCGGCCTTGGAGCGCAAAGTGGGCCGCATCCTGGCCAACGGCTTCCCGACCGGCGTCGAAGTGTCGACCGCGATGGTCCACGGCGGCCCGTTCCCGGCCACCTCGGACGGCCGCAGCACTTCGGTCGGCACCGCCGCGATCACCCGCTTCCTGCGTCCGGTGTGCTACCAGAACCTGGCCCAGGCGCTGCTGCCGGACGTGCTGCGCGACGAGCCGCAGGCGAAGACCTGGCGCCGCCACGATGGCGAACTGGTCCGTAGGTAATTTTAGCTAGTATTGGCAGTACCCATAATAAAAGTCGGAGACTACATGAAGAAGCTAGCCAGTTACGCGAGCCTGCAGGGCAAGCGTGTATTTGTCACGGGCGGCGGCAGCGGCATCGGCGAAGCGCTGGTGGCGGCCTTCGCCGCCCAGGGCGCGCAGGTCGCATTTGTGGACATCGTGCGCGAGCCGAGCGAAGCCCTGTGCGCGCGCCTGGAGGAGGCCGGCTATCCGGCGCCGCTGTTCCGTTATTGCGACATCACCGACATCGCCGCGCTGCAGGCGACGATGGCGGAGCTGGCCGCGCAAGTGGGCGACTTCGACGTCCTGGTCAATAACGCCGCGAACGACCAGCGCCATGCGATCGAGGACGTCACCGTCGACTTCTTCGACAGCCGCATCGCCATCAACCAGCGGCCGATGTTCTTCACCGTGCAGTCGGTCTTGCCGGGCATGAAGCGCAAGGGCGGCGGTTCGATCATCAACATCAGCTCGATTTCCTGGCATGCGAAGGGCGGGGGCTATCCGGTGTACGCCTCTTCCAAGGCCGCCAACATGGGCCTCACGCGCGGCCTGGCGCGCGACGTCGGCGCCCATAACATCCGCGTCAATACGGTCACGCCGGGCTGGGTCATGACCCAGCGCCAGCTCGACCTGTGGGTCGACGACGCCGCCAAGCTCGAAATCGCACGCAACCAGTGCCTGCCGAATCCACTGATGCCCGACGATATCGCCGCGATGGTGCTGTTCCTCGCGTCCGACGACGGTGCGATGTGCACGGCGCAGGAATTCATCGTCGACGCCGGCTGGGTCTGACGCCCGCCCTGGCGCCACGCCTTTGCAGCACAACGGCGGCCCGCGAGGCCGCATCGGTTTTTGCACTTTACGACAAGGCCCGCCTATGAAGTTGACACTGAATCAATCCCTCGCCGCCGTGCTGGCACTGGCATTTCCGCTGGCGCATGGGGCCACCACCGTCGCCAGTCCCGACCAGCGCATCAGCGTGACGATCGGTGCGGTCAAGGGCGGCCAGCTGCAATACGCGGTCGCGCGCGACGGCAAGCCGGTGCTGCTGCCTTCCGCGCTCGGCCTGCGCCTGGCCGGGGCCGACTTCAGCGGCAAGCTGGCGATCGCCTCGGCGGCGCCGGCCACCGCAGTCAGGGACAGCTACGAGATCGCCACCGCGAAGAAGCGCCACGTCAGCTACGCCGCCAACGAGCAGGTGCTCACCGTCGTCAACGCGAAGAAGCAGTCGATGGACGTGGTGTTCCGCGTGTCGAACGACGGCGTGGCGTTCCGCTATATCGTCAAGGGCGCGCGCAACAAGGTGCTGGGCGAGGCGACCAGCTTCGCGTTCGACAAGTCGGCCAAGGCCTGGCTGCAGCCGGCGGCGATGGCCCAGTCGGGCTGGGCGAATGTCAATCCTTCGTACGAAGAGCACTACCTGCGCGAGATCCCGGTGGGGACGCCGGCGCCAATGAAGGCGGGCTGGGTGTTCCCGGCGCTGTTCCGCAGCGGCGACACCTGGGTGGCGATCACCGAGGCCGGCATGGATGGCAGCTACCATGCATCGCGCCTCGAGACCCTGTCGCCGGGCGGGGTGTACCGCATCGGCGGGCCGCAGGCGCCCGAGG
The DNA here is from genome assembly GCA_036676245.1 of Massilia sp. Classification (GTDB taxonomy): domain Bacteria; phylum Pseudomonadota; class Gammaproteobacteria; order Burkholderiales; family Burkholderiaceae_D; genus Telluria_A. The sequence goes on along the minus strand of JAKFDH010000141.1, from coordinate 23,903 downwards.
TGTTCACCGGCGGCGCGCTGCTGGCCGACGTCAAGGGTGCGCTGGTCACGCCGTGGCGCGTGGTCGCCCTCGGCGCACTGCCGACCGTGATGGAATCGACGCTCGGCACCGACCTGGCGGCGCCCGCCATCAAGTTCGACGCCGCGAAAGTCAAGCCGGGCCACGCCGCCTGGAGCTGGGCCCTGCTCAAGGACGACGCCACCGTGTATGACGTGCAGAAGAAGTTCATCGACTACGCGGCCGACATGCAGTGGGACTACAGCCTGATCGACGCCGACTGGGACCGCAAGATCGGCTACGAGAAGCTGGCCGAACTGGTCGCCTACGCCAGGGGCAAGAACGTCGGCGTGCTGGTCTGGTACAACTCCTCCGGCGCCTGGAACAAGACCGAGTACACGCCGAAGGGCGTGCTGCTGAACAAGGCGCAGCGCGTCAAGGAGTTCGCCCGCCTGCGCGACATCGGCGTCAAGGGCGTGAAGATCGACTTCTTCGCCGGCGACGGCGCGTCGATGATGGCCTACTACGTCGACCTGCTGAAGGACGCCGCCGACGCCGGCCTGCTGGTCAACTTCCACGGCGCGACGCTGCCGCGCGGCCTGTCGCGCACCTACCCGAACCTGATGTCCGCCGAAGCGATCCGCGGCCTCGAGTTCACCACCTTCGACCAGGCCGACGAGAACGTCGTGGCGCGCCATGCGGCGATGATTCCGTTCACGCGCAACCTGTTCGACCCGATGGACTTCACGCCGATGGTGTTCGGCGATATCCCGAAGATCAAGCGCACCACCCGCAACGGCTTCGAGCTGGCCGAAGCGGTGCTGTTCCTGTCGGGGATCCAGCATTTCGCCGAAACGCCGGACGGCATGGCCACCGCGCCCGACTACGTCAAGACGCTGCTGCGCGAGCTGCCGGGCAGCTGGGACGAGGTCAAGTTCCTCGACGGCTATCCGGGCAGCTATGTCGCCATCGCGCGCAAGGCGGGGACCAGCTGGTACGTGGCCGGCATCAACGCCGAGGATACCGACAAGACGATCACGCTGGACCTGGGCTTCACCGGCAAGGCGAATGGCGTACTGATTAACGACGGCGCGACCGAGCGCGCATTCACGCGCGCCGATATTGCGGCGGGCAAGGCAATCATTACCATGAAACCGCAAGGCGGCTTCGTGGCTGTATTCAAGTAAAACAATATTCAAGGAGACGTTATGAAGCTTATCAAAACCAGTATCGCCGCACTTGGCCTGTTCGCCGCCGGCATGGCGCTGGCCGCGCCGGCCAGTATCACCATCGACGCCGGCAAGCCGGGCCCGGTCATCAACAAGAATGTATACGGCCAGTTCGCCGAGCATCTCGGCACCGGCATCTACGAAGGCATGTGGGTCGGCCCGGAATCGAAAATCCCGAACACCAAGGGCTGGCGCAACGACGTGGTCGGCGCTCTGAAGAAGCTGCACGTGCCGCTGGTGCGCTGGCCGGGCGGCTGCTTCGCCGACGAATACCACTGGCGCGACGGCATCGGTGCGCGCGGCAAGCGCCCGGTCAAGGTCAACACCAACTGGGGCGGCGTGGAAGAGAACAACGCCGTCGGCACCCACGAATTCTTCGACCTGGTCGAACTGCTGGGCGCGGACGCCTACGTCAACGGCAACCTTGGTTCCGGCACCGTGCAGGAGATGTCCGAATGGGTCGAGTACATGACCTCGGACAGCAAGTCGACCCTGGCCGAGCTGCGCCGCAAGAATGGCCGCGACAAGCCGTTCAAGGTGGCCTACTTCGCCGTCGGTAACGAAGCCTGGGGCTGCGGCGGCAACATGACGCCGGAATACTACGCAAGCCTGTACAACAACTACGAAACCTTCCTGCGCGCGCCGGGACACCTGCGTCCGAAGATGATCGCAAGCGGCGGCAACGACTCCGACACCAAATGGACCGACGTGCTGTCGAAGAACCTGAAGGGCCGCACCACCGGCATCAGCTTCCACTACTACACGATCCCGACCGGCAAGTGGGACGTCAAGGGCGCGGCGACCGGCTTCCCGGAACCGATGTGGATCTCGACGCTGGCCAACACCCTGAAGATGGAGAAGATGATCAAGGAGAACGTGGCCGTCCTCGACAAGAACGATCCTGAGAAGAAGATCGGCCTGCTGGTCGACGAGTGGGGCACCTGGTATGACGTCGAGAAGGGCACCAACGCCGGCTTCCTGTTCCAGCAGAATACCCTGCGCGACGCGGTGGTGGCTGCGCTGAACTTCAACATCTTCCATGACAATGCGGAACGGGTCACCATGACCAATATCGCGCAGATGGTCAACGTGCTGCAGGCGATGATCCTGACCGACAAGACCCGCATGATCCTGACGCCGACCTACCATGCATACGAGATGTATGTGCCGTTCCAGGACGCGACCCAGCTGCCGCTGGCGATCAAGGACAACCCGGGCTACACGCTCGGTGCGACGACGGTGCCTGGCATCAGCGCATCGGCGGCGCGCGCCAAGGACGGCAAGATGTACCTGGCCCTGGTGAACACCAATCCGGGCGCGGCGGCCGAAGTGTCGGTCAACGTCAACGGCAAGACCGTCACCGGCGCCACCGGCCGCATCCTGACGGCGGCGACGATGGACGCGCACAACACCTTCGACAAGCCGCAAGCCATCAAGCCAGCGCCATACAGCGCCAAGGCCAGCGGCGGCAAGCTGAACTTCTCGGTGCCGGCCAAGTCGGTGATCGTGGTCGCGCTCGAAGGCTAAACCATGCGCACGCTCTTCAACACCACGGCCTCGCTGGCCGTGGTGCTGGCTCTGGCCGCCTGTGGCGGCGGTGGCGGCGGCAGCGCGCCGTCGCCCGCCCCCGCGCCTTCGCCAGCACCAGCACCGCCGCCGCCGGCGCCCGCCACCAGCATCGCCTTCACCAACGCCTCCGTACATGATCCTTCGGTCGTCAAGGCGGGCGACACCTGGTACGTGTTCGGCTCGCACCTTGCGGCGGCCAAGACCACCGACCTGATGAACTGGAGCGTGGTCGCCGACGGTGTCAGCAACAGCAATCCGCTGTTCACCAACGTCCTGACCGAGCTGGCCGAGACCTTCGCCTGGGCCCAGACCCAGACCCTGTGGGCGGCCGACGTCGTCAAGCTCGACGACGGCAAGTTCTACTTCTACTACAACGCCTGCAAGGGCGATTCGCCCCGCTCCGCGCTGGGCGTGGCGGTGGCCGACAAGATCGAGGGCCCCTACGTCAACAAGAAGCTGCTGCTCAAGTCCGGCATGTGGGACCTGCCGAGCGAGGACGGCACCATCTTCGATGCGCGCAAGCATCCGAACGTGGTCGACCCGCACACCTTCCGCGACAGGGATGGCGCGCTGTGGATGGTCTACGGCTCGTATTCCGGCGGTATCTTCATCCTGGCGATGGACAAGGCCACCGGCCTGCCGCTGGCAGGGCAGGGCTACGGCAAGCACCTGATGGGCGGGAACCACAGCCGCATCGAAGGCGCCTACGTGCTGTACAGCCCGGACTCGCAGTACTACTACATGTTCACGTCCTTCGGCGGGCTCGATGCCAACGGCGCCTACAACATGCGGGTCGCGCGTTCGCGCAATCCGGACGGTCCGTATGTCGACGCCAAGGGCACCGACATGGCGAGCGTCAAATCGAATCCGGCGCTGCCGCTGTTCGACGACGCCAGCATCGCCCCGCATGGCCAGAAGCTGATGGGCAACCACCAGTTTGCGCTGGCGGCGGGCGAGACCGGCACCGCGCCGGGCTACGTCTCGGCCGGCCACAACTCGGCCAGCTACGAGGCCGCCAGCAAGCAGTACTTCCTGGTGTTCCACACCCGCTTCCCGGGGCGCGGCGAACAGCACGAAGTGCGGGTGCACGAGATGTTCATCAACGGCGACGGCTGGCCGGTGGTGGCGCCATTGCGCTATGCGCCGCTGTCGAAGAACGCCACGCCATTATCGGCGGCGGTCAGCGCGGCTGACGCGGCGGGCAGCTACCAGTTCATCAACCACGGCAAGGACATTTCGGCGACGGTCAAGAACGCGCAGAATATCAAGCTGGCGGCCGATGGCACTGTCGGCGGCGCCGTCACCGGCAGCTGGACGCACAATGGCGGCAACGGCGTGACGGTCACGCTTGCCGCGGGCGGCGCGTTCAGCGGCGTGCTGTCGCGCCAGTGGAACGCGAACGCCAATGCCTTCGTCGTCACGTTCTCGGCGCAGTCGTCCGATGGCGTGTCGATCTGGGGCGTGCGGACCGGCAGCTAGAAGGCAGGGAGCGGACATGCACCCAATGCGGCAACTGGTGGCGGGACTGGCTGGTCTTCTGCTGGGACTGGCCGCCCACGCGAAAGAGGTCAGCGTGCATGACCCGGTGATGGCGAAGGAGGGCAACACCTGGTACCTGTTCAGTACAGGGCCGGGCATCACCTTCTACAGCTCGGCCAACATGCGCGACTGGAAGCGCGAAGGCCGGATCTTTGCCGGCGAGCCGGCCTGGGCAAAAAAGGCGGCGCCCACCTTCAACGACCATATCTGGGCGCCGGACATCCATCACCACGATGGCAAGTACTACCTGTACTACTCGGTGTCGGGCTTCGGCAAGAACACGTCGGGCATCGGGGTCGCGACCAACACCACGCTCGACCCGCGCGCCCCCGGCTACAAGTGGGAAGACCAGGGCATGCTGTTGCAGTCGGTGCCGGGGCGCGACCTGTGGAATGCGATCGACCCGAACATCATCGTCGACGCCAGCGGCACGCCGTGGATGTCGTTCGGGTCATTCTGGAGCGGCTTGAAGCTGGTCCGGCTTGACGCCTCGCGCACCAGGCTGGCCGAACCCCAGGTATGGCATTCGATCGCACGGCGCGAGCGGCCGGCATTCACGCCCGATGCCAGTGGCGCGCCGGCCGAGATCGAAGCCCCGCACATCTTCAGGAAAGGCGACTGGTACTACCTGTTCGTGTCCTGGGGCCTGTGCTGCAACGGCGCCAGGACGACTTACCATGTGGTCGCCGGCCGTTCGCGCGACGTGACCGGTCCTTACCTCGACCGCGACGGCAAGGACCTGGCGCTGGGCGGCGGCTCGCTGGTGATCGAGGGCACGCCGGAATGGAAGGGCCTCGGGCACAACAGCGCTTATACTTTCGATGGCAAGGACTATCTGGTGCTGCACGCCTACGAGACGGCCGACAAATACCTGCAGAAGCTCAAGGTGCTTGAAATGCGCTGGGACCAGCAGGGCTGGCCGGTCGTCGATCCGAAAGACCTGAATCGGTATATCAGTACACAGATCCCAAAATGAAGAGCTGCAGTTCGAAACACGACAGCCCAGCCAACGTCGTCCCTGCTTGCGCAGGGACGACGTCGGTACTTCCAACACTTATCGGTGACACCGCCAAAATGAAACGACTTTGTGCAGCCTTGCTGCTGGCGGCGCTGTCCGCCCACGTGGCGGCCGTCGACCGCTTCCCGCTTTCCGCCGTGCGCCTGGGCCCCGGTCCTTTCCTGGAAGCCCAGCGTACCGACATGCAGTACCTGATGGCGCTCGACCCGGACCGGTTGCTGGCGCCATTCCGGCGCGAGGCAGGCCTGCCGCTGCCGGTGGCCAGCTATGGCAACTGGGAGTCGAGCGGACTCGATGGGCATATGGGCGGCCACTACCTGTCGGCGCTCGCGCTGATGGCGGCCTCCACCGGCGATGCCGAAGTGAAGGCGCGGCTGGACAGCTTCGTCAGGGAGCTCAAGAAATGCCAGCAGGCGAACGGCAATGGCTACCTGGGCGGCATCCCGGGCGGGTACGAAGCGCTGCAGGCGATCGCCAAGGGCAAGCTCGAGGCGGACAGCTTTTCGGTCAACGGCAAGTGGGTCCCCTGGTACAACCTGCACAAGGTGGCCGCGGGCCTGCGCGACGCCTACCGCCACGCCGGCAACGAAGAGGCGCGCGCGATGCTGGTCGCCTTCTCGGACTGGGCCGACAGCCTGACCGGCAAGCTGACGCCGGAACAGCAGCAAACCATGCTCAAGAGCGAGCATGGCGGCATGAACGAAGTGTTCGCCGACGTCTACCAGATGACGGGCGAAGCGAAGTACCTGGCGCTGGCGCGCCGCTTCTCGCACCAGGCAATCCTCGCGCCGCTTGAAAAGCGCGAGGACAAGCTGACCGGCCTGCACGCCAACACCCAAATCCCGAAAGTGATCGGCTTCCAGCGCATCGCGGAAGTGGCGGGCGACCCGGCCATGGCGGACGCGGCGCGCTTTTTCTGGCAGACGGTGGTCGACCACCGCACGGTCGCCATCGGCGGCAACAGCGTGAAGGAGCACTTCCACGACGAGAAGAGCTTCGCGCCGATGATCAACGAGGTCGAAGGCCCGGAGACCTGCAATACCTACAATATGCTGCGCCTGACCGACATGCTGTTCATGCTTGACCCGCAGGTGCGCTATGGCGACTATTTCGAGCGCGCCCTGTACAACCACGTGCTGGCATCGCAGCGCCCGGAAGGGGGCTTCGCCTACTTCACGCCGATGCGCCCGAACCACTACCGCGTGTACTCCCAGGTGGACAAGGGCATGTGGTGCTGTGTCGGCTCCGGCATCGAGAGCCACGCCAAGCACGGCGAGTTCATTTACGCGCATGAAGGCGACGCGCTGTTCGTCAACCTGTTCATCGCCTCGACGCTGGACTGGCGCGAGCGCGGCATCAGGCTGACGCAGTCGACCAGCTTCCCGGACCAGTCGTCGACCCGCCTGGCGGTCGATGGCGACGGCGCGTTCACGATCAACGTGCGCTACCCGGGCTGGGTCAAGCCGGGAACGATGACCGTCAAGGTCAATGGCAAGCGCGCCGTATTTACACGCACCAGGGGCGGCTACGCCAGCATCAAGCGCCACTGGCGCAAGGGCGACCGGGTCGATATCAGCCTGCCGATGCACACCAGCCTCGAACAGATGCCCGACAAGACCGATTATTACGCCGTGCTGCACGGTCCGATCGTACTGGCGGCCAAGACCAAGCTGTTCGCCGACGAAAAGCTCGATGTGCTGGCCGACGCCTCGCGCATGGGCCACGTTGCGCAGGGGCCGGTGTGCCCGCTGGGCGCGGCGCCGATGTTCGTCAGCGACACGCGCGACTTCGTACGCCGCTTCAAGCCGGTCAAGGGCAAGCCGCTGACGTTCACGGCCCCGGGCCTGATCCGCGGCCAGCGCGCCGCGGCCCTGGAGCTGGCGCCGTTCTTCCGGCTGCACGATTCGCGCTACATGCTGTACTGGCCCTATGCGACCCCGGCCAACTTCCTGGCCACCCAGGCGGCGGCGACCGACGCCGAGGCAGGGCGGCTCGCGCTCGATGCACAGACCATCGACCAGGTGGCGCCGGGCGAGCAGCAGCCCGAGTCCGACCATGGGTTCGAAGCCAAGGGCGGCGAATCGGGCATCGGCGCGCATGGACGCTGGCGCCATGCCAAGGAGTGGTTCAGCTACACGCTGAACGACCCGAAACGCGAAGCCAGGGCGCTCAGGCTGACCTTCGCCCGCGGCGACGCCGGCCGCAAGTTCGACGTCGAGGTCAACGGAACGGTCGTGGCCGGCGTTGAACTCGACGGCGGCGCGTCCACCGAGCTATACACGCGCGACATCCCGGTCCGCCCGTCCGCCGGCGGCAAGCTGGTGGTGCGCTTCGTGGCGCGGCCGGGGTCGATCGCCGGCGGCCTGTATGGCCTGCGGCTGCTGCGTTAGGGGATTGCATAGCGATATCTATTTTGGTATCGAAACTGTCAAAAAAAAGATTGGAATGCTATGTCACTTTCTCCTAACATAGGCGTATAACAGAGGCGGCCCCCAAAGCCGCCGGGCCCAACCCTGGAGACAGCAATGACATTCAATCGCAGAACCCTGCTGCAAGCCGCCCTCGTGGCCGCATTCGCAACCACTTCCTCCGCCTTCGCCGCCAAGCCGCTGGTGATCGGCTTCTCGCAAGTGGGCGCCGAGAGCGAATGGCGCACCGCCAATACGGTGTCGATCAAGGACGCCGCCAAGAAGGAAGGCATCACCCTCAAGTTCGCCGACGCGCAGCAGCGCCAGGAGAACCAGGTCAAGGCGATCCGCTCCTTCATCGCCCAGCGCGTGGACGTGATCGCGTTCTCGCCGGTCGTCGAATCGGGCTGGGAAACGGTGCTGCGCGAAGCGAAGGCCGCCAAGATCCCGGTGATCCTGACCGACCGCGCCGTCAACGTCAGCGACACCTCGCTGTACGCGACCTTCCTCGGCTCGGACTTCGTCGAGGAAGGCCGCCGCGCCGGCCGCTGGCTGGTCGAACGCGCCAAGAAGGAACCGAACCGCACTTTCAACATCGTCGAACTGCAGGGCACCGTCGGCTCCGCCCCGGCGATCGACCGCAAGACCGGTTTCGAAGAGATCATCAAGGGCAATCCGAAGCTCAAGGTGATCCGCTCGCAGACCGGCGACTTCACCCGCACCAAGGGCAAGGAAGTGATGGAAGCCTTCCTCAAGGCGCAGGGCAAGGACATCAACGTGCTGTTTGCGCACAATGACGACATGGCGATCGGCGCGATCCAGGCGATCGAAGAAGCGGGCCTCAAACCGGGCAAGGACATCCTGGTGGTGTCGATCGACGGCGTCAAGGGCGCCTTCCAGGCCATGATCGCCGGGAAGATGAACGTGACCGTCGAATGCAATCCGCTGCTCGGTCCCCAGCTGATGCAAGTGGCGCGCGATGTCGTCGCCGGCAAGCCGGTGCCGAAGCGTATCACCACGGTGGAAGGCGTTTTCCCGGCTGAAGTCGCGGCCAAGGAACTCCCGAACCGCAAATACTAAGCGCGGTTCACATGACGGTATCAACGCAAGCCGTGCCGGTGCTGGAGTTGCACGGCATCTGCAAACAGTTCCCCGGCGTGAAGGCGCTCAGCGACGCCGGACTGCGGCTGTATCCCGGCGAGGTGCACACCCTGATGGGCCAGAACGGGGCCGGCAAGTCGACCCTGATCAAGGTCCTGACCGGCGTCTACACGCCCGACAGCGGCACCATCACGATGGAGGGCACGGCGATCCGCCCGACCTCCACCGCCGACGCCCAGCGCCTGGGCATCAGCACCGTGTATCAGGAAGTGAACCTGTGCCCGAACCTGTCGGTCGCCGAGAATATCTTCATCGGCCGCTATCCGCGCCGCTTCGGCATGGTCGACTGGGCCGGCATGCGCAAGCAGGCCAGGACGCTGCTGGCGCAGCTCGACATCGATATCGATGTCGGCCTGGCGCTGTCGCACTATCCGCTGGCGATCCAGCAGATGGTGGCCATCTCGCGCGCCCTGAATACCTCGGCGCGCGTGCTGATCCTCGATGAGCCGACCTCCAGCCTGGACGAAGCCGAAGTGCAGCTGCTGTTCCGCGTGCTAAGCAAGCTGCGCGAACAAGGCATGGCGATCCTGTTCGTCACCCACTTCCTCGACCAGACCTATGCGATCTCGGACCGCATCACGGTGATGCGCAACGGCGAACGCGAAGGCGAGTACCCGGTCGCCGAGCTGTCGCGCCTGGCGCTGGTGAACAAGATGATCGGCGCCGCCGCCGATGCCGAAGACCGCGCCGAGGGCGCGCTGCACACGCCGGCCGATGTCGGCGACACCCTGCTGCAGGCCAGGGGCCTGGGACGGCGCGGCGCGCTGACGCCGGTCGACCTCGAGATCCGCAAGGGCGAGCTGCTGGGCCTGTGCGGCCTGCTCGGCTCCGGCCGCACGGAACTGGCGCGCCTGCTGTTCGGCGCCGACAAGGCCGACAGCGGCAGCATCCGCATCGGCAAGCATGACCGCACTTTCCGTTCGCCGCGCGAGGCGATCGAGGCTGGCATCGGCTTCTGCTCGGAAGACCGCAAGCACGAGGGCGCGATCCTCGACCTGTCGGTGCGCGAGAACGTGATCCTGGCGCTGCAGGCCCGCAACGGCATGCTGCGCGCGATCCCGATGCGCCAGCAGCAGCAGCTGGCGCAGGATTATGTCAAATGGCTCGGCATCAAGACCGCCGACATCGAAACACCGATCGGCACCCTGTCCGGCGGTAACCAGCAAAAGGTGCTGCTCGCGCGCTGGCTGGTGACCAACCCGGCGATGCTGATCCTGGACGAACCGACGCGCGGCATCGACGTGCGCGCGAAACAGGAAATCATGGATTACGTAGCAAGCTTGTGCCACAAGGGGATGGCGATCCTGTTCATCTCCTCCGAACTGCCGGAAGTGCTGCGCTGCAGCGACCGCATGGTCGTCATGCGCGACCGCAAAGCCTGCGGCGAATACCCGCGCGGCGCGCTGGACGACACCTCGGTGCTGAAAGTGATCGCAGGGGAGGGCGCATGAAGCTGGTCCACCATCCCCTGTTCCGCCCGCTGGCCGCGCTGGCGGTGCTGCTGCTGGTCGACCTGGTCGCGGTGCCGGGCTTCTTCCACCTCGAGATCAAGGATGGCCACCTGTACGGCAGCCTGGTCGACATCCTGAACCGCGCCGCCCCGCTGATGCTGGCGGCGCTCGGCATGACGCTGGTGATCGCCACGCGCGGCATCGACATTTCGGTCGGCGCCGTGGTGGCGCTGTCCGGCACCGTGGCCGCGATGATGGTCGGCGGCGACGCCGACGCCCAGACCCCGCTGCTGTGGGCGCTGGCCGCGGCGATGGGCGTGGCCCTGCTGTGCGGCGTGTGGAACGGCCTGCTGGTCGCCTCGCTCGGCCTGCAGCCGATCGTCGCCACCCTGATCCTGATGGTGGCCGGGCGCGGCCTGGCCCAGCTGCTGACCGACGGCCAGATCGTCACGGTCTACCACGAGCCTTACTTCTTCCTTGGCGGCGGCTACTTGTTCGGCCTGCCGTTCTCGCTGACCGTGGTGGCGCTGGTGTTCGCCGTCATCGCGCTGATGATGCGCAAGACGGCGCTCGGCCTGTTCATCCAGTCGGTCGGCATCAATCCGGTGGCCGCGCGCCTGGCCGGCCTGAAGACGGCCGCGCTGGTGGTGTTCGTCTACGTGTTTTGCAGCGCCTGCGCCGGCATGGCGGGGCTGATGATCAGCTCCAACATCAAGAGCGCGGATGCCAACAACGCCGGCCTGCTGCTGGAGCTGGACGCGATCCTCGCCGTCACGCTGGGCGGCACTTCGCTGGCCGGCGGCAAGTTCAGCCTGGTCGGCAGCGTGATCGGCGCCCTGATCATCCAGACCCTGACCTACACCATCTACTCGCTCGGCGTGCCGCCGGAAGTGAACATGGTGGTCAAGTCGGTGGTCGTGTTCCTGGTGTGCCTGTCGCAATCGGCCGAATTCAAGCAACTGTTCGCGCGCGGGAGGACGGCATGAAGTCCCCCTACTTTACCTCGCTGGTGACGGTCGCCCTGCTGATCGCGATGCTCGGCATCGGCGGCGCCGCCTACCCCGGCTTCCTGTCCACGCAAGTGATCTTCAACCTGTTGATCGACAACGCCTTCCTGCTGGTGCTGGCGATCGGCATGGGCTTCGTCATCCTGTCCGGCGGGATCGACCTGTCGGTCGGTTCGGTGCTGGCGCTGTCGACCATGGTCGCGGCCTGGCTGCTGCAAACGCTGCACTGGCCGCCGCTGCTGGTGATCGCCGTGGTGCTGGCCGGCGGCGCGCTGTTCGGCGCCGGCATGGGCGCGATGATCCACTACTTCAAGCTGCAGCCCTTCATCGTCACGCTGGCCGGCATGTTCCTGGCGCGCGGCCTGTGCTACCTGATCAGCATCAACTCGATCACCATCGAAGACCCGCTGTACGTGGCGATGTCGACCACCCAGATCCCGCTGCTGGGCGGCTTCGTGTCGCCGAGCGTGCTGCTGGCGGTGGGCATGCTGGCGCTGGCGATCTTCGTCGCCCACTACACCGCATTCGGGCGCGCCGTGTATGCGATCGGCGGCAACGAGCAGTCGGCGCTGATGATGGGCCTTCCCGTGGCGCGCACCAAGGTGCTGGTGTATGCCTTCAGCGGCTTCTGCGCTTCGCTGGCCGGCGTGCTGTTCTCGTTCTACATGCTGTCCGGCTACGGCCTGCATGCGCAGGGCACCGAGCTCGATGCGATCGCCGCGGTCGTCATCGGCGGCACCTTGCTGACCGGCGGCTACGGCTATATCGCCGGGGCGCTGTCGGGCGTGCTGGTGCTGGGCACGATCCAGACCCTGATCGCCTTCGACGGCACCCTGAGTTCCTGGTGGACCCGCATCGTCATCGGCGCGCTGCTGTTCATCTTCTGCGTGGTGCAGCGCCTGATGACCATCGGCGCGGCGCGGCGCGGCTAGTACCCCTATAAGAAAAACGGAGACGACGATGCTCAAACAATTCACGCTGGGCCTGGTGCTCGGCGCGGCCGGCTTGCTGGCCAGCGCCGGCAACCCGCTGTTCACCAACATCTTCACGGCCGATCCGGCCGCGCTGGTCGACAAGGGCAGGGTCTACCTCTATGTCGGCGTCGACGCCGCCGAGCCCGAGGCCAAGGATTACCTGATGAACGAGTGGCGCGTGTACTCCAGCTGCGACATGAAGAACTGGACCGACCACGGCTCGCCGCTGCGCTATTCGACCTTCGCGTGGGCGAAGAAGGATGCCTGGGCCTCCGACATCATCAAGCGCAACGGCAAATACTACTTCTTTGCGACCGTCGAACATGCGACCAACCCGGGCAAGGCGATCGGCGTGGCCGTGTCGGACAGCCCGACCGGCCCCTTCGTCGATGCGATCGGCAAGGCGCTGATCACCAACGACATGACGAAGCAGACCAGCATCAGCTGGGACGACATCGACCCGGGCGTGTTCATGGACAGCGACGGCCAGGCGTATATCTACTGGGGCAATACGATCCTCAAGTACGCCAAACTCAAGAAGAACATGACCGAGATCGACGGCCCGATCATGAACATCAAGCCCGATCATTTCGTCGAAGCGCCCTACGTGCACAAGCGCGGCAAGACCTACTACCTGAGCTTCTCGCGCCATTGGCCCGAGGAGACCGTGTACATGACCAGCGCCTCGCCGCTGGGACCGTGGACCCACCGCGGCGTCATCATGGACAAGAACGAAGGCGTGAAGACGATCCACCAGGCGATCGTCGACTTCAACGGCAAGTCCTACATCTTCTATCACAACTCGAAACTGCCGACCGGCGGCGAGTTCCGCCGTTCGGTGGCCGTCGAGGAGCTGCACTACAACAGCGACGGCAGCATCGGCTTCGTGGCGCAGACGGCGGAGGGGCCGGCGGCCAATCCAAGCCTTGGCTGCAAGTGATATCAAATTAGGTATCAGCTGGGGTAAAATCAAATGATGGACACACTCAATCCCAACTGGTTCCTGAAGGCGCGGCTCAAAACGCGGCAGCTGCTGCTGCTGATCGCGCTCGACGACCACCGCAACATCCACCGCGCCGCCGAAGAGCTGCACATGACGCAGCCGGCGGCCTCGAAGCAGATCAAGGACCTCGAGGAGATGCTCGACGTGCGCCTGTTCGAGCGCCTGCCGCGCGGCATGGAGCCGACCATGTACGGCGAGACCATGATCCGCCACGCGCGCATGGCGCTGACCAGCCTCGCGCTGGCGCACGATGACATCGTGGCGCTGAAGGCGGGCCTGACGGGCCAGGTCGAAGTGGGCATCATCATGACGCCGTCGATGGCGCTGATGCCGCGCGCGATCGCGCGGGTCAAGGAAAAGGCGCCGATGCTGAGGATCGGCGTGCACGTCGAGGCCAGCAACATCCTGCTCGACAAGCTGCAGCACGGGACGCTCGACTTCATGATCGGCCGCATCCTGGAGAAGGAAGACTCGGCCGGGCTGGTTTACGAAGAGCTGACCGAGGAACCGGCGTGCGCCGTGGTGCGCCCCGGCCACCCGCTGCTCGACAAGAAGAAGCTGGCCCTGAAGGACATCCACGCGCTGCCGTGGATCCTGCCGCCGCACGGCAGCATCCTGCGCCACCGCTTCGACATGATGTTCCGACGCGCCGGGCTCGACGTGCCGACCAACGTCGTCGACACCACCGCGATGCTGCTGATCACGGCGCTGCTGCAAACGACCGATTCGCTGCACGTGATGCCGCTCGAAGTGGCGCGCTACTATGAATCGCTCAATGCGCTGGCGATCCTGCCGATCGAACTGCCATGCAAGATGGACGCCTTCGGCCTGATTCGCCAGCAGGAGCACCTGCTCTCGCCGGGCGCCGAACTGCTGCTCGGGGCCGTGCGCTCGGTGGCGCGCGAGATGTACGGGCTCGAGCTCAATCAAGCACCAGGAGAAACCCGATGACCAGCGTGGCTGCGCGTCCGCGCGACATTACCCTGCGCTTCCTGGCCGAGCCGACCGACGTCAATTTCGGCGGCAAGGTGCACGGCGGCGCGGTGATGAAATGGATCGACCAGGCCGGCTACGCATGCGCGGTCGGCTGGAGCGGCTACTACTGCGTGACCGTCTACATCGGCGGGATCCGCTTCTACAAGCCGATCTTCATCGGCCAGGTGGTCGAAGTGAACGCGATGCTGGTCCACACCGGCACCTCGAGCATGCACATCGCGGTCGACGTGTCGGCCACCGATCCGAAGACCGGCACCCGCAAGCGCACCACGCGCTGCCTGATCGTGTTCGTCGCGGTCGATGGCGGCGGCGACACCGTGACCGTGCCGTCGTGGACGCCGCAGACCGAAGACGACAAGCGCTTCGAGCAGTACGCGATCCACATGGCGGCCCTGCGCAAGCAGCAGGAAGACGAATTGCTGGCGCTGGACGGCGCGCCGGGCGCCTGAAGCGAACCGGCAGTCCGGCAACGGGCGCGGCGCTGATTTCCAGCCGAACAGTACTGTCGTTTGTTGTAATTCTGCGAATCTGTTCCTTTTTATAAGGGTAGTGTTCGGTAGCGAACTGATCACTAGTTGTTATCCGGGAATAGTGGGACCTCAGCCATGGAAGCAACACGGCGATCATGAGAACCCCGCGGAGCCAAGCGTTCTGCAAAGACAGCGAGAACAACAAATGAAAACATCGAAATCTTTCGGCGCCCTGAGCGCAATCGGCATTGCAGTCTTGTTCGGCCAGTCAGCCCTGGCGCAAGCGCAGGAATCCGAATTCGTCAACCCTGAGTGGGCCAACCACGCCACCTACATCGGCGCCGGCATCGGCCAGTCGCGTGCCCGCTTCGACAGCGGCGCGATCACCCGCCGCTTCACCGCCCCTGGCGCGATGGTCAACACCTGGTCCGCCGACGAGCGCGATGTCGGCTACAAGCTGTTCCTCGGTAAGCAACTGGGCCGCAACCTGGCGATCGAAGGCGGCTTCTATGACCTCGGCAAGTTCACCTTCGGCACTGGCACCTGGGAGGGCGGCATCCTGAACGGCGACGTGCGCTACAAGGGCCTGAACCTGGACCTGGTCGGCCAGCTGCCGTTCACCGAGCGCTTCTCGGCGCTGGCGCGGGTCGGCATGCATTACAACCAGGCCAAGACCCACTTCACCGGCAACCGCTCGTTCGCGCTGACGGCGCCGAACCAGGAAGAGAAGAAGCTGCAGCCGAAAGTCGGCCTCGGCCTCGAATACAAGTTTACCGAAGCGCTGGCGCTGCGCGGCGAGATCGAGCGCTTCCGCGTGCGCGACGCCCTGCGCACCAAGGGCAATCCGGACCTGCTGTCGGTGAGCCTGGTGTACAAGCTGGGTCGTCCGGCGGCCCGTCCGGCGCCTGCGCCGGTGCCTGAACCGGTCGCCGCACCGGCGCCAGCGCCAGTGGTTGCGCCGGCGCCAGCGCCGGCGCCGGCGCCGGCCCCGGTACCGGTCTCGGAAAAAGTGTCGTTCGCCGCCGAAGCGCTGTTCGATTTCGACAAGTCGGTCGTCAAGCCGGAAGGCAAGGCCGCGCTGGACGAGCTGCTGTCCAAGCTGCAGGGCATGAACACCGAAGTGATGGTCACGGTTGGCCACACCGACTCGATCGGCACTGACGCCTACAACAACAAGCTGTCGCTGCGCCGTGCCGAAGCCGTCAAGGCCTACATCGTCTCGAAGGGTGTTGACGCGAGCCGCGTGTACACCGAAGGCAAGGGCGAGACCCAGCCGGTGGCCGACAACAAGAGCACAGATGGCCGCGCCAAGAACCGTCGCGTGACCGTTGAAGTCGTCGGTACCCGTACCGTCACCAAGTAAGCTTGCGCTCCCGTGAAAGCCGCCGGCCACAAGCCGGCGGTTTTTTTCGTCCTGCCTAATCGGGGTCAGACCTCAATTAAGTGTCGGCCTGACTATGGGATTGACCTCAGTAAGCGCAGCGCCAACTGGTGTTCGGCGATTTTACTGCGCAGTTTGAACGCGACTTCCGACTTTCCTATAGCAGGAAATTGAGGTCTGTCCCCGGTTGTCGCTAGCTATGAGCTCGTTAGAAAAATACTATTTCAATTCTAATTTCAATAGCCCTATACTACGCACTGGTTTTAACCTTCCCGTAACTTTGCAAGGATGATACGAATGAAAACTGTAGGCGAAAAATTAGGCGCGTTTAGCGTTCCAGCTGCCAAGCCTGGCTTCAACCACCACGAAGAAAACGGCGTTTCCGCCTTCGAAACCATCACCGAAGCTTCGTTCCCGGGCAAGTGGAAAGTGATCTACTTCTACCCGAAAGACTTCACCTTCGTCTGCCCGACCGAAATCGTCGAATTCGCGAAACTGAACAACGACCTGAAGGACCGCGACGCTGTCCTGATGGGCGGTTCGACCGACAACGAGTTCTGCAAACTGGCATGGCGCCGTGAACACAAGGACCTCGACAAGCTGAACCACTACGCCTTCGGCGATGCCACCGGCTCCCTGGTCGACATGCTCGGCGTGCGCGATCCTTCGGCTGGCGTGGCCCTGCGCGCGACCTTCATCGTCGATCCGGACAATGTCATCCAGCACGTCTCGGTCAACAACCTGAACGTCGGCCGCAACCCGACCGAAATCCTGCGCATCCTGGACGGCCTGCAAACGGACGAACTGTGCCCTTGCAACCGCTCGGTTGGCGGCGCAACGCTGTAATTGAGCTGATTCTTCAAACCCGCTTCGGCGGGTTTTTAAACCTCGACTTAATAGGATTTGACAATGGAATTCCTGAACTCGATTAAAGAAATGATTCCCGACTATGCCAAGGATATTCGCTTGAATATCGATGGCACGATCGCCCGCTCCAGCCTGGAAGGCAACGATGCTGTCGGCGTGGCGCTGGCCGCCGCCTTTGCCGCCAAGAGCCGCCCGATCATCGACGCGATCCTGGCCAGCGGCGTGCTGAGCGAGCAGGAAAGCAATGCCGCGCTGACGGCGTCGGCCTTGATGGGCATGAACAATGTCTGGTATCCCTACGTGGAAATGGCCGGCGACGACGACCTGAAGACCCAGCCGGCGCAACTGCGCATGAATGCCTACGCGACCAACGGCGGCCTCGACAAGCGCCGCTTCGAAATGTTCGCGCTGTCGGCGTCGATCATCGGCAAATGCCACTTCTGCGTGAAGTCGCACTTCGAATTGCTGCAGAAGGAAGGCATGTCGTCGACCCAGCTGCGCGACGTCGGCCGCATCGCGGCCGTCGTCAACGCGGCTTCGCAGGTGATCGCGGCGTCGAGATAGTCAGTGTTCCGGGCAGGTCAGTGGAACAGCAGGAACATGCCGTTGTGGAGGACGTCGGTCGAGCACAGCAGGTAGGTCGCGGCGCTGGCGAGGCCGATGTGCAGGGCAGCCCAGGTCAGGGGAAATAGGCGCATCATGGTGTCCTCCCTTTCTTGTTGGCGTGCGGCGATTCGATGACTTCATCATAGTCAATGTTCTAGTAGGAAACTATCGGCAAAACGTCCTCCCGCATGTAGGACAAGACGCCGTCCGGGCCTCCGCCGCGCCGCGGGCGGGGCTGACGGCCGCTCCTGCGCCAGATGGAGCTTGCGTCCTATGGTGCAGCTCAGGCGTGCGCCTTACACTGGGGTATGACTAGTTACGACCCTGGCTCGGCGCCGCGGCCGGCGATGCGATCGATGTCAGCTCGGCAGGGGCCAAGCACTACGTTCGATAACACACAGACGTGCTGTTGAGCCCGGCGTACCTTGGGATCCACAACAACCCAAGGAGACCATCGTGAACGCCTCACAAAAACTACTCGCCGGGCTGATGGCATTGCTTCCGCTTTTTTCCATGACGCTCGCCACCGCGCCCGTGCAGGCGCAAACCACGGTCAGCCAGTACAACGCCCGCATCGACGGCTTCAATGTCGACGCGGTGCGCCGCCTGCGCCCCGGCGCCGAACTGAGTTTCGACCTGTACGGCACGCCGGGCGGGCGCGCGACGATCTTCATCGCCGGCGCCAACCGCAACCTGACCCTGACCGAAACCGATCCGGGCCAGTACCAGGGCACCTACACGATCGGCTCGCGCGACAGGATCACGCCGAACAGCCGTGTCACGGCCAACCTGCGAGTCGGCAACCAGATCGCCAGCGATGTGCTGAGCGAATCGCTGGTGCGCGGACCGAACTACCAGCGCCGCGCCGAACGCATGGCGGCCAACGCCTTGCCGCGCATCGAGCGCTTCGATGTGGTGGGCGATGACTCGCTGCGCCCCGGCAACGAGCTGATCTTCACCGTGATCGGCACCCCGGGCGCCAAGGTGGAAATGGCGATCGCCGGTGCGCGCGGCGTGTTCTTCCTGCCGGAAGTGCGGCCGGGCGAGTACACCGGCGCCTACACCATCCGCCGCGCCGACCGCATCACCAGCAATGCGGCGGTGACGGCGAATATGCGCTACGACAACCATGTCGCCACGGCCGTGCTGAACAAGCCGCTGCTGGTGGCCGCGGCGCCGGCGGCCCGCATCGTGCGCTATTGCACCAACTGCGCCACGGTGGAGGCGATCAATGTCGTCGAGGTGAGCGGTGACGGCAATTACCTCGGCACCATCGGCGGCGGCATCGCCGGTGCCGTGCTGGGCAGCCAGGTCGGCGGCGGCAGCGGCCGTACCGCGGCGCAGGTCGCCGGTGCGCTGGGCGGCGCCTACGTGGGCCGCAACATCGAGCGCAATGCCCGCAAGACCCAGCACTACGAAGTGCTGGTGCGTTTCCCGAACGGCGGCAGCCAGACCGTGGTCTATGAAAACGATCCGGGCCTGCGCGTGGGGGAAAAGGTCAAGGTCAATGACGGCGTGCTGACGCGCGATCAGTCCTGATCGTGCCTGGCCCGAAAACAAAAGCGCCCCGCGGGCGCTTTTGTCGTTCCAGGGCCGGCTCAGATCGTCGTCGCCAGGACCTGGTCGTCGCCCGGCGGATCGATCTCGGCCTTCTGCTTGGCGCTGGCCTGCTTGGCGCGCGAGCGCGATGGCGGCAGCCGGCGCAAGGTCTTGAGCGCCTCGGCATCCTTGATGCCGATGGTGCGCTGGTCGACGGTGATCAGCCCGATCTCGTTGAAGGCGGACAAGGTGCGGCTGACCGTCTCGAGCGTGAGGCCGAGGTAGCTGCCGATTTCGTGGCGCGTCATGCGCAGGTTGAACAGTTTGCTCGAGTAGCCCATCGCGGCGAAGCGGTCGGCCAGCGACACCAGGAAGCGCGCCACGCGCGCCTCGGCCGACAGGGCGCCGAGCATGCCGATCATGGCTTGCTCGCGCACCAGTTCGCGGCTCATGACGCCGTACATGACGTTCTCGAGCTCGAGGTGGACGCGGCCGAGCGCGGTCAGCTTCTTGAAAGGCAGCAGGATCAGGTCGCAGTCGGACAGCGCGACCGCCTCCGAGGCGTAGTGGCGGGTGTGGATGCCGTCGACGCCGAGCATGTCGCCCTTCATCGGGAAGCTGAGCACCTGCTCGTTGCCGAATTCGTCGATCAGCACGGTCTTGAGGAAGCCCGAGTTGACGATGTAGAGGGTATCGAAGGCCTGGCCGATCGTGTGGACGCGCTGGCCGGTCTTGAACTGCACGTGCTGGAACAGCAGTTCTTCGGAGTTGACGGAGACCGCGGCGGTAATGTGAAGCAGGTCGCAGACTTCCTTCAGGTTGGACCATAGCCGGCCCTGGCGTTGACGGCCTGCTTCCATCGGCGAGGAATGCATGGTCGACGTGGTGGTGGGACGTGGTTCTGATGGTTGCGTAGACAGCATGCTCATCTCCAGGTGAAGGAACTAAGAGTTTCAGGCTGTGGCGATCACACAGGGAACAACGATCTGTGCTTGCCTGGACCGGTGCTTCAAAAGTGATGTGGACAGCACGGCTGGACTGTCCTACGCGCATCTAAAATAAACCGCAGGAAAGCCGAATCGCTGGATTTAGTATGCCAACACGAGTCCGGCATTGATATCAGCGAACGCTGAATCTACCAGTAGGATAGGGCGCAGAAACGTAGGACGAATCCTAACGGGTAGGGTGTCGCCAGAGGGAGAAGTGGGAAATGTGGATCGCCGTCGCGCCGTGTTTTCCGGCCTGCAGCTGCCCCGGCATTGACTTGGATTGGCACGAAACTGTGGCTTTGGTGTCTAAAACTTTTCGGCCCGTTCAAGTCTTGAATGGCGACAGCAGGCGGTGCGCCACGGCGTACTGCACCATTTCGGAAAGCGAACTCATCCCCATTTTTTGCATGATGCGCGTTTTGTGGGTACTGACAGTTTTCACGCTCAAATGCAGGCTGTTGGCGATTTCGGTGATCGACTTGCCGCTCACCAGCGATGAAAATACTTCGAATTCGCGGTCCGACAATTGCTTGTGCAGCAGCTGTTCATTCGGCGTCATGATGTTCAGCGCGAGCTGTTCCGCCACTTCGGTGCTGATGTAGGGCCGGCCGGACGCCACCTTGCGGATCGCGCCGACCAGTTGGGTGCCCGCGCTTTCCTTGGTCAGGTAGCCCTGGGCGCCGGCGCGGATCGCGCGCACCGCGTATTGCTCTTCCTCGTGCATGGTCAGGATCAGGATCGCCAGCTTGGGCGCCTCGCTGCGGATCTGGCGGATCAGGTCGACGCCGCTGCGCCCGGGCATCGACAAGTCCAGCAGCAGCAGGTCGAACCCGCCCTGGCGCACATGCGACAGCACCTCGAATCCGTTGATGGCTTCGCCCACGATGTCGATATCGAGCGCGCCGTCGAGGATACGTTTCAGACCTTCGCGCATGATGGTATGGTCGTCGGCGATGACAATTCGGATCATAGGGGCGTCGTGTTGGAAGTGATGGGCCGGCCGTGTCGACCAGCGCTTAAAAAGTGCTGAAAATTCTTGCTTAAAACCATGCTTAGGGTAAAGCCAAATTGCAAATAGCGCAATGTTGATATGGATTAAGTTTCGGGTTCCTTGATGAGCCTGTGGACCAGCACCGGTTTGCTGGTGTGCGACAGCACCTTGTTGGTAACGCTGCCGAGGAGCAACTGGCCCCAGCCGCTGCGCCCATGCGAGCCCATGAAGATCAGGTCGCAAGCCTGTTCCTCGGCCACGTCGACGATCTTCTGGGCCGTCGCGTCGGCGAAAGCGACCACGCCGCTTGCCGCCAGCCCCAGCTCGCGCGCCTTGCTGAGCACGGATGCGAGGTGTTCCTGGCCGATCTGCTGCATCCGGGCGATGTATTCATCCTCGCTCGGGTAGGCGGGGGGCACGATCTCGACATACACGGGATACTGGTAGGCCGGCGCCACGAACAGGGCCAGCACCTCGGCCCCCATTTGCTGTGCGAAGCTGACGCCGGCACAGGCCGTATGCTTGGAGACGGCCGAGCCGTCGGTGGTGATCAGAATTTTCCGGTACATGAGGGTTCTCCTTACACCAAGTTCATTCTCTATTGTAGTCCGCCTTCCGTGTATTGTAAGAACGCAAACCCTTGATCCGGCTCAAACTATGCTTAAAAAACAGGGAAACGTGCGGCCCCGTCGCACGATCGAGAATATTGCTCTAAAGGATGTTTTTGTCGCCGGTTCCGATGGTAAGATTACAAAATACAACACTTGGCGGCGAAAATGGCCAGTCCGGCCGGTCTTTTGATTGTCGTTGGCACAAGTTTCGCACACCAATTGCAGGCTGGCGGACTACAGTGATTTACCGATGCCGCGTCGCGCTGCTACACTCGCATAAACGCGGCGTTGTTGCCTCGCATCATGCTCTGCCAAGACCTCGCAAAGCACCGACAAGATTTTGCAAAGTTTGATTGCGCACTTTTACATTATGGAGAAGCAGGGATATGACCGACGCCGCTGATGATTTCGACGCCCTATTCGATGAAGTGTCCGCCCAGCGGGCCAGTACGCCGGCGCCAGCAGCTGCCCCCGCGCCCGCCGCGGCGGCCCCGGTCGACGACATGGAAGCGCTGTTCGACCAGGTCGCCGCCGAGCGCCCTGCCGCCGCCGCGCCCTTGGCCGCAGTGCCGGCCCCGGCAGCCCCGGCGGCGCCCGCCGACGGCGGCGAACACGACAATCCGATGTTCGAACGCCTCGGCGGCATCGTGCGCCTGTTGCACGATTCGCTGCGCGAACTCGGCTACGACAAGGCGCTGACCGAGGCATCGACCCAGATCGTCGACGCCCAGGACCGCCTCGAATACGTGGCCAGCCTGACCGAACAGGCGGCCAACAAGGTGCTCAACACCCTCGACGATGGCATGCCGGCCCAGGACATGCTGTCGAAGAAGGCCAAGGAAATGGACATCCGCTGGGGCGAGCTGTTCGAGGGCAAGCTCTCGATCGAACAGTTCAAGGCGCTGGCCGGCGATTCGCGCCAGTTCGCCCAGACCGTGGCCGAAGCCACCGAAGCCGAGAAGGCGCGCCTGCTCGACATCATGATGGCCCAGGATTTCCAGGACATCACCGGCCAGCTGATCAAGAAAGTCGTCATCATCACCAAGACCGTCGAACACGAGCTGGCCGAGCTGCTGCGCGATAACGCGCCGCCGGCGGTGCGTGAAAAGCTCGCGGCCAAAGTTGAAATCATGTCGGGACCGTCGATGCCGGCTGTCGCGCTCGACCAGGACAATGTTGACGATCTTCTTGCCGACCTGGGATTCTAATGGACGATATGCTCAAGGATTTCGTCGTCGAGGCGATGGATCTTGCAGTCAATGTAGAAGAACACCTGCTGCGTCTGGAACGCGATCCGAATAACAAGGAAACGCTGAACGCGGTGTTCCGCTCCTTCCACACGATCAAGGGCGGCGCCGGCTTCATGAACCTGCCGGCGCTGGTGGCGGCCTGCCACCTGACCGAGAACCTGTTCGACGCCCTGCGCACCGGCGCCGCGCCGGTGACGCCGATCGCGATCGAGGCGGCGCTGCAGGCATCGGGCTTCGTGGCCGACCAGCTCACCGACCTGTCCAACGGCGCCTTGCCCGAGCAGCTGGCCTCGATGCCCGATTCGCTCGAGCGCATCCTGGTCAACGCCATCGAAGGCAAGGGCGATGCGCCCGCGCCCAAGCCTGCCGCAGCTGCCCCGGCGCCGGTGGCCGTGGCCGCAGCCGCGCCGGCGGCGCCCGTGGCGCTTACCGCGCCCGGCGTTGATGGCCTCGACTGGGAAGCGATGTTCATGGCGGTGGTGCCGCCCGGAACCTATACCCCGGCCAATGCGCCGCTGGCGGCGCCGCCCGCAGCGCCGCTTGGTGCCGTGGCCGAGCCGGCCGCCGACGGCGCCGACCGGCGCGAAGAAAAGGTCCAGGAATTTCGCGCCGCCTCGGCGCCGGCCAAGGAAGACTCGATCCGGGTCGACGCGGTCAAGCTCGACGCGCTGCTGGAAGTGGCGGGCGAATCGGTGCAGGCCGCCAACCAGGCCGCCGTGCTGCTCGAGCGCCTGCTGCAATTCAAGTTCGAAGGTCCTGCCGCGACCCTGATGGCGACCCTGACCGAAACGCTGGAGCGGGCCTCGCGCTATTCCGCCGAACTGCAGCGCGCCACCCTGGCCACCCG